>CAZLEI010000050.1:0-1669 GCA_964558505.1 uncultured Methanomassiliicoccales archaeon | reverse complement strand
TCCCGGAGATGCTGGACGGACGCGTGAAGACGCTCCACCCCAAGATACACGCGGGGATCCTCGCACGCAGGGATGTCCCCGGGCACATGGACGCCATAAAGGAGAAGGGCATCGCCCCCATCGACATGGTGGTCGTGAACCTCTACCCGTTCAAGCAGACCGTCCTCAAAGAAGGCTCGACCTTCGAGGACGTGGTCGAGAACATCGACATCGGCGGGCCGAGCATGATCCGCGCGGCCGCCAAGAACTACCAGTCCGTGGCCGTCGTCACCGGCCCGTCCCAGTACGCTCCGATCCTGGAGCAGCTGAAGGCCGGGGGCGTTCTCGACGAGGCGCTCCTTTCGAGGCTGATGGCGGAGGCGTTCATCGTTACCGCGAACTATGACGCGATGATAGCCAGCAGGATGCAGGGCAGGTTCATCGAGGGCTTCCCGTCCTCGTTCCCCGTGCCCACCGAGATGGTCGAGGTCCTGAGGTACGGCGAGAACCCCAACCAGAAGGCGGCGTTCTACCGCGACCCGTTCACCCCCGGCCCGACCGTGGCCAAGGCAGAGCAGCTCCACGGGAAGCAGCTGTCGTACAACAACATCCTCGACCTGGACAAGGCCATGGACATCTGCATGGACTTCGAGAGGCCGACCGCCGTCGTAATGAAGCACACCAACCCCTGCGGGCTGGCCAGCGACGACGACATATACCACGCGTTCCTGACGGCGTACGCCGTCGACCCCATGTCCGCCTTCGGGTGCGTCATCTGCCTGAACCGGGTGTGCGACATGGACACGGCGCAGGAGATCGCCAAGTACTTCGTGGAGGCGGTCATCGCCCCCGACTTCGGAGACGGCGTGCTGGAGCTCCTGGAGAAGAAGAAGAACATCCGCCTGCTCAGGACCAACACGCCCATCGGCCCCTCGGAGAGGGTCCGCGAGTACAAGATGAAGAAGGTCCAGGGAGGGCTGCTCGTCCAGACCGACGAGGACCTGCCGATAGACCCGGCCAACCTCAAGGTCATAACGGAGCGCGCCCCCACGCCGGAGGAGATCCACTCCCTGCTCTTCGCATGGAAGCTCGCCAAGCACGTCACGTCCAACTGCGTCGTGTACGTCAAGGGGGAGCGTGCCGTGGGCATCGGGGCAGGTCAGATGAGCCGCGTCGACTCTGCGAGGATCGCCACCATGAAGGCCAACGAGCCCACCCAGGGTTGCGTCATGGCATCGGATGCGTTCTTCCCCTTCAGGGACGGCGTGGACGAGGCCGCCAAGGCCGGGGTCACCGCGATAATACAGCCCGGGGGAAGCATCAGGGACCAGGAGGTCATCGATGCCGCCAACGAGCACGGCATGGCCATGGTCTTCACGGGATGCCGCGTGTTCAGGCACTGAGGGCAGAGGGATGCCGGCGGTCCCTGCGGGCCGCCGGTGCCCGGATCATTTCTTGGAGTCCTCGTATATCTCATCGGGGACGATCGGGAGGCCCTGGGCCTTCCTCTTCATGTGGCCGCCGGGGCCGCCCCTCTCGACTCTCGCTTTCTCGATGCATTCCGGGTCGTCGCAGCAGAAGGCAGCGAAGACGTAATTGGTCGACGGCTTCCCGCAGAACTGACAGGGATAATCCTCGAAATTTATCGCCATGACATCGGCAATGCCGTCGTCGTGATTAATCCTTTCGA
>CAZLEI010000049.1:0-1679 GCA_964558505.1 uncultured Methanomassiliicoccales archaeon | reverse complement strand
GGGAGCATCCGTTGGCTTTCGATGTACTTCACATTCGACATGTGGATTTCATCGGTTTCCATTTATAAAACTTTCTCAGGATCTCCGACGGACCGGACGATTTGGGAACAATCCCATTTCACGGTTTCCGTCGGGTATCGGTGGCGCCGCCGTGCGCCGGATGTCTTGTTATCTGCATTGAAGAAGGGCGGTCTGCTCATGGTCGCCCATTCGAGGTCCCGGGCGCGGATCGATGATATCCACAGGGAAGGCGGCGAGGTGATATCCAAGGATCTCCTCCCTCCGGTGGATGTCCTCAAGGACATGTTCCAGAAAGCCGGCCCGAGGGCGATATTGGCACGTGATGACGACGAGTGCTGCATCATCGCCGGACGCAAGGTCCGATCATCTTCCGATCACGGATATCTGCAGCCCCTTCATGACATCCAGGGCCTTCTCGTGAAGGTCCTTGTCATAGCTGGCCACGCATCTCGCGTCGACGGTTATGACCGCCTCGGGCATGGCGGATTTCAGGATGACGGCGTTGGAGATCACGCAGATGTTGGTGACCAGGCCGCACAGCTCCACCTCCCTGTAGCCCACCGCCGACATCCTCTCGGCGAGTTCCAGGTTGCCGAATGCGCTCTTGGCGGAGGACGGGTGCCCCTCGGCAAGCTCCGCGATGCGCCCGTGAAGCGCCCTCCCATCGGCGGTCATGCAGTGCCCGATCGGCAGGTTGCGCCCCTCCTGGGTGTCCAGGTAGTCCTCGCCGTGGCAGTCCAGGGTGAAGTAGACGTCGTCTCCGTCGGCGACGGCCTCCTCTATCTTCTCGGCTATGCGAGGCTCGAGATCCTCTGCACCCGGGAATCCCAACGTCCCGTCGACGAAATCGTTCTGATAATCGATCACGACCAATGCCCTTCCCCTTCCGGCACCGCACATGCAGGGTGATGGACGGACCATGTGATAAACGCGTCTGTGCATGCGAACTGAAAACGGGATGGCGCCGAGGGAGAGATTCGAACTCCCGAGACCGTGAGGTCAGCGGTTTTCGAGACCGCCGCCATACCGGGCTTGGCTACCTCGGCTTGGAACGGACAATCGGGTATCTGTATTTTAGCGTTTTCATCGCGCGCGCATCGGATGGATGACATGTGTCGCGATGTACCTCTTGCCATCGGGCATGATGCCCACGGTGTACCCCATGCCCGTGGTCTCGCAGTAGAGGTACTTCTTCCCGTTGATGCTGTAGCTGACCCCGTCGGCGTCCGCGGCGATGCCGCTGAACGCATGGCCGCTCCCGGCGGAGGGGAGATGGAGGATCATCATGCTGTCCAGCCCCATGGCGGCGGTCAGGGCGGTGAAGAGCGCCGCGGAGTCCTCGCAATCGCCTTTGCCGTCGACCAGTGTCTCTATCGGGTATTTCCAGTATTCCGTCGTGCCGTGAGCTTCTTTGTCCGATTGGTATCTGACGGCATATTGGGTGAACGCCAATGTCGCATCGGCCAGCAGGAGGCTCTCCCCGCTGTTCGCGGGGGCGTGCCCGAGGACCCTGCCGGTTATGGTGTCCGCCAGCGCCCTTATGTCGCTGTCCATCCAAGTGATGAACATGGAATCGCCGTCGTGATCCGTATGGGCGCGTTTTGCGGCATCGTCCTTGTACATGGCGTAATGCGAGAACGGAACGGTCCAGGTGACGG
>CAZLEI010000048.1:0-1845 GCA_964558505.1 uncultured Methanomassiliicoccales archaeon | reverse complement strand
TGCCGGTATCAGTTCTCTTTATTGAAGCAGAGGAACCAATCGAGGCAGTATCTGTTGGCATCCTTGCTCTCCATCCTGTCCTTCGCGGTACCGCAGGATCCGGCGGTGGGTACGATGGTATCATCGCCAGGCATCCATCCGGCGGGAGTGGCCACATTGTCCTTGTCGGCCTTCTGGAGTGCGAGGAGGACCCTCTTCATCTCATCGAAGTTCCTTCCGGTGCTCATCGGGTAGTACATGATGCATCTGATGACCGCCTTCGGGTCGATGAAGAACACAGCCCTCACAGCCTGCGTGTTCGATTGACCGGGCTGTATCATGCCGAATTTCTTGGCAACATCCATCTTGATGTCTTCGATCAGAGGGAATTTGACCTCTACGTTCTTCATGCCGTTCCATTCTATCTCCTGGATCCTCCTGAGCCATGCGATGTGGGCATACAGCGAATCGACGGACAGGCCGACGAGTTCGCAGTTGAGCTCTTTGAGTTCTCCGGACCTGCTTGCGAAGGTCATGAACTCGGTGGTGCACACAGGTGTGAAATCCGCGGGATGGGAGAACAGTATGACCCATTTCCCTTTGTAATCCTCGGGGAAATTGATCTCGCCCTGGGTCGTGATAGCTTTGAATTCGGGTGCAGGTTCTCCAATCAACGGCATTTTGTTCCTTTTCGACATAATGAAACCTCCATGTTGTTGTAGTTAACAACGTTAACTAAGTATATCTACTTAATGTTGTGACTGTTTTGACTGTTGTATGCATGCAGTTCGATCAGTGCTTGCATACATGGTCTTCGCCGTGATGGCTGCATGAAGTGCTGGGATCGTATGCCAGTTTTCCAGCCAGGAGGGCGGCGATCTGCTGGTCTGCATCACCGCTCACTCCGGGATAGAGCTCGATGCCGGATTGTGCCATGATGTTCTTCGCTCCACCGCCTATGCCGCCACATACCAATGCGGAAACGCCCAGCTCTTTTAGGAAACCTGCAAGGGATCCGTGTCCGACACCGTTGGTGGGGACGACCTTCGAGGAGACAATCTCGTTGTTCTCGATCACATATATCTTGAACTGTTCTGTGTGTCCGAAGTGCTGAAAGATCTCTCCGTTGTCGTAGGTTGCTGCTATTATCATTTTTCGATACTCCGTAGGTGTGCTATGACACGCTTATCGATTATATATGTTTAACGCTGTTAACTACTGTTAAAATCAGTGGGCAATCCCTTCCCGAAATGCGCTTACGACGGCATTAAATAGGCGCGAACGGCCTTCTAATCAGCATGACTACGTCATGTCCGCCCGAAGGCGATCCCAGACTGAGGGTTTCTGGGTTCATCAGCGATCCCTCCGAAAGAACACTGTCCGGATTGCGCAACGAAGGTCAGTATGTGCTCATGGATGTCGTGCGCGACGAGTTAGTGAAAAACTATCCGAAAGCCAACTACATCCGGATAGACAACGATGTCGTTGCCGACAACGGGATCGATCTGGGAAGGGAGCTGGAAGCGTATTTGGAATCGAAAATGGTGCCCGGTATGAACATAATTCTGTTCTACGATCAGCCAACGGTGATAAAGTGGCAGGAATTCGTGGAGAAGGTGATGACCTCGGGCAAGCACGACGTGCGCGCATTCTTCGCCGGCACGGCATGTCGCCAGGTTCCGATATGCTGTAAATTGCTCTGAAAACGAGACTCCCGTCATCAGGATGAGGAATGTAAAGGTGCGGACGCCGGGATTCGGACCCGAGTTCCAACCTTGGCAAGGTTGAGTGATAACCAGCTACACCACGTCCACACTGGTATTCCTCCTGATTCTTTTTACTCATATAAACCTATTGGTTATCTCG
>CAZLEI010000047.1:0-1989 GCA_964558505.1 uncultured Methanomassiliicoccales archaeon | reverse complement strand
CTTATCTTCGACACCCTCGACGATGATGGATGTCGACCGACATGGCTGACGCTGATAGATTCGCATCAGAGATGCGTTCATCCCAGGAGATCGCCGACTTCCAGACCGAATACGTCCAGATATGTACGGAAGAGCGTGCGGCGGTCCTCCGGACCATCCAGCCTGACCCTCCCGGTCTCCCTGTTGAGGTTTATCTCCACATTCCGGAGGTTCTTGAACGCCCTCATGGCCGTGATGTCGCCCGGTATCCCCATGTGGGTGTCGGAACCGCGGCGGAGCATCAGGCGGATCATCCCGCGGATGAGGACGGCGACGGTTATCACGAAGAGCATCGCGTTCTCGTGGACCGGCGACTGGAAGAAGACCTCGTCCGCGCCTATGCCGCTCTTGGTCTCCGAGAATGCGCGCTCGACGTTGTGCTGGCCGAAGTACGCCCTGAGCACATCCTCCGCCGAGGCGCTGTCGGGGACGTCCCCGCCCCCGCGCGGCCTGGGCAGGGACGTCACGATCACCCCGCGTTCCTTGGAACCTGCATGCTTCTCCGCCAAACCCCTGTCGAACCAGTGCTTCAGCACGGCCTTGCACCTCCTCGGACCGCCGCGTTCCGCCCCCGGCACCATCCTGCACTCCACTTTCCAGCGGTAGCTCAGGCCGTCGATGCGCGACACCATCTCCTTCGCCGCCAAGTACGCGTCCTGCTCGCTCCCGTAATACGAGGCGCCGAACTCCTTGGCTATGCCCTTCATGACGATGCCCTGCACCCTCTCCGTCTTCCGGACGAAACCGTCCAGGGTCGACCTCCTGTACACCACGAACCTCAGGGGCATGCCGTTGCATACGGCATCGGTGTCGTACGCCTCGTACTCCGGGGAGTCCTTCCTGCCTCCGATCCTCCCCACGTTCACGTACTCTCCCCGCCGGGCCTCCTCGACCACTCTGCCCCTGACCCTGTCCGCGAACATCTCGGGGCATTTCGATACGAACAGGATGTTGTGCCCGACCATGTACGACACGGTCCCGTCGTTGACCATCTTGCTGTCCGCGACGGCGATGATGCGCTTCCTCTCGAGCTCCTCGGCGAGGGAGATCACGGCATCCCGTATCATCACGGGGTCGCCGGTGTTGCCGGCGTACACCCTGAACAGATGCGGTATCCCGTTCTCGTCCACGGCGGCGTTGAAGCTGTACTGGAGCCTCCCCTCGTTCCCGTCCTTCGGATGGCCGAGCTTCGGCAGCGGGACATCCTCGGGAATCCCCTCGAAGCCCAGGTGGATCAGACGGGTGATCGTCACGTTCGACGGATCGATGTGCATGTACTTCGAGACGACATGGCAGAACCCGACGGCCCTCGCCGACAGGGACATGTACATCCCGTCCAGGCCGGCGGCGTACAAGGTGTCCAGGCATCTGCCGAAGGCGTTGTCGTGCAACGCGCCGTGATCGGTGCCCAGCAGCAGGTCCACGGGCGCGTACTCGTAGAATCCCTGCATCTCCGAGAGCGCCTTCTTGAGGTTCTCGGTGCACATGCTCCCGACGAGCGCCTTGACGCCGTTGCCCGGACTGAGCTTCCTCTGGGACCGGTCCCACCTGCACAGGTCGTCGATATGCTGCGTCATGCCCGTGATGCCCATCAGCGCCATGCCCAGCGCGGGCCCGGCGCCGATGCGCTCGCAGACGGGCATGCTCTCTTCCTCGAATCTCGCCATCATGATCCCCGGATTGTGTAGAACAGGGCCGATAATTGAATTTAGTATTAATTATAATTCAATTTGCTTTGCAAATTGAATATATATTAATACTAATAAACCTATCGTGAAGCACAGGGCCATCATAGCGTGAGCTATCGGGAGATCTTCGGAAACCCGGGATGGGCACCCCGTCTGCATCCTCGTCTGCGGCGCTCGCTCGAAAATATGTCGGGTGTCGAAGATAAGAGAATTCTTCATCCGAATCGATCAGCCAATTGTGGAACCTCTCCTGCTGGATGAG
>CAZLEI010000046.1:1260-4570 GCA_964558505.1 uncultured Methanomassiliicoccales archaeon | reverse complement strand
GTGGCATCTGTTCCCGCGTCAGGTTTTTCACTTCCGAACATATACGCCCCATCATGGCGTTCGGTCTTTTCAGGAAAAGGACGGGGGCGGTCTTGAAGACCGAACCTCTCGGGCAGCATTGGGATGTGGAGGGGCCGTTCGTGTTCTGCGTGAGGCACAGGGACTCGTACCCCGAAGGGAATGCGCAGCAGGCGCCTCCTTTGGAGACGATCGCGGGCAGGAACCTGGGCCACGACTACCGCGAGAGGCTGGGATTCAGGATGTACCAGGGCAAGGTCGTGCCGGGATTCCCCAGGCACCCGCACTGCAGCGTCGAGACCGTGACCTGGGCCAGGGAGGGGTGGGTGGACTTCTCCGACACCGCGGGGTACGAGGGGAGGTACTCCTCGGGGGACGTCCACCGCCTGGCCGCCGGGCACGGGATACACCACTGCGAGATGTTCCCGCTGGCGAACACGGGGTCCGGCAACATGTTCGACATGATCCAGCTGTGGATGGCGCAGGAGCCTGCGGCCAGGACGCTGCCGCCGTCCGAGACCATGTGCTGGAACGGCGACGCCGTCACCGTCGCGGGCGACGGATGGAGGGGCAGGGTGCTCGCCGGGCAGTTCATGGGCGGGACGGCCGCATCCCCGGAGGGATCCTGGTCCGCAGACCCGGAGAACATGGTCGCCGCGGTGTCGGTGACCATGGAAGAGGGCTCGTCCATCTGCCTGCGCGGGATGCCCGAGGGCTGCAACCGCAACCTGTACGTGATCGGCGGAGGGCCGGTCGCCGTCGACGGGACCGAGGTGCCGGACGGCTTCCGCGCCAAGGTGGACGCCTCGGCGGACATCGTGCTGTCCTCGCCGGGAGGCGGAGAGGTGATGATCCTGCAAGGCAGGCCGGTGCCCGGGAGGACCGTGTCCTACGGACCGTTCTTCGGATCCTCGCTGGACGAGGTCCGGGCGAAGCAGAAGGAGGCCCTGGCGGATTCCTGGGGGGAGTGGAGATGGGATGTCATCGACAGGGTGCACGGCCGCGGCGAAGGACGCTTCTTCAAGCTGCCGGACGGGACCGTGGAGAGGCCGGAGGAGTGACGGCGGCCTGCGGCCGGCCTTGAGATGATATTCTTATCTTACTTTTTGTATCATATTATATTCATATATGAATCAGAATGTCAATAGGATTGAAATATCCACGAAGGATGGATAGGACCGTGGCGCGCAAAGCGCAGGAAGCGATTCAGATGCCGAAAGGAGAATTCAACGATACCCCAGCGGGCCCGGGGAACGAAGCGGGATTGAAGTTCGAGACGCTGCAGCTGCACGTGGGGCAGGAGCATGCGGACCCTGTATCGAATGCCAGGGCAGTGCCGATATACCTCACGACCTCGTACGTCTTCGACGACTGCGACGACGCGGCCGCCAGGTTCAGCCTGGAGAAGCCGGGGAACATCTACAGCAGGATGAACAACACGACCCAGGAGATCTTCGAGAAGAGGATCGCCGCCCTTGAGGGCGGGTCCGCGGCGCTGGCCACCGCGTCCGGCGCGGCAGCCATAACGTACGTCGTCCAGAACCTCGCCGAGAACGGCGACCACATCGTATCGTCCAACGCCATCTACGGCGGGACGTTCAACTGCTTCGCGCAGACGTTCAGGAAGTGGGGGATAACCACCACCTTCGTGGACCCGGACGACTACGCCGGGTTCGAATCCTCGATAAAGGAGAACACCAAGCTGCTGTTCGTGGAGACCATCGGCAACCCCAACGCCCAGGTCTCCGACATCGAGAGGATGGCCGACATCGCCCACAGGCACGGGATACCCCTGGTCGTGGACAACACCTTCGCCACGCCCTACCTGTTCAGGCCGCTGGAGCACGGTGCCGACATCGTCGTCGAGTCGGCCACGAAATTCATCGGCGGCCACGGCACCATGATCGGCGGAGTGATAATCGAGAGCGGGAAGTTCGACTGGAAGGCCAGCGGGAAGTTCCCGCAGATGGTCGATCCCGACCCCAGCTACCACGACCTCGAGTTCTTCAAGACCTTCGGACCCACCGCCCTGTGCACGAGGATCAGGTGCATCCTGCTCCGCGACACCGGCGCATGCCTGTCCCCGGTCCACGCCTTCGGGTTCCTGCAGGGGCTGGAGACGCTGTCGCTCAGGGTCGAGAGGCACACCGAGAACGCGTTGGAGGTCGTCAGGTTCCTGGCCGGGCACCCCTGCGTGGAGAAGGTCAACCACCCGTCGCTGGCCGACCACCCCAACCACGCTCTGTACGAGAAGTACTACCCGAAGGGTGCGGGCTCCATATTCACCTTCGAGATCAAGGGCGGCCTGAAGGAGGCGAAGAAGTTCAGCGAATCACTGAAGATATTCTCCCTGCTGGCCAACGTGGCGGACCTCAAATCCCTGGTGATACACCCGGCGAGCACGACACACTCCCAGCTCACGCCCGAGGACCTGGCGGCAACCGGCATAAAGCCCAACACCCTCAGGATCTCCATCGGCACGGAGCACATAGACGATATCCTGGCCGACCTGGACCAGGCGCTGCTCAAATCGCAGCAGTGATCGGATGGAGGCGGGGACGCGCTCCGCGCGACCCCGCCGAAAACCTTTAGGAACCGATGTTTTTCAGAATGATCCGTGCGGCAGACGCCGCGCGGACCGGGAAGTTCACTGTCCCAGTATGCTCCTCATGTCGCCGTCCGCCTCGGAGATTATCCACTTCAGCGGCATCAGCGCGCTCCCGGAGTTGGCCCCGGTGGCGCATGCGGCGTAATAGCGCACATTGGAGAAAGCAGACTCGACGGTCTTGACGAAGCTCTCCTGACCGTTGTCCACAAGGTACTTCCTGACGGCCGCATCGGAATCCGACGAGGCGGACGGCCGAACGACCGAGGAGACCCTCTGTATGTCCGTCTTGGTAACGACGACCGCGAAGGGCACCGTGGACACCGAGGACGGACCGGTGCCGGTCACGTCCCTGAACATCGACATGAATGCCGCGAAAGTGTCCGCGGGAGGGGTCCTCCCCTCGAACCTCGCGATCAATGCGGTGCCGTCTATGGCGAACATCAGGCCGTCGGTGTATGTGAAGTACTCCTCGAAGAGGACCTTGTCCTCCCGCGGTTCGTACTCCATGCCGGAGATGTCGTTGAATATGATCTCCTTCTCCCAGAACCTGGGGCTCTTCACGAACACTATCTCCGAATCGTGCTCCCCCGGCTCCGTGTTAGGAGATGTCTCCGCCACGCGCATGCGGTTGCGGTCGACGCCGGCGGTGAAGGGGTCGAGCTCGAACCCGCACCTCTTGGATTC
>CAZLEI010000046.1:0-1160 GCA_964558505.1 uncultured Methanomassiliicoccales archaeon | reverse complement strand
TACTCGTACAGGCGGCCGCATCTGCACCTGACCTTCGGGCGGGCGAAGTTCCTCTTGCACTTGGGGCAGACGGCATACTCCGTGTTCCTCCTGTACGCATCCTCGTCCTTCTTGGATGCCGAGGACACCTTGAGCCCGGTGACGATGCGGGCGATGATGAACGGTACGATCATCACGATGTCGGCGAGCAGGGCGAATGGGACCGAGAACGGCAGGATGAATATCAGGGGGATGATGAGCAGTATGTGGACCTTGCAGGCGGCGGCTATTCCGTTCCACGGGAGTGCCAGCATCCTGAGGAATGCGAACCTGCGGTGGGTGAACAGCTTGTCCTTGGCCTCCTCCTCGCCGGAGGACAGGTTGCGCGTGACGCGGTTGAAGTACCCGAATGCAGTCAGCATGAACCCGAACGCTGTCAACAGGATGACGAGGTATTTGCCGTACTTCGCGAAGTCGGCAGGTATCAGCGAGAGCAACGGGTCAAGGTAGTACTGGTTCACGACGGCGGCATAACCGAACAGGTCGCGGAAAAGGCCGTCGAGGGTCAAGGATGTCGGGAACAGGAACAGCATCTGGTAGGTGCCCGTCAGGTACTCCTGGTACACGGACCATCCGAAGCATACCGCAGCGTATGCGATGCCGATTCCGAAGACTGCGCCGATCATCAGCTTGTTCGTCCTGTTCATGGATAGGTGCATGCGCATGGAAGATAAAACCGTTTTGAGGGATTAGCGGGAAGATCGTGCATGGCGGCACGTGCACATGGCGTGAGAACACCGGCGCCTCTCCGATGTACCAGCCGATGAACCTGCGGCCATCGATGAACGTCGGGGACCTTCCGTATGCATCCGCAGAAGATGCCGAACCGCCTATGGTCCCGTCCGAATGCGACGAAGCGGCCATGAGGCGATGCTGTGCGCAGAAGGTCCCGATCCGACCCGTTCTTCATGTGTCAGACGGCCGTCTCGCGGACGCCTCGGGGCCCCTGTGCGCAGGGGCCCTTCCGCCGCGAGACGGCTCGGGCGGGCGCTTCGCGCCCGCTCCGATGTAAAGAACATTCCTCATTCCTATCACACCGATAAAAAAAATCTACCTCGTTAAAAAAATTTCCCCCTCGTTTAGAATCCTTATGATCCAGATCATAGCTTAACTGCATTAAC
>CAZLEI010000045.1:0-4850 GCA_964558505.1 uncultured Methanomassiliicoccales archaeon | reverse complement strand
GACCTGCTGATTACAAGTCAGCCGCACTACCGGGCTATGCAAAGGTGGCCTTGTTCCCGCGGTAAGTGTCTATTGTTTTTATTACTTTCGTGATTGGACCGGCGGGAACCGTCACTTCGGCACGGTGGTTGCGGAGACCGATATATTTATTACACGTTAGACAATCGCGGAAACAGTTACACCGACTATTCAGAGTGATCACAATGGCAAAGACAGACAAGAAGCTCATCTACCTCAATTACAACGCATACCTCGCCGAGAACGGGAAACTGTACGACACGACCTACGAGGAGGCGGCCAAAGAGGCAGGCATCTACAACGAGAAGTACACCTACGCCCCCATGGCCCACATCGTCGACTCCGGCAAGCTCTTCCCCGCCCTCGAGGAGGCCATCGCGGCCGCCGACGTCGGCAAAGAGGTCGAGATAACCATCCCCTCCGAGGATGCCGCAGGCGCAAGGGACCCCAAGCTCATCGAGGTCTACCCCGTCAAGGAGTTCTACAAACAGGAGATCAACCCCTACCCCGGCCTCGAGGTCACCCTCGGCAACCGCAGGGGAACCGTCGTCACCGCATCCGCCGGACGCGTCAGGGTGGACTTCAACAACCCCCTCGCCGGCCACGACCTCCTGTACAAGTTCACCGTCACCGAGGTCGTCGAGTCCGACGACGCGAAGGCGAAAGCGGTCTTCGAGATGGACTTCGGAACCGCGGACGGTTTCGACATCCAGGTCAGGGAGAAGAAGATCGTCGTCATCGTGTCCGAGATGACGAAGTTCAGCCAGGAGTGGCCCCTCGCCAGGTTCAGGATCGTCTCCGACCTGAGGGACATCTTCGGCAAGGACGTCATCGAATTCCGCGAAGTCTGGGCCACAAAGGCCAAAGATGACAGGGAAGAGAAGGCATCCGAGTAAGATTCCATACAAACCTTTTTACATCAAACCCTTTATCACCGAAATGAGGACGAGTGGCCTAGCTTGGATATGGCGGCAGCCTCCTAAGCTGCAAGCCAGGGGTTCGAATCCCCTCTCGTCCGCCATAATTTTTACAAATCATGCATGCTGGCCATCTGCCGCATTTTTTCCGTTGCCGCGGACCTCGCGCTGATATCCTTATATATACGGCCGTTTATTGGTTGACATGTAAACCAATGCGGGTGATCGTTTGATCTTGAGATATCTGAATGCGAGGGAGTGGGCGTTGATCGCCCTGTGCACGGTCCTGCTCGGGGCCCAGGTGTGGTTCGACCTGGAGATACCGGACTACATGTCCTCGATCACCACGCTGATACAGACCGGCGGCACCGTGGACCAGATAATGTCCGAGGGCTGGATGATGATCGCCTGCGCCCTCGGAAGCCTGGCGACCGCGCTCGCCGTGGCGTTCGTCGCCTCGTACATCGCGGCATCGCTGTCCAAGCGCCTGCGTTCGATGCAGTATGACCGGGTGCAGTCATTCTCCGCCGCCGAGATGTCGAAGTTCTCCACGGCCAGCCTCATAACGCGTTCCACCAACGACATCACCCAGGTGCAGCTGGCGTTCATGATGGGGCTGCAGGTGATAATCAAGGCCCCGATCCTCGCGGTGTGGGCGATGCTCAAGATCACCAACAAGAGCTGGGAGTGGACCGCGGCCACGGCGGTGGCGGTCATCGTGATGATGGCGGTCATCGGCCTGCTGATGGTCTTCGTCATCCCCCGCTTCAAGAAGATCCAATGGCTCACGGACGACCTGAACCGCAACATGAGGGAGGGCCTCCGCGGGCTCCGCGTCGTCCGGGCATACAACGCGGAATCATACCAGGAGGGCAAGTTCGAGGATGCCAACGAGAAGCTGACGGCCAACAACCTGTTCGCCAACCGCGGTATGGCGGTCATGATGCCGATGATAACGGCGGTGATGAGCGTGCTGTCCCTGTCGATTTACTGGATCGGCGCATTCCTCATCGGCGCGGCCGGACCAGCCGCCCAGATCGGCCTGTTCTCGGACATGATAGTGTTCCTGTCCTATGCCATGCAGATCATCATGGCGTTCATGATGCTCGTGATGGTCGTCATAATCCTGCCCCGCGCCATGGTGTCCGCCAAGCGCATAGAGGAGATACTGGACACCGAGCCGTCAGTCAGGGACGGGGACGTGGACTCCTCGCCGTCCGGCAGCGAGGGCGAGATCGAGTTCAGGAATGTCAGCTTCAAGTACCCCGGGGCGTCGGACTACGTCCTCGAGGACATCAGCTTCAAGGCCTCCAAGGGGGAGACCGTGGCGTTCATCGGATCCACCGGGAGCGGGAAGAGCACCGTCGTGCTGCTCCTGATGCGCTCCTACGACGTCACGGAAGGGCAGGTGCTGGTCGACGGGATCGATGTCAGGGATTACACCCTGGAGGCGCTCCACCGCAAGATGGGGTACGTCCCTCAGACGGCCAACCTGTTCTCCGGCACCGTGGCCTCCAATGTTGCCTACGGCGACACCGCGGGCGACAGGACCGAGGCGGACGTCAGACGCGCCGTGGCGATCGCCCAGGGAACGGATTTCGTCGAGAAGATGGACGGTGCCTACGAGGCCAGCATATCCCAGGGCGGCACCAACGTGTCCGGCGGGCAGAGGCAGCGCCTCTCTATCGCCCGCGCAGTGTGCAGGAGGCCGGAGATCTACATCTTCGACGATTCGTTCTCTGCACTGGATTACAAGACGGACCGTCTTCTCAGGTCTGCCCTGAGGAAGGAGACGGCCGACGTCACGAGCGTAATCGTCGCCCAGAGGGTGGGGACTATAATGGACGCCGACAGGATCGTCGTCCTGGACGAGGGGCGCGTGGCCGGCACGGGCACGCACTCCGACCTCCTGGGGACCTGCCCGGTGTACGGGGAGATCGTCAGGTCGCAGCTTTCAGAGGAGGACCTGGTAAGATGAGCCACGCACCGTCGCACGCCCCGGAGGGAAACGTCCAGAAGGCCGACGACTTCAAGAGGGCATGGAAGGACCTGCTGGTCTTCCTCCGCCCCTATCTCCCGCTAATCGTGCTCGCAGGGGCCTGCATCCTCGTGAGCACCGTGTTCACCGTGATAGGCCCCGATTACCTGAAGCAGATAACGGACCTCATCTCCGCGGGCATGGGCGCCCAGGCGATGGACTATGCGGCCATAGCATCCATCGGGATGTTCCTGCTCTCCATCTACCTCGTGTCCGCCGTGCTGAACTACGGCCAGGGGTACCTCATGGCCACAGCGGTGCAGAGGATATCCAAGAAGCTCCGCACGGAGATCTCGGAGAAGATAAACCGCATGCCGCTTCGGTATTTCGACTGCAGCAGCCACGGAGACGTGCTGAGCCGCGTCACCAACGACGTCGATACGCTCGGCCAGTCCCTGAGCCAATGCATAAGCACGCTGATGAGCGCGGCGATCATGCTCGTGGGCTCGCTGGTGATGATGTTCCTCACCGACGGCATCATGGCCGTGACCGCGGTGCTCAGCGCTGTTCTTGGCTTCGCGATCATGATGCTCATAGTCACCAGGTCGCAGAAGTACTTCGACAGGCAGCAGAAGTACCTGGGGCAGATCAACGGCTTCGTGGAGGAGACCTACACCGGGCACAACATCGTCAAGGCCTACAACGGCGGGCGCGCCGCCTCCAAGCAGTTCGGCGAGATGAACGACGCCCTGTTCGACAGCGCGTTCAAGTCGCTGTTCTTCTCCGGGCTCATGATGCCGCTGATGGGTTTCATCGGCAACCTCGGGTACGTCGCCGTGTGCATAGTGGGCGCGGTGCAGGTCCTGCAGGGGCACATATCCGTGGGGGTGATCGTTGCCTTCATCGTGTACGTCAGGCTGTTCACGCAGCCCCTTTCGCAGATCGGGCAGGCCGCCACCAGCATACAGTCCGCCGCCGCGGCGTCGGAGCGCGTGTTCGAGTTCCTCCGCGAGGAGGAGATGGATGACGAGAGCGGCAAGACGGCGGTCCTGACGGAGGTCAGGGGCGAGGTCGAGTTCCGCGACGTCTGCTTCGGATACGCTCCGGGGAACGAGGTCATCCACAGGCTGTCCGTAAAGGTCAGGCCGGGCGAGAAGGTCGCGATAGTGGGACCCACCGGCGCAGGCAAGACGACGATCGTCAATCTCCTGATGCGCTTCTACGAAGTGAACTCCGGGGAGATCCTGATAGACGGGGTCCCGACCGCCGAGATGACCAGGGAGAGCGTTCACGACCTGTTCTGCATGGTATTGCAGGACACATGGCTGTTCGGCGGCACCATCGAGGAGAATGTGGCATACTGCAAGAAGGGCGCCACGCGCGAGGACGTCGTGGAAGCATGCAAGGCCGTGGGCATCCACCACTACATCAGCACCCTGCCAGACGGGTACGACACGGTCCTCGACGACGACATAAACATGTCCAACGGGCAGAAGCAGCAGATCACCATCGCCCGCGCCATCGTGCAGGACGCCCCGCTCCTTATACTGGACGAGGCGACCAGCTCGGTGGACACCAGGACCGAGAAGATCATCCAGGAGGCCATGGACAGGCTCACCGACGACAGGACATCGTTCGTCATCGCCCACCGTCTCTCGACCATAAAGGATGCGGACATGATCCTCGTGATGAGGAACGGGAGCATCATCGAGAGGGGAGATCACGAGGAGCTCCTGGCGGCCGGAGGGTTCTACAGCGAGCTGTACAACAGCCAGTTCGAGGAATACGACGAGGATTGATCGAAAAGTGCGGAGAAGGGGGCCAGCGGCCCCCGCTCCGATGCTCATTCTATGTCTATCTTCACGCCTCTCTTCAGGCCGAGGTCGCCTGCGACCTCTACCGCCTTTATGAGAGCGCACGGGACCGGGCATGCCGCG
>CAZLEI010000044.1:0-5108 GCA_964558505.1 uncultured Methanomassiliicoccales archaeon | reverse complement strand
CGAACCGAGTTGCGTTCCGGGCGCTGGCCGTGACCTCGCCGTGAGTCGGCATGATAGGTATTTAACCGGACATCGCGTGGAGGGAATCAAGGTGGTTATGAACCCTATCGTCGTGCTGATCCTTCTTCCTCTCGTCACAGCTTTGATCCTATTGGTCGTGAAGGACGACAGGCTCAGGGGAGCCGTGGTAAAGATCTCGGCATCGGCCGTCGCCGTGCTGTCACTGTCGGTCGCTATCCTGTACTTAGGCAGGGGGACGACCATGTTCGCCTTGGACAGCGGTCTTGTGAACACGGCGATGATCGTCGCGGAGCTCATTTTCTGTGGGGCGATCGTGTACCTCGGCATCAAGCACAGGAAGTACGCCGTGTGCGTGCTCGCTCTGGTGCAGACCCCGCTTATGATCTGGTTCGAGCTGACCGCCGGGCACGGCATCGCCGTCTCCCACGACATGTACGTCGACGAGCTCTCCATCATCATGATACTGATCATCGGGATCATCGGCAGCCTGACCGCGGTGTACGCCGTCGGGTACATGCGCGACCACGTGGAGCAGCATGCCGGCGAGGCGGACAGGAGGCCATGGTTCTTCTTCCTGATATTCGTGTTCCTATCGGCGATGTTCGGTATAGTGACATCCAACAACCTGTCATGGATGTTCTTCTTCTGGGAGGTGACCACCCTCTGCTCCTTCTTCCTGATTGGTTACACCGGCACCGGGGAGGCCGTGAAGAACGCCTTCCTCCAATTGACGCTGAACCTGGTCGGCGGGCTTGCATTCGTCGCCGCAATCGTATATCTGGGACTGACCTACGGGATAGTCGAGCTCGATGTCATGATATCCACCGGGCTGGCCGGTGCATCCATGCTCATACCCGTGTCCCTTCTGGCACTGGCGGGCATGGTGAAGGCCGCCCAGATGCCGTTCCACAGCTGGCTCCTGGGCGCCATGGTCGCGCCGACGCCGGTCTCCGCCCTCCTGCATTCTTCGACCATGGTCAAGGCGGGGGTGTTCCTGGTGCTGAAGATGTCCCCGCTGATGGGGGTCAACGCATCGGGGGAGATGGTCATGATCGTCGGAGCGGTGACGTTCCTCCTCGCATCCATGGCCGCCGTGTCCCAGAGCAACGCGAAGAGGGTGCTGGCATATTCCACGGTCGCGAACCTCGGGCTGATAGTCTGCTGCGGGGGCATCGGGACGTACGAGGCCATGTGGGCGGGCATCATGCTGCTCGTGTTCCATTCGGTGACCAAGTCCCTGCTCTTCCTGTGCGTGGGGACGGCGGAGCACCATGTCGGCAGCAGGGACATCGAGGACATGGACGGGCTGTTCGTGCGGATGCCGAAGCTGGCCGCGGTGATGATACTGGGCATAGCCGGGATGTTCCTGGCGCCGTTCGGGATGCTGATCTCCAAGTGGGCGGCGATGACCGCCTTCGTGGACACGGGCAACATACTGCTGATAATCTGCATCTGCTTCGGCAGCGCGGTGACGGCGTTCTACTGGATGAAATGGCTGGGCAAGATGACGGCCGTCGTCGTCAACGGCGAGAACGTCGAGGGTACCGTGCGCAGGGAGGAATGGTTCGTCCTGGGAATCCTCGCCGCCTTGGTAGTCGGCGTCTGCTTCGCGTTCCCGCTGATATCCGAGCATGTCATATCGCCGTACATATCTGCGGCGTTCGGGATTCCGGCTGATCTCATAGCCTCGGTGTTCGGAAGCGGCAACGCGTACATCCTGCTGGCGATGCTGGCTCTGATGTTGATAGTGGCCGTGCCGTTCTTCAACAGGGGCAAGAGCAGGACGGTCGACAAGTACATGTGCGGCATAAACACGGGCAGCAACGCTTCCTTCAGCGGGTCCATGGGCGACGACGTCGGGGTCGCGCTGAGGAACTGGTACCTTGAGAGCTGGTTCGGCGAGAAGAGGATCTGCACGGTCGGCACCGTCGTGGCCGCCGTGACGATCGCCGTCGCTCTGGTACTGTCGGCGACGGGGGTGGCGCTGTGATCGACGGGACGGTCGCCTCGTTGATAGGCGCGATCGTGTTCGTGGCCGCCGCACCTGTGGCCGGGATGCTCCTGGCCGGCGCGGACAGGAAGCTGAGCGCGAGGCTCCAGAGCAGGATCGGCCCCCCGATCCTCCAGCCGTACTACGACCTGAGGAAGCTGCTGGTCAAGGACCGCACCGCCGTGAACCGGGCGCAGGACTTCTACATCGGATGCTTCCTGCTGTTCGCGGTCATCTCCGGCTGCATATTCTTCTCCGGCGGCGACCTGCTGCTCACGGTGTTCACGCTCACGCTGTCCAACACGTTCCTGGTGCTGGCGGCCTATTCCACCGATTCCCCGTACCCGCAGATAGGGGCGAGCAGGGAGATGTACCAGATCATGGCGTACGAGCCCATGCTGCTCCTGGCCGTGATCGGCCTGTACCTGGCGTGCGGGAGCTACAACGCGGCCGACATAGCCGCCTCCGGCCGCATGCCGCTACTGAGCCTCGCGGGCGTGTTCGTCGGGTACCTGTTCATATTGACGATAAAGTTCAGGAAGTCGCCGTTCGACCTGAGCATGGCCCACCACGCCCATCAGGACCTGGTGAAGGGCCTCACGACAGAGTTCTCGGGCAGGTCGCTGGCGATGATCGAGGTCGCCCACTGGTACGAGAACATCCTCCTCCTGGGCATAGTGTTCCTGTTCTTCTGCGACGGGACCGTGTGGGGGGCGGCCCTGGGCATCGCGGTCAGCATGTCCGCGTTCTTCCTGGAGACTTTCATAGACAACAGCTTCGCCAGGATGAAGTGGCAGACCCTGCTCAAGAGCTCCTGGGCCGTCGCGATGGCCCTCGGCGTGCTGAACGTCGCAGTATTGATGCTGGTGGTATGATGGGAGACGGCAAGATGAGACAGAGGTCGCGCCTGACGAGGTCCCCTTGGATGATACACTACGACGGGTCCAGCTGCAACGGCTGCGACATCGAGGTGCTGGCATGCCTGACCCCGCTGTACGACATCGAGAGGTTCGGCATAATCAACACCGGGGACCCGAAGCAAGCGGACCTGTTCCTGGTGACCGGGTCGGTCAACGAGAGGAACCGCAGCGTGGTGAAGCAGATATACGACCAGATGCCGGACCCGAAGGTGGTGATCGCGGTGGGCATATGCGCCTGCAGCGGCGGGATCTTCAGAAGATGCTACAACGTCATGGGCGGAGTGGACACCACCATACCCGTGGACGTCTACGTCCCGGGCTGCGCGGCGAGGCCGGAGGCCATAATCGACGGTGTCGTCAGGGGCCTGTCGGCATTGGAGGAGAAGGAGAGGATGATGAACGGGAAGAGGACGGGAGATGATGGGCATGGCATATGACGATCAGGACTTCTCGGACATCGAGGTGTCCGGGATAGAGGCGGCGGCGAAGGGCTTCGCAGGATCAGGATGCAGGCTGGAGCAGATATGCGCCACATCGAAGGACGGCAGGACCGACCTGCTGTACTCCTTCGACACCGGAACGGGGCTCAGGAACCTCAGGATGACCGTGCCGGACGACATGACCGTGCCCAGTATAACCGGGTCGTTCTGGCCCGCGTTCATATACGAGAACGAGGTCCACGACCTCTTCGGCGTGACATTCACGGACCTGAAACTGGATTACAAGGGGAACTTCTTCCGGACGTCGGTGCCGACGCCGTGGAGGACGTCCCCGGCCGACAAGGGGGCGGAGTGATGGGGAAGACCACGGTGGTACCGTTCGGACCCCAGCATCCCGCGCTGCCGGAGCCGATACACCTGGACCTGGAACTGGACGGCGAGACCGTCGTGCGGGCGGTGCCGTCGATCGGGTACATACACCGCGGGCTGGAGAAGCTGGCGGAATCCTACGACTACAACGCCATGACCTACGTCATGGAGAGGGTCTGCGGGATATGCAGCTTCGGCCACAGCTGGGGGTACACCGCGGCGGTGGAGGGGCTGATGGGCGTCGAGGTCCCGGACCGGGCGGAGTACCTCCGCACGGTGTTCCACGAGCTGTCGAGGGTCCACAGCCACCTGCTCTGGCTGGGCCTCCTGGCGGACGGGATGGGGTTCGAGAGCCTGTTCATGCAGTGCTGGAGGCTCCGCGAGCAGGTCCTGGACCTGTTCGAGATGACCACCGGCGGCAGGGTGATAATGTCGTTCTCCAAGGTCGGCGGCCTCAAGAAGGACCTGACCCCGGAGATGGTCGCCGCCGTGTCCGGCACCGTGAGGAAGCTGAGGCCAGAGGTCTCGAGGATAGCCGACGTGTTCCTGAACGACTCCTCGGTGAGGAGCAGGATGCACGGGGTCGGCAGGATCTCGCGCCAGGAGGCGCTGGAGCTCTGCGCGGTGGGACCGGTGGCCAGGGGATCGGGGCTGAACAACGACGTCAGGTGCTCCGGCATCGGCAGGTACAGGGAGCTCGGGTTCGAGCCCGTCCTGGAGAAGGACGGGGACTGCGCGGCGAGATGCGCGGTCAGGATCGGCGAGCTGTTCCAGTCCTTCGACATGATCGAAACGGCGACGGACATGATGCCCGCCGGCGACGTGTCCGTGCCCGTCAAGGGCAACCCGCCGGCCGGGGAGTTCGTCATGAGGATGGAGCAGCCCCGGGGGGACGCCTTCTACTACGTCAGGGGGAACGGCACGAAGAACCTGGACCGCGTCCGGGTGAGGACGCCGACGAATGCGAACATACCGGTGCTGGTGAAGGCGCTGCAGGGATGCCAGATGAACGACGTCACCATGCTCGTTCTGACGCTGGACCCTTGTGTCAGCTGCACAGAGAGGTGATATCATGGGAACATTCAGGATCGGCCGCCTGCTCCTGGGCAACGTGTCGGGAAGACCGTCCACCAGGAGGTACCCGGAGGTGGCGAGGGAGTACCAGGAGCGCACCCGCGGGCACGTCGGAATAGACAAGGATTCGTGCATCATGTGCGGGATATGCTCCAAGAAGTGCCCGACCGGCTCGATAACCGTGGACAAGGCCGGGCGCACATGGACCATCATGAGGATGTCGTGCGTCCAGTGCGGGTACTGCGTCGAGTCGTGCCCGAAGAAGTGCCTGTCGATGGAGAACGATTACATCCA
>CAZLEI010000043.1:0-6972 GCA_964558505.1 uncultured Methanomassiliicoccales archaeon | reverse complement strand
GCCATCGCAGGAATGCCCACCGCCCAGGAGGGTAAGAACTGCCAGTGCGCACACTGCGATCTCCAGGGCAACCTGATCGCACAGTGCTGCGACCTGTGGTCCAACGAGTCCGTCGAGTACCACCCCGAGTTCGGAGGTTCCTCCGTCCAGTGCTGGTTTGGATCCATCGGATACGAGGCTGCGCTCATGAACACCTCCCTCCAGCTCAAACAGGAGAAGACCCTCAGGGACCTGTACATGTTCACGGACAGGACCAGGGGACCCGAGGCATACGTTCTGGCATACGACCATGCATACCAGATCGGAAAAGCGATCGCCGACGAGGGCAACAACCTCTACAACAGGGCGCTCGCCGCTGGACTCACCGGTGCGAAGATCGTCCTCAAGGGATACGAGACCAAAGAGCTCGCGCTCACCAACAAGCAGCTCGACACCCTCAAGGACATCATCAAGAAGTTCGAAGCCCTCCCCACCGAGGAGGACAAGTTCGTCGAGTACTGCACCAAAGAGTTCAAGGGAACCGTTCCCAACTTCGACATGAAGAACTACGGTCTCTGATAATACTCCGAGGCATTTCTCCTAAACTTTTTCCAAACTTTTTCCAAACTCCTTCTTCCTCAAACCTAGACCATCGAGATCAGGATGACGCGAACATTCGCCATGCCATGTCCGCCACCGAGGGAAAGGTTTCGATTTTTCGTAGAATCCAGACAACTCCTCAATTTCACGCGGAAAGACCTCCGACGCGACCGATTCCAACAATGTGCGGGTACGGCGTTCACAGCTGAGGCGCACAAGCACATATGACCAGGGCGTGGCCAGAACATTGCTTTCCCCATGGTCCGTCCGGGGCACGCCATGAATAAACCTTTATCAGTGTTGCGGGATTTGGCCTCATGGATTTGGATGAGATCGTCGATGCCATCCGCGGATTCCCCGGAGTGACCCGCAAAGGTTCGATACACGATATCGTGGATTCATTCCCGACATCTTCGTTCCCGTCGGTGGCGGCCGCCGAAGGGGAAGATGCGGCGGCCATCGGGTTCGGCGACGATTACATCCTGTTCGCCGCCGACGGCATCATGGAATCGCTCGTCGAGGCAGACCCGTTCCTTGCGGGATATTTTGCGGTATTGGTGAATGTCAACGACATCGCCGCCATGGGAGGAAGGCCTTTGGGAATGGTCGACGTCCTCTCTGTGGGCGATGCAGACGAATGCACGGAGCTTCTCAGGGGCATGAGGTACGGTATCGACAAGTTCGCCGTGCCCATAGTCGGCGGCCATACGCACCCTGATTGCAAGTACAAATCCATCGACATATCCATAGTCGGGTCTGTTCCAAAAGCAGATCTGGTCAGGAGCGACAGGGCGACCCCGGGGGACGATGTGGTGTTCGTCATGGATCTGGACGGATCCTTTCCCGAGAAACTCCCCAATGCATGGGTCACGACCATGCACAAGGATGACGGCCTCGTCCGCGCACAGATGGAGGCCATGTGCACTGTGGCATCGGAGCATCTTGTCCACTCGGGCAAGGACATGAGCAATCCCGGATCCATCGGGACGCTCGGGATGATGATCGAATGCTCCGGCGCTGGCGCGACCGTCGATATCGGAAAGATACCGGTGCCAGACGGCGTCCCGATGAAGCAATGGGTCCTCGCTTACCAGGGATGCGGTTTCGTGTTCGCCTGTCCTAGCGAGAACTCCGCACGCGTCATGGAGATATTCGCAGAAGTGGGATGCGCAGGCGCGGTAGTGGGGAAGGTCACGGCAGGCCATGAATTGCGCCTGGTCGCCAACGGGGAATCGAGGGTGCTTTTCGATTTCTCAAAGGATATCATCACGGGCATCAAGCCCAGGATATGAGTGTTAGGCCACAGAGGTAGACGACACCTCGCGCTTCGGGTGAATCACATCGCTTCTCAACCCCGCTCCCCCGCAAACGTCAGTGGCTCGCGGTAAGGCTGCTCCCGTCAGGACCTGACCCGGTCTCCGCGATTAGTGCACAGACTGCGACCCTCCGGTCGCGTCACGTGCAGACGCCGACTCTGCAGGACAGAATCTCATGGTCACTCTGTGGGCCCGAAGGTTTGGTGGCGCCGTCCTCTGCTGTCACCCCCGCGTATTGACGGTTTCGGTGTAAAAGGATACGCCAAGCATCCCGGTCAAGCCTAACGAAACCACAACTCCAGCGCGATATTTAATGACTTGTAGTGTTCCTGCGTCATTTTCCGTATAAATCGGGTCAGCCTTGCCGATACTGGCCGGTTGAAGCGTCTGGCGATTCTTTTTATATCTCCTCTGCGTACGTCAAGTATAGTGCTAAGTGTTAGCACATTACACGGGGAATGAACGAATGACCTTGCTCGGAATACCCGATCCTTGGATCTGGACTGGATACATACTGTGTTTCGCCACAGTGATATTCTGTTGCGCGTACGCTTTGCTGAAGAAACACGACGATGACGGTGAAGACGATGAATAATGGGATTTTCTTCACAGTGCTGGCCATATTCATCATCGTCACGCTGCTGCTCGGATGGTACGGATACAAGCACACCAAGAACAGCGACGAGTTCCTGTTGGGCAGGAGCAAGACGAGTCCGATGATCATAGCACTTTCATACGGTGCGGCGTTCCTAAGCGCATCCGCCATCGTCGGATTCGGCGGTCAATCTGCAAAATTCGGCATGTCGATGGTATGGCTTGTGTTCCTCAACCTGTTCATGGGCCTTGTCGTGGCATTCATCATTTTCGGTAAGCGCACAAGGAAGTACGCTCGCAAGGAGAAGTCCTTCACTTTCGCTGATTTCCTCGGCAAGAGGTTCCAATCCAGCAGGATCAGGCTGTTCGCATCGATCATCATCCTCGTGGGAATGCCCGTGTACTGCGCGGCCGTCCTTCTCGGCGGTGTCAACTTCATGTACATCTCCACCGGGCTGGATAGGAACCTTGTCTTATTGGTGCTGTCTTTGGTCGTTGCGGTGTATGTCACATACGGAGGTATAATCGCCGTCATGTACAACGATGCGCTGCAGGCCGCCATAATGTTCGCCGGAATGGCGATAATACTGGTGGTCACATTCACCACCCTCGGCGGCGTGGAGACCGCGAACTCTGCGCTCACGTCCCTATGGGACATGGCGCTGGTGGAATTCCCCGACCTGCTATCTGGACTCGCTGCCAACGGGATGAACGGATGGACCTCGTTCTCGACCTTTGGTAGCGAGATCTGGGTGACCGTCGTGACGACGTTCCTGCTGGGTGTGGGGATCGGAGCCCTCTCGCAGCCTCAGCTCGTGGTCAGGTTCATGTCCGCCAAGAGCGACAGGGACCTGGACAAGTCCTTGATCATAGGCAGCATATTCATGCTCGTGATAGTGGGGACCGCATACACCGTGGGAGCACTGTCCAACGTGTTCTTCTACGATTCCATGGGCACGATAGCCATAGGGGCAGCGTCTGTGGACACAATCATACCCACTTTCGTCACCATGCTCTTCGAGAACGTGACGTTCGGGGACTTGTTCATCTCCATATTCGTCCTCGCCATAGTCTGCGCATCCATCTCGACATTGGGGGCCCTCCTCCATACCATGGGGTCTGCGGGCGGATACGACCTGAGGTCGGTCATCCTCCAGCACAAGAATGTGGATGTCGATGCCGTGCCGTCCTTGAGGATGAACCGCATATGCACCCTCATCATGATGGTCATCGTCGTGGTCCTGGCGTATCTGATGCCCGATAACATAATCGCGAAGGCAACCTCTATATTCATGGGATTCACCGCCGCGACCTTGCTGGCACCTTATGCGTACAGTCTGTTCGTGGACAGGCCGGATAAGAGGGCGGCGTTCTGCAGCATAGCGGCAGGCGGCCTCGTGTGGGTCGTATGGGGATTCCTGTTCTTCTCGGGCATAACGGATGTGCTCGGGTACAGCAGCCTCATATCCGGGTCCTTGCTGGCTCTGGTGGACCCGCTGATATTCGCTCTCCCCGCCTCGGTGATCGTGCTGCTCGTGGTGGCCTGGTCTGGCACCAGGTCAGGAAGCGGAGAGGTCCCGAACGTGGAATCAGCCGAATGAGGCCGATGGGGGCGCAAGCCCCCTCCAAACCATATGTGTGGCAGTCATGCGCCATGTCCGCGCGAGAGGACACATGTCTGAAACAACTTGCAGATCCATCACCTCGGTATTTTCTATCATCGTCTGATGTAAGGAATTTCGGAGCGATTAAATATGCACGAGACTTTTTAAATCGCATGGACAAAGGACAGACGATCTCGATAGCCGTCCTGGTGGTCGCAGCGGTCATAATCGCCGCGGCAGGTGCGGCGGTAATATCGAGCAACAACATGACTACCACGTCATATGTGGGCGAATGGAATGAGGATTGGTCGGAATACACCAAAGGCGATGGGGAGAACGGGACGGGTTACTTCGATATCGATCTGAAAATCTCTGGGGTCAAGGACGGGTTGTTCTACGGGGTCTACAGCGATACTGAGGATCATGCAGTCTCGGGATCGATCAATGGAGATCTCATCGAGTTCTCACTGTTGACGGATGAAGGCGTGAACTGCGATGCATCGGGGCGGTTCATCGACTCCGCTACCCTCGTCATGTCTGTGCTGTACATGTATCCCGATGACGGCAAGGACAACAACATCAGCATCTCCGCAGCCCTTGGACGCGACGGGGCATCTGTGGACAAGTCAAGACTCTCCATGGTGGATGTTGGGAACAAGAGCTATCATTTCGATTCAACGAGGTACCTGTACAACGGCGAGACATTCTCCGTCGATGCCGATATCGCGTTCGGGGAGCAGATCGGAGGTACGGCCACTTACACATGGACTTGTCCATACAATTCGGCGACGGGCGTGGCATCGTTCCTCTATGGTTCCGCCCAGGGTTATGATGAGGAGAGCTTGGGGTTCATCGCCATCGAGGACGGCAGCAAGACCGTCATCAAGATCAAGGGCGACGAATGCATAGAGGCCAACATGATGTACATGGGAGACTCGTTCGGAGTATCCCGCGAGACCACCGGAACCGAGACATACGGCTATCCCGGCCTCACTGGCACGTACTGGGAGCTGGGATCGTACAAGACCATGGATGTCGACGGGACATCCGGGACGGTCGAAGGGTATGCGGCCTTCGAGATCGATCTGTCGGATTCCGGTCTGTACTGCGGAAGTTTCTACATCGGGGACAGCAGGGCAACAGCCGATACGTACGAATTGGTGGGCTATTCCATACCGGCATCTTCCGATGGTGCATACTCGATCCTCATGATCGCGAATGATAATGGCGAGATCAAAGCGATCCTCGATATGACATACGCAGAAGGCTCCGGCAACATGACGTTCTCGATGAACCTGTCCGGAAGCACGATGGCGGCCGCAGGATCATTCTCCAAGAGTTCGATCCTTGAGGGAACGTGGTCCATGCAATGGGCAGACGAGATCTCCAACAACTTGGAACTGGGATCAGGATACACTGTGGACCTGACGATATCGGAGACGAATGATGGCATGTTCAGCGGTACATGGTCATCCCTGCACGGCACAGATAAGATCACCGGGCTGATAGAAGGAGATTTCATCACGTTCGAATACTCATCGGAAGGGAACATACCATTATTCATCAGGACCGAAGGATACTTCCTGGACTTCAACACCTTAGCAGTGGCTCAGGTCGTGGAGTTGGTCGGTACTGATTCCGTCATCGCCCGCTCGATCATGATGGGATACGACGGAGCAAAAGTGGACAAGAGCGAATGGACCGTTCCGGACATCGGAGCAGGAAGCACGTTCGTTGTCGTCGACGGTGCATTCGTGTCCTACAGTTCCTCAGTCCCCGAGAATTATGCGGGCACGACCCTCACGGTCGTAGAGCAGAAGGGGATGACGGCGCTGATGAAGATAGAGCACGGGGCCGAGGTCTATGATGTGGCCGCATCGTTCAGGTATGCGTCCGATCCGACCAGACCTCTGAACGGTCTTTCGGTGTTCGATGACGGAACAAAAGGCTTCATGAAGATATATGCTGCCGATTCCATCATAAGGCACATGGGGCTGTGGTGGGAATCCGGTGCATCCATGGCATTCAACGAGAACTACGGGGCATCCCCATCAACAGTGTCCACAGGGCTCGAGGGAACCACATGGGCAGCAGGGGGAACGAGCATCCTGACTACTGACGGGAGGTACCTCACGGGTCCCGGCATGACGTTGACATTCGATGCAGTGTTCGACACCGATGTCGTGGATAATCTCCTGTATGGGACAGCAGTGATCGGCGGAGAGGGATGCATATTCGCAGGTCATATCGAGAAGTATTACGGGGATCGCGTATTCATAACCGCTGGCGTGAACATCCATGGCAACGAGTCGACGATCTACATAGAATACAACATCGTGTCCGGGTACATGAGTGCATACCTCCCCATCTTGGAGGACAGGAGCTCGGTGAATTGCATTCTGATCCAGACACAGGCCTGAGATCGTAAAACGGGGCTTCGGCCCCATCTTCCATATTCCCGGGCAAATGACATCTTGACGTCACCCAGGTGCCGGTGCGGGCGATGCCGTACCCTCATCGCATTTATACGATCCTCCGGATAGTGATATCCACAGGATGGAGCGAGAATGGGTTTGATCGTGAAGGAAGTGGTTACGAAGAATGTGCTCAGCAAGTCGGATCTTCCGATCTGCGACTATTCCATCAACCCGTATGTCGGGTGCACCCACGCGTGCAAATATTGTTATGCAAGCTTCATGAAGCGCTTCACTAATCATCCTGAGCCGTGGGGCGAATTCCTGGATGTGAAAAGATGGCCTCGCATCATCGAGCCTTGGAAATATGAAGGGAAGGAAGCGTTCATCGGTTCTGTCACCGATCCGTATCTCCCAGAAGAGGAGAAGTACAGGAGGACGCGTGCACTCCTGGAACAGCTTCAA
>CAZLEI010000042.1:0-6981 GCA_964558505.1 uncultured Methanomassiliicoccales archaeon | reverse complement strand
AAATGCAGCTATATTACCTACCTACAAATCATCCGAGAATTTCAGATGATGGACAATACGGGCACCTTTCGGGTGCCCGTACGCCATCAGAAGATGATGACCACTATCACCAGCAGCAGGATGAATATCGTCGCCATGGAGACGACATTCACAACCGTGCCCGTGATCCTGTCCCTGCGTTCGGTATCTTTGATGCCGGCTCTCTCCAACAGCCAATCCAGACCGCCGGCGAACACGTACCCTCCGTCGAAGGGCACTGCGGGAAGCGCATTGGTTATACCGAGGACCAGGCTGAGCCAGAAAGTCCAGAACACGACCGAGAGCACGACCCAGAACACATCTCCTCCCGGAACGTCATACCACCAGTGGGTGGATTCCAATACCGGGGAGTATCCCTGGAACGGTTGGCCGATGTAGGATATGAGCGCGTATGCACCCTCGGTGACAGTGTCCACACCGTAGAGGGGGTTCTTAGCATGATCCAGCATGTATTGCGGGGACACGAAGGAGAAACCTGACACGGATGTGTACACTCCGAGGTACCCCACGTTCCCATTGGCGGAAAGCTTGAAATATCCGGTCTCCTGGACGCCGGATCCCGCATCAGATACATAAGATATGGATATCTGCTGACCGGGAACTGTCAACGACAGTGCCTTGTTGAAGGTGTATATGTCGTAGATGGGGTAAGAGGTGCCGTCTGTTGTGTTGACGGACACTATGTACCACTTGCTCTGAAGGCCGGCTTCGGCCGCCGGCGAATCAGCGGCAACCTTGTTGATGTACAGCCCGAGCCTCACATCCGCAGAATATTCTCCTTTATCTGTCACGTACGTGACCGTGGCCGTCTCGTTTGGATCGAATCCCGAGAATGTCGGATCGGTCGAGGTGAAATGCCCCTTGCCGTCTATGATGTAGTAATCGACATCGTATGTTTTACCGCCGAATGTAACATCCAATATTATGGCGGCGGCGGGTATCCCCGATTCTTCTGCAGGCGTGTCTGCCTGCACGGAGTATATGCCGGCCGAGTCGCCGTTGCCACATGTGGCGGCCGACAGCATCCCGAACATCGCCGCGAACAGCACTACCGCGACAACGAAGTTGGTCGCGATTCCCGCGGCGTACACATCGCCCTTCGCCCTTCTGGACGATTTCTTGAGGTCCTCTTCGTTTGGCTCTACGAAAGCTCCCCAAGGGACCACGCCGTACAGCAGGCCCGTGGAATCCACGCGCATACCGTTGGAACGTGCCTGCATGCCGTGGGCCAGCTCATGTGTCACAAGCGCGATCACGAGGCCGATCACACCGTAGACCAGGGGCAGCATCGGATTCAGCCCGGGTATCGCAAGGGCGTATTCTATGCCCAATCCTCCGCGCCCGATCATGGAAGGCAGAGCGAAGAGGTCCACAATCAGAATGAACATCATGAACGCCATGAGAATGTACACGATCGCCTTGGACAGGACGCCGAAGAAACGCCAGAACCGCGTGTACACGCACAGGCGGTCCATCAGCTTGATGCCGTACTTGGTCTTGATCATGACCAGTGGCCCGTAGGTCACCAGGCCGTATCCTTCGGCCTTCGGCGAGAAGCGCACGTAGATGAATATCGGGATGTAGATTATTGCCAGTATTATGAGTATTATGTATGCCAGTTCCATCCCGTCACGTCCTTGGTGTATGATGAATCAGTCTTCGTATTAAATTGATTTCAATTCGACTCCCGGGGGATTCATATCGAATATGATGTGCTTGGCCCAGGAGAGCTTTTTCTTCTTGACGGCCGGATCAGAACCTTCTTTGCAGGAGGGGTTATCGAAATCGAACCCGACCAGGTTGATGCGCCTGGCACCGAAATGTCTGGCCAGGCATACTGCGCGGTCGCCGTCGGTGAATCCTCCGAAGTTGCACAAGAGGAGGTCCGGGGTCGACTGCGTCGTGATCATCACGGGTCCGGTGAACATGTCTATGTTCTCCATGATCGCGTCTGAGTTATCGCCGTGCGCATGTATCACGGCCACCGCCCCCGACCGGTTGGCGACCGCCTGCGAATAGACGTCACCATCCAGGTCCGTCACGACGATGTCCGGGGTCATACCGGCCCCTATCACGGCGGCCGTGGCCGAACCTGCGGATATCAATGTGCCCTTGAAGGTCGAAGAGGACAGTTTTCCCGGGAGACCGTCGGAGGCGCCGAAGACCGTGACCTCGGGGCCTATGACCTCCGACACGTGATCATCGTCGACCATGTCGAAATTAGGGGTCATGGCCTTCAGCATCCTTGCGGATGCTTCGTCGTCGCGGCGGTCGTATCCCATATCGTCGAGGATCGAGAGATACACCGGTTCCCACTCAGAGAAGTGCATCTTCCTCCGTCCTCTGACAGATAACATGCCTCTTGATGGAACGGGAGATGACCGATGACATCACCGCCAACACGATACCGACTATGAACTCGAATATTATCATGTTGGCCGATACCTGACCGAGTGCCAGATACAATATCATGCAGTCGACTATCCCGCTCAGCACCAACGACAAGGCGATGAGGTTTATACTGCCCACGAGGAATCCGCGCTTCATGACGCGGTTCGTCAGGTAATCGTTTATCGCTTCACCGAGCATGTAGATCAGCAGACCGAATGAGATCGGCCAAAGGGCATTCGAGACGAACCAAAGCCCCATGTAGACGATGCTGTTCGTGTAAAGGTCCAGAGCCGCATAGGCACCGAGGACCAATCCTATGATTATGCATGTGACGGACAGCATGCCCGTCATCACCACGACGCTTCCGGACCTGACCCTCGATACCCACTTGTCCATGAACGCGCGCAGGGTATCGGCAGCGTTATAAGCGAAACTCAGCAGGAGGATCCCGATCAAGACCAGGACCAGGCTTCCGGATACGCTGTTGTAATCGGCAGATGCCGGATTGCCGATGGCGATGAAGAATGCTGGCAGGAAGTACATCAGGCCTATCAGGGTGATGATCCAGCCGATGGGGCCGATGAACCTCTTCCTCTTCTCCGAGTCCTCCAGCATCTTGCTGATGATGTAGACCGTGCCCTCCAGGCCGGGGGATTGCTTCACGAATACCTTGCGTACCGAATCCACCTGTATCCTGGATGAGATGATGGGGTAGACGTATTCGTCTTCGGCGCCGTCGCTCACGAGTATCGCCCTGTCAGGCTCGATCTCGTTCACCACTATCGCAAGCTCGTCGATGACCGCGGCATCCGATTTATGACCGACCTTGCGGTCGCCGCACAGGAGTGCGATCTCGGCATCCTTGCCGTCGTCTTTCAATTCCCGGTATATGTTCATCGCCGCGAACAGCGTGTTCACGTCGGAATCCTCGGGATCGGCAACACCCAATGCTGTAGCTGCAGCGGAACATCCACCATATCCGATGACCGGAGTTTCGACACCGGCCTTGGTGCCGAAATCGTCGTCTCTGTCGACGACGAGTATCAAGGTCTTCTTCATTAGAAACACATCACACAGCGAAGATAATAATCTTCGCCATCCAACCTACGGCATAATTATAATCATTCCGTGGAATCGGGTGGCGATACATATGAGAATCAGATGGCACGGGCACGCATGTTTCGAGTTCAAAACGGACAGTATCGCAGTTATCGTCGATCCGCATGACGGAAAATCCATCGGGATCAAACCGCCTGCGGTCAGCGCGGACATCGTGCTCATGACACACGATCACTATGATCACAATGCCGCCCGCTTGATCCGCGGGAGCCATGATGACTTCAAATTCGCGCTTGGGAAGCACACGTGCAAAGGGTTCGATTTCGAAGGTTTCGAATGTTTCCACGATGAATTCGAAGGCAGCAAACGCGGTGTAGACACGATATACAAGTTCACGATGGACGACATCGTCGTCTGCCACTGCGGAGATATCGGTGCCATCCCCTCCGACGCAGTTATCGATTCCATCGCCGGATGCGACATCCTGTTCGTACCTGTCGGGGAGATATACACGATGAGCATAGAAGAGGTGAAGGAATTCGTCACCCGTGTCGGCCCTAAGATCGTCGTACCGATGCATTACAGGGTCGGAGGGCTATCGCTGCCCCTGGCCACAGTTGATAAATTCCTCGGGATAATCCCCGAGGACAATGTTAACTACGTCGGAAACGAAGCCGACCTCTCGGCAGACGAGCTGCCGGAGAGGGGCGAGTGCTGGGTATTCAGTCCTCAATAAAGGACGAGCCCATCCTCCACCTTGCCCATCTCGATGGGCGTGGTGTCGTCTCCCAGAAGCGCGCCCTTGGAGTTGGCGAGCACGCCTGCGCCGACGTACCTGACGCCGTGACTGACCGTGGTCCTCACAGCCTCGACCTTCAGCACATCCTTGATCAGGGCGATGTCGTCATCGGTGGCGTCGGGGCTGATTATGCAGCCCTTCCCCGTGACCCTGGCGACCGACCCTACGGTGGTGCATCCGGCCAATGTGCTCCTGACGCACTCGACGCCCAGGGCGTCCGAGATCTCCTTCAGGGAGCGGTCGGTGACCTCGGGACTGACTATGGCCCCGAGGTCGTTTGTTAAGATGTTGTTTCCAGCTGCGTTGAGCTTATCGTGCAGCATGGCCACAGACAGCTTCTTCGCAACCGCCTCCACTTCCACCCGGTCTGCGAGGCCGGACACGACGGCGCCGGTGGAGTTCATGGCCACGAGCGACCCGATCAGGAATGATCCGGCCATGGTCATGAGCTCCGTCTCGACACCCAATGCATCCTGGATGTCCTTCACGAATGAAGGGGAGGCGTCCGCTGCTATGAATGAGAACTCGTCGTTTGTAACGGCGAACACTCCGATATTCTGGTTTCCACCGTAACGTGACAGTCTCATCATGCGACCACACTCACTCTGCGAGGGATACTTCGACGAGACCGTCATCGAATTTGACGGCCTTGACGGCGACCTTCGAGGGCGGGTTGCGTATTCCGTTGGACCAGATCTTCTCATTGAGGGCAGTGTCGATCCACACCTGTTCTGCGTCGACCTTCATGTGCCTCATGATGTTCTCCCTGATCTCTTTGATTGCGCGCTTCGCCCTCTTGGTGCGGGGGGCCTGCTTGGTCGCCCTGAGGGGAATTATTATGGTTCTCTCTATCTCTTCCATTTTCATCCCTCACTCGTTTCCTTTGCTCATGCGCCATGACCTTCTCTTGGGGTGGCGCAGGAACTGCCTGCTCGTTCTAATCATGACCCATGCAGGAACACGGCGGTTCTGCTTGGTGGCCTTGTTGAGCCTTTTCTTCATTGCCGGGGCCTTTCTGTTTGTCATTGTAATCATCTCCTCTGGATGGTGATCTCCCTGCGCTGCGGGGTGACCTGCCTAAGGATCTCTTTCAGCATGGTGTCGGTGACGACGCCCTGAAGTCTGCCGGACTGTGCGAGCTGTATCAGCTGCATCTCGACCGCGTTGGCCTTGTTGGGGTCGGCAAGCTTCACGTTGCCAAGCCTCTCCCTTGCCTCGGGTGTGAGAATCTGTCTCAGGATAGACTGCTTCTGCATCTCGAGCTGCTCGGTCTGCTTCTCCTGTTGAGCCTGCTGTTGGGCCTGCTGCTGAAGTTCAGAATACCTTTTCTGCCTCAATGCTTCTAATTCAGGGTCTTCCATGCCAAAACCTCCTTAGGCGTTCATCTCATCATAGACCTCTTTCGCGGTGTTGTCAAGGAGAGACATGCCGCTGGGGCTGATCGAACGGCCCTGCTTGTCTTTGCTGACGAGGAAACCGGCGGATTCGAGCTGCATCATGCATTTTCTGGCGATGTTGCGGCTTCCTTTCACTGCCCTGTTGGGCATGGCGCCTTTGTCAGCGTATCCGCCATACTCGGCGGCGAGTTTCGACGAGCCCATGGGGCCCTTTACATAGAGCTTCCTGAGGATGGAGGCGGCCCTTATGAACCACCAATCTTCCTGCTGGGGCGCCCTCTCGGTGTGCCTGCCGGTCTTGGCATACTCTGCCCACTCAGGGGGGACGATGGCCGAGTTCTGTTTGAGCTTCTCGGCCGTCTTGAGTATGAGTTTCTCCGCAGGAACGTCATAGACGGTTACCATTTTGATTCCTCTCAATCACCCAGCAACAGAGTTGCCGGATAATATTGAACGAAGGTAGGCTGGTATGGTATATAAGCATTGCTATCTAGCAATAATCTAAAATCGGACTTCGCACGTTCGGCCAACGCCCCCGTGCGACCTGCAGGCGAATCGCCCGCCACGGTCGACCATGCATCACTGCATGGAAGAATCTCCGTGATTCGGCAGATGTATTGATTGTATTTGAATCCATCGTAATCGAAAGAAGTCCTCATGCATTTTCGGCCGTTGCCGCCTTTCCAGTATTGATTTCCTGTTCCTTCATGTCTGCCGCCGGCAATTTCTGCCGAGGAGTTGCGATGAAACCGGGATAATACACTACATTCAGGAGTCCTGTGGCAGGATGACGCGATACAGTTGCCCTGACGTTGTATATCTCGCGGATCATGTTCTCGGTGATTACCTCGTTCGGTGTCCCTTCTTTCACGATCCTGCCATCCTTGATCACATACAGGCGGTCGCAGTACTGTGCTGCAAGGTTCAAATCATGCATTGCGCACAGCGCAGTGCAATGAAGGCTTTTGACGATGTCCAGTACCTCCAACTGATATTGGATGTCGAGATGGTTGGTCGGCTCGTCAAGTACAAGGCAAGGAGTCTGCTGCGCCAGGGCCCTTGCCAATATGATGCGCTGCTGCTCTCCGCCCGACAGGGATGAGAAGCCCCTGTCCTTGAATTCCAGCATATCGACCTTCTCGAGTGCATCTTCTACGATCCTGCGGTCTTCCTCGTTGTCGGTCTCCATGGACTTCTTATGCGGGGTCCTGCCCATCATGACCACATCCTCCACATTGAATTCAAAATTGTAGTAGTTATGCTGTGTGACGACCGCCATTTTCAGGGCGCTGTCAC
>CAZLEI010000041.1:1812-8813 GCA_964558505.1 uncultured Methanomassiliicoccales archaeon | reverse complement strand
TGGTACGGTGAGAGAATATAAATATTCAGAAAGTGGATGTGCGACCTATGTCTTTCTTCGATGACATGAAAAACTTCGGTTTAGTGGTAATGATCGTCGGTGTTCTGACCGCGATCCTCGGAATCGTCGGTATCGTTCTCGATCTCACCGACGGCACCGGAATTATCCTGTGGACAATGGATATGGCTTACATATCCAACATCATCTTCGGTCTCCTTCTCCTCGGATACGCTGCGAAAGTGCGCTCCGGCGAGATTAGCGAGAAGATCAACATGCTGGGAACGTTCACCATGCTGCTCGCTGTCGTGACTATAATCGGCGGTATCCTTGCAGCCATCGGAAGCGCCATTGACGGCTACGGCATCGGCACTGCGATCCTTGCAGCGGTCGTCCCGATCATCCTAGGTCTGATCCTGATGTTCGTCGCAAAGAAGATGATGGACGGTCAGGCCACGACCCTGGACAAGATCATCTGGTTCCTCCTGGTGATCATCCTGGTGGTCATGACGATCGTCAGCCTCGCCGGCATTACCGTCGCGTTCTCGGGCACCGCACTCGGAATCGTTGCCGGTATCGGTAGCTTCTTCGAGATGCTGATGTACATCTTCTTCCTCCTCATCACTGTTTCACAGGATGTCAAGGACAAGATGGGAATCTGAGTACCAGTCAACCGAAAAACCTCTTACCTAAACCTCTTAGCTCTTTCGGGCCAGGCGTGTTTTTCCGGATCGCCCCGTTTGTTTCCATCGTGCATGTTTTTATCTGTGTACGGTCTACGGAAACCAACGGCGGGATGGTCCGCCGCGGACGTGATTAGAAGTGCTTATACGCATAACGGAACGGAAGGGATGAAGATTGGATGCAAGTTACATGACGGCCATGATCGTGGCCCTCGTCATCCTCATACTGCTTTCCGCATTCTTCTCGGCATCTGAGACCGCATTCTCCAGTCTGAACAAGATACGCATAAAGAACCTCGCCATCGAGGGCGAGAACAAGCGTGCGAAGGAGACGCTGAAACTGTCCGAGAACTTCGACAAGCTGCTGATCACGATACTGATAGGCAACAACCTCGTCAACATATTGGCGACGTCCCTGTCCACGCTGCTGTTCGTCGCCATCCTGCAGAACGAGTCCCTCGGCGCGCTGGTCGCGACGGTGGTGATGCTCCTGGCACTCCTGGTGTTCGGCGAGATAACCCCCAAGAGCCTGTCCAAGAGGCACTCCGAGCGCGTGGCGCTGGCCGTCACGCCCTATCTGCATGCGGTGATCCTGATCTTCACGCCGGTGTCCTACCTGTTCACCAAGCTCACGGCGTTCCTCTCGCGCAACGCCAAGGACGAGCCCACCATGACGGAGGACGAGCTCGTGGTCATGATCGACGAGATCGAGGGCGAGGGCGTCCTGGAGAAGAGGGAGGGCGAGCTCATACGCTCCGCGATACAGTTCGACGAGATAACCGCGGGCGAGATATTCACGCCCCGCGTGGACATCGTGGCCGCGGACGTCCGCACCGGCAAGGAGGAGATCAAGAGGATCTTCACCGAGACCGGGTATTCGAGGATACCGCTCTACGACGGGACGATCGACAGGATAATCGGCGTGGTGTCCGTGAAGGATTTCCTCAAGTCCATGGACAACGAGACGGTCAGGATGTCAGATATAATCCGCCCGGTGAAGTTCGTGCCGGAGGCGACCAACATCGCCGTCCTGCTCAACGACCTGCAGAAATCAAAGATACACACGGCGATCGTCCTGGACAACTACGGCGGCACGCTGGGACTGATATCGTTGGAGGATATACTGGAGGAGCTCGTAGGGGAGATATGGGACGAGAGCGACGAGGTCCTGTACTCCATAGTGAAGGAGGGCGACGGCACGTTCACGGTCACCGGCGAGGCCAACATATTCGACCTCGCGGACCAGATGGGGGTGCGCTTCGACCCGGAGGACTACACCGACCATAGCGTGTCCGGATACATCCACTACAAGCTGGGGAAGATACCGGTGAAGGGCGACGTGATCGAGAACGATTCCATGAAGATCGTCGTCAGGTCCGTCAAGAACCGCCGCATACGCGAGGTGTCGGTCAGGCCGAAGTATCAGGAAGAGGTTGAGCTCTGAACCCTTCCAGGTACCTCAGGAGGTTCGCGGTGGCGATCTCCTTGCGTGCGGGGTGGGAGACCACTTTGCCCGTGACCGAGATCACGTCGCCGCCGTGGGCCGTCCTGATGACGCCTTTGACGGCGGACTGTTTGTCCAGCCTCGTGTAGAATGTGCAATCCTCGTCGATGCGCGCATCGATGTCGTCGATGAGGCGCGGGACGATCGGCGCGAGGCACGAGAACAGCGCGTCGAACTGCTTCTGCTTGGTGAGCTCCGCTTCCATGAGGACTATGCGGTTCCCCTGTTCCCCTTCGGTCTCCTCGCGTTCGAAGCCCTCGTCGCCCACGAGGGCGGCCATGGCCTCGCCGACGAGCTTCTCGTCCTCGGTGGCGTAGCAGAATGCCTGGACCCTCAGCCAATGGAATGTGCCCTGCATGTGGCACCCTATCGGCTATGGATAGATAAAAACGATGGCGGTCGGCGTCCGCGCACAGGCGGACGCACGACGCCGTTCAGCACTTTATGGCGGCGTCCAGGGCATCGGCGAAATCCGACGCGATGTACACCTTCTCCCCGTTCTTGCAGACGATCTCGACACCGCGCTTGGTGCCGGTTACGACGAAGGCGAGGTTGATGATGTCCTCCCTCCCGTAGTCCTTGATGCTCGAGTACTCCCTGACGGAGTGGCTCTCGATCTCGGAGAACATTATGGTGTGGTCCTTGCGCGCGGTGACGACCACGCGGTCGTCGAAGACCTGGGTGGTGAGGTTCATGCGCAGGACGTACACGAGGGTCGCCAGCAACAGTATCATGATCACGGTGAAGATGACCATCGCCCAGCGGTCGATGTCGCTGCGGAAGTACGTGAATATGAATCCGCCGAGGGCGACGACGACCAGCAGCGTTATGATCATCAGGTATGAATCGGAGATGCTCCTTCTGCTCTCTGAGAATACGGGTTCCATGGTGTACCGATGATGTTAGGTGTATTTATACTGGATGCGCTCGGCCGTCGGTGCTGGACGAAGCGATATGCCAGGGGGCATCGGGCAGGGGGTGCGCATGTCGGCGGAGATCGGCCGCGCGGCGGGGGAGTTCCCGTGCACAGGCCGGCCGACGATGGAAAGTTATATATTACATGTCTTTATTCGAGAGGATACCGAGTGGGCCCGTAGCTTAGACTGGCTGGAGCGCCCGGCTGATAACCGGGAGGTCGAGAGTTCAAATCTCTTCGGGCCCACCTACTTGGATTTTCGTCAGTTCACCTCGGAAGCGGTGCTTTTCGCCCTCGTTCCGCGGTTTCAGGGTCAAGGCTAAAATATCCCCCCGTGAATGACAGTACGATGGCCAAGAACGACCCTACCAACGAGTTCAGCCTCTACATCGTCGACGACGGCGAGGTGGCTCAGGTGTCCAATCAGATGCACATGCAGATCCTGGCCGCCCTCAAGGACGGCCCCAAGACGTCAGCCGAGCTTCAGGCCATCACCGGCAAGGCCTCGTCGACCCTCTTCGTGCACATGGAGTCCCTCGTCGAGATGAACCTGGTCTCCGCCGAGGTATCCGAGGACGATTCCCGCAAGAAGGTCTATGTCCTGCATGCGAGGCATCTCCTGTCGTCCAAACCGCGGGACCCGGAGGTCCTCGAGACCGCCATGGACTTCATGAACGGCATGTTCGACAAGGAGGATTGGGCGGAGTCGATGGTCAGGGCAGTGCTGCTGACGCTGGACGCCTCCGGGCTCGACACGTCGCCCATGATGGAGGGCCTCGGGAACGGCGTCGGGCACGCCATGTACCCCAAGATGGAGTCCCACAAGATGGAGGATGTGATGTCGTACGTGAAGGACATGTACGACAGGGTGGGGCTGGGCGAGCTGTCCGTGTACACGTTCATGCCGCTGACGGTGATCCTCAGGGACTCCCTGAGCATCCCCGGGATGCCGCATACCCCGAAGTACATGTTCACGATGGGGCTCATATGCACGTTGCTCTCGGAATCCTCCGGGCGCAGGTGCAAGGTGGTGTCCCACGAGATCTTCGGCCAGGACGGCAGCCTGCTGAAGTTCGTGGTCGAGCCGATCATGTGAAGCACATGGTTTTATTCCCCAGGCTGCACGATGATTGCATTCGCGGGGGCCGGGGGCGGTTCCGAAGCATTTTTATAACCACGTCCGAGATTTGAACAGCATGGGAAAGAAGATCTACACCGTGGCGATCGCGGTACTGTCCGTGGCCGCCGTGGTGCTTGCAGGCACCGTCGCGGGCCTGAGCCTCCCTGCTCCCGAGAACGGGTCCGATACCTCCGACAGCGGGGACAGCCCCGCATCGTCGGTGTTCGACCTGACCGGGACGGTGCTCACGTCCTACGACGAGGACACGAAGTCGTACATGAAGTACGACGCGACCGGCGACTACACCACGCTCACCGGATGGTACCACTCCTGGTCGTCCGGCGGGAAGACCTACACCGTGGACCTGTCGTTCACGTACGAGGATGTGTCCGCGTACAGGACGGCGGATGCTGACAGGAGGTACGTCAGCGGCGATGCGGGCGCCAACATCAAGTACGCCACGTCCGCGGACGCGACCGTCAAGGCCCTCGCATCCAAGCTGATGGGGCTCTACGGGATATCCGATATCACCGCCGCTACGGCGGCCCAGCTGCAGGGGTACGCGAACTTCATCCTGGATTTCAGCCAGTCGTTCACCTATCAGACGGACGAGGCGTTCATATCCGCCAACGGGTCCGAGCTCGCGTCGTCCGCCGGAACGTACTTCATATCGGGCACCGGCGGAGGCTACGAGTACTGGAAGTACGCGCTGGAGACCCTGTACGACAGGGCGGGGGACTGCGAGGACACGTCCCTGCTGTGCGCGGCCATCGCCGAGGCCTCCGGCCTCGACGCGGCTCTCGTGCTGCTCCCCGGACATGCCGTGGCCGCGATCGCCCTCGATTCGGTCGTCGGCGGGGCGTACTACTACGTGGACGGGAAGTACTACTTCTACTCCGAGACCACGTCCGACAGCTACGTCGTCGGAACAGCGTCCATGAGGTACGACGGCACGGTGATAACCGTTCCCGACGAAGGCTCGTCGGCCGTCGAGTACGAATGCCCGCTCAGGTACTACAACGGAGGCCAGAACTTCATCGACGGCGGGTCCCTGTTCCCCGAGGACGTGTGGATAAAATTCCCCAGGCACTGAGGCCTGACAAAACATCTTACTACTTTTATTATACTTGCGATGCGATGCTCGATAGGGATGGACATGGGGTGCGAGATTGCTTGATGAGATAGGCTATGTCATCTTGCAGCTTTTCCTGCTACTCCTGCTTGCGAAGGCCCTCGGGTACCTGTTCGGCAGGTTCAACATGCCGGAGCTCGTGGGCGAGATCATCGCAGGCATAGTGTTCATCAACCTGATACTGTTCTTCCCGCAGATCGGCGCGGCGGTCCATTTCGATCCGCTGAAGTTCTCGGAGGACGCGAACTTCCTGAACATAATGGGCGAGCTGGGGATAATCTTCCTGCTTTTCACCGTCGGTCTGGAGACGAAGTTCTCGGAGCTGATGAAAGTGGGCCGCGCCGCGGTGTACGTGGCGGTGCTGGGGATAATCATCCCCCTGATCGGCGGGTACATGTTCGGGCATTTCATCGGTTACGATTTCAACGTGTCGCTGCTGATAGGCACGGCGATGTTCGCCATGTCCACCGGGATAACCATCGAGGTCCTGCGCAACCTGCACGCGATGAACACGAAGGAGGCCCGCGTCATCGTCGGAGCATCCATCATCGACGACATCCTGTGCCTGACGCTGCTGGCGGTTGTCTCCGGCGTGGTCACGCCGGGTGCCGACATGACGATGATAATCCTCAACACCGTGACGGTGACAGCGTTCCTGGCGGTGTCATTCCTGTACATCTCCAAGATCAAGAGCCTCGCCAGCATCAGGAAGAAGATGTTCATGACCTCCCGCAGGGAGGCCGGCGAGATCAAGGGGGACATAATACTGGAGGAGGGCAAGGTCCACGAGGATTCCGGGGACCGCCGTGCGGCCAAGGCGACCTCGCTGGCCATGATAGTCTGCCTGGGCATGGCGGTGCTGTCGTCGACCGTCGGGCTGGCCGGTATCATCGGCGCCTTCCTGGCGGGGATGATATTCGCCGAGTTCAAGGACACGATGCCCTGCGAGAAGAGCTTCAACGTGCTCACGGCGTTCATGCTTCCGTTCTTCTTCATATACGTGGGGATGCAGGTGCAACTCCCATCGGTGCACATGGGCATGCTCTGGACCTTCCTGGGCCTCACGGCCGTGGCAGTCGCCACCAAGTTCATCGGAGGGTATGCCGGCGCCAGGCTCGGACGCATGAAGAGCGACTCGTCCGTGCTGGTGGGATCCAGCATGGTGCCGCGCGGAGAGGTGGGCATCATCGTGGCCACGATCGGGCTGAGCATCGGCGTGTTCACCAACGAGATGTTCACCGTGCTGATCCTGATGACGCTGGCAACCTCCCTGATAGCACCGCCGATGATATCCTGGTCCTACCGCAGGATGGTCTCCAAGAGGAATGCGGCGAAGGCTGCGCCCGAGGTCGGGAAGGAAGACTCCTGAGCAATGACCCAGATGATGATTTTTCGATCCTGGGGCAACAGTCCCGGGAGCCGGGGCGGACGCGGTGCGCAAGATAGTCACGACAGTGTGCGATGCGTATGTGCCAGACTGATGTTTTACAGGTTCACGGCAGATACGGCGGAACCGCAGTTCAAATTGCATGTGCCAGCATGAATCGGTTTAGTATGTTTCGAGAGAAAGCGCGGCGTATGTCGTCACGGGAGGGTGTTCGGGCGGTGCCCGTCGGGTTCGCGGAGCGGGGCATCTGTCCCCGGCGCCC
>CAZLEI010000041.1:0-1712 GCA_964558505.1 uncultured Methanomassiliicoccales archaeon | reverse complement strand
AGGGGGCGGTTCGGTCGGGATGCGCCACGTCTTCGGTCGTCGGCTGCTATGCGCAGGCTCCTGCCGTCCGTTCCCACGGGCGGATGCCCTGACGGCACTCCCCCTCCGGCGGAAGCATCGGGGCTTCGGAGCAGGCCATGATGCGAAAGCCCTCCGGTGCTTCGGGGGGACTGCGGGATCGCGGAGCATCTGCCGAGGCACGGATCCGCATGTCCGCGGCGTCGTCTCCGGGTCGGGACCATAGATGCGGATGGTCGGCGCATGAGCGGTCGGGCAGGTGCTGTCCGATACGGTGCCCGCCTCGCGGGATGCGTCCGGCCTCGGCACGGGATGGCAGGGCGCGGAGGCCGCGGCGGGATGCATGGCCCGGAACGAGGAGCAGGATACGGGTCGGGCATCGGAGCGGGACGGTCTCGCGCCTTGTGCGTGCGAGAACGAGGATCCCCTCGTGGGCGCGGAAGCACCGAGAGCGGGAGGCGGGCGTGCAAGGCCGGTGGAAGGGAGGGATGCCGGGGCGTGCGTCCGAATGGTCTGCCATGTCCAGAGACGGGCGCGGATCCCGCGCACAATGTAAATACAACGCATGCCCATCTATGAACAATGCGAGCGGGTCCGTATACCTGCGTGCACGGACAGAAGGCGCGCATGCCTTCCTTAAGACGTGCGTGTGCACGTAAGTCTATGCACACGGCAGGTATTAAATACGGCTATCGCTTTGCATCTTTCGCATAAAGGCATGCATGTAGTATGCTGGGATGCGAAACCCTACGACCGCCGACCCTAACCTCGATGAGAGGATAAGAAGGAAAGGAGCAAGGAAAGACGAGGACAGGACTGATGGGAACCGAGGAGAGGACTCTATAGCTCCTGCTGCCTCCTTCCTATAGAGGTCACTTGTTTTTCGAAGATTGCTCTGATGATCCTCCCGTGATTCCTCATATGAAGGAAGGGGGGACAACCGAGAGGTACGGCGCTTGCAGGGGGACAGAAGGGACCGAGGGGAGGGATACTCCCGCGGGAGACGGTGCAGTGCACTGACGCGGACGCGGCTGTGAAAGCGGAGGGCCGGTCCGTACCTATGGTACCGCTGACAGGAACACCGGAACGGGAAGAAGACGAAGAAGGCGCATGGTCGGGCCGAGTGAGGATGAACAATCCTCGGGACGCTCTTTTGCATGTCCTCTTATGGTCATCCTCCAAGTACGTCAACTGTCAACTGATAGCATAGTACGGACGAATATCGGTACTAACGAAAGTTGCAGATGCGGGGGGGATGCGCGCACGGGCGTCTTCCTGCGGTCCCGACGGACGGGAGGACGGCCGGCGGCGGTGCCCGGGGAAGGAAGGAAGAGAGAGAGAGAAAGAGACGAAGAGAGGAAGGACGGGACGTGACCGGATCCGGAGACGGACGGACGCGTTCTGTTCTGCTCTTCCTTGCCTGAGGGGGACGTTGCGGGCGCGGGGAAGGATGTGCCCGGCGCATGGCGGGTTCCGCGGACCTGTAGGTTCGCGGGGACCGGGTATGCGCCGGTGCGGTGCGGGGGCCGCTCTTCGGAGAGGTCCCCCCGGGACCGCGGGGTCCTTCCCGGCGCGGCCGTCCGGCGCCCTTGCCTGCGGATATCGCGGGCGGAGGGCGGAAAGGGAAGAAGAGAACCTTGAGAGGTTACGGAAATGAAAATGAAAATCGAGAATATGAAAGGCGGGAAACAGCT
>CAZLEI010000040.1:0-8824 GCA_964558505.1 uncultured Methanomassiliicoccales archaeon | reverse complement strand
AGTGAGTGGGAGTAATCTGTTTGTTGTAGTCAAAGAATATTATACGAAATAAATATTCTCATATTACTTTTCTATGCCCACACGGGCGCCGATGCCCTTGTCGAACGGGTGCTTGACCTGCCTCATCTCGGTCACGAGGTCCGCGTACTCGATGATGGCGGGCGGGGCGTACCTGCCTGTTATGACGATCTCCACATGTTCCGGGCGGCCCTCGAGCATGATTATCACGTCCTGGGTGTCGATGAGGCCCCAGGACATGGCCACGTTAGCCTCGTCCATGACTACGAGGTCGTACTTCCCGGAGTATATGAGGTCCTTGGCCTTATCGAACGCTTCTTCGGCCGCACGGTGGTCCTCGGGCGTCGGGTCATTGCCCACGAGGTTGCTCATCCCGAGAGGGTATATGCACAGGTTGTCGAACTTCTCTGCGGACATGTGCTCCCCGTAGCCCTCGGGGGGTTTCATGAATTGAACGACGGCTACATTCAGGCCTCTGCCCGCTGCTCTGAAGCACAGCCCCAGGGCAGCGGTGGTCTTGCCCTTGCCGTTACCTGTGTACACTTGGACCAGGCCGAGCCTGCTCTTGGTGCTCTCGTCGCATGCCATGCATGGATATCGGGTCGTGAGTATTTCGGTTTTTGCGCGGGCTCACTGCCCGTCCCAATCCTTCTTGCGGATATCGGTGCGCTTGATCTTGCCGTTGATGGTCTTCGGGAGCTCGTCGACGAATTCCACCACTCTCGGGTACTTGTACGGAGCGGTCTCCTTCTTCACATAGTCCTGAAGCTCCTTCACAAGCGCTTCATCACCGGTGTAACCGTCGCTGAGCACGATGGTGGCCTTCACCAGCTGCCCTCTGACTGCATCCGGGACACCGGTCACAGCGCACTCTTTCACGGCCGGATGCTCGACGAGGACGCTCTCGATCTCGAATGGCCCTATCCTGTACCCGGATGATTTGATGATGTCGTCGTTCCTGCCCACGTACCATATGTAGCCGTCCTCGTCGTACCAAGCGGTGTCCCCGGTGTGGTGGTAGCCGTCGCGGAGGGTGTCCGCGGTCTTCTCGGGGTTGCGATAGTACTCCATGAGCAGCCCGGGCACCTTGGGCTCGTACCTTATGATGATCTCCCCCCTCATGCCGGGGAGGCATTCGACGCCGTTGGCATCGACGATCTTCACCTCGTATTGCGGCGAGGGCTTCCCCATGGAACCCGGCTTGGGCTCCATGCCGCGGGTGTTGCAGATGACCACCGTGGTCTCGGTCTGACCGAAGCCCTCCATGAGCTTCAGGCCGGTCGCCTTGTACCAGTTGTTGAACACATCGGGGTTCAGGGCCTCGCCTGCGATGCTGCAGTGCTTCAGGCTGCTGAGGTCGTATCTCTCGGGCTGGTTCAGGAGGAACATCCTGAACATCGTCGGCGGGCAGCACAGAGTGGTTATGCCGTACTTCCCGATGAGCGCCATCACATTCCCGGGCACGAACTTCTCGTACTCGTACACGAAGACGCAGGCCTCCATGATCCATTGGCCGTAGAGTTTGCCCCATACTGCCTTGCCCCATCCCGTGTCCGCTATGGTGAAGTGTATCCCTCCGTCGGGCTGGACCGCATGCCAGTGCTTTGCAGTGAGCAGGTGCCCGAGGGCGTACAGGTGATCGTGGAGGACCATCTTGGGATAGCCGGAGGTCCCCGACGAGAAGTACATCAGCATCGGGTCTGCGGCTTTGGTCGGTACCCTGCCGAACGTCTCCGATGCGGCGTCTATGCCCGCATCCAGATCGTCCCATCCAGCCCTGGGCCCGTTGGCCATCAATCTCACAGTGAGGGTGGGGCATTCGTCGAAGGAGCCCTCGAAGACCTCCGGGACGCCGCTCTGGGATGTGGCGACGATGCCCTTGATTTCGGCCGAGTTCACCCTGTACACGACATCGTGCTTGGTGAGCATGAACGAGGCGGGGACCATGACCGCGCCGATCTTGCATAGGGCGACGGACACGTACCAGAACTGCCAGTTGTGCTTCAGCACGACCATGACGAAATCGCCTTTGCCTATGCCGAGGGACGTGAGGTAGTTGGCGGTCTTGTTGGAGAGGCGCATGATGTCGCCGAACGTGAACCTGCGCTCGTCACCCTTGTCGTTGCACCATATCATGGCGGGACGGCCCGGGTCGTTGGTGCCGATGTCATCGACTATGTCGTAGCCGAAGTTGAAATCGTCCGGGTAGTGGAGGCTGTATCTGGTGAGGATGCCGTCCTCGTCGTATTCCTCGTCGACGTAACGGAGGTTTATGTTCCTCATTGCGGTTCCCCTCTCGGATCGTTTATTACAACCGATATGAAGAGGCATCCTTCTTTGCTGGTGGCGACCATCCCGTGACCTTTGTTGGAGTCGTAGAACACCGTGTCGCCGGCCTTAAGGTCCATGACGTGGTCCTCGTGGATGAACCTCATGGTCCCGGACAGGACGTAGTTGAATTCCTGGCCCTTGTGCGTTGACAGGGGTATGGGCTTCTCGAGGTTGTCGTCGTGGTATTTGGCCAGCACGAGGAACGGCTCTGCGAGTTTGTCTTTGAAGAAAGGCGCCAGGTGGTTGTACTCGAAGCCGACGCGCCTCTTTATAGGGAGGCCGTTCCCGGCCGGCACCATGGAGCATTCCGTGAGATGCGGGCTCTCGCCGGTGATGATCTCGATTATATCGACGCCGAACGCCTTGGCGCATTTGTAGAGGAAGGTGAACGAGAAGTCGAACTTCCCGGATTCGAGCTCCTTGTAGTGCTCAGGGGTCACGCCGGTGATGTTGGCCATGTCCTCCACGCTGCGTCCTGTCATCTCGCGCATGTCGCCTATGCGCATCGCGATCTCTGCGATATTCGGTTCCGTGGGCGTTGCCATTGCTATTCTGTCCATCAGCGTGTCTCCGTCATTTCGCTATCCTTCTTCCTTATGGTGACCCTCATGACCTTCCCGCTGGTCGTCTTGGGCAGCTGGTCGACGAATGCTACCGAGCGCGGGTACTTGTACGGGGCGGTCTCCTTCTTCACGTAGTCCTGGAGCTCCTTCTTGAGCGCGTCCGAGGGCTTGTATGCGCTCCTGAGCACGATCGTGGCCTTTATCAGCTGTCCCCTGATCGGGTCGGGCACGCCGGTGACGGCGCATTCGAGGACCGCGGGGTGCGTCATCAGAACGCTCTCGATCTCGAAGGGGCTGATCCTGTAGCCTGATGATTTGATGATGTCGTCGTTCCTGCCGACGTACCACATGTACCCGTCCTCGTCCTTCCAGGCGATATCGCCCGTGCGGTGGAGGCCGGTCCTCCTCATCTCCTCGTTGCGGGCTTCGTCGCGGTAGTATCCGACGGTTATGCCGGGCGGGCGGTTGGTTATGTCTATGACGACCTCGCCGTCGACTCCCGCGGGGCAGCTGTTGCCGTTCTCGTCGATTATGTCGACGGTGTACTGCGGCGAAGGGACCCCCATGGACCCGGGCTTCGGGACCATTCCCCTGAACGTGCCCGCGATGGCGGAGGTCTCCGTCTGACCGTACCCCTCCATCAGCCTGAGCCCGGTCTTCTCGTACCATGTGTTGTACGTGTCGGGGCTGAGAGCCTCGCCTGCGATGCAGCAGTTCTGCAGACTGGAGAGATCATGTCCCTCTATGCCCGCGTCCAGGAAGAACCTGAACATGGTGGGCGGGCAGCAGAGCGTGGTTATGTGGTATTTGCCGATGAGGTCGAGGACGTCCGCGGGCACGAACTTCTCGTACTCGTACACGAACACGGCGGACTCCATCACCCACTGTCCGAATATCTTGCCCCATGCGGTCTTGGCCCAGCCGGTGTCCGCGATGGAGAAGTGGAGCCCGTTGTCGGAGTCGACGCAATGCCAATGCTTGGCGTTGACGATGCTTCCGATGGGATACGTATGGTCGTGCATGGCCATCTTGGGGTGCCCGGATGTTCCCGATGTGAAGTACATCATGAACACCTCGTGCGCATGCGTCTCCTGCCTCGGGAGGACGTCGGAGGACGCCTCCGTCCCCTCGTCGAGGTCGATCCAGCCATCCCTCTTGCCGTTGACCGTGAATTTGAGCTTCAGCGATGGCACGTCCTCGGCCTCGTCGAATGCCTGGGTGATGCCGCCGTTGGCGATGCATATGGCGGCCTTGATGCCGGCGGCCTTGATCCTGTACTCCACGTCGTGCTTGGTGAGCATGTACGTGGCTGGCACCATTATCGCGCCGATCTTACACAGGGCGACGGACACGTACCAGAACTGCCAGTTGTGCTTCAGGACGACCATCACGAAGTCGCCCTTCCTGACGCCTTCGGACATGAGGTAGTTGGCCATCTTGTTGGAGAGCCTCATTATGTCGGCGAAGGTGAAGACCTTCTCATCGCCTTGGTCGTCGCACCAGACCAGGGCGCGCCTGTCGGGGTCGTTCGTGCCTATGTCGTCTATGATGTCGTAGCCGAAGTTGAAGTCGTCCGGATAATGGGTGGTGACCTTCTCTATGATGCCGTTGTCGTCGTACTCCTCGTCGACGTAGCGGAGGTTGATGTTCCTCATTTCTCTTCCTTCTTCATGACGATGGCGAGGAACGTGCACCCTTCCTTGCTCGCGGCGATCATGCCGTGCGGTTTTCCGGAATCGTGATACATCGAATCCCCGGGATTGAGGTCCACGATGTGACCTTCGTGGACGACCCTGAGCTTGCCCGTGAGGACGTAGTCGAACTCCTGGCCTTCGTGGGTGGAGAGCTCTATGGGCTTCTCCAGGAGCGCGGGGTCGTAGGGAGCGGTGACATAGAGCGGTACCGATATCGGATTCTTGAACGCGGCCGCCAGGTGCATATATGCGAATTCCTCGCGCCTTTTGATCGGTATCCCGCTGCCGGCGCGGACGACGGTGAATTCGGCGAGATGGGGATTCTTCCCGGTGAGGAGCTCTACGATGTCGATACCGAATTTGTCAGCGATCCTGTAGAGGCAGGAGAACGGGAAGTCCTTGTTCCCTTCCTCGATGGTCTCGTATTCCTCAAGCGACATTCCCGCGTGGTCTGCGACCTCTTGGGATGTGTACCCGCACAGTTCGCGCATGGTGCGGATCCTCTCTGCAATTTCAGGGTTGCTCGGCTCCATGGCCTCGTGATTTACTTGTCGAATATATAGCTTGACCCTGATTCATCTCGTAATGCGGGCGTATGGCGCGCGTTTCCATATACCATGACCGCGTTCGGAGGTGCATGTTCGCACAGGGATTGAAGGACGTCATCATAGTGTGTGGCCACTACGGTTGCGGGAAGACCAACCTCTCCCTCAATCTGGCTCTGGACCTCGCGGCCGCCGGGGAATCGGTGACCCTGATCGATCTGGACATCGTCAATCCCTATTTCAGGGCAGGGGACCACTCTGCGGACCTGGCGGCCCGCGGCATACGCGTGATCGGTCCGAACTTCGTGAACACCAATCTGGACCTGCCGTCCCTGTCGGCGGCAATCGCACCTGCCATCAGGGGAACCGGGAGGATAGTGGTCGACGTGGGCGGCGACGATGCCGGAGCCACTGCCCTGGCATGTTTCTCTTCCGCCATCAGCGAAAGGGAGTACGACATGCTGTATGTGATCAACATGTACCGCACGTTCACGGAGACCCCCGGGGATGCGGCGGCGATGCTACGGGAGATAGAGCGCGCTTCCCGCCTCAAGGCCACAGGGGTCGTGAACAACTCCCACCTCAAGGCAGAGACCGTCCCGGGGACGATCGAGGCCTCCTCGGAATATGCCGAACTAACGTCGGAGATGCTCGGTCTGCCCCTTCTGACGACCGCTGTGCCCCGTTCGCTAGCGTCAGATATACAAATAATGCCTGCATACCCGGTAGACGTAATAGTCAAAACCTCTTGGGAATAAGGAAGGTAACAAATGCCAACAATAATCATTAATGAGGACAGGTGCAAAGGTTGCGAGATGTGCGTCAACGCATGCCCCCGCGGCCTCGTCGCCTTGGACAGATCGAAGATCAACGGCAAAGGGTACCACCCCGCGAAGCTCACGGACCCTTCACAGTGCACCGGATGCAGATCATGCGCGATAATGTGCCCTGATGTTGCGATCATCGTGGAGGTCTGAGGATGTCGGAGAAAGTCCTCATGAAAGGCAACGAGGCGTTGGCCGAGGCCGCGATACTCGCAGGATGCCATCATTTCTTCGGATACCCCATCACGCCGCAGACAGAGGTCGCGGCGTACATGTCCAAGAGGCTCCCCAAGGTCGGAGGGGTGTACCTCCAGGCAGAGTCTGAAGTGGCATCCATAAACATGGTCCTCGGCGCCGGTGCGTCCGGTACCAGGGTCATGACGTCCACAAGCTCTCCCGGCGTGAGCCTCATGACCGAGGGCATATCGTACATCGCAGGATGCGACGTGCCAGCCCTCATCATCAATGTCCAGCGCGCCGGTCCCGGCCTCGGGGGCATCCAGCCCGCCCAGGGGGATTACTGGCACGCCACCCGCGGAGGGGGGCACGGGGATTTCCAGCTGATAGTCCTCGCCCCGTCCACCGTCCAGGAGATGGTGGATTTCGTCTCTGACGCGTTCGACCTCGGGGACATGTACCGCATGCCAGTCATGGTCCTGTCCGACGGTCTCCTCGGTCAGATGATGGAACCTGTGGTCCTTCCCGAGCCCAACGACCACGTCCACCCCAAGGAGTGGGCGGCCTGCGGCCACCAGGGCAAGAGGGAGCACAACGTGATCAACTCGCTGTACATCAATCCGCCCGAGCTCGAGAGGATCCTCCTCGACAGGTACGCCAAATACAATATAATCAAGAGGGACCAGCAGCGTGCCGAGTCCTATCTCGTGGACGATGCCGACATCGTACTCGTCGCATACGGTGCCTCTGCCCGCGTCTGCCGCAGCGCCATAGACGCCGCACGCAAGAAGGGCATCAAGGCAGGCATGGTCCGTCCGATCACGCTGTGGCCGTTCCCGGAGAAGGCGATCGAGGCATGCATCGGCAAGACGAAGGCATTCCTCTGTGTCGAGATGAGCATGGGCCAGATGGTGGACGATGTCCGCCTGGTCTCCAACGGCAGGACGCCTGTGAAGTTCTTCGGACGCACGGGCGGAATGGTGCCGACTCCCGCCGAGGTGTTGGCACAGATAGAGAAGATCAACGGAGGCGATCTCTGATGACGATAAAATTCCAGAAGCCCCACGCGCTCACAGACGCCCAGTTCCACTACTGCCCCGGCTGCACGCACGGGATAATACACAGGCTGGTCGCCGAGTGCATCGACGAGCTCGGTGTCGAAGGCAGGACCGTAGGCGTAGCGTCAGTCGGATGCTCGGTGTTCTCGTACAACTACTTCAACTGCGACATGGTCCAAGCGCCCCACGGCCGTGCACCGGCCGTCGCCACCGGCGTCAAGCGCTGCCATCCGGACAACGTCGTGTTCACGTACCAGGGGGACGGGGACCTCGCGGCCATCGGAATGGCGGAGACCGTCCACGCAGCCACCCGCGGCGAGAACATCACGGTGATATTCATCAACAACGCCATCTACGGCATGACCGGCGGGCAGATGGCCCCCACGACATTGCCCGGGCAGGTAACGCAGACGACGCCCTACGGACGTGACGTCAAAGAGGCCGGATATCCGATAAGGGTGTGCGAGCTCGTCTCCACACTCGACGGCACCGCCCTCGCCCAGAGGGTCACGGCGGACACTGTCAAAGAGGTCAACAACGCCAAGAAGGCGATAAAGAAAGGTTTCGAGTACCAGCTCGACCGCAAAGGGTTCAGCCTCATCGAGGTCGTCTCCACCTGCCCCACCAACTGGGGGCTTTCGCCTCAGGAGGCGCTCAAATGGATGCGCGGCAACATGATCCCGTACTATCCGCTCGGCGTGTACAAGGACAAGGGGGCGGAGCAATGACCGACCTCAACATCCTCATGGCAGGGTTCGGCGGACAGGGCATCCTGTTCGGCGGCAAGGTCATGGCCTACGCCGGGCTGATGGAGGACAAGGAGATATCCTGGCTCCCCGCTTACGGCCCCGAGATGCGCGGCGGGACCGCCAACTGCAGCGTGTGCATCAGCGATTCCCCGATCGGGTCTCCTCTGGTGACAGCTCCCGATGTGCTCATGGTCATGAACCTTCCGTCCCTGGACAAGTTCGAGGACGCCGTCGTCCCCGGCGGGACCATCGTCGTCGACAGCTCGATCGTCACCAGGAAGGTGGTGCGCAAGGATGTCAATGCCGTGTACGTCGACGCATCCGCCATCGCCGAGAAGGAAGGCCTCAAAGGGATGGCCAACATGGTGCTCGTGGGCAAGATCCATTCCCTCACGGGCTTCTGCAGCCCCGAGAACCTGGACAAAGGCCTTGCGAAGAGTGTTCCCGCCAGGAAGGCGGCGGCTCTGGACCTCAACCGCAGGGCCATAGAGATCGGAAGATCCCTCTGACCTTCCCAACCGTTTAACCGGATCATCTGGCCCGAATCTATAGGGCCAGATGCATCCATTTGGATCCGATGTGCACCCGGGACGGGATTCATTTTTATACCGACGATGTAAATCTTCAGTCGGGGGAATAACAACGAAACTCTCGACTAAGAAGATACTGACGATAGCATTCATATCGATGTTCGTCGCCACAAGCGTCTTCGTAATGGTGTCCACGCCTCAGGCAGACGAGGATACGGACGCATCCAATAGGAAGAAGACAAGCGGCGAAATATCGGTGTATGTCCAATTCATCAACCTGACGGACACCCCGTCGTACTTGAAACTGAAATTCTCGGATGATTTGTAGGTAGGTA
>CAZLEI010000039.1:0-9584 GCA_964558505.1 uncultured Methanomassiliicoccales archaeon | reverse complement strand
TGCATCAGCCTCGTCCGCCGCGACCGGCACGAATGCGATGACCGCCGCCGCCATCAGGGCGACGGCCGCCACCGTCATGAGCTTCGCGTTCATGATGAGGACCTCCGCTTCCTGATCACCAGGTACGCCAGGGCCGCGATCAGCAACAATGCCGCGACTGCGAGCCCGATGTACATCAGCGTCATCGTGCTGAACTTCTCCGCCGGCTTGTCCGTGGTCACGTCGAAGCTCACGTTGCCCTCGATGTCGTACACGGTGCACACCGTGCCCGCGACGGCCGCCTTCGCCTTGTCGGACGTCACGGACAGCACCTTTGCGCCGTCGTCCACCAGGGTGAAGTACGTGTTACCTCCCTTGGCGACCTTGCCGTCCGCCAGGTCGTACGCCTTGTACCCGCTGCCGGAGGGCATCGTCACCGTGCAGGTCTCCTTGGACGCCGTCCCGGCGAAGTCCGGGTCCGACGTCACCACGAAGTAGGATAGATGGGTCACCGTGAAGTTGGCCTGCCCCCAGAGGGTGTACCCTTCCGATCCGGGGCCGGTCTCCATCAGCAGCGACCCGACGTTGTCCTCGTCCACATAGTACGCGTAGATGTTCAGGCTCGAGCCGTCGTCCACATCGAAGTGGAGGTCGAGGCCCTCGCCGCGGAAGTCGGTGACGAAATCGTCGCCGCTCTTCATGTAGACGAACACGCCGGTGTTCCAATCATCCGTGTCCGGGTTCTGGAAGCAGACGATCTCCCAGGACTTCCCGTTCTGGAACACGTCCTTCCCGTTCCTGTCCGTCATGGAGATGAAATCGGCCGACATGGTCATGGACACCGTGGACGAGATCCTGACCTCCATGTCGGCGGTGGATGACTTGAGCTCCTTGGCCCCGCCCTCCAGGATCAGCACCGACTGCACGCCGGGGCAGGTGGAGACGTCGAGGTTCATCGTGTTCTTGTCGAGCCCGCCGGAGACCGTGATCCTCACCGTGTCGCCGGACACCTCGCCCTGGAACATCTGGTTCTTGAACTTGTTGGGGGTGTCCCCGACGTACGTGCCGTAGTTGGTCAGGGTGTAGTCGGATGACTTGACGTGGCCGTAGTTGGCGATGGAGCCGTAGTTGTTGTACGCCGCCCCGGTGAACTCCAGCGTCGCCCCGGGGGCCACGTAGAAGTTGGACCCCTCCATGGCCGCGGAGTGGGCGCCGACGACGGCCTTGCCCGCCGTCACCTCGTAGGTGTAGTCGTATTCCCTGTCGCCGTTGGTCATAGTGCGCATCTTGCCGGTGAACTTGACCGCCGCGTCATCCGTGGCGAGCGTCACATAAGATTCGTAATCGTTGTCCTTGGAATCATAGGTCCCCACGTAGAAGACGCTGTTCGTGTCCCCCGGGATCGTGACGGATCCCCCGTAACGGACCTCGAACCTGACGTTGTCAAGGTTGCCGTACTCCTGCGTGTAGTCCCCGGCGACCTTGAACAGCGCGCCCTCCGTGCAGTAGACATCTCCCCATACCGAGGACCTCTCTCCGCCTATGGTCAGGTCCTTCCCGTATGCCAGGTCGACAGTTCCCTTGTTGACCAATGCCCCTTTCATCTCCAGGTTGGCGTTGACCTTGAGGGTCGTGCCGCCGGAAACGAAGATGATGGTGTCGTCGCCGTAGGACACGTCCCTCTTGAGGGTCACCGTCCCTGCGGTCACGCGGACCACGTCCGTGTCGTCGGACCCGGTGATCTCGTCGTATCCTACGCCGAACTCCGCCCTGGCGACTGCGTAATCGTCCACCATGTAGTGGACCTTGCCGTACTCCTTGGACCCTATGTAGGGCTCGCCGTTGGCGTAGAGCACGCCGGTGTCGAACACCGAGTACTCCATGCCGTTACAGGTCCCGTCGGTGATCAGCTCGCCGTTGATGCTGACATTGCCGGAGCTGTACATGGAGCCGCCGCGGACGGTGCTCACGGTGAGCTTTGCCCCCTCTTTTATCGCGAGGGAGCCTGCGACTATGAGCGTCTGCGTGACGGTGAAGTCCTCCTTCACCTGGACATCGCCCACGACGACGTTGTCGTGCTCGCTGACCATGGCGGACTTGCCGTCCCATTCCGTGCACTTGTTCCAGTTGTTCTCGGTCTTGTAGGAGTACGTCCCCTTGTTGCTGCTGTCCCCGGTGAACGGGTTGGATTCCCTGTTGACCGTGGGGACGGTGTTGAACGTGAACGTGCCGCCGGTGTCGCCGTACAGGCTGAACGGCGAATACAGCACGATCGGATCCCCTGTGACCGGATGGGCGAACGACACTTTGACCCCCATGTTGAACGTGGGGGTGAGCGTGTTGTCCCCGATCTTCATGGCCGGCTCGGTGGCCATGCTCCCGTAGTTGTAGATCTTATCCAGGAGGACGAACACGCCTCCTGCCAGGATGTTTATCTGACCGTAGTTGGTCACGGACCCCGGCACCACGACGAAATCCATGATTGTCTGATCGAAGGACACCATGCCCACCGTTATCACTCCGGCGGTCCCCACGGTGATGGTCCCCCTGTTGACCAGGGAGTCATTGTAGACCTGCAGGAACCCGACCGTGTTGGCATCCGTGCCACGGAGGATCAGCCGTCCCCCGTTATCGATGTACAGCGTGCCATCCTTGAGGGTCATGGTGACCCCGGGGCCGATCTCGAGCGTCACGCCGGATGAGACGTGGCATCCCGAGTACGCCTTGTAATCCCCGGTGCCGGTCTGGGTCTTCATGTTCGCCTCGAAGCTCTCGGTCACCGTGATGTGCTTGTAGACGTCGGGGTAGCACAGGGCCTGCCTGAGCTCGTCCGAGGTCTTGACCTCTATCGTCCCCGCTTCCGTGGGGCTCTGGCCGTCCGAATACGTGACGCATGCCGCCAACGGCACGCACAGCATCATCAGCACCGCCGTCACGGCGAATGCTGCCTTCGCGATCCCTCTGCTGTTCATTCTCCCGCCTCCTTGTCAGCTTCGATGTCCTTATGCTGCATGAACTTGGGTCCGACCCAGTTCCACTTGCCCATGACGTGCATGACCGCGGGCACGATGTACGTGCGCACTATCAGCGCGTCTACCAATATGGCGAATCCTAACGCGAAACCGAACTCCATGAGCATGGGCGACGATGAGAGCACCATGGTGAGGAACGCTCCTCCCATGATCAGGCCGCAGATCGTGATGACGCTTCCGGAGTTCTCCACCGCGTGGACGATCGCGTCGTCGTTGGACATGCCCTTGCGGACATTCTCCTTGATGCGGGTGGTCAGCAGGATATCGTAGTCCATGCCGAGTCCCAGACAGAGGACGAACAGCACCACGGGCACTACCCACGACACGGGTATGCCGAGGATCCAGTCGAACACGATGAACGTGAGCCCCATGGTCCATGCGATGCTCATCAGGATCGAGAGCAGCGCGCGCACGGGCGTGAGGTACGACCTCATCACCACGAACAGCAGGATGAATATCAGCAGCACCACCGCGAGCTCTATCCAGACGAACTCGGAGTTGACGATGCCCGATATGTCGCACATGGCAAGCACTGTTCCAGTGGTCCAAGACTCCACAAACAGCGTATTCTCGGTCACGAATGATGCCGCGATCTCCTTGACCTGCGATGCAGCCGCGATGGACCTGTCCGACATGGGCTCCTCGGTCATGGTGACCGTCAGCTTGACATACTGATGGCCGTCCTTGTAGACGGACATGGACCCCATGGTGTAGTTGAGTACGTAATCGATGGCATTGGCCTTGGTGTACTTCCCCTCGGTGAGGAGGAACCACGCCGTGTCAGATACGTCGGTGAGCTGCTTGACGTACTTGGACGCGGTCTCGGATATCTCCTCGAGCGCGCCTTCCTCGCCGTACCTGTCGACCAGATATTCCCAGCTGATTATACCGCTCACGGAGCTTATCATATCCTTGCCGTCGGCGTCGCGTGTGCCATCGATGATCCGATCTGACAGTGTGTCAATCGAATTTGTATAATTGTTGTAGATGGATTCGTTCTTCCATATGAGAACGCCGAGCTTGGTGTCCTCCGTCAACTCTATGGCGTCGGAGGTCAGCGTGGCAATCTCGGTGCCCGCGTCCAAGAGGACGTACGTGGGCATGATCATACCGGCATCCGCGTACTCGGATATCGCGGATACACCGTCGTTGGATTCTCCCGCCGGCATTATCGCGATGGTGTCGTAGGACGTCTGACTGGTGGCGTAGACGTAAGTGAGCGGCACCGTGACGATGATCATCGCAACGATGATCGCGCCCGCATGCTTTATCGAGAAGTGCGCAGACTTCACGAAGTAGCCGTGACCCCATTTGGATACTTTGCCGTACCAGCCAGTCATCACCTTGCTGTCGGCCTCGAAGGTCGCAGACGTGGATGGGTAGAATATCTTGTCGCCAATGAGCGAGATGATCGACGGTATCAGCGTCAGCGCGGCCAGCAGTGCGAAGACTATCCCTGCCGCCAGGACGATGCCCATCGTGCTTATCATGGAGAACGAGCAGAACGACATGACACCGAACCCGATGATGACGGAGCATCCGGAGGTGGCGATGGACTCTCCTGCCCAGGTGACCGCTTCCTCGAGGGCGGCGTCCTTGTCCTTGCCCGAACGCCTTTCCTCCCGATACCTGGAGATGATGAATATGCAATAATCGCATCCCGCCCCCAACATGGATATCATCACTATCGTGCTGGTGATGTAGAAAACATCCATCACCTGGGACAGGCCGAATATGAAGGCCAGCACTATCACGTATGCGAACCCGATCGTGATGGGAGGCGTGGCCGCGGAGATGAAGGACCTGAAGAACAGGCCGATCAGGATGAGGACGAGGAGGATGGAGAAGGGGTCGATCTTCTTCACATCCTCCATGGACGCCTTCTCGGTGTCGTAGGAGATGGCTGAAGAACCGGAGACGTAAGTGGTGAGAGCATAGTCCCCCTCGGTGTTCACGTCCTTTATTATGCCGCGGATCGTGGGGATCTCGTCCTTCACGGTGCGGTCATCGTCGAAGGACACGGCGAACATGACGATACCGGGGTATCCGTCCTTGTCCTTGTCGTCGCTGTTCTCATCGACGGTCTCTTTGGTGTAATAACCGCCATTGGCCAAGATGACATGTTCGCCGTACTTGTCACTGAGAGCGGTCTCCAGATCGTCGAAGAAACTGCCGACGATCGTCTCCTGCCGCGATTCGCTCTTGCATTCGATGACTATGAGCGTATCCATGGCCGTATTGGTCTGGAAATAATTCTCATCGCCTATGATGTTCAAACCCTTGATCGATTCCGTGTCGTCCCCGACCATGGTGGTCATATCATACTGAAGGACACCGTCCTCAGTGAATGTCTTGATCGCCAATGGGGTGACGCACAACAGAACTATCAGCCACAGTGCGATGATCGCCTTCTGATGCCCGATAATTATTTTCGCCAGCTTGTTGAATAGCATGCGCTCACCTTTGATGCCTAGCATTTAAAACTGTTACATATAAATACATTTTGGATTACAATCCAAAACTTATCGACGGCATGAGCTTGAAACATCAACGTTGATGATGTAAATATCACCTAAAACTGCCTCGGAACAGCATATATACAAATACTATTAGCCAAATGGATTAACGAATGCCGCAGCCTCTCAAGGATAAATTGGAGTGCGCTCTAAACACCAAGCGCAACAAACGCAGGACCAGAGAGGAGTCCCGCGAGATCATCATCATCGCAGCGGCCGCGCTATTCGCCGAGAACGGCTACAAGAACACTACCACCAAGCAGATCGCCGAACATGCGCGCGTCCTCAACAGCACGCTGTACAACTCATTCTCCAGCAAGGATGAGATCCTCAAGGAGATCATCAGGCGCGGTTATGTCCAGGCGCTCGAAAAGGTGAAGACGTTCCTGGAAGGAGAGGATTTCATCGTGGCCCTTGCCATTCCCATCGGCCTCTGCATCCATACCGCCCGCAGCGGGGTGAAGCAGGCGGAGCTGATGACCGCCGCATTCCAATCCTGGTCCATAATGTCCACTTTCATCGATGAGACCGTGGAGTGGATAGAGTATTATTACGATAAATACGGGATATCGTTCAAACCCGAGGATGTCCGCGATAATCTGATCGCAGTCGTAGGATCGCTGTCATACTTCCTCATGAGGATCTACAACGAACCTGAATCCGGAGACGAGAAGAACGAGATGCGCATCTGCATAGAATCGTTCTGCACGCTGTTCCGCATCCCCTTCAACGGGACCGAGGCCACGATAGAGAAGATATTCACTGTCCTGGATGACGAGATCCTGAACTTCGACATACACAGCGTCTGCAGCACGGAACATCCTACTGAATAATGATTTTATACCTGCCACAATCATATTAAATTCATGAACGGCAAAGGATGCTGCGGGAAGACTTTGGAAGAGATGAGCTGCGAGATGGGCGGGTTCGCCCCAGACACCCTGAAGCACATCAACGAACTGGACCCTGACTTCATGGGGCTTCTGCACAACATGGACAGGATCATGGTCACCGACGGGGCATTGGACAAGAAGACCAAGAGGCTCATGGCGCTGTCATGCGTGGCGGTGAGGATGTGCGACGACTGCATCTATGCCCAGGCCAAGGTGGCGAAGAACTACGGGGCAACGAAGCAGGAGATCCTCGAGGCCATAAACGTCGCCGTGCTCACCGGGGGCATGCCCTGCTGGTCCGCGGCGAAGAAGGGGATTGCGAAGCTCTTCGCCGAATGGGACGAGTGATCCGAGTCCAACATTAAAATATCGAATCCCTATAGTGCGCTTATAGGGAGACAGCCCATGTCCGAAATAGGCAACTGCACCAAGACACTGATAACAGATGAAGGAGAGGTGACGGTCCACAGCCTCAGGGAATTGGAGACCGAAGGCATCGTGAAGGACCTGGCCAAGATGCCTTACTCCATCAAGGTACTGGTCGAATCCCTGCTCAGGCAGAGGGACGGCAGGATCATCACCGACGACGACGTCAGGACCATAGCGTCCTGGAACGCCGGAGAGAACACCGACAGGGACATACCCTACATCCCGGCCCGCGTCCTGCTTCAGGACCTGACCGGAGGCGCCGCGGTCACCGACCTGGCGTCCATGAGGGCCGCGGTCGCCGCACTCGGCAAGGACCCGGCACTCATCAACCCGCTGGTACCGGTGGACCTGGTGATAGACCACTCCGTGCAGACGGACTTCGCCGGCAGGCCGGATGCGCAGGAGCTCAACGAGAAGCTCGAGTTCGAGAGGAACAGGGAGAGGTACGCCCTGTTCAAGTGGGCGCAGAAGTCGTTCAAGAACTTCCGCGCCGTCCCTCCTGGATACGGGATATGCCACCAGGTCAACCTGGAGTACCTTTCCCCCCTGGTCCATGTGAAGGATGTGGACGGCGTGCTCACCGCATACCCCGACTCCTGCTTCGGGACCGATTCCCACACCACGCAGATCGACGGGCTCGGGGTCGTCGGATGGGGAGTGGGCGGCATCGAGGCCGAAGCGGTCATGCTCGGCCAGCCATGCTACATGAAGCTCCCCGATGTTATCGGGTTCAGGCTCACGGGCGCCCTCAAAGAGGGCGTCACCGCGACCGACCTCGTGCTCACCGTGGTGCAGATGCTCAGGAAGAAGGGCGTCGTGGGCAAGTTCGTGGAGTTCTTCGGACCCGGCTACAGCAACCTGGAGCTGGCGGACAGGGCGACCATCGCCAACATGGGCCCGGAGTACGGCGCAACCATGGGATACTTCCCCATCGACCAGAAGACGATAGACTACCTCGTCCTCACCGGCAGGGACCCCAAGCACATCGACGCCGTCGTCAAGTACGCCAAGGAGCAGACCCTGTGGTACGACGGCGAGCCCGAGTACACGGACACCCTGGAGCTCGACCTCGGGGACATCGTCCCCTGCGTCGCCGGCCACAAGAGGCCACAGGACCGCATACCCCTGACCGAGCTCAAGCAGAGCTTCGACGGCACCCTGAAGGAGCTGGGAGTGGCCGAGAGGAGGTCCGGCAGCATCATGCGCGACGGATCGGTCGCCATAGCGTCCATAACCTCCTGCACCAACACCGCCAACCCGTCCGTGATGATCGCGGCTGGGCTCGTGGCCAAGAAGGCCGCGGAGCTCGGGCTGACGACCAAGGACTACGTCAAGACCTCCCTCGCCCCCGGGTCCAGGGTCGTCACCGAGTACCTGAAGGACTCGGGACTGCTGCCGTATCTCGAGAAGCTCAGATTCCAGGTGTGCGGCTACGGATGCATGACCTGCATCGGCAACAGCGGCCCGCTGTCCGACGAAGTCAGCAACGCCATCAAGGCCAACGACCTCACCGTCGCCGCCGTCGCCTCGAGCAACAGGAACTTCGAAGGGAGGATCCACCCGCTGGTCAAGGCCAACTATCTCGCATCGCCGCCGTTGGTCGTGGCATTCGCCATCGCCGGACGCGTGGACATAGACTTCGAAAAGGAACCTCTCGGCACGGTCGACGGCAGGGACGTCTACCTCAGGGACATCTGGCCCTCCAACGCGGAGGTCGCGGCCATCGTCTCGAAATATGTGACGACCGAGACATTCGTATCCAAATACAGGGACATCTTCAAAGGATCCCCCAGATGGGAGGCCGTCGAATGCTCCGACAGCGACCTGTTCGAATGGGATGATGATTCCACCTACATCAGGAACCCACCGTTCTTCGACGACATATTCGAGGAACCGGAGATAAAGAGCATCGGACAGGCGAGAGCGCTCGCCCTCCTCGGCGATTCCATAACCACCGACCACATCTCCCCTGCCGGCGCGTTCAGCGCCCAGTCCGATGCGGGAAGGTACCTCGTATCGTTGGGCGTCAAGCCCGAGGATTTCAACTCGTACGGTTCCCGCAGGGCTAACCACGAGGTCATGGTCCGCGGGACCTTCGCGAACATCAGGCTGAAGAACATGCTGGCGCCCGGGACGGAGGGTAGCTTCTCCAAGCACATGCCGGACGGCGACGTGGACACGATCTACGAGACCTCCAGGAAGTACTATGATGAGATGACGCCGCTCATCGTGCTGGCAGGCAAGGAGTACGGCACCGGGAGCTCCAGGGACTGGGCCGCCAAGGGCCCGCTGCTCCTCGGGGTCAGGGCGGTCATCGCCGAATCGTTCGAGAGGATCCACAGGTCCAACCTGGTCGGCATGGGCATCGTCCCGCTGCAGTACCTTGATGGGCAGAGCGCGCAGTCCCTGGGACTCGACGGCACCGAGCTCTTCGACATAGACCTGAGCGACCTGGAGCCGAAATCGGCCGTGAGGGTCACCGCATACAAAGGCGGCAGGAAACTGGAGTTCGACACCGTGTGCAGGGTCGATGTTCCAGCAGAGCTGGAGTATATCAGCAACAGCGGGATCCTGCAGACGGTGCTCAGGAACATGATATCCTGAGCACCGCACCTCGGGCGCCTGGAATGCATGGCGCCCGAGACCAACTTATTTATTGAAGGAGCGGATATTCCGCATTGTGGGCCCGTGGGGTAGCTTGGTATCCTTGTAGGTTCGGGACCTATTGACTCCGG
>CAZLEI010000038.1:0-9748 GCA_964558505.1 uncultured Methanomassiliicoccales archaeon | reverse complement strand
TCGTGATCATCTTGCAGACGCCTGCGTCCACTCTCACCGTGCACTCGTTGACCATTTGAACACCTGTATAGTATACAAATGATACTCATTATTTAAGCCTTAGAGTTACCGGGATGATACCTTCATTCGATCTCCTCGACATCCGGGTGCGCATCCGCGGGATCCTGTCATGTCTGCGCGGTATTAATTGAACATTATTGTACATCAATGTACTAAATATTAAATACATGCATAGAATTGGGTATCACATGGCAATCCCCAAAGACGCGAGGATCGCCCTCGACCCCGAGGACATCCCGAAAAAATGGTACAACCTGGCTGCAGACATACCCGATCTGGTCCCTCCGCTGAACCCGGGGACCGGCGAGCCTGCGAAGCCGGAGGACTTCGAGCCGATCTTCTGCAAAGAGATAATCAGGCAGGAAGGCACGACTGAACGCTACATAGACATCCCGGAGGAGGTAAGGGACAGCTACATATCCCTCAACCGTCCGGCGCCCCTGCAACGGGCGTACAGGCTGGAGAAGTACCTCAAGACGCCTGCGAAGATCTACTTCAAGAGGGAGGACCTGAGCCCTCTCGGCAGCCACAAAGGCAACACCGCGCTCGCCCAGGCGTACTACAACGCCGAGGCCGGGATCCACACCCTAACCACCGAGACCGGGGCCGGGCAGTGGGGTACCGCCCTGGCCATGGTATCGAACCTGTTCGACATCAAGACCACGGTGTTCATGGTCAAAGGCAGCTTCATGGCCAAGCCACTGAGGAAGACGATCATCAACACGTACGGCGCGACGGTGTACGCATCCCCCAGCGTCCATACTGAATTCGGGAAGAAGATCCTCAGGGAGCATCCCGATACATCGGGGTCGCTGGGGATAGCGATATCCGAGGCATGCGAGATGGCGGCTTCGGACCCGGACGCGTGCTACTCGCTGGGCAGCGTGCTCAACCACGTGATGCTCCATCAGACCGTGATCGGCCAGGAGACGATGCAGCAGATGGACATCGCCGGCATCGAGCCCGACTACATGATCGCATGCGTCGGCGGCGGCTCCAACTTCGCGGGGTTCACGTTCCCGATGATCGGGGACAGGCTCCGCGGCGGCAAGAAGTACGCCGATTGCGAGATCATAGCCGTCGAGCCCAAGGCCGCGCCGTCGCTCGAGGAGGGCCAGTACAAGTACGATTTCGGGGACACCGGCGGATTCACACCATTGCTGATGATGTACACCCTCGGCAGCGATTTCATCCCCAGTGCGATCCACGCGGGCGGTCTCAGGTACCACGGCATGTCGCCGCTGGTGTCCGCCGCCTACAACCAGAAGATGGTAAAGGCCGTATCCTACGATCAGACCTCCACCTTCGAAGCGGGGGTCATGATGGCCAGGACAGAGGGCATAATCCCCGCGCCGGAGTCGTGCCACGCCCTTAAGGCGGCTATCGACAAGGCGTTGGAGTGCAAGGCCACGGGAGAGGAGAAGACGATCGTCTTCTGCCTGTCCGGGCACGGGCTGCTGGACCTGTACGGCTACGAGCAGTACCTGGACGGCACCATGCAATCCTCGGACATCCACCATACGGCGGTGTGAAGCAGAGTCCCGCCCCCGGGAGGGGGCGGGCTCATAAACATATTAAAAAACGGCGTCCGGTCATTCCTCGTCTTCAAGATCGTCGTACATCGCGGCATCGAACTCCTGGATGATTATCCAGTTAGTGATGCCGTAGAGGAGCGATAGGAAAGCGAGCAGGATCCCGACGATGCTGATGGCGTAAGACACCACGCCCGCGGGGAGGATGAAGCACACGGAGTACAGCACCGCCACCGCGGCGAGGACGGTCAGGACCAGGTTCCTGTCGCGGTAGGCCATGAACGCGGCCACTGCGCTGATGATGGCGAACGGCAGGTTGAGGACGGACAGATAGCTGATGTCCAAGGCGAGCATGGAGACCATGAATCCCATGCCGCATATGCTCACCGAGAGCAGCACCAGGCATTCGGAGAGCAGCCCGCTCTTGTAAGCCCACATGCCGCATGCGAAGATCGCGATCAGCACAATAAGGTTGATGACGGAGTAACCCGACGGATTGGCGGTTATCCCCAGCCATCCCGTCACCATATCTATGGCGTAAAGTGTGCTCACGAGGACCCCCGCGGCCAACAGCATGAATGCAACGGTCATGGAGGAGATATCAGAATAATCATTATCGTCGAATGACATCGGCATCCAATCGTGTTCTTGAATATTTATAAACCGTTGGTAGGACTCGGCAGGACAGTGTTTTTAGCCACAGATGGATTACCGACGTGTGCTGCGGGATGCCCGCGCGCCGGTGGCCGTATGCGTTTCACAGGTACCATCATCACTGACAGGCTGGTCCTCAGGCAGTTCTCCGAGGATGACGCACAGGCCATGTTCGACAATTGGGCGTCGGACCCTCAGGTCACCCGGTTCCTCACCTGGGAGCCGCATGCGGATGTATCGGAGACGCGCAGGGTCATCAGGGGATGGATCAGGCAGTACTCCATGGGGTCGATGGACTGGTGCATCACGATGAAGGGCGACGGCATGCCCATAGGCAGCATAACTGCGGTCCAGGAGCACCCGTCCGAGGGATGGTGCGAGCTGGGCCTGTGCCTGATGGCGGAGAAATGGGGCAGGGGGTACATGACCGAGGCCTGCCGTGCCGTCATAGAGTACATCTTCGAGAACACACGCTACATGAACATACAGGCCAGGTACGACCTGGAGAACGAAGCCTCCGGGAAGATGCTGGAGCGTTCCGGGATGTATCCCGTGGGCGTGCTGCGCAAAAGGGACAAGTACGGAGAGGAGAGGACCTATCAGATGATGGCCGTCTCCCGTCCCGAGTATTACAGATGATCAGACGTCGTCCGGCAGCCCGTCGCGGATCCTCTGCGCATGCTTCACTGCCTCGAGGTATTTCTGGTGCTGCGAGTCGGCCACCTTCCTGCAGATGGACGCTTTCTTATGGGCCTCGTCGGCCTGAGCCCTCAGGGCGTCCGCCTCTTCGTAGAGCTGGCTCATCTTCTCGTGCGCGGCCTGTCCCGATGCGGAGTACTGCACGACCTTCTGATGGTGGTTGTTGGCCTGGTTGCGGGCCTCGGACGATCCGCCGACGCCCCTGTCCCTGTTCTCGGATGCGGTGTTGTTCCATCTGTCGCGTTCGTCGCGGGAATCCCGGGCACAGCGGTTGAACTCATCCCTCTGCTCGCGGTACACCGCCGCCTGCGCGGATTTCTCCCGGGCTTTGGCATTCAGTTTGTCCCTCTTCTCCGCCCAGACCTTGGCCTGTGCCTGAAGGTCGTCCCTCTCCTGCCTGTGGCGGTTGATCTCCCTGTTCACCTCGGCCATCAGCTGATCGAACGTCTTCTCTTCATCCATCATGTTACAACCTTCTTCAATAGGGCGAATTCGGTCATGTTCTCCCGGTCGTCCTCGATGTTCTCGCGGATCAGGCAGAGACCGAACATCTCCCCCGCGTTCCTGCGGCACAGGACGGCCACGGTGTCCGGGTACATCCCCTTGGACAGCATCTCCGCGGACAGCGCGGTGTCGTCCGTCTCGATCCATCCGGCGTCGGGGTACAGCCTTCCGATGCTGCCTCTGCATTGCATCAGCGCCTGTACGTGCGAGGAAATGGAGGTTATCGTGCAATCCGTCCTTCTGGCGAACACGCAGTGGTGTATGGGCAGCATCATCCGTCCGATGATAGCAACATCGTCCCTTCCGCGGAGGGCATCCTCTGTCTCCCCCACCGGTCCGGCCACGATGTTGCGGGTTGCGACCACGCCGTAATCCGTGTCGCGGGAGTCCAGCGAGGCCACCACGTTGCGTGAATTGACCAGCGGGACGTATTCGGCGGTTATCCCGAACGCCGCCGCAAGCTCCTTGGCCGCAGCCTCGGAGTTCGAGCCGGCGATGCCCTGGTACCCGATGGAGGTCATCCTGCACGCTCCATCGCACTGCCTGTTGAAAAAGGCTCTCCGAAGGACTGACGGGGATGATGAATGCGGAACATACGGACCCCGTCTCATAACATCGGGAGCTTTATCTTCTCTGAGGAGACCGCGATGCCTATGTAGAACGCGACCAGGGCCGCCAGGATGCACAGGATGCCGCTGGCATAGTACACTCCGTCAACCGGTTGGATGCAGTACCTGGCGATCAGGTTCAGTCCGATGAGGAGCAGCATGGCGCAGACGAGCGTGCACTTCTCCTTCGAGAGGAGGGCGATGACGGCCATGAGGATGTACATCGCCGCGAATGCCAGGACGACGGGGCTGCTGGCGGACACTGCGATCTCGCCTGCGATGATGAACAGAACTCCGTTGAGCAGGATGACCATCGATGAGACCGCGCTTCCTTTGAAGGCGGCGACGAGTATGCCGATCGTGATCATGCCGATGCCGCCGCAGATCCTGAATGCGTTCACTTCTGAGACGTTCACGCTGCTGGACATGAGCGTGAGCATGGAGACCACTGTCATTAGAACGCCGATCAGGAGATATCCTGCCGAAGAAAATGCGTTGCTGTATTCTGCCATGGCTGTCCATATGCATGTTGTATTTTACCGTTTTGAAGGGAATAATCAAGGAGCCAGACTGTACGCATCAACGGTCTCGGAGCTGTATGCACCGCAGGTCGCACCGGCGAATCTGTTTAGTATGGCCACGGACATCACAGCAGGGATGTCCGACGAGAATTACGGGATATGCAGATCGTGCCGGTTCTGCCGTCATGAATCGGAGATGCCCCTGTGCTGCGGCATCGCATCGGAGGAATACTGGATGTGCACGGTGACGTCAGAGCTCGTCGACCCTGCCGGAGGATGCGAGAGGTTCCGTCCCGGATTCTGCGGCACATGTTCGAACCATGACGGTGCCAGAGGCATATGCAGGCTCGTGGGCGCGCCCGTGGACGAGCTGGACGTCTGCACCGGGTACGACCCGTTCGCCGACCGGCGTTAAATATCAGCGGTCCTGAGGCTGCGCCTGGAGAGCGCATTCTTGAGGCTCATCTTGGCCTCGCTCTGTCCGGTCAGCACCCTTTTCGCCGAATCCGGAAGGCCGTGGTAGATCACGTTGTCCGCTATGCCGGTGTTGCGCACCATCATAGGGCGGACCTTGACGTAGGCGGACTGCAACTCCCCGGAGATGCCGTTGATGACCTCGCTCAGGGAATAGATGTTCTTGGCGATGTAGTCCTCCTTGTTGATGAAGCGCTCGCAATCCTGCAGGAACGGGTTGTATGTTCCGTTCCTGTAGTCTTCCTCCAGGTCGTCCACGGCATCCAGGACGTATACCAGGGTGCTGAGGCTGACGAACATCTCGTCGAGATCGCCGTTCCATGCGTCGGTGGCGTCCTTCAGTGCTCCGGTGAGCGAGGATCCGAAGGTGCGCCCCATGAGGCGCGCATCGGTGCATCCCTGCGATTCCAGGCGTCTAAGGTCGTCGAAACCATTCCCGACCGCTCTGTCGTCCTCGGGGTATTCAGCCTCCGCTTTGGATATCGCCCGTCCCAGCATGAGGGAGATCATATCGGACTTCAGCGAGGGCTTGTCGACCTTGTCGTCGTACAGCTCCCACTTGGTGAGGAGGACGGTGTAGCCGGCCATGCGCTTCATAAGCTCGGTGTCGCAGGCGCATCTGCGCAGGACGCAGATCCTGCCCTTGGCCCCTTCGGGAGACGGCGATCCGTTCTCCGATACTGAGTTCAGGACGATGGTGTTGAACGTCATGTCGTAATTCACCGCGGCCGTGCTCACCAGGCCGTATCCGCGCTTCAGCTGATGGCACCCTTCGCAGTAGTACTGCCTGTAGGCGCGCATATCCGATGCTGGCAGCCTGCTGTACAGCGGCACGGTGTATCCGAACATATTATCCATCCTCCGATATGGAGCCAACAGTTAAATATTTTCAAAGGGTACGCGGAACAATCCGGTGCTGGATGCATCGGTAGGTGAAATCCATGTCAAACGGTGCACACTCTATTGATGACCTGACCGGCATTTACATGAGCCAGTCCGTCGGAGCATTCACAGTTCTTGCTAACGCAGCGAAAGAGCCTAACAACCACGAGCAGCGCGTGGACAAAGGTCCCCACGATGGCAACACGCCCTGTTCCGACAGCTATTCCTGCTGCACTGACGATTGTTGCGACAAGAAGTGCGGTGCACTCTGTGTCCTGGTCCTCGTCGGCGGCTGCATATGCTGCTGCTACGTCACTCACGGTTTCGGCGGTGTCTGGACTTACTGGCCGTTCTGAGCCTGTTAAAGGTCTGAGATGAGGCCGTTTATTTCTATAATCGTCAAGCCCACCCTGGCTTGCAACATGCGTTGCAGGCACTGCTATCAATCCGAAGGGGAGCTCTCCTCCGAAGGCAGGATGTCGTATGCCACATTGGAGCGCCTGATATCCTTGGCGTCCCGCGAGTACGAGTCCGTATGGTTCATATGGCATGGCGGCGAGCCGCTTCTCATGGGCGTCGATTTCCTGAAGAAGGCGATGTCCCTCCAGGACGAGTACTTCGGGAAGGATTCCCACCGTGTCATCAACACAGTGCAGACCAACGGGCTGTTGGCGGACAAGAAGTTCATGAGTTTCTGCAAGGACCGGAAGATAAACGTCGGCGTGTCCTACGAAGGTTCCATGGACAGCGTCCTGCGCGAGAAGGGTGACGAGGTCTCTGAGAACATCGATATGATGGTCAAGCGTGGTTTCGCGTTCTCCGTCAGCTGCACCATCGCCGAAGGCGTGGAGGGTTCCATGACGGACCTTTACGGGGAGTTCGCAGCCCGCGGCATAAACGCCTCGTTCTCGCCGGTGGCCTGCGTGGGGTGCACAAGGCCGGAAACGGTCCCCGATCCACGTGCCTATGCTGAAGCGAGCATCAGGACGTTCGACAGATGGCTCACGGATTCAGGATCCGAGACTGCTCTGATACCCCATTACCTTTACATCCTGTCCGCTCTCGGAGAGCCTCAGGAATCAGATTGCGCCCATTCATCGTGCCTGACGAAGTGGCTTTCGATATATCCCGACGGCACGCTTTATCCATGCGGCAAATCATGTCCCGAGGATTACTGCCTGTGCAACATATCCGATGTGAAGAACCTCTCGGACGCTTTCAGGACCGAAGGGTTCCGCAAGATACTCATAGGATCGGTCGAGCGCCGGGAGAAATGCAAGCTGTGCGTCATATACGACAACTGCAACGGAGGGTGCAGCATCGACGCCCATTTCGAAGGCGGCATCGAGAACAACGGGAATCCCTCATGCGAGATATACAAGGCCGTCTTCACACATGTCAAGGGAGCAGTGGATGCGATCATGGAGGAGAAGCCGGACCTGTCCGACTACAACAGGTACGTCCGCGATGCCATCGTGGGCAAGCTCGTGAACCCGAAAGTGAAGGGTCAGTGAATGGCGATGGCGTCTATCTCGACGGATACGCCCTTGGGCAACGCCGATACGCCGACACAGCTTCTGGACGGATACGGTTCCGAGAAGAACTCCCCGTAAACCGAATTGACCTCCGGGAACGCGCCCATGTCCGTGAGGAACACCGTGACCCTGACAACATCGGCCATGCTCATGCCCGACGCTTCCACGACGGACCTCAGATTCTCCAAGGCCTGCCTGGCCTGTGCCGCGTTGCCTGCCGGGACGGACCCGGTGACCGGGTCCACGGGTATCTGTCCTGATACGAACAGCATGCTGCCCGCCTTCACGGCCTGGGAGTAGGGCCCGGCCGCGGCCGGGGCCCTCTCTGTGCACACGCGCTCCATGATCATTCCCTCCCGATCATGTTGATGTCGAACGGGGTCTGCTGGTAGACATAGTAGTTGAGCCAGTTCATGAACAGCAGGTTCGCATGGCTCCGCCACATCATGTTGGGCTCCATGCGGGGATCGTCGTTGGGGAAGTAATGTGTGGGCACGTGGGGGTTCATGCCGCGGTCGGTGTCGCGGTCGTATTCGGAGGCCAAGGTGCCTTTGTCATATTCCAGATGGCCGATGACGAAGATCTGCCTGGATTCCGAGGCGACTATCGCCACCCCGACCTCGTTGGAGCTGGCCAGGATATGGAGGTGCGGATTCATCTTGATGTCCGATGCCCTGACCTCCGTGTTGCGGGAATGGGGCATGTTGAAGATGTCGTCGAATCCTCTGAGCAAGGGCTCGTTCTCCTCGCACTGCCTGTGGGGGAATATCCCCGAGATCTTCGTGGCCAACTGGTATTTGGGGATGCCGTAGTGGTAGTACAGACCGGCCTGCGCCCCCCAGCATATGTGCATCGTGGAGCAGACGTTGGTCTTGGACCATTCCATGATCTCGCAGAGCTCGCCCCAATAGTCGACCTCCTCGAACGGGATGGTCTCCACCGGTGCGCCCGTGATTATCAGACCGTCGTACTTCCTGCTCTTGACCTCGTCGAACGTGGTGTAGAAACGCTCAAGGTACTCCTTGGACGTGTTCTTGGACTCGTGACTGGCTGCCTGCAGGAGGTCGATGTCCACCTGGAGGGGGCTGTTGCTGAGCAGGCGCATGATCTGCGTCTCGGTCTCCACCTTCGTGGGCATGAGGTTCATGAAGAGTATGTTCAGCGGGCGGATATCTTGATGTGTCGCCCGATGCTCGTTCATCACGAAGATGTTCTCGCTCTCGAGGGTCGATATCGCCGGGAGATCGTCTGGTACTGTTATCGGCATTCGGAAACCACCCTTGACGTTCAGTCGAAGATACCTGTGCTGAGGTACCTGTCGCCGCCGTCTGGCAGGATGGCAACGACCTTCTTGTTCTTATTGTTCTTGGCGTACTCCAAGGCGGCAGCCACCGCCGCGCCGGAGGAGATGCCTGCGAATATGCCCTCCTCCCTCGATAGCCTGCGCGTCATGGCGATCGCATCGTCGCCCTTCACTTTGACGATGCGCGTTATGCAGTCCGCGTCGTAGTTCCCCGGGACGAAGTTGGCGCCGATGCCCTGTATCTTGTGCGGGCCTGCCCTGCCCTCGGTGAGGAGGGGACTCTCCGCGGGTTCGATGCCGACGACCTCGGCTTTGGATCCCACATCCCTGAATGCCATCCCTATGCCGACGATGGTGCCTGCGGACCCTATGCCACCGAACACGGCGTCCACATCCGGCAGGTCGGCCAGTATCTCCCTGCCGGTGGTCGTCCTGTGTATCGCCTTGTTGGCGGGGTTGTCGAACTGGTACGGCAGGAACGCGCCCGTCTCCGCGGATATCTGCTCTGCTTTCCTGACGGAACCGGCCATCCCCTCGGCGCCCGGGGTCAGCACGACCTCGGCACCGTAGGCCCTGATGAACGAGATGCGCTCCTTGGACATGGTGTCGGGCATGACGAGGATCGCCTTGTATCCGCGTGCCGCCGCCACCATGGCGATGGCGATGCCGGTGTTCCCGGAGGTGGGCTCGACTATGGATCCGCCGGCCTTCAATACCCCGCGTGCCTCTGCGTCGTTGACCATCGACAGGACGGCGCGGTCCTTGATGGACCCGGCAGGGTTGAAGCTCTCGGGTTTAACGTATACGGTCGCACCCGCGGGAGCGATCCTGTTCAGCCTGACCAGCGGAGTCCCGCCGACGGCGTCCAGTATGCTGTCGAATACTGTCATGTCTTCACGGAAGTTGGTCCGTCTTATTAAAAGTGAGTGGGAGTAATCTGTTTGTTGTAGTCAAAGAATATTATACGAAATAAATA
>CAZLEI010000037.1:0-11036 GCA_964558505.1 uncultured Methanomassiliicoccales archaeon | reverse complement strand
TTTGAAGAAGAAATGAACTCATTTATTGCACAGATACCTGGACGCAAACACTTAATAAAAAATGAAGAAGGAACCAAGAATGGTCTAATCATGCCATTCATTCAGAAACTTGGATATGACGTGTTCAATCCGTTAGAAGTTTGTCCAGAATATACTTCAGATTTCGGAGTTAAGCAAAAGGAAAAGGTCGACTATGCAATTCTTAAGGATGGTAAGCCAGTAATCTTCATAGAATGCAAGCCCGTCAACGCTGATCTTAACGATAAAAAATACGGCTCACAGCTATTCAGATACTTTACCACTTGTGATTCTTCTATTGTGGGCATACTGACAAATGGTCTCGAGTATCGTTTCTTTTCTGATACTCAATCGAAAAATAAAATGGACAAAACACCATTTATGATCATTAATTTGGAATCCATACGCCCAGAACAAATAATGTCATTAGAAAAATTCTCCAAAGAAAAGTACGATCCTGCATCGATCATGCCATCCGCAGAGAATATGATGATCCGTAATGATATCATAAAAATTATCGATCGCGAACTGTCCGATCCTTCAAAAGAATTTGAAAACATGATCATCAATCAAGTGTATGATGGTAAGATGATTACTGCCTCTGTTCGTTCAAAATATGCACCGCTTATCAGGGACGCCATTAAGGCATACATCAGTGACAAAATAACATCAAAGTTACAAAAAGCACTTGATGTAGAAAATGATGAAAACAGAGAACCAGTTGTGGAAGAAATCTCTGATATCACCACTACAGATGATGAACTCCGTGGACTGGATATAATTCGCGCAATTTGTCGCGGAGTTACTGATCCGGAACGTGTCGTTATGAGGGATGCCAAATCATATTGTGCCATTCTTCTTGACGATAATAATCGTAAACCGATATGCAGATTGTACTTTAATTCAGAAACGTCGAGATATGTCGCGACGTTTGATACAGGCGTGGAAGTGAAAAACAAAGTTTCCAGCCCATATGATATAGATACATTCAGGGAACAAATACTCAAAACTGTTTCGACATATGTCGAATCATAATGCATAGCCCTCTTAGATGAGAATATTGCAACACAAACCACATTACATCAATATTGAGTGGAAGACTTCGAGTTAGTATTCCACTCAATTTTTAATGCCATCAATACGACGCAGACGATATTATTCACGGAAGAAAGTTATTATTTGATAATAATCGAACTAGGAACTGTGACTTTCAAGCCTATGATTTCTGTAAACTGCACCTATATTGCATCCAATTTCTCTCATAACCAATAAACATGGATTTCAGACAGTCCCGTACGGATCATCAAAAGTAACCCGTCTCCACTACCACTCCAATCACCTATTGTTCGTTTAGGTATTGACGGTCTCAATCGGTCTTCTTGCCCAACCGTTCGATCGCGATGATGAGGGGGATCTTGCACTGAACACACATACCGCTCATCATCGTGCATTTGATCCCCGTGAGTGCGCAAGCGCCGTTGTGTTTGAATGCACTGTCCATCCTGCCAGATTTGATCTCATCGAGTACCGACATGGTATCAACCGCACATGCATCGCAGAGTGTCAGTATCAACCTTTTCAATGGACGCATGATCCCGCAGACCAAAATCGGACGAAAATCGGACGAAAATCGATCGGATATGCACCGGAACTGGATGCTGTCCGTCTGGAATCGTGTTCTCCACCGGATCTTGCTCATCACCTGATATCTTCGAGAATGACAACGGCTGTTTTAAATCACGATAATCGATTGAGAATACCGAGGGGTGGCAATATGACGATCATATCCAACAACAGGAACGACAAGGTGATGATGTTCATCGACATCAGGAACGTCATGAAAAGCGTGGACGCTTTGGAGGCGTCCCTGTTCAAACTTGATTTCTATGCCTTGGCCAGGCAGCTCGCCGGCCCTCGCGCCCTTGTCGCCGCTTATGTGTTCGACAGCAAGATGGTCTACGGCGATAACGATCAATCGCGGAGATTCCATGATTACCTGCGTTATCTCGGGTTCAGGGTGATCGCAAGGGATTCTTACGATTCCAACCGTAAAGAGCAGAAGGAGGTCGATGTCGCCATGGCCTGCGAGATGGTCGTCCATGCTCTGAGGGATCACTATGATGTCGCCATCGTCGTCAGCGGCGACCGGGATTTCGTACCGGCGATACAGCATGTCCAATCGGCCGGGAAGAGGGTCGAAGTGGCCGCGTTCGCCAACGCGATATCCGAGGAGATGAAACGCAGCGCGGACAAATACTACGAATTGGAGAAGATGCCCTTGCTGTCGATGTCCAATCCAATCAAATCAGACAACATCACGATCGTCCAGGAGGTGGAATGAGATGGATTTCTACGATTTCATCGCACAATGCAATGACAAATACGGTACGGTGGACGAAGATTGGGTGAATCTTAAGGAAACCGCGATAATTACCTTTGATTACGATGATTTCGGGCATATTTCCGGTAAGTACAATAGGAAACCTGTTTTCAGGAACAACAACTACGAGGATACGATACTCGCCGGGGAAACATGGATCTGCACGCTGGAACTAAACCCCAAGTCCGGCTCGAATTATTTCGCCAAACCCGTACAGAAGATCGATGCGTCATTCATGTTCGAGTTGAAGAAGGATCAGATAGACGAAATAGCTTCTTCCCTCTGGAACAGCAGACGTTCTTCGTTGGAACCGCTGCTGGAAGAGAAATATCACGAAGAGACGGAGAAGAAACTGACGAAGGCCATAGATGATGCAAAGGCAGCGTATGAGTCGAAGATGGCAGAGCTCAATGCGACGATAGCCGATCTCGAACATAAGAACAACGAGAACAAGCAGATCATCTCGTCTCTTGAAGAAAGGGCAAAAACGAAACCTGCAGTGACCGGCAACGTATCCGGGGGCATCAACGCGATGTGCGATATCGGATTCTGCCCGAACGCCACTGTGCGCAGGGTCGGACCGGACACCATCAGCTCGGAGTATTTCACAAAGAACAGGTATTTCGTGCACATCAGCGCAGATTGCAGGATCATGATCATACACCCTCATGAAGACGGCAATGTCGTCTGCATCGAGAATACCATCATCCTCGACGGTCTGAGCTCCGTATCATCGTTCAGCGAACCATACGACATGGTATCGGAATACAATCCGAACTACGGCGGTGTCCAGATATACCTGAGATGACGGCAGTGAATGCCGCATCCGGCCGGAGGTTGGAGTTCGGACGCGGTCGAACGCGATGCACGTCCTGCCGATGATTCAGAGGAACGGTAACGCCGCTCGTGCCCGGCGGACGGCGTCCACTGCCGCCGCAGGGTCCGGCGACATCATCAATGACGACATCATGCAGATGCCTTCGATACCGGAGCCCGACAGCTCCGCCGCATTATCGGCGGTGATGCCTCCGATGGCGTACACCGGCACGGATGCTGCATCGCATATCGATTCCAGCATCCCTATCCCTGTGCCTGTCTTCCCGGGCTTGCAGGACGTCTCGAACACGTTGCCGAATATCAGGCGCTCCGCGCCTAAACGCTCCGCATCGACGACATCCCTGACGCAATGGACAGATGCTCCGACCCTCATCCCGGAAAGCTCCACGTGACGCTCTGACAGTATGCCCATGGGAAGCTGCACGTCGCGGATTCCCAATCCCCTCGCCACGTCCACGAAAGAATTGATGCATATCGCCACATCGTATCTCCTGCAGATATCCGAGCATACGATGGCCAGGTCTGTGTATTTCACCTCATCCAGGTCCTTCTCCCTCAGGATCAGCATGTCCGGCCTTCCGGATGCTATCGCCTCGACCTGCTCTTCGAACGGTCTGAGGCTGTGAACCCGATCGGTGACGGCGATGACCTTCATACTCTCACGTAATCGTTGAACACCGGCTGAAGGCCACGCTCCACGAGGGCTTTCCTTATCTCTTCGACACTGCGCGGGTCTGATATCTCGAACTGCTCGTCTCCGCGTTCCTCCTCGCTGCGCCCTCCTATGCCGACGCATACGCCCGCCGATATCTTCGTCGCGCAAAGACCGACGATGCTGTCGCGGAACTCCCCGCGCTCCCTCGTCGATATCGTCTCCCCCGCGAAGGGCATGAACAGCCTGTATGCCAGTGCCACCTGCAGCAACTCCCTCTCGTGCACGGGGTTGTCGTCCTCCTCGTTGCTGATGCATGGCCTCAGCCTGGGGAGCGAAAATGATATCTCCGCATGTGGGTACTTCCTCTGCAGGAAGTGCGCATGCAGCCCGCACGCGAATGCATCTTTCCTGAAATCCCCCAGACCCAGCAACGCGCCGAACGCAACTCCGCGCATCCCGCCCATCAGCGCCCTCTCCTGTGCGCAGAACCTGTAGGAGAATATGCGCTTGGGGCCGGACAGGTGCAGCTCGGCGTACCTCTCCGGATCGTAGGTCTCCTGGAAAACGGTGACATAGTCTGCGCCGCATCCCCTGAGATAGGCATAATCGGAACTGTTCATCGGATAGACCTCCAGCCCTATGCTGCGGAAATGCTTCCCGGCCGTCCTGACGCATTCTCCTATGTACTCGACGTCCGACATGGCCGGGGACTCTCCCGTCAGGATAAGTATCTCCGTCAGACCTGTGGCTGCTATGGCGCCCATCTCGCGGTCGACCTCTTCTATGGTGAGTTTGGCACGGTGTATCTGGTTCTTGCAGTTGAATCCGCAGTATACACACTGGTTGGTGCAGTAATTCGACGTGTATATGGGCGTGAACATGCACACCGAATTCCCGAAATGCTTCCTGGTCTCGGCCTTCGCCCTGACGGCCATCTCCTCGATGGAACCTGATGCGGCTGGCGACAGCAACGCAGCGAAATCCTCGACGGACAGTTCGTCTTTCCCCAATGCTCTCGATACATCCGATATCGTGTACGACATCGGATCGAATGACCCGACCGACCTCAGGACCTTGTCCATGATGTCGGTGGGGGTATGCTCCATGTTGTCGTGATACCTCTCGGCATCGACTGACGGATCGGCCGTGTCAAAGCCTCCCCAGGAATCCCGTGAGGGGGCTGGATGCCTCTCCCTTGTCTAGGACCCTACCCGGTCCCGAGAGATATGCCAGACGTCCGGATTCTATGGCCATCTTGAAAGCTGTGGCCATTGACGGGACATCCTTGGCGGTCGCAATGGCCGTGTTGGCCATGACCGCCGCACATCCGAGCTCCATGGCCTCGCATGCCTGCGAAGGACGGCCGATCCCCGCATCGACGATGATGGGGAGATCTATCTCGTTGACGAGGATGCGGATGAAATCCCTTGTCAGCAGCCCCTTGTTGCTCCCGATCGGCGCTCCCAATGGCATTACGGCGGCCGCACCCGCCTTCTCCATATGCCTGGCGGCTGAAAGGTCGGGCATCATGTACGGCATGGCGATGAAACCCTCGTCGTTGAGCATCTTGACCGCATGGATGGTCTCCACATTGTCGGGAAGAAGATATTTGGAATCATTGATGATCTCGATCTTGATCATGTCCCCGCAGCCCAGTTCCCTGGACAGCCTGGCGATCCTGAGTGCCTCCTCGGCGTTCCTGGCACCTGATGTGTTCGGAAGCAGCGTCACATTCTCCGGCATGTAATCCAGGATGTTCTCCTCCCCGCCGGAATTGGCCCGACGGACCGCGAGCGTAGCGATCTCCACGCCGCCGTTCCTGATTACCGCATCGGTCATCTCCAAAGAGAACTTGCCCGATCCGAGTATGAATCTGGATCTGAATTTCCTGTTTCCGATGATGAAGGGATCTTCCATGTTAACGCCTCAGACATCGAGTCCCGCGAGGCGTCTGATCACGGCGTTCGCCATGTGCCCTGCGCATATCGCGACGCGCGGGGACATCAGACCGATACCTTCACAGGATTCGCTGACACCATCGCCGCATATGTACAGATTGTTGAACCGTTTTTCGGTCTTTATCTGATTGGCATCGCCGAAACCTGCCATGCCTGAACCGACGACCAGATCGGTTCCGGGGAGACGGGATAGGACGGCGTCTACGAACATGGCCTTGGCGCACGGATCGTCCAGGGCTTCGCATAGGATATCGCATCCGCCGAATATGTCGGAGATGTTGTCCGGACCGAGGATGCAGAAGTGCGCATCGATGCCGACGAACGGGCAGATGTCCTTGAGGACCCTCTCGGTGGCCTCGGTCTTTGGAAGACCCAGGTCGCTTATGGAATAGTTCTGGCGGTTAAGATTGGTCACATCGACGATGTCCCGGTCGGCTATCACCAGATGCCCGATGCCCGCACGTACGAGCATGGACGCTATGTTGGACCCGAGACCTCCGAGGCCGGCGATGCCGACCGTGGCAGACCTAAGGGCCCCATGGAGCTCCGATGAGTTCCTGGCGCACATCATGTCCGAGAAAGAATCCTCGTCCGGCATGGACCCTCTGTCGCAGACCACCACCGAGTCGCCCTCTATGAGGGGACGGTCTTCGGCCAATCCGAATCCATTGAGCACGACCGAAGCATCCTCTGATATGCTGTCGCGAAGCGCGAACGCCGTCGGGGAATCCACATCGGCCGGATGTCCGTTGAGGATTATCCTCATCATCCACCGCCGACGAAGCTGACGATCTCCAGAGAATCGGAATCGCTCACCGCCGTCCTGTCGTAATCGGCACGGGGCACGATCCTGCCGTTGAGCTCGACCGCCACCCTCTCCGGGCGATGGTTCTCCGCTCTGAGCAGATCTGACAGGATCGTAGCGGATCCTATGTGCTTCTCCTTCCCGTTTATGAGCATGATGCGCCTTCCCGCGGTCCGCGCCCAGTGGTGCAGGTCACGGGACCGCATGCCACCGGTATCATGAGCTTTCCGTATAATCATTGTCAATGCCCGTGCGGGCGTATCGGTCGGAATGCCCCACCAAACCCTCGCACTTCCGATCGAGGTTACGGTGGATATTCCACTAAGGTCCGTTAATAGTAAACCCATTAATACCAATCCTCTATTGAGCCGTATGAGTTCCGAGAGCGGCTGCGAAAAGGATTCCGGGAATACGACGGTAGAAGATTGGCTCGGCGCCGAGAATAAGCTCGGTATCGACATTTGGAAGAAGAAATACCGTGACGGTGATGAATCCTTCGACAGCTGGCTCATTCGCGTTTCCGGCGGGGACAAGGACCTTGCCGATATGATAATGGCCCGCAAATTCCTTTTCGGCGGACGCATCCTTGCGAATCGCGGCCTGGATATCAAAGGACGCAAGATAACCCTCTCGAACTGCTATGTGGTCACACCTCCGGAAGACAACCTCGAGGACATCTTCGAATGCGCCAAGAAGCTCGCGCGCACCTACAGTTACGGTGGCGGATGCGGCATCGATGTGTCCAAACTCGCACCCACCGGCGCATGCATCCGCAACGCAGCGAAACAGACCAGCGGCGTCGTCAGCTTCATGGAGCTCTACGCCCTAACGACGAGCCTCATCGGCCAGAACGGCCGCCGCGGCGCATTGATGATATCCCTGGACTCCTCGCACCCTGACATAGAGGAGTTCGTGAAGCTCAAGACCGATCTGAGCAAGGTCACCAAGGCCAACCTCTCCGTCCGCATACACGACGACTTCATGCGTGCCGTGCAGAGCGGTTCGAAGTACACATTGCGCTTCGTCCGCGAGGCCACGGGCGAGAAGATCGAGCGCGAGGTAGACGCCCGCGAGCTCTTCCACCTAATCGCAGAGACCAACTGGAATTACGCCGAGCCCGGTGCCCTGTTCTGGGACCGCATATCCGACTGGAACCTTCTGAGCAACAACAAGGATTTCAGCTACGGCGGCGTGAATCCCTGTGCCGAGGAGCCGCTGCCCCCGGGCGGCAGCTGCCTGCTCGGCAGCCTCAACCTCGCAGAGTTCGTCCTAGATCCCTTCACGGCGAATGCACGTTTCGATCACGAAGGATTCGAAGAAGCGGTCCGCATCTGCGTCACGGGCATGAACGCCGTCCTGGACGAGGGGCTCCCCCTGCATCCGTTGCAGGAACAGCGCGACAGCGTCAGCGATTGGCGCCAGATCGGGCTGGGCATCATGGGCCTTGCGGACATGCTAGTGAAAATGGGCATGACCTATGGAAGCAGCGAAGCCGTGAAAGCATCCGACGAGATCGGATTTGCGATGATGAATGCCGCCATATCCCAATCCGCACTGCTGGCAGAAAAGGACGGGCCGTATCCCAAATGCAACCCCGACGAGATATTGGAAACGCCGTTCATCCTTGCGAACACCACGGATGACACGCGCGAGCTCGTGAAGAAGCACGGCCTGCGCAACTCCCAGCTGCTCACCATCGCACCCACTGGGACGTTATCCACCATGCTTGGGATCTCCGGCGGCATCGAGCCGATATTCGCCAACTACTACGAACGCCACACGAAGAGCCTCTACGGTCACGATGTCCCGTACAAAGTGTACACCAAGATCGTCGAGACCTACATGAATAACAACGGGATCGCGGACGACCGCGATCTGCCGGAGTACTTCGTGACCGCCATGGGGCTGGACTACAAGCACCGCATCGACATGCAGAGCTCCTGGCAGAAGCACATCGATGCTTCCATATCATCCACTGTGAACCTACCGTCGGATGCGACCATCGAGGACATGGAGAACCTCTACATGTACGCCTACGACAAAGGTCTGAAAGGCGTGACCGTTTTCCGTGACGGATGCAAACGCGATGCTGTCCTGTGCACCGATAAGCCCGTCCGCAAGAAGACCGTCGCCGGAGAAGGATTGGGGCGCGGCGACATCGTGCAGGTCACCGACGATGTCATCGGGATGAAACGCAAGCTGATCACCGGATGCGGAACACTTCACTGCATCGCACTCTTCGACCCATACACAGGCGCGCTTCTGGAGGCCTACCTGAGCAAAGGCTCGACCGGCGGATGCAACAACTTCATGATCGGCCTGTCGCGCATGATCTCCATGTGCGCCCGCGGAGGCATCGACCTCTACACGATTGTCGACCAGCTCAACTCCACCGGCCTGTGCCCGTCATACGCGGTCCGCCGTGCCACGATGAAGGACACCAGCAAAGGCACCTGCTGCCCCATGGCGGTCGGGAACGCGCTGGTCGACATGTACAACGAGGTCCAGAACGACCTGGCTGCCAAAGAGCACTTCAAAGAGACCGGCGAACTGTATGTTCCAGATGAGAAGGATGCCCCGCAGCCCAAGGCGGTCGGGGATGTCAGTCACAAGGTCCTCTGCCCGGAATGCAGGGAACCGCTGATATTCGAAGGCGGATGCAACATCTGCAAGAACTGCGGATGGAGCAAGTGCTACTGAATCCGCATACGCCCGTTCCGAACGGATGCTGAATAGGCAGAGCCATTGATGGGATGCCGCCGTGACGTCCGCAGGACGCGGCACCACGATCCACGGATATCGTTCAGAACAGATGGAGGGTCTCCTCAGCATACTGCTTCTCGACCATGATCGCCTTGATGCCCAATTCCTCATTGATGGCCTCGACCAAGCCCGGGATCGTGCCGCCGTCAACAAAAGTCAGTATGAATATCGCTGTGTATCCGTCACGTACCAGCTTCCCATCGATCAAGGAACCGCCGGAAGCAAGGTAGGTCGTGAACCCGGAACCGCATTCCCTTGCGACAAGTTCCTCGATATTCGCCTGGATTTTGACTGCCCCTTCCTCGGTCGGTTCTCCCAGCCCAACATACAGCGTGTACTTCTCGACCACTGGTTCATGGGATGGATTCATAACGACAGCAAGCGCGACTGCCGAACATGCCAAAGCGGCGACTGCGAGGACGACCGTTGCATACATCAGCAATCTCTGATTCATGGGCCGAGGATGTCTTCATTGCATATATTAGTCTCTGTCTCGGCATATCCGATGATCATGTGCAACCAGGTGATGGAAATGATGCGCGACCAATACGTACCTTCCATCTTCTATCTTGCAGTCTGAACATATGGGCGGGACCCCGGAACATCCGTGTAGCGGACAGCATGCGTAACAGGCAGTCGATGCCGGAGATCCTGACCGCGACCGCTTATGCGCATATGCCCGCATCCTGGAGAAACGGTCCTCCTTGTGGTTGAATCCACAATGTCAGCATCAGATAGCCAGACGCTGACGGATCTGTCGCACATGATGCTATTCGTTAAATATCCATGTTCTGATTGCGCTTTCGATGACAATGAACTGTGAATGCAATGTCAAATCCGCTGCAAATGCGAACACCTGGTCAAATGACAAGGTGATCTGATGGCCGATATCAGAGCTGCCTTGGTCGGCGCCTGCGGGAAGATGGGGACGCTGATCATCCGCCGCATACTCGCTACCGAGGGCATCACATTGTCGGCTGCTTTCGACATAGTCAACCTGGGCAAAGACGTCGGAGAGGTCATCGGAGTCGGGAAGCTCGATGTTCCAGTATCCGATTCGAAGAACCTTGCATCCGTCCTCAAAGAGACGAAGACCGATGTCCTCATAGACTTCACCATCGCTCCGGCCACAGCCGCCAACGCACCTGTTGCAGCGGGTGCCGGAGTCAATCTGATCATCGGAACGACCGGACTCACCGCAGAACAGAAGACGAACATCACTGAATCCGTCATAAAGAACAACGTCGCGGCAGTGATATCATCCAACTACTCCATCGGAGTCGGCGTTTTCTTCAAGCTCATCAAGGATGCGGCCAAATACCTCGGCGACGACTACGACGTCGAGATCATCGAAGCCCATCACAACCAGAAGAAGGATGCTCCCAGCGGAACGGCCATGACCGCCGCGGAGATAATCAGCAAGGAAATGGGCGGCAAAGACCTGGTATTCGGACGCGAGGGCGTGTGCCCCCGCGGCAAGGAGATCGGCATACATGCTATCAGAGGAGGAGACATCGTCGGAGACCACACCGTGATGTTCATCGGTAACTCCGAGCGCATAGAGCTCCGTCACCAGGCGCATTCCAGGGAGATCTTCGTTGGCGGCGCGGTCATGGCCGC
>CAZLEI010000036.1:0-11411 GCA_964558505.1 uncultured Methanomassiliicoccales archaeon | reverse complement strand
ATGGTCCCCACTCCCAGATTTGAACAGGGGATCTGCTGATTTCAGCGGCTGTACCGGATAATCCGGAAACATTCTACAGTCAGCCGCTCTAGCCAGGCTAAGCTAAGTGAGGACAAAACAGGATTAGGCATACCATATATAAAATTAGTGGTGCCGGAATAACGGTGCCTGGAACATCGACGTGCATTGTTTACAATCGGAGTAGATGCTGCGTGCCGGTCGCCGGCAAGGTCATCCGATGTAGTTCAGATTGTCGGCGCTGTCCTGGTCCTCTTCGTATTCCTTGACCTTGGCGGTGAGCTCATCGATCTGTTCGGATTTGACCTCGAGCTCTTTCATGTCGATCTCCACGCCCAGTGCCTTCTCGAGGACCCTGGCGGATGACATGGCGCTTTTATGGTCGAGGAAGAATCCCGATGTCTCTCCCATCAGACAGATGCCTGGAATGCCGTACAGCGCCCCTAGGCCCAGCAGAAGTCCGCTGGCACCGACTATCCCTGCTTCCGGCTCCCTGGGCACGAATACGACGCCGTAATCTTCGAATTCGACCTTCATGGACAGGTCGTTGACCGCACCCAGGATGCGAGGTTCATCGATCATGGTACCTGTGGCATATCCGCCCATCGTTATGATCTTGGAGATGTCCATTTCGACAGCGGCTTCCAGAATATCGCGGGTCATCTCGAATTGCCCCTCTGGCGTGGACCCCTGGTATTCCCCTCTGAGGATTATGACGTCCTTCTTCTTCGTGCCGACGCCCTTTGCGAACCAAAGCTCGTTGCGGCACATCGTCACCAGGCATTGCTCATCCAGCAATACCTGCGGGGGAAGGTGCTTGGAGTAGATGACTGCAAAACGCTCAGCACCTAATTTCTCAGCCACGTGGTCCGCGGCGATCTTCCCCACGTTCCCAACGCCCGGGAGCCCTTCTATGAAAATGGGGTGCTCGAGCTTTGGTCTCTTTTCAAATTTTATGATGCTTTCCATTTTCCCCGTACTCCTGGATTATCGCCGTTCTGCGGTATTCGCCGTAGCGGTCGTCAGGGGAGAACCTGGCCGGTATGGGCGACCTGGTGGATGCGCCGCAGGACGGGCAGTCTTCCTCGAGGGAGTACCGTCCGCATGCGGGGCATATCCGGAGTTCGGACCTCATGGTATGGCTCACTTGCCTTCGCGTTTCAGGGCAGCAGTACCACCTGCTGCTACAAGTGTGTCGATGGCCACAGCGGAAATGCGCTTCATGGTGTCTTCGGCGTCCTTGTACTCGCTGGCGGTGATGACGATCCTGTACTTGGGCGAGCCGACGCAGTGGATGGAGACATCATCCCCATCCGCCGCATCCAGCGCCTTGAGCAAAGCGTCTTTTATGAGGACCACGCCGTTGGGTGCGGGCGACTGCATCTCCAGAATGCCGTCGATCTGCACAAAAGGAGGCGTGACGTTCTCTTTGGCAACCTCTACGAAGGTCCCGGTCCATTCGCCCGAGAACTCGGCGAGGAATTCGTCCGTGTCGGCGACAACGGACTCGAAGGCGCCGTACAGCGTCTCGTATTCCCCGAGCAACTCGTTTCCGAACATGGTGTAAGCGTCGTCCACCGAGATGGACATGCGCTCGGCGATGATCTCGACGAGCTTCTCCGCTTTCTTCTCGTTCTTCCACTGTTGGACCTTCTCCCTCTTCTGGTGCTCGTTTACTGATTTTAAGGAAAGGTCTATGTGACCTTTGGTTGAATCTACGCCCAGAACTTTGCAGACTACTTTCTGCCCTTCTCTGATGAAATCCCTGATGTATTTTACCCAGCCAGTGGCGATGTCTCTGACGTGGATGAACCCTTCTTTGTCGTCGTACTCGTCCAGTGAGACGAATGCTCCGAAGTTCTTCACACTCTTAACAGTGCAGACTACGAGTTCACCGTTCTCAGGAAAGCCCCTGGCACGGGACATCAGCCGACCACCTCGAGCACTTCGCCCTTTATCTCTCCGATGCCGCCCTTGGGGCGTATGAGAGTGGAGCCGCAGACGTGGCATGTTACCACTGTGGCGGCTTTCCTGAAGGCGATCTGCTCGTTGCTGCAGTCGGGGCATTTGATCTTAACGAAATCGTTGGTCATTTGAAATCACTCCGTGAGCTCGAACTTCTTTGCCCTGATGCAGGCTGTGAGGTGCGCTTTCTTGCAGGTTGTGCACCTGTATCTGATATTGACCCTCTTGGTGGGCTTTTCTCTTCCTTCGGGCTTAGGCCTGGGGAAACCTCCGTAACCTGCGGTTACCCTTCTGAATCTCCTCTGACCCCATTTGAGCTCACTGGCCTTCTTCTTCTTGACCCTCTCAACCTCGTGCGAGGTGTGGGTCTTGCAGAAGGGACAGTATGTTTTAATCGTCCTGGGCATTTTCATTTTATTCACCTGATTAGGGAATCAGACCGTCTAATAACGAGGTCGTATAAATAAAGCACTGTCAATCCATATTCATTGTGCAGTGTGCCGACGGCATTATCGCACTTCTTCATGATATGTCCGACGTCGGCGATCGCGATCGTATGATGATACCTCACCATATTTCGGTTAGATGTCCGCGTACAAATGCGATATTATCGTAGCATACTTCATAAAACTTTTATATAATGTCCGTTAAGTCCCTGTTATGTCAAAAAAAGCCCTTTCTTCAGACATGGCGGTGGAAGCACTGATAAGCACCGGAATGAAGAAGAACACCGCCAAGGTGCTAGTACATCTCGCGGCGAACAAAAGGACGACATCTGACGAGGTCGAAGAGCAATTCGGACTCGGACAGCCCGGTGTGTCGGCATCCATACACGATCTGGATAACATGGGATGGATACACACGGAGTCGGTCAAGGGACCTGGAAAAGGCAGACCCAAGCATACGTACACGCTTTCCAAACCGTTCATGGAGATCGTATCGGAGATCGAGACCGCCCAGCGCGCCAAGATCATGGAGATGGAGTCGAACATATCCAACCTCAGGACCATGTATGATACCGAGGACGATTGAGACCTCGACAGATGTACGATCGATCCGACGGCCCGATTCTACCGGGCCGTCGGTATAACCACGCCGATCATCTGAGCGGTTCTATCTTTTTCACCTTGCCATCTTCCGTTGCGATGAGCGCCGCGGATGCCATGTTCAGGAACATCCCGTTGTCCACGACACCGGGGATGACGTTTATGCGTGACTCGAGGAAGAACGGTCTCTCTATCGAGTCGAATCTGCAGTCGTAGATGTAATTCCCGCTGTCCGTGACGAACGGGGCACCGTTCCTCATCCTGAGCTCGGCCTTGCACCCCTGTCTCTCCAGGCCCCTTTTGGCGAAGGTGTGCCCGAACTTCAACACCTCTACGGGGAGAGGGGCTTTGGTTCCGAGGACGGCGACCTCTTTGCTGTGATCGGCGATGATGACCTCTTTATACGAAGCGGCGGCGACGATCTTCTCCCTCAGGAGGGCGCCTCCGAGACCTTTTACGAGCTGCAGGTCAGGCGTTATCTCATCCGCGCCATCGATGGTGACGTCCAGATGATCGACGTCATCGATGTTCACCACGCGGATGCCGCAGCTGCGGGCGAGTTCCTCGCTCTGCAGAGAGGTGGCAACGCAGGTTATCTCCATGCCGTCGGCTACGAGCTCTCCGATGCGCTTTATGGCATAGTATGCCGTGGATCCGGTGCCTAGTCCGACATTCATACCGTCTTTGACATATTCGTTCGCTGCACTTTCGCCTACGATCTTTTTCAGCTCGTCAGAGGTCATTTTCTATCATCCTGATCACTTCGTCAATGACGAAGTCGTTTATCATCTTGCCGAATCCCGGTGACGAAGCGGACGAATCGCCCTCCATCCAATCCGGGAAGCAGATGCTGGCATCCCTGACCACGAGGTATCCTTGGCTCAAGAACTCTCCGCGGGGGCGTTCATCGGATACGAGGTCGGGGCGGATGCCCAGGATCCTGGATGTTTCAAGCATCCCCGCATGTCCGTCATCCTTCAGTTTTTGGCATTCCGGGTGCTTCGCGGCTATGTAGTAGTCCGAGAAGCACAGTATCTTGACATCGTGTCTGGAGACAACGTTGCGGCAGGCCTCGTTGAGAGCGGCCAGGTGCGCGTTGCCCGCGTGCCCGCTTATGACCGCGAAACGTCTGGCGCCATGAGCTATCAGGCTGTCGAGGATGTCCTCGGCCAGCGATCTGACGGTATCGAACCCGAGGCAGATGGTCCCGGGCATGTTCTTGGTGGATGAATGGTTGCCGTATGGCACGGCAGGAGCGACCAGTACATTGTGCATCCTGGCCGCCACGCCGTCCGCGACGAACTGCGGTTGGTATGTATCGCTTCCCAGCGGCAGATGGCGCCCGTGGGCCTCCACCGCGCCCCATGGCACTATGACCACGGGGTCTTCCTTGACGGCCGATGCCCAAGCCTCGGCGGTCATCTCCTCGATGCGCATGGGCCTTAATCGTGCGGGATGTTAATAAGGGTGCAGATAATCCTTCCGGGCATGAGGCTGGCGGCGCTGTATTCAGGAGGCAAGGACTCGACGTTCGCGATGTACCTTGCAGAGCAGATGGGCCATGAGATAACGTGCATGGTCAACATAATCCCGGAGGACAGGGCATCGTGGATATTCCACACCCCGAACCTGGGCGTGGTCCCCCTGATGGCGGAATCCATGGGGCTGCCTTTGATCACAGCGGGGAGCACGGGCACCGAGGAGGGCGACATGGCCGGCCTCAGGGAGGCGCTGAAGGACCTGGATGTCGAAGGCGTCGTCACCGGGGCGGTCTGGTCCGACTACCAGTGGGACCGCATGAACATGGTCTGCGGGGACCTTGACCTGAAGGTGATATCTCCGTTGTGGCGGAAGGACCAGGACATCGTGCTGGCCGAGCTCCTCGGATCCGGGATAAGGGCGATAATCGTGGGATGCTTCGCGGAAGGACTCGACAGTTCATGGCTCGGCCGCCCCATCGACGAGTCGGCGGCGAAGGATCTCCGTTCGCTCAGGGAGAAATACGGCATAAGCATAATCGGCGAAGGAGGGGAGTACGAGTCCATGACGCTGGATTCCCCCATGCATTCCCGTCCCGTGGAGATAACAGAGTCGGAAGCGGTCTGGAAGAAGGACAATGGGACCTTAGAGGTCACCGGGGCCGTCCTCGGGGACCGCAAGCGAATCCGGCTTGAATCTTCTGAGCCTGAGCGCGTTCAGTACGACCGAGACCGACGACAGCGACATCGCAGCCGCGGCTAGCATGGGCATGCCGTGGATCATTGGAACGCCCAATGCGTACGGGAGCCCTGCGGCGATGGGGATGCAGACAGCGTTGTAACAGAACGCCAGGAACAGGTTCTGTTTCACGGTGCGCATCGTCGCCCTGCCGATCTCAAGCGCGGCCGGGACGTTGGACAGCCCGTCGTTCATGAGCACCACGTCCGCGGATTCCACGGCGATGTCGGTGCCTGAGCCGATGGCGATGCCCACGTCCGCGCGGGCCAGGGCAACAGAATCGTTGATGCCGTCGCCAACCATGACGGTCATGCCTTCTGCGCGCACTCCGTCCACGATGTCGGCCTTGCCTTCGGGCATGACCTCGGACCTCACCTCGTCTATGCCCACAGCGGCCGCGACGGCCCCTGCAGTGCGCGGGTTGTCCCCGGTGACCATCATCGTGCGGATCCCCATGGTGCGAAGAGAACCTACGGCTGCCGCGGCATCGGGTTTCACGGTGTCCTCGACGGCGATCATGCCCACGAGTTCTCCGTCGGCCGAGATGAAAACAGCCGTCTTCCCCTGCCCGGTGAGGCGTTCGTATGCATCCTCCGATCCTGTCGTGCGTATGTCGTTCGAGCGCATCAATCCGGCATTCCCGACCACGACCTTCTTCCCATCGACGGTGCAGGAGACCCCGCCGCCCGTATGGGATATGAAATCCGCGGCGGGTGCAGGGTCCGAGCACATATCGGCGATCGCCTTTCCCACAGGGTGGGACGACCCCTTCTCGGCCGATCCGGCCAAACGTACGAGGGTCTCCTCGGATACACCGAATGCCAGCACGTCCGATACCCTCAGTTCCCCGGTGGTCACGGTGCCCGTCTTGTCGAGTATCGCGATCTCCGCGCGCCCGGATGCTTCAAGCGATGCCGCATCCTTGTAGAGTATCCCGTGCTCTGCCCCTTTGCCGGTGCCGACGACTATCGCCAGCGGCGTGGCGAGCCCAAGCGCGCATGGGCAGGATATGACCAGCACGGATATGAAGACCGTCAGGGAGAACTCCATGCTGCGCCCTGCCATGAGCCAGATGATGCACGACAATGCCGCCACTGTCATGACCGCAGGTACGAACACACCTGCCGCCCTGTCGGCCGTGCGGGCTATGGGGGCCTTGGTCCCCTGTGCTTCCCTGACCATGGTGATTATGCGAGACAGCGTGGAATCCTCGCCGATGCGATCGACCCTGATCCTGAGGTCGCCGTCCGTGTTCAAGGTGCTCCCTATCACGGCATCTCCGGGGCCACGGTCGGCGGGGATGCTCTCTCCCGTGACCATGGACTCGTCCATGCCTGCGGAGCCAGAGACGACGGTGCCGTCCGCAGGTATGCGCTCCCCCGGGCGCACGGCGGCGATATCTCCGACGGCCAGTTCAGAAACAGGGATCCTGACCTCTGCCCCGTCCCTGATTACCGTGGCCTCGGTCGGTGCCAGATCGGCAAGGTTCCGGATGGCATCTCCGGTCTTCCTGCGGCTGCGCGCCTCCAGGTACTTGCCGACCATGACCAGTGCGATTATCATCGCGGCCGAGTCGTAGTATATGTCCATGCGCCCCCCTCCGTACAACGCGGAGACGGTGACCCAGATGCTGTATGCCACGGCGGCCGTTGTGCCGATTGCGACCAGCGTGTCCATGTTCGGCGCCCCCCTGAAGAGAGCGGGGTATCCGCGGATGTAGAAGCGCCTGCCGGCGATCAGCACGGGGATGCAGAGGGCGGTCTGAAGGAGGGCGTACAGTGCGAAGTCGTCTGCAAGGTTCCCGATCGGGAGGCCCAGCATCGGCCCCATGGCGACATAGAAAAGTACGATGCTCAGCACGACGGCGACCATCAGGTCGCGCCCCACGGCCTCCGGGGCATCCGCCGCGGGGCCGTCAAGTACTTTGAATCCAGCTTTCTTGACCGCCTTGGCGATATCGCGTTCGCTGATCACCGTCTCGTCGAACACGACGGCGGCGGTGCCCGAGGTAAGGTTCACGGTGGCCGATTCCACGCCCTTTGTGGCGTTCAGCGCCCGCTCGAGGCCCTGGGAGCATGCGGAGCAGGTCATCCCGCCGATGCTGAATACGGACCTCATGAGAACAGGCCGTGCTTGACCTTCGCCTCGAATCCTGCGCTCTCGACCGCCTTCACAAGGGCATCCTCGTCGGCAGGAGCGGAATACTCCACCGCGGCGGTCTTCTTCTTCAGATCGACCGTCGCCGAAGCGACGCCGTCCGTGGCTTCCAAGGCCTTCCTCACATTCTCAACGCATCCGTTGCAGTGCATCCTGGTTATCTTGAGCTCTACCTTCATATTATCACTTCTTCGCTATACTGGCTACTATCCTGTTTATCTCCGCGTCCGGGTCCTTCCACAGCCCCGGGGTCCACACCCTGTGGATCCTCCAGCCCCTGGATTCAAGGTATTTCTGCCTGTGGTAGTCCCTCTCCCTCGAGTTGGTGGACATGGCGTACAGGCGTCCGTCGCATTCTATGCCGAGTATGTACTTGCCGTCCTGTTTGATGGCGAGGTCTATGCTGTATCCTCCGATGCCCACGTCCTTCTCCACACTGTAGCCTCTGGCCACCAGTGCATCATAGACTTTGTCCTTCACAGCATCCGTGCCCGAGGATTCGGAGCGCACGGCGGTGTCGTCGCCGAAGGACATGAGGATGATCTTCTCCAATTCCTTGTTCCCGTCGCTGACAGCTTTGGCGTACTGCAGGTACTTCTTGAGTATCCTGGGGCCGTCGTTCTTGGCATCATCCACCTTGAGTTCCGACGGGTCGAACGATGTGACTATGTGTATCTTCCTCTTGGAGCGGCTTATAGCGACGTTCAGGCGGTTCTCTCCGCCCTGGTTGTTCAGCCATCCGAACCTCTGCATCAGCTTCCCGTCCGAGTTCTTGGCGTATCCGACGGAGAACATGATGACGTCCCTCTCGTCTCCCTGGACGCTCTCGATGTTCTTTATGAACAGTCCGATGTCCTCGCCGTTCTCGGTGCGGTTCATCTCCTCGTTCACCACGGAGGCGAACTTCGGGTCCTTGGAGCACTCCTCATCCAGAAGGTCGTTGATATGGTCCCTCTGTGCTATGTTGAATGTGATGATGCCCACGGTCTCGTCGCCTTTGCGGGTGGCGAAGAACTCCTTGAGGAGGCGTATTATCTCCTTCGCCTCGGCGGTGTTGGTCTTGTTCATCCATACGCCGTCGACCATGTGCATCTCGATCGGCGGCCTCTCGGGCTGCGCAATGTTGGGGGAGACGTACAGCCTCCCCTTGTAGAATGCGTAGTTGGAGAACGCTATGAGCTCCTCGTATTTCGACCTGTAATGGAAATTGAGCAGGATGGAATCGTATCTGGCGCGCGCAAGGTCCAGCAGCGACTCCTCTTCGAGGGCGGCAGGGAGCATGAGCTCCTCCTCCGCCTCCTCGTCGTCGTACTCTATGCGGCCGGATCCGAGGCTGGACGGGCGCAGCTGCTTGTGGTCCCCGGCGACGACGACCTTCTTCGCGCGGTATATCGACGGGATCCCCTTCTCGACGTACATCTGGGATGCTTCGTCGAAGATGAGGAGGTCGAACAGCCCCATCTCCAGCGGCAGTATCTCGGACACAACCTCCGGGGTCAGGAGCCATATCTTGATGCCCTTGAACAGTTCGAAGCCATAGCGGTTGATGAATTTGTTCAGGCTCCATCTGCGCTTGCTGTCGACCACGCGCATTATGTCGCCCTTCCTCTTGGATTCGGTTATGTACCTCAGGTCCTCTTCCAGGATCTGCTCCACGCGGGCCTTGGACTGGTCCCTCTTCTGGGTTATCTTCCGGTCCATGTCCTGGATGATGCTGTCGAAGTCCTGCATCTGCTGGAGCAGCGATTTGTTGGACGAGTCGAAACTGCGCAGATGCTCGGATATTATGTGGTCCAGCACGAGGTCGTTGGTGCGAGCGTACGGCATGTCCAGCCTGCTCTTCATGGACATCAGGCTTTCACCGTAGACCTTCTCGTCGGGGGTCAGGCGGCGGTACACGGTGGCGCGGCTGGAGTACATGCTGTAGCTGTTCAGTCCGGACACCATGGACTTCGGGTCGTCGAGTACGGATGCGACAAGCTTCTGGCTGTAATTGTCGAAGTACTTGTCGAGCATGGCGGTGGCCTCTCTCTGGACCTTGCCTTTCGAGAACAGCCTTGACAGGAAGCCCTTGCTGTTGTAATCGATCATCTGCATCTCCAGGTCCATGAGGTCGGCCTTCATCTCCCCGATGTTGTAATCGCTGAGATTGAGCTTCATCATGCCCAGCCAAGGGCTGCGGGACAGGCAGTCGCCGTAGTCCTTGAGGTTGGATATCAGGTTGCTGTCGGAGTATTTCTCATGGAGCTTGACGACGTCGTCGTACTTGAGCGACAGGAGCCTGGGGGGCACGCCCTCCTTCACGGCCCTGTACGCATCGAAAGCGCTCTTGTTGCTGAGATCAACCTTCTCGTCCATGGCGTACATCTTGTACGGTTCTATCCCGAATTCGCCGGGGGCGTACATGCAATCGGCTATGCGGTCCAATATGGTGACGTCGTTGTCGATGCTGGCGGACACCGGGTCCAGGTCGAGTATCCCCGCCGGGCGCTCGCTGGAGCTCAGCATCTTGTCCAACTGTCCGTAGAACAGGTCCTTGTTGGCGACATCGTCGATGAGCAGGCAGTAGCGGTTGAGGTTGCCCATCCTGGAGTACACGACATCCAGCGCGGTCTTCTTCTCGGAGACCATGAGCACGGTCTTGCCGTCGTTGACGGCGGATGTTATGAGGCCGGTTATGACCTGGGACTTGCCGGTGCCAGGGGGGCCCTGCACTACAAGCTCGTCGTTCTTTTTTATCGCCGTCAGCACGTTCTCCTGGGCGCTGTTCAGCGAATTGATGTACAGGAGGTCCGATTCGGATGCGGATATACCGCGGCTGCGAAGCTCTTCCGCGCTCATCGGCTCGGGGGAATCAGCGTAGAAGTCCGCGTTGTCGAGGTCCACGATCAGGTCGTTGAGTATCCCGTTTATCTCGTTCTTGGCCACCAGGCCCTCGATGTCCCTCTGGATGGAGCTGGAGTACGTCGGGTATTTCCCCAAGACCATGCTCTGTACGGTGTGCATCTCCCCGGGGCCGTATTTGGGGAATTCGCCCATGAGGTAGTTCCTGAACGGAAGGATGTCCGCCCCTTCTTCTCCCTTGATGGCGAGCCCCTCTTCCCTGTAGAACTGCAGCATGGATTCCCAGAACGTCCTCTCGTCGGTGTCCTCGATGACGCAGCTGGGGAGCGACCTGTTGGTCTTGTTGAACTTTATGTTGGCCAGGACCAGGGTGCTGTTGTACACGGGATCCCTGGAATCGTCCCTGGTCACATTGATGCGGGTGGTGTCCTTCTCGAGTTTGACGGGGAACAGGACCAGCGGTGCGCGTATGTCGAAATCTTCGCTTTGGAGGCGCCCTTCGACGAACGGGTATCCGATGTACAGGTCGTACTGCCCCTTCTCCCTCTGGTCTCTGTTGACCTCCCTCATGATGGACGACAGTATCGAGAATGCCGCGGCGCCCTCCTTTCCGTCGGTGGAGTCGCACAGCTTCATGGCGCGCTTCCTCCCGAAGAGGAGCCCTTCGAAATCGAATCCCGCGACCGCGGCCATGTCGAAACCGTTCCTGCGGAGCAGTTTTGCCTGGAACAGGAGGCGGTTCCCCTTGCTGATGTTTATGAGCTTCTTCTCCAGCTCCCGGAGGGTGGTGGCGGACCTGCGGTCCATGGACGATCCGTTGGACTGGACGCTGGCGTATTTCTTGGTGATGACGATGAATTCCGGGGCGTAGGAGTCGACGAATTTAGGCCCCAATCCCACGATGGCACTGAAGTCGTCCGCCCTCACAGGAAGGCGTTGGGTTATCTCGATCAACGCATCGTCCGAGCATATGTCCGGCAGGCGGCCGTTCTTGTAGACGTTCTCTCTCCTAAGGCGCTCTCTGAGCTGGTATAGCTCGAGGTATATCTCTTCCACAGACCCCATCGGCGGGAGTATCTCGCTTCATTGCTATAACAGATTCGCGGGCATGGCTCTGAGGAAACCAGCTGTTTCAATCCGATCCGGTGATTTCTGCTGCATATT
>CAZLEI010000035.1:0-12354 GCA_964558505.1 uncultured Methanomassiliicoccales archaeon | reverse complement strand
ACACCAACAGGCACGTGACGGAGTTCATATCCTTCGACGGCGAGATGTCCTGGATCGACAAGCAGGAGGACGTCATGGCCATGATCGAGAAGATAGTCGACCACGTCCTCAAGGGCCTTAAGGAGAAAGGGGCCAAACAGCTGCAGATACTCGGAAAGGAGATCACGGTACCGGCCACGCCTTACCCGATGCTCACATACTCCGAATGCCTCAAGATCGTCAACGATGCAGGTCTGGCACTCAAAGAGGGCGACGACCTCGGCACCGACGGCGAGAAGATCGTCGGCGATGTCATGATGGCGAAAGGACAGGACCTCTACTGGATCGCCGAATACCCCGAGGAGGCGAAGCCGTTCTACATCATGGAGAAAGAGGGCACCACGTACTCGTACTCCTTCGACCTCGATTACAGGGGACAGGAGATATCGTCCGGCGGCCAGAGGGAGCACAGGTACGATGTCCTGGTGGAGAGGCTGAAGAAGAAGGGACTGGACCCCGAGGATTTCGGATTCTATCTGGACGCCTTCAAGTTCGGCATGCCCCCGCACGGCGGATGGGGCATAGGGATCGAGAGGCTGCTGGTCAAGATGCTCGACCTCCCCAACATAAGGGAGGCCATACTCTTCCCCAGGGACCCGAGCAGGCTGTCGCCTTGAACACGGAGGGGGGGTTGTTTCGGCCACCCCCCTTCAACCTCTTTTAATACCGATTGTGCGTAATGTGACACATGGCTGCGGCCGGCGATGTGTACGAACGGGAGCTGAAACGTCTCCTCAGCGGTGACAAGAAGGTCATCGGAACTATGGTCAAGACTTGCGATGACGGAGAGAAGGATGCTTACAACTCCCTCCTCGTGAACCCGTTCGTCGTCATACGCGCCGCCGGATCCCTGGGCGTGGACCTTGTGGCACTCAGGTGGGACTTCTCGTTCCCCGTGGAAGTGAAGAGCTCCGGCGACGAGGTGCTCCATTTCAGCAGGAACCCCCGTTTGGGGGAGCAGGCGGACAGGATGCGCGACGACTGCGACAGGTCCCACATCCTCGGATTGTACGCATACAGGCTCAAAAGCGTCAGAGGAGACCCATGGAGGGTGTTCAGACTGCCATGCGACGGCAATCTCCGCGGACTCCTGGGTCTTCTTCAGAGACGGATCCCCGAGCTCGAATCGAGCAACAACGGGAACTACATAATGAGATGGAGCGACGGCATGAAGCTCAGCGACCTGATAAGGTACATGGGCATGTCGATCGAAGAGTGAGGCGGCCGTCAGCACTCATAGGGCTCATCATCAATCAGCCTAGATATATCTTCATCCGGCTCCTGCCTCAACGGTCAATCGGCGCGGCGCTTATATCGTTTCCGTCATCCTCTTGACCGGAAGGTACGCATCATGCAACACCTTCCCGTCCAGGATTATCTCGCCTTCCGAGGTCTCCAAGGCATGGAGGATGGATTCGGGCTCGATCATCTTCATCGTGAGGCATACGGCATGGACAGGGAAATAGAAACGTGAATCCGGATACTTCTTCTCCAGCTTGTGCCCCAGCCCCTTCTCGGTCGCCACGACCCATTCGGACGGTCCGGATGCGGCCTTGAGCATTGCCTCCGTGGAACCGATGACGTCGGCAAGCGCCAGAACATCCTCCCTGCACTCGGGATGTGCCATGACCTTGGACCCGGGGTGCGCCTTGACCAGGTCCCCGATCTGCTTCGCGGTCATCGACTGATGCACCGGGCAGAATCCGTCCCATAGGATCACGTTCTTCTCCGGCACGTTCTTGGCGACGTAGGCACCGAGGTTCTTGTCGGGCACGAAGATTATGTCCTTCTCCTTCATCGACCGGACCACGGCGACGGCATTGGACGAGGTGCAGCAGATGTCCATCTCTGCCTTGGCCTCGGCAGTGGTGTTGACGTAACCCACGACCGCCGCTCCGGGATGTGCGGCCTTCGCCGCGCGTATCTGCTCCGCCGTGCACATGGTGGCCATCGCGCAATGCGCCTCCGGCTCCGGCATCAGGACCGTCTTCGACGGGCTGAGTATCTTGGCGGTCTCGCCCATGAACGAGACCCCGCAGAACACGATGACATCCGCATCTGTCGAAGCGGCCACCTTGGACAGGCCGAGGGAATCGCCGACGAAATCAGCTATGTCCTGGATCTCGGCAGAGGTGTAGTTGTGCGCCAGTATGACGGCATTCCTCTCTGCTTTCAGGACCGCGATGCGTTCAATGACAGATGTCATGTCACGTGTGTAATGACAACGCGTTAATAAGTTTCTCCCTGCCAGTCATCCGACGGAGCATAAGCGGATGAGATGCCGTCTGCATCCCGGCCTTGCCGTCGCTTATATTACTGTGTTCGACGTTCCAGTCGCCGATGAGCGACGACAGGGAGCGCAGGGCGGCCGAGAAATTCAGCTGCGGCGCAAGGGACCGCGCATTGTTCGAAGCGGGCATAAAGATGGGGACGATATACCATCAGTTCGTCGGGGTCCCGGTGGACCTCTCGAACGTGGATATACTCGAACGTTCGATAGAGAAGGGCGTGCTCGTGCAGCCATATGTCAAAGACGTCAAGGTGAAGATCGACCGCGGGTTCTTCCGCCCGAAGAAGGATGAGTACTCGTACCTCTCGCTCACCGGGGAGATGCTCGACGTCATCCTCGTGATCGATGTCGACGGTTCCGAGGTCACCGCCGAGATGAGGTTCGACAAGACGCTGAACTATCCTCTGATGTACATATCATCAGTGACAGAATAACCTGCATTCAAGTAGCCAGCATTTCATCGGTCCCATTCTATGAAATAATGAGCCAATCCAATTAATACTAGGAATCCCATATGGATTCTACATCACTCGGCTGTGAGCTAAATGATAACGGATATTAAAATCGGGATCACTGGACTTCCAGGGTCTGGAAAAACCTACGCGCTTCTCAGAGTAATCGAGATGCTGAAGGAAGAAGAGCTCATAATCGGCGGTATGATGGATGAACCTGTGAAGGATGACGGCAGGCACAAGACCGGATTCACAGTGAAGGACCTCATGACAGGGGACAGCGTCCTTTTCGCAAGTGCCGAGATAGAGAGCAAGATCATGGTCGGCAAACTCGGAGTCGACCTGGAGAAGCTCGAAGGCGTCGGCGTTGCCGCGATCAAACGCGCCTGCGAGGAATGCGACATCATCGTCATAGATGAGGTCGGAAAGGTGGAAGTCGAGAGCCAGGCATTCATCGATGCCGTCAAGGACGCCCTCGATGTCGACAAGCCCATGATACTCACCCTCCACAAGAAATCCAGGAACCCATTGCTCCAGGACATAAGGAGGAGGGACGATGTCAGGATCCTCGAGGTCACACCCACCAACAGGAACCTCCTGCCATACAAGATCGTCCGTCTGATGCACGGGGAAAACGTCTGATGGTAGAGGGGACCGAGATACAGGAGGGGCCGACGAGGCTCGTCGTGCCCACCGTTCATTCCGTTCACGGACCGGGGAAGATAACCGGTGCCGTGTTTTTCAACGAGCAGATGGCCCTCAACCGCGATATCAGCGTCATGCTGCTGAGAACGATCGGCCGCGATATGAAGGTCGCCGATGCCATGACTGCCACGGGGTCCCGCGCCGTGAGGATAGCCAACGAGGTGCCTGGCACTACCGTCACCGCCAACGACTACAACCCTGCGACCATGGAGTTCATCGAGGAGAACATCAGGATCAACGGCCTGGAGAACTGCACCGCATCCAACAGGAACCTCCATGTCCTCTTCTCCGAAGAGGCGTTCGACTATGTGGACCTCGATCCGTTCGGATCCCCGGCGCCGTTCGTCCAGTCTGCCGTGAGAGGATGCAGGAGGCGCGGCATACTCGCCGTGACCGCCACGGACACCGCCCCGCTTGCCGGTGCGAACCGCGCCAAATGCGAGCGCAGGTACCACGCACGTCCGCTTCGGGGACCGATGTGCCACGAGATGGGGCTGCGCGTTCTCATGGGATACATCGCAAGGGAGCTTGCGGTGTTCGACCGCGGGATGGAGCCTTTGCTGTCGTTCTCCGCAGACCACTATTACAGGACGTACGTGAAGGTCACCGAGGGCGCCGATGCCGCAGACGGTACCTTGTCCCAGATGATGAACATGGCATACGACCCCGTCACACTGGAACGTTCGCGCTCCGACCGTCCCAACGAGAAGTACTGCTTCGGGCCAATGTGGGGAGGGCGCCTGCATGACGCCGAGACCCTGGCCAAGATGAGCACGGACGGCGTCGCCGAGACCAGGCGCGCGGAGAAGATGCTCGGGACATGGAGACAGGAGCTGGACACCGTCCCGTACACATACGACATCGCAGAACTCTCGTCGCATGTGAAGCTCAGCCCGCCCAGGATGGAGAATTTCATCGAAGCGCTCAACCAGGTGGGCACGGCATCCAAGACGCACACCTGCCCGACATGCTTCAAGACCGACCTGGACCTGAAGGACATACTCTCCGTGTACAGGGAGAGCAGCCCGGATTCCCGGTGAACCTCCCTGCGAAGTCCCACTCCATGCGGACGGCGATCCGATATTCGACCTTCTTGCGTGGTCCGATGCCTCCGTTTCCAACGGGCCCGGATGAAAATAGAGGGTTGTTTTTCCAGTCTGCCTTCCGTCCCCCGCATGCCAACCATTAAAGGGGACGATATAATCCTGAACACAGGTGAACTGCAGTTGCCTACGCTTGCGATTATCGGTGCCCAATGGGGCGATGAGGGTAAAGGGAAGATTACAGACTATCTGGATGAGAACGCTGACATCGTCGCGCGCTTCCAGGGAGGGAACAATGCCGGCCACACGATCGTGGTCGGGGATTCCGTGTTCAAGCTCCACCTCCTGCCTTCCGGGGTCGTCAGGCCCGGCAAATTGGCCGTCATCGGCAACGGCGTGGTCGTCAACCTGGAAGAGATGGACGATGAGATACGCCAGGTCCTCGACGCTGGCGGATCCATCAAGGGACTCAGGATATCCGACAGGGCGCACCTCATCATGGGATACCACAAGAAACTGGACGGTGCCGAGGAGATATACCGCGGCAAGAACTCCGTGGGCACCACCAAGAAAGGCATCGGTCCGGCCTACCAGGATAAGATCGCAAGGTCCGGATTCAGGGTGTGCGACCTGTTCGACGACGAGGTCCTGAAAGAGAAGATCGCAGTGAACCTCGCGTTCAAGAAGGACCTCATGGCCCTGCTCAAGGCGGATGAATGCTGCTGCACCGACGAATCGCTCTACGAGAAGATGATCGGATGGAGGGACACCATCGCCGACCACGTATGCGATTGCTCCGTGCTCCTCAACGACGCCATAGACGACGGCAAGAACGTCCTCTTCGAAGGCGCCCAGGGTGCCATGCTCGACATCGACCATGGCACATACCCGTTCGTCACGTCATCCAACACCTGCGGCGGCGGCATCTGCTCCGGCACGGGGGTTGCGCCGAACAGGATCGACAAGGTCGTCGGATGCCTGAAAGCCTACACCACCCGCGTGGGCGAGGGACCCTTCGTGACCGAGCTCAAAGGAGAGGACGAGATCAAGATGCAGCAGAAGGGCGGCGAGTTCGGGGTCACCACCGGAAGGGGCCGCAGGTGCGGATGGCTGGACCTGGTCGTCGCCGAGCATGCCAACAGGATGTGCGGATTCACGTCATTGGCCATAACGAAGTTGGACGTCCTGAACGATTACGAGAAGGTCTACGTGTGCACCGCGTACGAGATAGACGGCGAGATCGTGAAGCACTTCCCCGCCGACCTCAAGAAGCTCAACAGGGCCAAGCCCGTCTACAAGGAGATGGACGGATGGAAGGGCTGGAACAGCACCGAGGACATCATCAAGGGCGGATACGATGCGCTTCCCGAGAACATGAAGAAGTACATCGCGTTCGTCGAAGAGCAGCTCGGCGTGCCGGCGGATATAATCAGCATCGGGCCGAAGAGGTCCGAGACCATCGACAGGATGAAGAACTGGTGGAACTGAGCCGGTTCTTCGTTTTTCTTAATCATTTACCGAAGGGGCGCGAAACGCCCCTTCGGCTTCATCACAACACTACCTTCCCGTACAAAGCGGGATCCTGGCCTATGGGTATCGTCGCGTCGTAACCGATCTTCGATGTGACGCCGTCGGCGCTGGGATCGAGAGAGGAGCCTGCCGCACCTTCGATGACGACCATCCTCTTCGCCTGGAACCTTGTCGCCATCGCCCATTCGACCTGACGGTCGTCGAAGATGTCTATGTCCTCATCCACGATGATGACGCGCTTCATGGACGGGTGCCCTGTGAAAGCGGCCATGATCGCGTTGACCCCGTCGCCTTTCTTGTTCTTCGATATCGACACGACCCCGTGGAGCCAACAGCAGCCGCCCTCGGTGAGGCGGACGGCGTGTGTCCTCGGGACCGCCTGCCTGACGGTCTTGAGTATGACGGGCTCCCTCGGCAGGCCCATGAGCAGGAAGTGCTCATTGGCCCCGGGGACCAGCAGCTGGAAGACGGGGTCGGCGTTGGACCACATCTTGTTGATCTTGATGATCGGCTGCTTCCTGATGAAATCGTATGTGCCTGTGATGTCCACGAATGGGCCCTCGTCGGTCGTGTTCAGGGTTATCTCGCCCTCGAGGACGTAATCGCACTCCGCAGGGACGGTGATGCCGTTGTCGCACTTCCCGACCTTCAGGGGCTCGCCGTGGCCTTTCATGAACATGGACGAGGCTATCCTGAGCTCATCGACACCGTAGTCCACCGAGGATGCGGCAGACAGCAGCACCTCGGCGCATGTCCCGATGCATATGGACACCTTCAGGGTCTTGTTGGCCTTCTTGGCCTCCGAGTACATCGTGTATAGATGCCTGGGCACCAATCTGACCGCCAGGTGGTCCGCGTCCATGACCATCATCCTGTGGAACGAGATGTTCTTCTTGTCGCCGCACTCCGCGACGATCACGCCCGCCGTGATGTAGCGCCCGCCGTCCTTCGGATAGTACTTCGGGATCGGCAGCTTCATCAGGTCCAGCGGAAGCTCTTTGGATCTGAAACCTGGGTTTTCGACGGTCACGGTGTCGACCGGGCCGGATATCGCATCCGACAGGTGGTCTACGATGCCCTTGGGCTCTATGTTCAGCGCCTTGGCGATCTTCGCCCTGGTGGAGAGGACATTGCCGACGGCCTTCGCGCCGTTGATGTCCGTGAACAGAACAGTGCTGTCCTGGTCTTCGAGGAGGATCTTGGTTATCTCCTTGGATTCCGGAACGAAGTGATCTTCGACGATGCGTGCGTCCTGCGGGATGTCGTGGATCAATGACATGATGCGCGCCATATCTCGGTGGACGTATTTTAGAGTTCACCGCTTTCCATGTAACTGATAAATAGATGCACCAAAATCAGCCACTCATGCCCGGGGACAGTATCGAGGACACAATCAGGAAATACGCACTTCAGAACGCCATATTCTTCAAGGGCACGGCCAACCCCAAATCGGTCGTCGGGAAGATCCTCGGAGAGTTCCCCGAATGCAGGAGCAGGTCCGCCGAGGTCATCGAGACCATCAACGCCATCGTCGCCGAGGTCAACGCCATGGGCCTGGAGGCCCAGACGAAGGCGGTCCAGGAGATCGACCCCTCGCTGATGGTCAAGGAGAAGAAGGAGCGCGTCTACGCCCTTCCTGAACTCGAGGATGCAGAAGATGGGGAGGTCGTCATGCGCATCGCGCCCGGACCTTCAGGCCCCTTGCACATAGGGCACACCCGCGTTTCCGTGCTCAACGACGAGTACGTCAAGAGGTACAACGGGACCCTGATAAACAGGTTCGAGGACACCAACCCCGAGAAGATCGACCCGGAGGCCTACGACATGATCCCCGAGGACCTCGACTGGCTGGGCGTCAGGATCCACAAGACCGTCATCCAGTCAGACAGGTTCGAGACGTACTACGACATCACGCGCAAGCTCATCGAGATGGGCAAGGCGTACGTCTGCACCTGCAACGGTGACCACTGGAGGGAGCTCAAGGAGAAGAAGCAGGCATGCCCCTGCCGCGAACTCCCTGTGGAGACCCAGCTGGAAAGGTACGATAAGCTGCTGGCAGGCGGTTACGCCGACGGGGAGGCAGTGGCAGTGGTCAAGACCGCTCTCGATCACCCCAACCCCGCTGTCAGGGACTTCGTGGCACTCAGGCTCGTCAGCCACCCCCACCCGCGCATGGGCACCAAGTACTGCGCGTACCCCATGATGAACCTGTCCGTGGCCATCGACGACCACCTCCTGGGCATGACCCACGTCATCAGGGGCAAGGACCACCTCAACAACACGCTCAGGCAGGAGTACATCTTCGATTACTTCGGCTGGAAGAAGCCCCACTACTACCACTACGGGCTCGTCAACATCCCCGATACCGTGCTGAAGACATCCCTGATCAAGCAGAGCATCGCGGCCGGGGAGTACTCCGGATGGGACGATGTCCGCACCGGCACCGTCCGCGCGTTGGAGAGGCGCGGCATCAGGCCGGAGGCCATCAGGAGGTACTGGGTCGAGGCAGGTATGAAATCGATAGACATACAGTTCTCCTGGGACAATCTGTTCGCCATGAACCGCGACCTCATCGACCCGGACGCGAACAGGTATTTCTTCGTGGCATCCCCCGTCAGGTACGACATCGACGGCATAGATTCCCTATCCTGCAAAGCGCCCCTGCACCCCGACCATCCCGAGAGGGGGGAGAGGACGTACACGGTGGACGACGCCAAGACCGTCTTCGTCTCCGCCTCCGACTCGGCCGCGTTCTGCGAGGCCGGCAAGATCAGGCTCAAGGACCTGTGCAACCTGGATTACGGCACGCCCGCCAAGTACACCGGGAACGACGTGTCCGTCCTGAGGCACGGCGTGAAGGCCGTCCAATGGGTCTCTCGCGACAGCATACCCGCCAAGCTCATAATGCCCGACGGGACCGTCCAAGAGGGTCTGGCCGAGAACCTCCTGCTGAAGGAGGCCAATGACATGGTGCAGTTCGAGAGGGTCGGATTCGCCAAGATCGAGGAGAAGGGTCCCGAGGGCATCACCGCTGTCTTCTCGCACCGCTGATCAGAACACTGCCAGCAGTGAATTGACGGCCGTTCCGATGAGCACGGCGACAACGATCGACACGATGCTCACGGCGGCCGTCTCCTTCCAACCTATCTCGCGCCCCATTATCAGGATGGTCGCGAGGCAGGGCATGTACACCGCCATCACCACGCCGAACACCACGAACTGATCGGGCGTCATGAACTCGTTGAGCGGTATCGGGCCCGCGAGGATCCCGAGCATGCCGACCGCCATCTCCTTGCGGAGTATGCCGGCGATGAATGCGATTATGACCACCGCCGGAAGTCCCAGCATCCCAGTCGTGACGAAGGCCATCGGCTGGACGATCGGATCCAGCATGTCATAGGTAAGGGCGATCTCGATTATTATGCTCCCGACGAGCAGAAGCGGGAATGCGAGCACGAAGAAGTCCTTGATCCTGTACCAGACCTTGAACAACACATTCCTCGGCTGGGGCATGGTGAGGTCGGGGATCTCCATCGCGAGGTTCGAAGGCTCGTACTTCAGGAACCTGTTCATCACTAGGCCGACGGCTATCATCAGAAGTCCCAGCATGATGAATATCCCGAAGGAGTACAGCATACCGGCGTAGGTCCCGGTCGCTCCCATTATGATCGCTATCTGCGCGGAACAGGGCACGGCCATGACGATCAGCGTCGTCAGTATGATCCTCTCCCTCCGGGATGCGAGGGTACGTGTGGCCATTATCGCCGGCACATTGCAGCCGATGCCCACTATCAGAGGTATGAATCCGCCGCCGTGGAGGCCGAACTTGTGCATCACCCTGTCCATGAGGACGACAACTCTGGGTATGTACCCTGAATCCTCCAGGATGCCCAGGATGATGTAGAATACCATAATGTACGGTATCACGAGTCCCAGTATCGCCTGGATGCTGCCGTCGACACCGGTCATCACCGCGGCGCCTAGGGTGCCGCCTATCCATGATCCGAAGTCGATCAGGGCTGTCCCGACCAGCCCCGCGTATACGTACGAGACGCCCTCCGCGATCGCCGAGCCCAGGAACACGATGGTCGTGAATATCAGGAACAGGACGCCCAGGAGGATCGCGATACCCGTGAACGGGTCTATCGTAAGGTCCGATATCATCTCGGCGCGCGTAGGTTTCCTCTGGGTGCGGGTCACCGTCCTGCGGACAATGCTGTCCGATGTTGCATACCTGCTCCTGCCGATCGCAACATCCACGGTCTCCCCGTGGGCCTCCGAGAAATCATCTATGAGCGACAGGACGTACTTCTCCATCTCGTCCGAGAACGGCGTGGAGAATTCATCGGTCCCCTCGAGCAGTTTCACAGCGACCCCGCGGGAATCGAAACGCCCCTTCGGAAGGATCCTCACGAGCTCGGAGATGTAATCTTCGATGTGCTCATCGTAGATCACCTTGGTGTCCGAAGTGCGTGCCCTGCCGGCGCATACCGCGTCCGCAAGGGCATCCACGCCCTCGGATGTCTTGGACGAGACGGGGATCACATCGATGCCGAGTATCCTGCTGAGCTCGTCCACGTCTATCTCGAACTTCTTGCGAGATGCGTCGATCTTGTTGAGCGCAAGTATGACCGGTAGTCCGAGCTCGATGACCTCCAGGCAGAGGACGATGCTGCTCTCGAGGTTGGTCGCGTCGGCGACGACGATGACGGAATCGTTCTCCTCGTCCCCGAGCATGCGGACGGTCACATCCTCGTCCTCGGAATTGCCCGACAGCCCGTACGTTCCGGGCAGGTCGTGGACGTGGACAGTGATGCCGTTCCTGGTGATCGCGGATTCTTCGAACTCGACCGTTGTGCCAGGATAGTTGGACGATATGACGCCCACTCCCGTGAGGCGGGTGAACAGGGAGGATTTGCCGACGTTCGGCTGCCCCACCAATGCCACTTGGATCATCCCGTCGTGCATATCACTCACTGATGTCCACGTAGATCATGTCCGCCATGTCCTTGTCCAACGCAATGAGGGATGTGCCCAGCATGACTATCCTAGGTCCTCTCTCCGAGACCTTGGAATCGAACTTCACCGCACGGCCGGGCACGAAGCCCATCGATATCAGCTTCTTGATCATGTTGGCATCGTCGCTCTTGATGAAAGATATCTTACCGGATTCGCCCGCCCTCATCAGGCTCAGGCGCTCGGTGTCCCCGTGGCCGCCGGATGCGGCCTTGCAGGGGGACGTGCACGTGCAGCAATCGTCATCGACCTGCGTACCCATCATGCGGCACATCTTGACCGCGGAATCGTTCGAAAGCGCATGCTCGATCTTGCAGGCCTCCTCGTGCGCTGACTGATGGTCGACGTCCAGCACATCCGTGAGGAAACGCTCCATGACATGGTGCCTCTTCCTCACCTGACGGGCGTACTTCAGGCCCTCGTCCGTCAGACTGACGCCTTTGTACTTGATGTACTCCACATACCCTTCTTCCGACAGGACCTTGAGCATCTCGCTCACGCTGGCAGGAGAGATGTCCATGAACTTGGCGAGCTCGGTCGTCTTCGTGGAACCTGCTCCTTCGGTGAGCCTCAGAATGCTGATGAGATAATCCTCGCGGTTGCCTGTCGTCATTACAGATGGGGTCATGGCTTGCTCGTAGATAAATGTAGGTATTCCTAAAAATGATGAACGAAAAGGTTTATGCGAAGGTCCGGGGACGCCGAAGGTCCGCGGGGCTTCAGGCGTTGTTGCGGTTGGCTTCCCTCTCCTCGTGGCCTTTCGCCCTGAGCTCCTCGATCTTGGCCTCGATCTCGGCGATCTTGTCATAGGCGGCCTTCATGTCGTCGATGAGCTTCTGCGATTTCTCGTCGAAATCCTCATCGTTCCCGGTGCACTTGCCGTAGTACAGTCCGCCGAGCTCCGACTGGGCTTTGGAGATCTTCGATTTCTCGCCGCTGATCTCGTTCTTCATCTTGCCCTCGTCGATCTCCTGGCCGAGTTTGCTGTCTGCGTTCTTGAGTGTTGCTTTTGCTTTGTCCATGAATCCCATCGAACTCACCTTGGACATGATGTTGCTAGACGTACGTATATATTTATCTGAAAGAAACGGCGGAACGGCTGACGATCCCGGATGTGTGGATCGGGTGCAGACGGTTGCAGGACATCATCGGAGGGCCCAGAAGAATCTGCGGATGATGTTTTTCACCAGGAGCCGGAAAGGCGATGGAACATGGTCGCGATGGCCTGCCCGATGAACACCGTGATATCGGTGTGAACGGCCATGGTATGTCCGCATCC
>CAZLEI010000034.1:0-12674 GCA_964558505.1 uncultured Methanomassiliicoccales archaeon | reverse complement strand
CTTAAGGGGTGGTTCAAATGGGAATTGCAAATACAAAAGTAGGGCCGTTCGGAATATGGCAGATCATCGCCATAATCGGAGCACTCATAGGCATCGTCGCATTCTTCCTTGTTTGGGGAACGCATACATACGGGATAGGGTCCACCGCATACACGGGCATGGATCTTCTCAACAACACTTATGTCACTGACTTCCAGAAATACGCACCGCTTCTCGTCTTGGTGTTCGGCGTGATCTCGTTGATCGCGGCAGTGATACCGAAGGGAGTCATAGCAAACCCGAAGATAACGCCAATAATCACGCTGATCGGCGGTCTGTTGATGCTCGTGTTCGCGGTTCTCTTCATCGTATGGTGGCCTGGACACGCGATCAATGGCATAACCGTCGGGACATCGGCCGTCGGAATCGGCGGCTGGCTCGGACTGGTGGGCGGAATACTCGTCCTGATTCCTGCGCTCCTGCCGTTCGTCTCCAAGAGCGAGTGAGCGTTAAACATTTCCCGGGGCTCCGGCCCCGGTCCTTTTCAATCAGTTAGTTCAAATACCCTCATCGCCTGGTACTGGATATGATGCGTATTCTCACCGAGATCGCTGACAGGGTAAGCGAGGCCATCGACCTGATCCCAGATCCTCATTACAGGGGTCAGGAGATATGCATGGGTGCTGACGGAACGCCCACGTCCCAGATAGACAAAGTGGCTGAGAACACGGTCTTGGATTACATCATAAGGAACGAGGTCCCCCTCAACGTGCTCAGCGAGGAGATAGGTTTCGTGGACAACGGGGCCGAAGAGACGTTGGTCCTGGATCCCATTGACGGCACGACCAATTCGACCATCGGCGTTCCGATGTACACCATATCGATGGCAGTGGGCAGAAGGGCATTGTCGGATGTCCATACGGCATACATCCGCAACCTCGTCACCGGAGATGAGTACACCGCGGAGAAAGGGAGGGGTGCGTTCAAGAACGGCCATCCGATAAAAGCGATACAGACCTCCGATCTCTCGCAGCTGATCATGGCGATCTACCTGGGCAACGGGGCCAATCCGGACTCATTCACTCTGGCGAAGAGGATCAAATCATCCCGCGCATACGGCTGTGCATCCTTGGAGATGGCCCTGGTCGCCGAGGGGATGCTCGACGGGTTCGTCATGAACTCCGAGGATTACCGCAGGTCCATCCGCGTGGTGGACATAGCGGCCAGCTATCTCATACTGAAAGAAGCGGGCGGGCACATATACGATCTTGACGGCACGCAGTTCGATATGCCGTTCGACCTATGCCATCATTCTGATTTCATAGCGGTCGGCGACCCGAAGGTCTACGATTTCATCATGAACGATAACAGCCGCGAGATCAGTTCCGGGAAGAAGGTCAGTTACGGCATCTACGCCAACGTCAACATACCCAACGTCGTCGACCATGTCCGCAGGGTCGTGGCCGCACTCGGAGACGAAAGCTATGTCATGGATACCGAGATCGCATCCGTCCTCGGTGTGGACGGCATGCCCCTGTCGGAGATAGGGGCGGATGTGGTCATAGTCATCGGCGGCGACGGCACCATCCTGCGGTCCCTGCAGCAGACGGACGCCATGATCGTGGGCGTCAATGCAGGAGGCATAGGTTTCCTGGCGGATATCGATCTGGCGCACATCGAGGACGGCATCGCCCGCCTTCGCCGCGGGGAGTACAAGATCCAGAAGAGGTTCAGGCTCCGTTCATGCTACGAAGGGCAGTATCTGTCAGAGGCCACCAATGAGGCGGTCCTCCATACGGACACAGTTGCCAAGATAAGGCATTTCAGGATCTACGTGAACGATGCCTTGGCGACAGAGGTCCGTGCCGACGGCGTCATCGTGTCCACATCGACCGGGTCCACGGGATACGCGATGAGCCTGGGCGCTCCGATGATCGATCCCAATGTGAAGGCCATGGCCATAGTTCCGATGGCCGCGTTCAAGTTCGCATCCCGCCCGATAATCGTCCCGTCTTCGGCCAAGATCACCATCGAGCAGCTGCTGGACAAGGGGTGCGTCCTCGTGGTGGACGGTCAGAAGGAGTATCCGGTGGCCGGGAAGACGAAAGTGGAGTTCACGATGTCGCCCACGTATTCCCGGTTCATAACCTTCGATACAGATTTCTACTCCAGGGTACGTAACAAGCTGGAGAATGCCATATGATCGACAGGGTCTACGCCATAGACGGGGAGCTGATCGACAGCTTCAACGAGTCCGCACGCTCGTGCTATCCGGACGAGTTCATCTGCATGATGCGCGAGTCGGAAGGGGTGCTGACGGAGATGATCCTGCTGCCCGGAACCGTATACGGGGACAGCCACAGCTTCCTGAACGAGTGGATGTCGCCGATCGATTACAACCTCGCAGGTTCTGCCCATTCGCATCCGGGGTACAGCAACGAGCCGTCGGACGCGGACCTTCAGTACTTCGGCAGCATGGGCGGGGTGCACATAATTTCGTGCCAGCCTTACGACCGGACGAGCTGGAAGGCCTACAACTCCAAAGGCGAAGCACTGGATCTGGAAGTCAGAGATTGACGTGCATCGCACGCATGACCGCATCCTTGGCGATCTCCAGCAGGCCCACGAGGTAGGCCTTGTCCTTTCCTTCGGCAGTGATGTCCACGTAAGGCCCGTCGTCGATCCAGACGAGGAACCAGCCGGAGTCCATCTCCAATCTCCAGCCCTGGGACTCCACGAGGGAGTTGTGCTCCAGGGCCTCGAGCTCCTCGGCGAGTTTCTTCTTGAACACGTCCTTGTTGGAACCGTCGAAGACTATCCTCGTGCGGTCCATGACGTACTCAGGGAAATTGTCCACGATGTCCCTGATGCTGTTCTCCGCCGCCAGTTTGGCTATGCATGCGCTGGCGAAGATGCCGTCGGCGCAGTAGGAGACGTCGGAGAATATGAACGAGCCGTTTGCTCTGGCCCCGAATCTGATATCGTTGCCCTTCATGACATCGCAGACGGCGACATCGCTGGTCTTGCGGATGGTGCCGTTGAAGATATCATCGATTATGGCGGAGGTGTTCATCGGTACCACGATGCTCTTGGGCTCCAGATAATGGACGAGGAGCGCCAAGATCCTGTCGGGCGATATGTAGCGCCCGATCTCGTCTATCAGGGCCATCTTGGTGCCGTCTCCGTTGAGCGCGATCCCGATGTTCCCCAGATTGGCCTTCACATTGTCCGACAGCACCCTGAGTTCGGATTCCTCCAGCGAGGGGGAGCGGGCGGGGTACCTCCCGTCCACCTGGCAGTTTATGGCCATGAGGTCGGAGTGCATATCGGTGAACAGCTGTGGCGCGACAAGCGAGGTGACACCGCATCCGCAGTCCAGGATGACAGGGCAGTCCGTCTCGCCGAGTATGGATGTCACCTTGCGCCTGTACTTCTCGATGACACCGTCCACGGGGACCACGTCGCCCACGGACCTGTAGATCGGGAGGTCGATCGATTCGCTGTTGAAGGTATTGCGAACCTGCCTTATCTGCTCGGTGTTGAAGGCAGCACCATCGCTCAAGCGGAGGGTTATGCCGCTGTTGACACCGAAAGAATCGGAATCGCTGACCATGAGGAAGCATTTGGAACGAGTGGAAGAAAAAGCCACCGCGGATGCCGGGGCCACGCCCGCGTAACGGACCTTGGCGCCTGCGGACAGAAGCCCGGATATCAGTGCTTTGCAGAGCATCTCGCTGCTGAGGTTGACGTCGATGCCGACGGTCACATCCTTGTACTGCAGGCCGACGGCCTGGCCGATCCTCATTGCGATTTCTGGAGTCATGGCCTGTTCGTGTGTGGACCTGACGTGCGCGGTCTCGAGTATTGGCATGATATCACAGCATGAACGGGGATATTCATAACCCTTATCATCCTCGGGATGACCGGGCGCCCCCAGGGGCCAGTATTTTTTAACAGTGGTTCTATTTTATAAGAAAAGTATATATACGGCTCAGTTCGATTGATTTCACTGGCTCTATCAGTATGAGAGTCGGAGAGATACCATGGTAATGGAGAAAATCAGTTTGGACAAAGCTATGACGATAGCCAAGAACAAAGGGCTCAAGGCAGGCAAAGTGAAAGGCACTGAAGGAGTCCAATTCACCAAGGGAAGCAATCCAAGGCTCACGGTCATCGACTGGAGTGAGTTCGAATCGATCCTCGCCAAGAGGAAACTCGCCGTTTACGAGAGCGGCGGTTGGATGAAGATAATGAAAGCCTGATCGGCCACCTCATACTGGGTACGCCCGGCCGTGGTCAGTCGGGCGTGCCGTACTTCACCGTGGCAGTGCCGTCTGATTTTTATATTATAAAGTATTGTTCAGCTTACCCTGTGCAGGGGTAGTCAAGTCTGGCCAACGACGCTAGGTTCAGGGCCTAGTCCTTAGTGGTCCGAGGGTTCAAATCCCTTCCCCTGCACTCATGTGCTTCTTCAAGGTCATATCGTTCTGACGCGGGTCTCCCGATCGGCATGTCGGATGATGAGAGCGGAGACAAGAAAAATAACCACTGGCACTATGTGATGTGCGGGGGCCATAAGGGGGAGTCACTAACAGCTGGACGGCCGCGGCCCCCCGACGGCGTCCATCATGGCAGACACACGGGAATCCCCGTGCCGAAGATGATGCTTTCATGACTGAATGCATCCCATCGAATCATTATCGCAGAACGGGATTTTATGGATGAGCTGTCCGCTTGTGGAGCATTAATAAACGATATGGCGGGATCGGCCGAGAAAGCTGAATGTTTTCTCCGCAGATGAATGGCAAATATTCAACAACTGTAAATATTATCTATTATAGCTATTCAGTATAGGAGGGCAACGATGCACGAGATTATCCACAGGGCCATCGCGAACACGAGGGGCTGGGCCATCGCATTCTTGTTGATGGCGCTGCTCTTGTTCGCGGCATCGGCCCCCGTTTTTGCCTACGCCGACGCATCATCGACGGATTCTAGGCCGGGGCAGGATCCCCCGGTCCCATCCAATGAGATGACCTCGGTGACGGACAAGGAATGGGGGAAGGAGACCGATGTGGACATCTTCGTCGGTTACGGTGAGACCGTGTTCTGGACCAAAGGCAATGGCAGCAGCATGTCGTCTGTTGCCGAGACTGCCTTGGGAGACCGCGGATTCAGCTACTATTCTGACGGGAACGTCGTACCCGCCATGCCTTTGGAAGGTTTCATAGCGACCATGGCATCCGTGTTCCTGTGGTCTGATGACAGATGGGTCCCCACGACCTTCTCCCTGGAGGAGCTGGACCTGGTGGACGGGGACAGGATCGCGTTGATCTGGAACCTGTCGACCGGAGACAACGTGGCAACACCCGAGACCCTGACATTGGAAGGTCATGACTTCGGAGGCCTCTATTACGAGGATACCGGCCGTGCCTATTCGTTCACCGACGGTCCCGTATACTCGGGACTGACCGCATCCTGGTCGGAGAGTCCGTCCGAGGAATCGGTCGAAGCATCCGTCATGTGGGTCGCGGTGTTCATAGCGGCCACCGTGATGATAACGTACTACGGCTACAGGCGCATCTCGTCGATATCAGCGGAGTCCGTCGGGAACACGTACCGTCGCGGTCCGGGCCTTAGCATGCGCCTGGGCGCACAGTCCACCGACACCTTCGCCTTCGAGGGCATACCCGGAGAAACGCCGGTCATAACCCCGTTCACCACCGAGAGGTTCCCCGAGACGCTGCATTGTTCCAAATGCGATCACCTGTGGTTGCCCAAGAAGGACAAGCACCCGAAGTGCTGCCCCAAGTGCCATTCTCGCAGATGGGACGAGGCCCCTTACGTGAAGAGGGACTGCGTGGTCTGCGGTCACGCATGGACGAACCGCGAGGAGCGCTGCCCGATATGCAGGACAGCCACCTGGAAGGAGCGCGAGGTGTACAGGCATTTCTGCAATCAATGCACCACGGGCTGGTACTCCTACTCCGCATCGCCGGTCAGGTGCCCTGCATGCCAATCCACCAAATGGGACGACATGAGCATAGACGATTCCGAGTGCCTGCGCTGCGGCCACACCTGGCAATCCAGAGGCGGTCATTCCAAGAAGTGCCCCTCATGCGGATCCTACAAATGGAACCAGGAGCCCAAGCAGAACACCTGCACCAGGTGCAACCGCGTGTGGATACAGTCCGGGGACAAACCCAAGTACTGCCCGTTCTGCAGGTCCAAGAAATGGGACGAGCCGATCAGGTCGTACACCTGCCCCTCATGCGGGTTCACGCGGAACCTCAGGAGCAACAGCAGGCCGGTGTGCCCGATGTGCGGGATAGACCACGGCAAGTTCGAGTTCTGATCACAGGAAGAATGCCAGGACCAGACCTGCCGATACGATCGCGGTGAGCAATGCGGCCACGCAGGCCCATTTCATATCCTTCATGCGCACCAGGTCCGTCAGCGACATGATGACCCCGGCGAACGGGGATGCTATCAGTACGACGATCCCGGCGGCGAGGACGGTATCGCTGTAGGCCATCGCGAGCATCTGCATGATCAGGCCCGCCGCTGTGATGACGAGTCCCAGTAACGCTCCTGCCCTCAGGACGAATGCGGTGTCGTCGTAAAGGTTCAAAGCACCCCTCCTGTCCTGAGGAGCATGATGGCGGCCACTGCGAACAGAAGCACCGAGAAGTACCTCCTCATGGAGGCGCCGTCTATGCGGGCGGATGCCCTGGTCCCGAGGACGGAACCGAGGAATCCTCCGATCGCGACCATCCCGGCGACATCCAGGGCCACGTTGCCCATGACGAAATAGGCCATCGCCCCTGAGAACGCGGTGATCCCGATCATGTAGTTGCTGGTGGCGGAGGCTGCTTTGATGGGGATGTCCATGCCGATGTTCATCATCGGCACTTTGATGCTGCCGCCTCCTACGCCGGTCATGCTGGACACGATCCCGGCCACACCGCATACGGCGAGTCCGCCTTTCACGTTCCTTACGGTGTATCCGACGGTCTTTCCGTTGCGCAGGTCTGTGTATTCGTGCTCCCTGTCGCCGTCAGCAGGCTCCACGGTCTTCTCGGGTTCCAATGCCATGCGCAGTCCGCTGTACATGACGACGACGGAGAATATCACGACTATGACCCACGATTGGAGGTACGCCGCGATGACCGCTCCCGCGATCGCGCCTATGGACGTGGTAAGTTCCAGCAGAAGACCCAGACGGATGTTGGCAACCCGGTTCTTGAGGTAGAATGATGCGGCACCGACAGAGGTGGCCACGATCCCCACGAGACTCACCGCGGCGGCATCCTCCGGCGACAGACCGAAGCCGATCGTGAGTATGGGCACGAGGATGAATCCTCCGCCGAGGCCGAACAGGGCACCGAGTATCCCGGCGACCATTCCCGCAACAATCAATCCCACCGCCATCACGGGGTCCATATCGGTGTCATGGCCCCAAGCACTTAATATTTTCACTTTGGGTCTTCGGTGATCGGCGTCCTTTTAGCTGCCAGGGGGAACACGATCGCAGGGAATATCCGTCAACCGACAAAGATAATATCATGGATCACATAGGCATCGGACGTGACAGTGATCCTCGCGAGGTATGCAGAGATAGGGCTGAAGAGCACACCGGTCAGAGTGAAGTTCGAGAACCAGCTGAAGGACAACATGTTCTCGATGCTCATGGCCGACGGCGTCGAGGCCATGGTCACGAAAGGCGAGGCCCGCTTCTTCGTGGAGGCCGCGGATCCGGATACGGCCGTCCGGTCCCTCCGCAAGGTGTTCGGCATAGCTTCCCTTTCTGTCACAGAGCAGTGCACTTCGTCCATGGAGGACATGTGCGCCACAGCTGCGGAGTACTCGATGAGCAGATTGTCCGAGGGCATGTCCTTCGCCGTGAAGGCCCGCAGGGAAGGGTCCCACCCGTATACGAGCGTGGATGTGGGGAGGGAAGTCGGATCGGCGATCTTCATCGCCAACGAGTCCAAGGGCGTCAAGGTGGACCTGACGGATCCCGACGCCGTTTTCTACGTGGAGATCAGGGATAACCGCGCATACGTGTTCGATTCCTACATCAGGTGCCACGCCGGCCTCCCGCTCGGGAGTCAGGGGAAGGTCATCGCGACCGTCGACAGCGACCGTGCGATCGTGGCGGCTTGGCTCATGATGAAGCGCGGATGCAGGGCGTTCGTGGAGGGCGGCCATGACGACTCGCTCCTGCTGGCATACGACCCCAATCTGAGGAGGTACGAGCCGTCTGTGTTCAATAGGGAGTTCCTCGGACGTGTGACCGGTTCAACCTTGGACGATTTCACTCAGGTGGATGTCAGCGGCGACCTGCCGGTGTTCTTCCCGACCATAGGCATGTCGGATGAGGATGTCGGAGCGTTGCTTGCGACCATGAGGTCCGAAGCAGGGCGCTTCGATTGATCGGGTCATCCCTGGTCATTCTTCCTTTTGAACGGGTTGGATCCGAGCCTAAACGTGACTGCCCACACGGCTATTGCGACCGCGATGACGGCCAGCATGACCAGGAGCACGATGGTCATGGTATTCGTCATGGAATGGCCGCCGTCCAGTTCAGTTTTTATGCCCTGATTGAGCCGTGCAGAAAAACTGGCATAGTCCATGTGAAGGTCATCTCCGAAGCTCTTCGACAGATCAGATTCTGTGACGGAAGGTCCGAACACACCTTTCATGATGTTTTCCAGTGTCATCTGGTCTGCGATATCCGATTCCGTTATCACAGGGAATCTATGATCTATCTCGATGTCATAGTCGCTGACGGGGGACGTGTTCACAGAGGCGTTTAGACTCACGTTGCGGCCATCGATGACACGGTCGATCGAGGAACTGTAATCCACTACCTTGTAGTAAGAAGAGGAACTGACATCGCCGATGATGCTAGAGTCGGCAACAGTGACATCGTAAGGTATCGATTCCATGATGCGGCTCGCGACGATCTCATGTTCAACGTCGATCGTCACGGCATCTCCGCCGACGGGGAAATATTCGACGACGAGGCCCAGGGCATAATAGCCTGTCATATTGTAGATCCTGTCGGAAAAATATTTTCCGATAGAGGTCTCGACGATCCCGGTGGATCCGCGGAAGATCGAATCGACACGGATATCACCTGTTATGGTGATACGGTCACCAGTGTTGAATTGGCCGCAATCATTGCTCAGTTGAGTTGTGTTCGCACTGATCATCGATGATGCGGAGATGACGTTCGTTCCATCCGGGATGCTGTCCTTGACCGTGTATCCCGTATCAATGTGCATATCGATCGATCTGATGTCGTCGTACATCACCATAGATTTGTCGTAACTCGTCCCATGGCCCACGGTCAGATTATGCACGGTATCGTTGATGGAGATCTCACTGTGGTCTTTGACGAGGGGGTTGATCAATATGAAGTTGAATAAATCAATATCGAATTGAGATCTGACGGTCTCGAATTGGCTTTCATCGACACCGTCCGAGGACAAGAGGAACCCCGCTTCGGCAGCACCGTCGGATTGCGGCTGTATCGCAGAGAGCGGAAGGACCATTGCCGTTGCCAAGGCCACAACAGCTAGCATCATCAGTATCGGGCGAATCTTCATGTTAACCGAGTGCGCAATGGTGCAGGCGCATATATTATTTGGCGTGAGCAGTTAATCATATGTTCCAGTATGCACAACACTATTAAGCGAGGATAATATTTGGAGCGCATGGGAGACGCAACGTATGCTGTGGAGATACGCGGCCTTACAAAAGCGTACGGCAGTTTCATTGCATTGGATCATTTGGATATGACCATCCGCAAGGGAGAGTTCATGGGGCTTCTCGGTCCGAACGGATCCGGTAAGAGCACCACGCTCAAACTGCTGACGAATCTGATAAATCCGACTGAGGGCGAGGCACTGATCGATGGGATAAACGTTCATACGAACCACCGTTTGGCATTGGCCCGTGTTGGTTGTGTGGTCGAGACTCCCAATTATTATGAGAGGTTCACACCGTACGAGACATTGGATTACATCGGAGAGCTGCGCGGCCTCAGCAGGGCGGAGAGGAAGATCCGCATCCGCGACGCTCTGGAAGAGGTTCGCATGTGGGAATGGAAGGACAAGGCCATCGGCCAGTTCTCCAAAGGCATGAGGCAGAGGGTCGGCCTGGCACAGGTGCTCCTCCCCAATCCGGAGGTCATAATCCTGGACGAGCCCACATCGGGCCTCGACCCCAGGGGCATGATAGAGATGAGGGCGGTCCTTGCAAGCCTGAAGAACGACTCCCGTTCGCTGCTGATCAGCACCCATATGCTCAAGGAGGTCTCGGAGATCTGTGAGTCCGTCACCATGATACGTGCCGGCAGGTCCGTCATCAGCGACAATGTCTCCGAGCTGGTCCACAACATATCCACTGCTTCGCCGGATGCCCTTTCGATAACATTCCGCACCCATCTGGCGATGACGCCCGAATTCGTCAGGGACATGTCCGCGGCCGCCGGGGTCCGGGAGGTCGAGAAGATGGGAGACTACCAGCTCAGGGTGAAGTTCTCCGGATCCAACGACGACCAGGCGAATCTGGTGGATATCGTATGCGGTCACGGGCTGAGACTTCTGGCCATGAATGAGAAGGGCGCCGATCTGGAATCCCTGTACATGGAGATGACCGACGGCACGGAGGGAGTAAGATGAAGCTGTTCAAGAAAGCCGCCGTGGCAGAGGGGGACATAGATTCCTCCGATCTCACAGGCTCGTCGATGTCCCATCAGGACGCTCACAGGGACATGTCGTACACCACGCCGAATCCGCTGATGCAGATGCTGACCGTATGCAAGACCCAGCTCCTGTTGTATTCCAAAGGTCAAGTTTCCATGGTGATCCTGGTCCTCCTATGCGCGTTCCTGCCGTTGATGACGGCGGCCGGATACATGAACGTCGGCATCGAGATATCGTCGACGTACATGGGCAATCTGCTGTCCATGATGCCGTTGCTGATCCTCCTGTGCATGATGCTCTTCTGCGGCGCGGCCCTTTCGGTCGAATTCAACGACGGCGTCGGCCGTCTCAATTTCCCGTTGCCGGTCCCTCGCTGGGCGTTCTTCTTCGGCAAGTACCTCGCGAGCCTCATCGCTTCATTGGCTTTCGCATTCCTGATGTACGGCCTGGCCTGGGCGATGACGGCCGCATCTTTCACCACGATGCTTCCATCGCTGTACACCGAATCATTGGTCCTTACAGTGTTATGCGTGTTCATGTGCAACGCCATCTGTTTCGCCGTCGGATCGGTGATAAAGAGGTCGGGCGGGATGTCGTTCGCGCTCATCTTCGCCATCATGCCCATGGCGCTCCTCATGGTCAGCGGTTTCATCACCTTGGATATTAAGGCGGCCATCGAGTGGCTTCCGTTCGAGGCGATAGATATGATAGTATGCAATTTCGGAGTGGCGCCCTATACGCTTTCCGGACTCATGGTATATGGTATCCAGGGGTACACCATCCCGATGGTGGATTGCTACCTGCAGTGCCTGATATGGGGGATCGGATGTCTGGTACTCGGTTATGTCTCGACAGTCAGAAAGGAGGTGAGGTGATGAGGTCGATCAAGCGCTCTGTGCTCCCGGCGTTGTTGGCGGTGTCGTTGCTCGCATTGGCGGTCGTGCCGGTCTGCGCGTCCGCGTCTGACGCGGGGACCGCCGGAGGTTCGGCGGAATTCGGATACTGCATCGGTGTTAGCTATGGAGAGGCGAATGTCTATCTCACTGAAACGATGGCATATACAGCATTGAAGTTGACAACCGGAACCGTATCTGATGCCAAGATAACATCCTTGGGCCTGAGCGATGAGGATGCCCGGATGTACGCCTCTTCCGAGTGGAGTGAATATGAAAAAGTGATCCGCGACGGCAGCGGCACGATACCGGACGGGCACAAGCCTAGCGAGGTCTCGTCGGCGGGTTACTATCGTATAACATCCGATGAATCCAGCGTGGTCCTCACCATAAATTTCACCTGTACGGTGACGATTGATACGGGGATCAAAAATGACGATGGGACCTCTCAATATGATAAATCCGTAAAGAGCGGCAAGTACGCGACCACTGTCCAGATAAGTGGTTCCCTTTTATCGTCATATACGGAGGACGGGAAGCTCTATGATTATCCGATGTCGTCGAAGACATTCGCAATCGAAGGGGACAACACGAAGGTCTCGTTGGATGTAGAGGTCAAAGGGGAATCCACGGCGAGTGTGCGCATCATCGTATTGGATTCGGTTGCTCTGAGCACGTTCAAGAACATGATTCAATGGAATTACGGGACCAAGTCGCCTGCAGATCTAAGTGTATCCAAGTGGTTGGATGTAGAGGTCTACGGCGGTGAGAAACTCATCAACGCATCATTCCTGTTGGACAAAGGGATGTATGTCGTGTTTGCGATACCCGAGGGATACAACGACAGCCCCGGAACGTTCAGCGTCGTATATTCGGTCGACGGCGTGGAAACATCCAATGCAACAGGGACCGCGGTCGCGATCGCAGTCCTTGCAGTGGCTGTCATCACGATCGGGTTGCTGATAACGTTCCCGATATGGTACAAGAAGATCATCCAGTGATGATCCCGGGGTCCGACAGGTTCCATTCCGGTCGGGCCCCGGTCAGACGGTCTTCAAGACGATTCTCTGCTGCAGTTTGCATTCTG
>CAZLEI010000033.1:0-15674 GCA_964558505.1 uncultured Methanomassiliicoccales archaeon | reverse complement strand
TTATGTCTTACGACAACGCGAAACAAGTAATGGTCATGTGCCTTTGGGACGATGTTGCCGAAATGTCAGAAATCGCCGTAAGCGACGATGTAGGGTTGGTATACATCATCCATCAGGCCATAGGGACGGAGGTACGCGGTCGTATGCTCCAGGACGAGGTGCTGCAGGATGCGATCGGGCGCATCTCGCGTTTCGGCGCATCGGTCGTGACGGTCGAAGGCGACATCGCCAGTTACCCCGGGATGCTGAAGACCATCATACGCATAATGGAGGAATTGGAACCCGAAGAGTGCCAGATTCAATTGTTATTCTCCTATGGAAGTCCGGAGTACATCGCGGCGACGGCCATCTGCGCATCTGTATCCAGGACCGTGGACTTGTTATCCCTGTCCGTGGACGGATCTGGTGATACAGTCCGTCATGTGTATCCCATATTCCTCTCTTCTCCGCCTGAAGAGAATCATGTGCGCTGCCTGAAGATATTCTCAGACCTCAGTGATCTCGGCAAACCCGTGACCGTGAAGATACTGATAAAGGCGATAAAGGCCGAGAATCTGTGGCTCTACGAGCCTTCGAAACTCTCGGGCAGGGGAATCGTGCAGAAGGAATACATGTATTGCAAACGCCACTACATCGATTCGTGGATAACCAAGGGCTGGATCTTCCCTGCAGACCTGTCGGGTAAGCCCAGGATGACGGAGACGGGCAAGTCGATAATCGACATATTCTACACCGAGTCCGAGTGACCATCCGTACAGGGGCGGTCGCGCAGGCATCAGGCCTTCTTGCCCTGGTTGGCCACGGCATCGGCCTTGGCCGCGATCTCGTCCTGGTTGCCGACATATCTCTTGCCGGTGATGTTCATATCATCGTCGAAATCGTAGACGAGAGGGACACCTGTGGGGATGTTGAGCTTCACTATCTCATCGTCGGACACCCCTTCCAAATGCTTCACGAGCGCGCGCAACGAGTTCCCGTGTGCAACGACGACAAGGCGCAATCCCGCCTGCATGTCCTTCAGGATCTTCGACTCGTAGTATGGCACTACCCTCGCCACGGTGTCCTCCAAGCTCTCGGTCAGCGGCAGTTCCGCCGGTGTCAGCGACGAATACCTGGGATCCTTGGAAGGGCAGCGGTCGTCGGCAGGGTTCAGCGCCGGGGGTCTGACGTCATAGGAGCGCCTCCAGAGGGTCACCTGCTCCTCGCCGTACTTCTGGGCGGTCTCGGACTTGTTGAGGCCCTGAAGCGCCCCGTAGTGCCTCTCATTGAGCTTCCAGCTCTTCTCGACGTCGATCCATTCCAGGTCCATGCCCTCCATGACGATGTTGGCCGTGTGTATCGCGCGTTTGAGGTAGGATGTGTAGCATTTGTCGAAGACGAATCCTTCTTCCAGGAGCGAATTCCCCGCATCCTTGGCCTCCGTCCTGCCCTTCTCGGACAGGTCGACGTCGGTCCACCCGGTGAAAAGATTCTCTTTGTTCCATACACTCTCTCCGTGGCGAATCAAGACCAATTGCATATGCTCATCCTCTGATGCGTGCGCATCCTATCAGGCGTCCATCGCGATTGTCATATTTATCGCTCTCCCGACGGAGAGGTCACGGCCGAAGGGACAGGAAACGTTCGATCGCAGCGGCGAATATCTCCGGTTGGTCCTTCCTGAGCATGTGCCCGGCATCCGGGAGGACGCAGAGCTCGGCATCCGGGAATTCCCTCGCGTACTCCAAGGCGGTCTCGACCCTCAGGCAGTCATGGTCTCCGCACAGGATCAGCACAGGTATGCGGATGTCGTGCAGTTCCGGGAAAAGGTCGACGGTGCTCAGCGGGCCGTGCATCACGAACTCGCTCGGGCCGCAGAGTGCCAGTGCGGATTCGCTGTATCCGGCGGTCAGCGCCTCCTCGAAGAACTGCTCGTCGCCGTGCCTGAAAAGGAATATCCGATAGTACTCCACGAGGGCGCGCCTGTATGCGGGCCCGTAGTCCGCCTCGCGTTCGCACCTCGCGATGGCGTCGGCGACATCCGGCGGGAGCATGGAGACGTTCCGCATCTGGTCGGCATCCCACATGGGCGAGCTCAGCAGAGGTGATGCGAGCACGAGCGCTTCCACGTCCTCCGTGCCGTGCTCGACGAGGTAGGCGGTCGCAAGCATCCCGCCCCATGAGCTGCCGTAGAGGATGAATCTGCCGAGCCCGAGGGCGTCCACGACCTGGCACAGCTCGTCCACATAGTTGTCGAGGGAGTACCATCCCGGGTCTGCCGGGGAATCGGAAAGCCCGCATCCCAGCTGATCGTAGAAGTACATGGGGCGTCCGAGGTCCAGGGCCTCGGTGAGGCCGAGGCTGCTGCCGGCGCCGGGTCCGCCGTGTACGAAGATCACAGGGATGCCGTCCGCATCCGCATCGTGGACATAGCAGGCGATGCGCCCGCCGGAGGTCTCGATGTAGACGGGATCGATGATCGGCGCCTCTGGCAGCTCCTCGGTGTTCATAGTCGCGTATATCCGTAGGCGATAAAATATTTCACCCGTCCGAGGTCGGATAATGGATTTATACGCTGATATCCATCCACGCCCCATGGGTGCACTGACATTAACAGAGCCGTCGGCGGCCGATGCGTTCATAGCACATCTGCCGGAATTAACATTGATCATAGCGGGCCTGCTCGCCCTGCTAATAGTCGCCACTTATGTCCGGGACAGGGATTCCAACAAGTACAAGGCCCTGACGATACTCGGATTGTTGATGGGTGCCATCATGGTGTTCTTCGTCGTGTACAAATCATCGATCCCGGGAGTGGTGCCGTGGGGATTCGGGACTACCGTGGTGATATGCATAATGGCCTTCGCGCTGATCATACGCCCGTTCCGCGAGGTGCACTTCGCGGTGATCCTCGGTTTGCTCGTGGTGGCATTGATATACGTACTGCTCCCCGGTCTCCCCGAGCAGTTGGCGTTCCTCAGCGTAGGCTGGCCCAGGATAATCGTCGCATTCGTCGTAGGAGGTCTGGCGTACGCCGTGTTCAACTTCGCCGAAGCGATCGTGAAGCTGGTCGGCAAACTGCTGAACCTCTGGCCGGTGCTCGCTGTGCTCGCTGTGCTATGCATAGTGGAAGCGACCTGCGTCTACATGGGCTATCCGTCTCTGTATGACCTGCTGAGGGCCTACCTGTCGGCCTGACAGGAGCCTCTACTCTACTAAACCTTTAAATGATAGTAGTCGATGGGGTGCTGTGGGCCCGTGGCTTAGCCAGGATATAGCGCTGGCCTTCTAAGCCAGACGCCTCGGGTTCGAAAGTCTCCGGCAAAGAAGGAAACCGAAAGTCCCGACGGGCCCGCCACAGAATGCGCCTTACGAGGCCAGTTCAGGAAGGAAAAATCATGAAGAGAAGCTCACGCGCCTGGAAGAAACGCGGCAATCAGCGTTGGAAATGGCGCAAGAAGAAAATGAGAAGGCGGAAGAGAGCACAGAAGATGCGCAAGAAGTAACCCTGATTAAGGTCAGGAAACCAAGGGAGCGTAGGCTAACCTGGCAGACTGGCGGGCTCCAGTTATAGAGCGTGATTAGAAATGGGTTTGCTGACAGTTGTGATGAATAACTGGAGCGATGACTCATAATTTCGCGGGGGGTAGCTCCCCCCGTGGTGGAAACCCGCTGACGGGGGTTCAAATCCCTCCACTCCCACCTTGCGCACTTCAGTGCTACCTTAAACGTACCAGTAGGTACAACCCTTTCCATTTTCATTCTTGTTGTTCAAGCCATACTGTCACCCTCACAGAGCGTACGCTATTGCGATGGGTTGAAAAAAAAGATAGGCAACAGGACGATGCCCGCTGCCTTTTGTTCAATTCTTGAAGCTGTGTATCGGCGCAGGTATCCTGCCGCCGCGGTTGACGAAATCAGCGCAGCCGAAGTTGTTGACCTTCATTATGGGCGCGCTCCCCAGCAGTCCGCCCCATTCTGCGTAATCTCCTTCTTTCTTGCCGATGACGGGTATGATCCTCACTGCCGTGGTCTTCTGGTTGACCATCCCGATGGCCATCTCGTCCGCTATGATGCCGGCGATGGTCTCAGGGCTGGTGTCTCCGGGTATGGCGATCATGTCCAGTCCCACAGAGCATACACATGTCATGGCCTCCAGTTTCTCGAGTGTGAGCGCTCCGACGCCCACGGCCTCCGCCATGGAGCTGTCCTCGCTCACGGGAATGAATGCGCCACTGAGCCCGCCAACATAGGACGAGGCCATCACGCCGCCTTTCTTGACCTGGTCGTTGAGGATCGCTAGGGCGGCGGTGGTGCCGGGTGCGCCTGCGTGTTCCAGTCCCATCTCGCGGAAGATGTCGGCGATGCTGTCGCCGATCGCGGGCGTGGGGGCAAGCGAGAGGTCCACGATGCCGAAAGGTGTGTTGAGCCTTGCCGACGCTTCTTTGGCGACGAGCTGCCCGACCCTGGTGACCTTGAACGCGGTCCTCTTGATCGTCTCGCAGAGGACCTCGAAGTTCTCTCCTTTGACCTTGGATATGGCCGTCTTGACCACTCCTGGCCCGCTGACGCCAACGTTGATGACCGAGTCGCCTTCCGTCACGCCGTGGAATGCACCGGCGACGAAGGGATTGTCGTCGGGCGGGTTGCAGAAGACGACCAGTTTGGCACATCCCAGGGAATCGAGTTCCTTGGTGTTCTCGGCGGTCTTCAGGACGATGTCGCCCATCATCCTGACGGCGTCCATGTTGATCCCGGTGCGGGTGGACCCCAGGCAGATGGAGCTGCATACGTGCTCTGTGCGGGACAGGGCGTCCGGGACGGATTCGATGAGCATCTTCTCCGCCGGCGTCATGTTCTTCTGGACAAGTGCCGAGTACCCTGCGATGAAATTTATCCCGATCTCGTTGGCGGCGGCGTCCAAGGTCTCGGCGATGGACACGAAGTCCTCGGGGCTCTTGCAGGCACATCCTCCGACGAGGCCGATGGGGGTCACGGAGACCCTTTTGTTGACCACGGGTATGCCGAATTCCAGGCCGATCTCGTCGCCTATCGCTACGATGTTCCTTGCTTTGCCGACGATCTTGTCGTAGATCTTCTCGTTCATCCGGCCGAGGTCCGAATCGCAGCAGTCCAGAAGGCTTATGCCCATCGTGATGGTCCTGACGTCCAGATTCTCGTGGGAGATCATCTCATTGGTCTCGAAGACCTCATTGAGTCCTATCATCTGGATCAGACCCTGTGCATCATGTCGAAGATCTCTTCGTGCTGCGCTTTGATGGTGCATCCGACCTTCTCGCCGACGACTGCGAGCCCCTCGGTCAGGTCGCCGAAGCTTCCTTTGTAACAGCTTATGTCCACGATCATCATCATGTTGATGTATTCCTGGACCGTGGTCTGCGCGATATCGAGGATGTTGATCTCGTTGTCTGCGAAGTAGTTGCATACGGCGGCTATGATTCCCACGTGGTCCTTGCCCACGAGCGTTACTATGGTTCTGTTCATTTGATCCCTTCCAGGAATGTTATCGGTTCTCGCCGTCCTTCAGGATGGCGTATTCTATGGAGTCCACCAATGCGGTGAGACTCGCCTCTATGACGTTCTCGGAGACGCCGACCGTTGTCCAGCTGTGCCTCCCGTCCGTCGATCTCATCAGTACCCTGACCGTCGCGGCGGTGGCCGCGGTCCCGTCGAGCACACGGACTTTGTAATCGATGAGCCTGATGCCGGCAAGCACGGGGAAGAACCTTCCCAAGGCCTTCCTCAGGGCGTTGTCCAGGGCGTTGACCGGACCGTCGCCCTCGGATGCCGTATGCTCTATGTTCCCGTTGCTGTCCATGACCTTTATGCTGGCCTCGGAGGTGAATCCGACCTTGTCGACCTCGTCCATGAACAATCTGAAACCTATGACCGTGAATGGTGGCTCTATCCCTTCGACGACCCTTTTGACAAGGAGCTCGAAGCTTGCGTCGGCACCTTCGAACTGATAGCCCTTGGCCTCCATGTCCTTCACGAGCTCCAGGATGCGGGCCTCTTCTTCGTTGTCGGCCGCCATGCCCATGCTCTTCAGCTTCTCTATGATGCTGGCCCTTCCCGCCATGTCTGATATCAGGATGCGCCTGCGGTTGCCGACCGATTCAGGCGGCACGTGCTCATAGGTGCGCAGATCCCGCTGCAGGGCGGAGACGTGAACTCCGCCTTTGTGGGCGAATGCCCTCTCGCCCACATACGGGAGCGACGGGTCCGTGAAGTTGATGGTCTCCCCGACGAACCTGCTGAGGCCAGTGAGTTTGGTCAGGTCGATCCTGCCGAGGTCGTATCCCATCTTTATGCTCAGGTTGGCCATCACGGCGCAGAGGTCGGCATTGCCGCATCTCTCGCCTATGCCGTTTATCGTGCCCTGGACCATGTCTGCCCCGGCCTCAACGGCGGCCAGGGAGCTTGCGACGGCGACCGCGGTATCGTTGTGGCAGTGTATGCCGACCTTGGGGCAGCCCATCGATTTCACGGCTTTGACCCCTTCTACCACTTGGAACGGGAGACTGCCGCCGTTGGTGTCGCAGAGGACTATCCACTCTGCACCGCCTTCGATGGCGGACATGACCGCACTCAGGGCGTAATCCCTGTTGGAGCGGAATCCGTCGAAGAAGTGCTCGGCATCGAATATGACATGCTTGCCGGCATTCTTCAGGTATCTGACACTGTCTTCGATCAGTTTGAGATTATCCTCCAGGCTGATGCGGAGGGCCTCTGTAACGTGAAAATCCCAAGTTTTACCGAATATGCATGCCCAATCCGTCGGGCATGCGGCAACAGAGGCGAGGTTCTGGTCATCCTTCGGATCTATTCCGGATCTGTGCGTGCATCCGAAGGCCACAAGCTCCGTGCCTCCCAGGTCGGTCTCGCAGGCGGCCTTGAAGAAGCCGTCATCCTTGGGATTGGCGCCCGGCCATCCTCCCTCGACGAAATCGATGCCGAAAAGGGCGAGCTTCCTGAGGATCTCCAATTTGTCCTCGTGTGAGAATGATATGCCCTCTCCCTGCGCCCCATCGCGGAGCGTCGTGTCGTATATGCATATCGTCTTGGGCATGTCATCGCCTCGGTACACCTTATGGCGCGAGATTTATAAAGCGTTGCCCCGACGGTACTCCATTATCGCCAGTATGTCGCTCAGTATGGCGCTGGCGGTCTCGATCCGCCCGGCACCGCGTCCGGACACCGTTATGGGGCCGGCGAGGTCGGAGAGGATCTGTGCCGTGTTGAGCGTACCGGACAGTGCCAGAGGGTGACCCTTGGGTATGAGCCTGGGTGAGACCTCCAGTTTCCTGTCGGAGACCTCCCCGATGAGCCTGATGACCATGTTGTGGTCTGCCGCAAGGGCGATCGCCTCATCGGTGACCGCTGTGATGCCCGTGATAGACACGTCCGAGAACGTGACGTCCCTTCCGAAGACGGAGTTGGCCAGGATGACCACCTTGCAGGCGGTGTCGAAACCCTCGATGTCGTTGCGCGGGTCGGTCTCGGCATAGCCCAGCTGCTGGGCCTCCTTGAGCGCCTGGTCGAACGGCAGTCCGCTGTCCATCCTGCTGAGTATGAAATTGCATGTGCCGTTGAATATCCCGCGTATCGATTTGATCTTCTCGCCCATCAGGTTCTCGCGGCAGAGGTTGATTATCGGCATCGCACCGCCCACGGATCCCTCGTAACGGATGATGCACCCGTTCTCCTTGGCCAAGGCCATGAGTTCTCCGAATTTCAGTGCCAGAGGGCCTTTGTTGACGGTGACGACATCCTTTCCCCTTTTCAGCGCACCGATGATGTTGCCGAGTCCGGCGCCGCCGGTCTCGACGTTCGTGGGGCTGACCTCGATCAAAGTGTCGTACTCTATGGATGCCAGCGTCTCGGTGGCGTTGGAATAGGTGTTGGGTCCGACCTTGCCGGTCTCCTTCTTGCCCTTGACCAGCTCGGCGGGGTCCAGGCCCGCAGGGTCTGCGGCGTATGTCCTGGAGTCGAAGGCAGCGACGATCTTGACATCGGTGCCGTATCTGCTCTTGAAGAGGTCGCGCCTCATGTCTATGACCTCTGCCACGCCCTGGCCGACTGTACCGAATCCTGTGATGACGACGCGCATCTCATACACCTCTCACGTATACCAGGGCGCCTTCTCTGCAGGCGGCGACCAGGAATTTGTCCAGCTTCTCGAGGTCGTCCTCGTTGTGGACCTTGACGGTGAGCATGGCCGTGCGCTTGTTCTCATTGGTCTTGGATGTGAAACGCACGTCGACCGCATCGAACTCGACGATGTTACCGGCCTCGTCGATCAGATTCTCGACGTAGGATGCGGACATGTCGCCGATGAGCATGTAGACCATCGTGAACGTCTCGGTGGCCGTACCCATCTTGGATATGGACACGTCCCTCTGTTTCCAGATGGTCTTGAGTTTCTCGAGCGCCTCAGCGGAGGCGACCTCGAACGTGACGTTGATGCATATCCTGTCGTTGACGATCTGCTCGCGGTCGTGGACGACCCCCATGATATTGCCGTCCACCAGCGATATGGGCTCCAAAGAGCCAACTAATTGCCCTGGCAGGTCCTTGACGTAGAGTTCAGCGGTCATCATCATTGTTCTCGCGCTCCGGATGGCAACCGCATGGCCGTTCTCTGATATTATAATATGGACGTGTTGCCCGTGCGCATGCCTTAATTAATTATAGGCAAAATACATGCATGACCACGGCATAATAGCAAGTGGAGATTAGAAATGGCGATAAGGCTGTACACTTACGCACGTTGGAACAACACGTTCCTCCACATCCTCGGGATCGCGGTCCTGGTGGTCGGGATCGCAATGCTCATCCCGCTCGGAGTGTCGCAGGTTTACGGCGAGGATCCGTTGCCTTTCCTGGTGCCGTTCATGATCTCCATGTGCATCGGATTCCCGCTGTCCACGCTTTTCGGCATCAATCCGAACATGCGGTCGGTGGACGGTGTTTTCCTAGTGACCGTATCGTGGTGGGTGGTCATCGGCATCGGTGCGTTGCCTTTCATCATGTGCGGTTTCAGTGCTATCGATGCGATATTCGAGGCCACCAGCGGATTCACGACCACAGGGGCGACCGCTATGCCGTTCATCGAGGGATGGCCGAAGGCGCTGCTCTTATGGAGGTCCCTGACCCAGTGGTTGGGCGGTATCGCGATCGTCATCATATTCATCTCGATACTCCCGTTGTTCGGATTCGGCGGCCGGTCGCTGTTCCACAACGAGCTTCAAGGATCCGGATCCGTGAAGTTCTCAGCCAGGGTCGGAGACTCGGTCCGGATATTCGGGACTGTGTACTTGGTGCTCACCGGGGCGATGATGCTGCTCTTGGTGCTTTTCGGCGTGGATATCTACCAATCATTGTGCATCGTTCTCGCCACGGTGTCCACCGGCGGGTTCATGCCGACCAACGACAGCGTCGCGGGTTTCTCGTTGGCTGTAAAGGTCATCATAACCGTGTTCATGATCCTGGGAGGCACCAACTTCTACCTGCACTTCAAGGCCATGTACCATCATGACGTCAAAGCATACCTCGGGAGTTCCGAATTCAAACTTATGATCATATGGTTCCTCACTGCCGCCCTGGTCATCTGGTTCATAACATTCGGATTCGGCGGGAACGCGGTGGAGAACTTCGTGGATTCGCTGTTCTCGGTGGCCTCGGTGGGGACATCCACGGGATTCGCCGTGGCCGATTATTCGCTATGGCCTGTCGGTGCCATAATCATCCTTGAGGCGGCGATGCTGTTCGGAGCTTCCTCGGGGTCCACGGCAGGAGGGATAAAGCTGTCCAGGGTCATCGTCATATATGCGTTCCTGGCGGCGTACATCAAGAAATTCACTCATCCCAGAGGGGTTTTCGATGCCAAGGTGGACGGGGAGAGCATCCCGGACGCCGAGGTATCCTCGTCCATCTGCATCGTGTTCCTTTTCATCATAACCATCATCGTGGGGATGTTCGGCTTCCTGCTGTTCGGCATGGGCACCTTCGACTCGCTCGCCATATCGATAGCCATGGTCACCAACAGCGGTCCGGGATTAGGGGTCTTCGGACCCATGGGTGGATTCGCCACGCTCCCGGAACTCGGCAAGGTCTTCTCATGCATCCTGATGTGGGTCGGCCGTTTGGAGATCGCCACCGCTCTGGTGCTCTTCACTAGGAACTTCTGGGAGGAGCTCCTCAAGGGACGTCCGATCGGAGACGACATACGTCGCAAGATGCGGCCGATGCGTAGGCGCATGTGATCGCGATCATGCGGTTGCCTGGTCGTGCTGTTTCCTGAGTGCCATTATCAGCAGCATGGCCGCGATGCCCGCTATTATGAGCATGATGAATGTTCCGGTGTAATCCCCGGTGTTTCCTACCATCATGTTGGATACGAACGGGAACATCAGTGCCGATGCCAGGAAGCCCATCATCACAAGGCCGTAGTTCGATCCCATGTTGACCGTTCCGAAGTGGTCCGCCGTGAGGGTGGTGTACAGTCCGGACAGTCCGCCGAACGCGAAGGCTATCGCGGCCAGGCTTGCCAGGAATGCGACGTCCCGGGCGAATATCATCGCCACTGCGCCCGCGGTGGTAATCCCGACCGAGAGCAGCAATGCCTCATGGCGGCCGATCCTGTCGGACACCCATGTCAGGGCGACGCGTCCGAACGCATTGCAGGCACCGACGATCATGACGCCCATGACGGCGAGGTCCTGGTTCAGTCCGCGGTCGATCCCGAGGTCCATCAGGTGAGGGTTCAGCACGAAGAAGACCGATATGGATAGGAACAGCGAGACGATGATGAAATAGAACGACTTGGTCCTGAGCATCTCGGGCGTAGTGTACTGCCTCTGAGAGGATGCCACGTTCTTGGATGCTCCTGAGACGGTGTATCCTTCCGGCGGTGCTTTGACGAACAGTGCCGCCACGGTGCATATGGCGAGGAACGCGATGCCGAAGACCATGAACGTCATCGGCACGCCGGCAGACTGCAGTAGGCCGTTGGCCAGCGGGGAGAACAGGACCAATGAGAATCCGAACGCTCCGACGAGCATGCCCGTGGCGAAACCGCGTCTGTCGAAGAACCACTTCTGCACCACGCTCACGGTGCAGGTATACGCCATTCCCACGCCGAATCCTCCGACCGCTCCGTACATGACATAGATGACCATTGCGGAACCCGGGGTGGCGAAGGCGGATGCGAGTATCCCTACGGACATCACGATGCATCCAATCACGCAGACGATCCTGGGGCCCAGACGATCAAGCATGTTCCCGCCGACGAGGATGCCGATCACGAACATGGCGAGCATCACGGATGATACCATGGAGAGTGCGGAGGCCTCGAGCCCGAGATATGCTGTGACCGGGCCTTTGAAGACGCTCCACATGTAGATGACCCCGGCGCACAGTTGGATCAGCATGCATGCGGCCAGGACAAGATTCCTGGATGTTCCGTTGCTCTCATTCTTGTTCATGTGGTCACGCCTCATATCGTATACTTCCGAGATGATTGGATAGTATATCAATATTTGTACAATAATGTATATTATTGTACATCAAAATTGTGGAAACGTACTTAGATTATATCACCATAACGCGATAACTCGGCTGGTATTGACGTGGAAAAAGATATATCATCGACCCAAGTCGTCAAGAGGAAACGTGGCGATAGGAAGGACGGAACCATCATCAGAGAGGTGAACCCCTTGAACGAGCTCGCCATGTGGATCATCCCACTGAGGACACAGAGTGAATTATGCATCCTCCAGGAGATCGACGTGACCAACCTCATGGCATATGTAGAGGAAAGATCGCAGATCCCGGATAACAACATCGGTTTCTTCAACACGATAATGGCGGCGTTCGTGCGCCTTGTCGCAGAGAGGCCGGTCCTCAACCGCTTCGTCAAGAATCATAATTTCTACCAGAGGCGCATGATAGAGATGGGGTATGTCGCCAAGGTCAACATGTCCGACGAGGGCATCAGGGGCTTATCGAAGGTGTCTTTCGGCCCGGAGTCGACGGTGTTCGATGTGGCCGATGCCATAAACCAGGATATCAGCCTGGTCAAGTCCAATATGCCCACCAGGACCAATGCCGCAGTGGCCAAGATAGCCAAGTACCCCAAATTCTGCAAGCACATCTATTTCCATTTCGCCATGTGGATGGACAAACATGGCTGGGTGCCGCAGAGCGTCATACAGACGGATCCCAATTATTCGACCATATTCGTTTCGAATGTGGGCAGCATAGATGTCGATGCGCCGTTCCACCACCTGAACAACTGGGGGACCAACGGGATCTTCGTATGCATCGGGCAGAGGCGGAAGGTCACAGTCCAGACGGAGAACGGTCAGGAAGAGCGCACAGTGTGCAACTTCTCATTCACATTGGACGAGAGGATAGCGGACGGGTACTACTATTCGAAGTCGGTGATAAGGTTCAGGGAGATCCTCAACGACCCCGAGTGCCTGGAGAAACCATACGTTGTGGACCCCGATAGGAAGATCGTGTTCTGAGGCATCATTCTGTAAGCCGGCATACAAATTGTGCTCCGGCATACACAAAAAAACACGTAGGATAGTGAAGAATATCCATAGATGCAAAGATATACTCTTCATGGGAAAAAACAAAGAGCAACCCAAAGAAGCTCAGCCCAAAGAATCTGCATCCAAGGGATCCTGTTCTAAGAACCAGGCACCCAAGGACGCAGCTGCGACCAAGGGTCGCGGAAAGAAATGATCAAGCACGGTTCAGAACCCGTGTCGGGTCATTGAAACCTTTCAGGGGGTCTATCCCCCTGTTTTCCTCTCATCATCATCGCCTCTCTATCCTGAATGGCCGGCAGTCTTCGGGGTTAGTCTCATTGTATCGTTCCGTTTAAATATGCCGACCCCGACGTTCTTCATAGTATGTCCAGAATTGTTGAGACATACACGCCCCGTAATGGGGATTGCAGGGATTTCGACCGTTTCTATGACGGAAGACGCACCGACCGTTCGCGCGCCGAGGCCGCACCGCAGTATCGCCGTTACGAGGACGAGCGCCGTCGGGAAGACCGTTATTGCGAGGACCGCTACCGCGAGGACCGCTACCCGGATCGCGGAAGGGAGCTGTATCGCAACAGCCGTCCGTCCACACCTGTCCTGTTGATGATCTTCGGCGCGATGTACATCCTGTCGGGGATAGCACTGTTCATCATCGGCGCCATGGCGTTCCTCCCCCTGATCCTGGCAGGAGCGGCCTCGGTCGTCGTGGGCATAGGGTACATCAAGGGATGGAAGATAATGTGGTACGTCGGGATGATAATGTCCTTGGCGCTCATCGCGGTGGCTGCATTCATGTTCTTGAGCGGCTCCCTGTTCCCGTTCTTCGGGTTCTTCCTGATGATATTCGCGGGAGCTGGTATCGTGTGCAACCTGATGCCGATGATCTATCTCCTCCTCCCCAATGTCAGGTCCTACTTCGGTGTCGGGGCCTGATGGGAAATGCCCCCGCAAAGGGGGCGAACCTTTTTTTCAAAAGCATCTGTTCTTATGGGAATACGGGCAGATCATGATCGGGAGCATCCGATCAACGATGAGCATAATCGTATGGACTGCACAGCGGCGATCGGCGAAGGGTATTGTTCTGCGGTCGCTCCATGTCGGAACGGTTGATTTTCAATCCATGCAGAGGTTGTTGAAACGAAAACGGCGACCTGAACCGGCCCCCATGCGAAGACTGTGCCATCCAGCGCCGCCTGGCGGTCAAGCGGACCGTACGGTGAGGGCAGGATCGATGATGATGTGAGAATAAGCGCCGAGAGGGAGATTCGAACTCCCGAGGGGAAAGTCCCCACGAGCTTTCCAGGCTCGCGCCTTACCGGGCTGGGCCATCTCGGCGTATGCCACGGCTATTTGCTGCTCACATTAAAACCTTTTCATCATATTCCAGGTTCAGGACCAGATTATATCGTCGCGGATGTCGGATACGGTCGGTCTGCGGTCCTTTGCAGCGGTGACATCCTCTTTCGACAGCACGGTCAGCAGGACCTCCTCGCCGATGCCTGCCGAAGGTCCCGCCTCGCCCACGGGGGAAACGGACCTGCTCCTGCCGGCCATAGGCAGCCCCTGCGCTGTCCCGATGTTGTTGACGAACAGCGTGTATGCGGTGTTCTCCACGGACCGGGCGGGAAGCACCTTCTCGAAGAAAGGGCGCGAGGATTCGGGCGAGGCGGAGATGCATATGTTCGCATCGGCACCGTTCCTGCAATAGAAGCGGTACAGTTCGGGGAAGAACAGGTCGTAGCATATGGTGAGCCCGAACCTCATCCCCATGAAGTCGGCCATCGCCGGGGATTCACCGGGTGTGAACGTCTCCTTCTCGTGGAAGACGCCGAATGAGGGCAGGTTGAGCTTGTCATACCTGACCGTGCGGCCGGACATGAAGTACATGGAGTTGAACAGCAGCCCCCTGTCGAAGGACGGCGCTCCGACCGCGATGGCACATCTGTTGTCGGTGAGGGAAGAGAGTTCCGAGATCCCGGACAGGACATCCTCGCCGAGATCTCTGCATCCGCCGCCTATGTAACCGGTGAGGAAAAGCTCAGGGAAGATGTACAGGTTCGCATCGACGTCCTCGACGGTCCCGACCGCCTTGCGGACGTTGGCACGGACATCCCCCGGTGCCGCCTGCAACTGGCAGAGGGCGACCCTCATGTACCCGTCATCGCGGTCCATGGCCAGGAATGGACACTCAGAACGTTAATCTATCGGTACTGCGATTGCCAGGCTGATGTCCAAAGATCAGCTCCCGCATGTTACGGAGGACGACGTCCGGCAGTTAGAAGCATTCATCAGGGACAACGTCCGCCGCATAGGATGCAAAGGTGTGGTGATAGGCCTCAGCGGAGGCCTGGATTCCGCGGTCACCACGAAGCTGTGCGTGGACGCCATAGGCGCGGACAAGGTGCTGAATGTGTTCATGCCCTCCAGGATAACCTCGGCAGAGGATTACAAGTCAACTTCGGAGCTGTGCTCCATGTGGAAGACGGAGTACAAGGTCGTCGACGTCCAACCGGCCGTGGATGCACTCACCGCGACGCTCCTCTCCGACGTGGAGGCGCCGCTGGAACGCGGCAACATATCCGCCAGATGCAGGATGATCGTGTTGTACAACCTGGCGAAGAAGCGCGATTTCGTCGTCATGGGGACGTCGAACCAGAGCGAGATAATGACGGGGTATTTCACGAAGTTCGGGGACGGTGCATGTGACATAACGCCCCTGGCTAACATGTACAAGACCCATGTGCGCGAGATAGCGCACATCATCGGTGTTCCGGATGCGATAATCGCAAAGCCCCCCACGGCAGGGCTGTGGGAAGGACAGACGGACGAGATGGAGATGGGCATAACCTACGACGACCTCGACGTGGTCCTGTACGATCTGGAACTGGACATGACCGACAAGGAGATCGTCTCGCATACGGGGCTCCCCGCGGAGAAGGTGGCGGAGGTTCGGAACCTTGTGGTCAAGATGGAGCACAAGAGGCTGCCGCCGATACGTCCTGGGACCGTACTGGACCGAATCTGACGGTCTGGACGGCCCCGCCGTATGCCGGCCATTATACTCTGTTGCATAACTCCTAAAGTATTGATCAGATTCTGAAGAAGCTCCGTTCC
>CAZLEI010000032.1:7678-15809 GCA_964558505.1 uncultured Methanomassiliicoccales archaeon | reverse complement strand
GGGAGTTCGTTCAACATCCTGCTCGTGCTGTTCCTCATCATATGCGGACTGTACATAGTGAAACGCGAGATGGCATAAGGCCATCAGTGGATCCTGAAACTTCTTACCTGAATCCTTCTGAAGAACAATGGCCGCGTACGCATCGCAATGCCGGCGCTCATATGTCCGTCCTATCCGAAAAATCGCAACGAATCCGAATCGACAGCATCGGAGAACTTAAGAACGCGCGTAAAACATCGGATGTCTCACAAGATGGATGGGAATCGTCGATGATATGAGCGCGCACGCTCAGACCTTGATATGATAATGGAGCCATTGGAGGGAATTGAACCCCCGACCGACTGATTACGAATCAGTCGCTCTACCGCTGAGCCACAATGGCGATGGTTCGTGCAACGAACCCGGAAATATAAACCTTATCGTTGACCCTTCGGTTTGAACATGTCCCGGAACACCGCGGCATCCTCTTCCATGAGCGGCGACTCGCATACAAAAGTGCAATCCCGGTCATATCCGGACAGGACATCCGCCAGAAGGGACATGTCCGGATCCTTCGTCTCAAGCGGAAGATGGGAGATCTCCCCTTTGTCCCCGTATTTTATACAGCTGATATGGAAATGGGCGATATCACCGGCCAACGGGAAGAACTCCTCCGCCAGATCGGACATGTCCTGCCTGGTCCTCAGGCACCCGCGGCCCCTCGCATGGACATGGGCCACATCCAGGACCGGACGGCAACCGTCCACGCTGTCCATCACCTCGGATATCTCCTTCAGCGTCCCCCATGTGCCCGTCTTCCCCATGGTCTCTATCCCGAGGATGACATCGCGTATCCCCTCGTCATCCATCGTCTCCCTGCACTTGGACAGACCGTCGATCACAGATTGGGTTGCGGTCTCCGGACTCTTCCCGTACGTGGCCGCGTGTATCACGATGATGTATGCTCCGAGGGCGTGTGCGGCACGGACGGTGTCCATCACCCACCCGAGGCTCTTTACGCGCGTCTCCGGATTCTCTGAATTGAAGCTTATGAAATACGGCGCGTGGCAGCTCAGCCTGATGTCGTGCTCCGCGGCGGACCTCCCTACGGCCACTGCACGCTCCTGCGATATCCTTGCCCCTCTGACGAATTCCACTTCGAGAGCGTCCAGGCCCATATCGCGGACTATCCTGAACGCATCCTCAGGATTCTTGCTGCTCCTGGGATAACCTGCCGGTCCGAATCTCATAGGTTACCATGCGAGACGATGTATTTCAGAATGATGGTCCTCCGACCGAACGTGCGGAAAAATAGCCGGCCGACAGCATACAGCCATTGCAGGACCGATGGCCATCCGAACGGCCGTGAAGACACATCCTATACGTTCTGTACGGCAGGATCCGTACGGAGCGCCGTATGGCCTGAACTACGGGGATTATATCCGCAGAACGCCTGACAGGCCACATGAAGCTCGAGATGGACGTCTCATTGGACCCAACCCTCGGATGCGGGCAGGCCCACCGCTGGAAGCGGATCGGCGGCGCATGGGAGGGTGTGATCGGCGATGATGTCGTCCGGATCGAGCAGATCGATGATGGCCTCGATTTTCGCGGAGCGCCGTCTCGTGCGGTGGAGGATTACTTCCGCGTGGAGGATGATCTTCCCGCCATATACGAGGACATATCCGCCAAGGATCCGTACGTGGCCGAGTTGGCACGCAGATGCCCTGGCCTCAGGATACTCAGGCAGCCCGCTTGGGAATGCATAGGCACCTACATCCTGGCAACCAACGCCAACGTGAAGCGCATCGCCGCCATGGTGGACTCCGTATGCAATGAGTTCGGCAGCGATATCGGCGGCGGATGGCATGCATTCCCCTCCGCCAAAGAGATATTGGACGGCTACTCCCGCATCGGCGTCTGCAAGCTGGGATACCGCGAGGACCGTCTGGCCATGCTCGCCGAGAGGGTTGAATCGGGGGATCTCGACCCCGAGGGCCTGAAGGACCTGGACTACGGAGGGTGCAGGACGGAACTCCTGAAAGTAGTCGGCGTCGGCCCCAAGGTGGCTGACTGCATCTCCCTGTTCGCATACGGTCACCAGCAGGCGTTCCCGGTGGATGCAAGGATCGAGAAGGTGCTTGATGCCGAATACTCTCAGAAAGGGAACTACGCCAAGCTGTCCTCCTTCGGGATGGAGAGGTTCGGAAGATACGCAGGATACGCACAAGAGCTCCTGTATCACAGCGACACGGTGATGTCGTGTTCACAAGTGCACTTTGGAGGCTCTGAACCGAACTCTATGCGGTAAATGCGGTCCAGGATCCCTGCCTCCTTGACGATCATGCATATGTTGCACATCTCCACGGAGAACTCGGAACCGTCCTCGGCCATCCTGGCCGCCGCTTCCTTCACAGCCTGCTCGAACATGGGGTGATTCGGGCTCTCGTCGATCAGCAGATTGTTGCCCCTCTTCTTCTTGAGGTACTGCGAGATCGCCGCATCGGTCACGCCGAACATCCTGGCCACCTGCGCCTGGCTGAGGCCGTGTGCTTCCACGAGCTCTTTGGCAACCTCTCTGCGCATGGTAGGAAGGACGTACCAGACAACGAGCTCGCAGGGTATCTTCATGGTCGTTGAGATGATGTAAGGATATTTACCATATTCGGAAACGTGATTCAAGGATGCCGATTCAGGCCCCTGGATTGACCTTGAGGTAGAACTCGGCCACATCCCAATCCTCCTCTTCCACCTGCATGTCCTTGCCGATCTTCACACCCAGCGACTGGGCGATCTCCCTCAGGTACCTGTGGGCCGCATCCGTGCCCTGGAAATCCTCCACTTTGGCACCTGATATCGTGAGCTTCCCATTGAACGTCCCCGCGATCTCCGTACCATCCAGTATCAGATTCGGGGTATTGCTCCCCGTACGCCTCTTTATGATGTCCCTGAAATAGATGTGCAGGTTGTCCTGGTTGTTCAGGAGCATCATGCCCGTGACCGGTTCCACAGGGCGGTCGGCATCCTCTGCCAGGATCCATCTCACAGTGGGATCGTCCTTCACCAGGAAGCCCTTCACCAGGAACCCTTCGTCCTCCAGCTCCCCGAGGAGCCTGCGCACGACGGACATCTTGACCTCCGTGAACCGGGCGATGCCTTCCGCCGTGAACGTCCCGAAATCGTTGAAGTGCAGGCGCATCACATCCTTGAGGGCCTCGTCCCTGGTCGTCCTGCGCATCGGCACGAGGCAGTATGAGGACGACCCGTCTTGGAACACGACGGTCTCCTTGAACAGCCTGGCGAGGGCCTCCAGCGTCCTGTCCTCGGCCACAAGGGAATGCTCCACGATGTCCTTGCGGGACACGGGCTGCCTGTCCTTGACCACAGATATCAGCATCCTCATGTCGTCGTCGATCTCGCCGTCCTTGGCCGCACGGTACAGAGAGGCGTGCTCCCTGGTCGTGTACCCCACATATGATGGCACCAGGGACGTCCTCATCAGCACGCCGCGCTCAGCCTGCTTCTTCACCGACGTCCGGTCGGACACACGGGTGAGGAGCTCCGCATCGTTGCGGATGTATCCGCGGGCCTCTATCGCCTGATACACGGAGGTGTACCTCTCGGACCTGACGGCATGCTGCCTCCTGAGGACGTACGACATGAGCTCGCCCTCGGACATCGTACGGGTGACGAACCTGCCCTTGGCGTAGAAACCGTTGACGTAATGATAGCCGTGAGCTTCCAGGGACGCCGTTGCTGCCTCGTCGAGCTGCGAAGCGTCCTTGTTCAGCACCTCCCTTATCCTGACGATGTCCGTGCCCTTCATCCTGAAATAGCCCATCATCCGGTCCAGGGCATCCAGCACATCCGACAGCATGTCCGGGGAGTTCAGATCGACGGACCTGACCTCGATGCATCCGGACATCTCCCATATCTCGAGGGCGCCCACGAGGGCCCCGTCCCTCACTGCCGGGTATATCCATCTGTCGCCGTAACGAGACGTTATCTCCGCCCATTTCGACGCCAGACTGGGATCGTACAGCGACAGGATGCGGACCTCCGCATCCTCTTCGTACTCCTGTTCCAGCAGAGGCACCTCGTCGGGCATCACGAACATCGGCGTCTGGGAATCCCCCACCAGCACCGTGGCCGCGCCAATCTCCCCCGCAACGCGGGTCGCATCCTCCGGGGACATGCCGATTATGTAGCGGAGGGCCATGGCCGGCACCGGGCCGTATGCGCGGACGGCCTGTTCCACCAGGTACGGGACCGGATCGTGCTTGGGCGGCGCCGGACGGTAGGCGCAGTATGTGTTCATCGTGCCCCAATCCTCCCTCTCGTCGAATGCACGAACTATCCTGAGCGCTTTGTCGAGACGTGCGACGGACTCCTTGACGGAATCCTTGTCCATCTTCGTCTCCGAGACGATCTTAAGGATGGTTGCCTGGCCCATCCCCTCGATCACGGACAGGACCTTGTCGTCGAACGGCGTCGTCTCCTCCGAACGGATGGCCGCATACAGGTCGGCATCCTCGTCGAGCACGAAACGCACCCTGCCGCGGACGAACCTGCCCAGCATTATCCTGCCGGAGGACCTCATCGCCTGCCACTGCTGAAGATCGAAGCCTTCCACCCTGTCGAACACATCCAGCTCGCTCCCGGTGGCCCCGTAGAACCTGAAGAACTCCTCGATGCTGCCGAACCTCCGGCCCTTGGAGCGCCTGTAACGCTCCACGGTCTCGAAATCGTATACGTTGTCACGTCCGGACCTGAGCCTCATGCGGTCTATCCGCCTCATGTACTGATCGCCCTCGGAGATGAGGAACCTGCCGCATGCGACCGATTCGTTGGCGACAAGGGACGCCAATGCCAGTTTGACATCGGTCTCCTCTATGGCCAATGCGAAGGCTATCTCCTGGACGGTGGCGGGCGCGAAGCATTCGAGGAACCTCTCCACCACACGGTCCAGGGCGACCGCCCTGTCGCATGCGGGCCATTCGCAGCGCGAGAAGGTCCAACGGTTGTTGGCCGCGATGTCCGTACGTGTCACCAGGTACATGGATTCCAGTTTCCTCATGGAACGGAACGTGACATCCTCGCTGATCTCGAGTTTGGCCGACACCTCGCTCAACGCCGCTCCGCCGTCCACGCACCCGAGCACTGCCCGGTCGGTCTCGGTAAGCTCCCTATCCTTCTTGGTCGCGGCCGCATACCACGGGATCTCCTCGGAGACCATAATGTGCATCTCGTCCAGGAACACCGTGCCCAGGGTGCCGTCCTTTATCAGCTCGCGCACCCAGCCGTCCACGGTCTTCTTGTCCGCGTCCGCGTACGAGTAGATGTTGCGCCCGCGCTCCCTGATGGCCTGGAGCGGCCCGGTGCGCATGAGCAGGGACGGGATGTCCTGCTTGCAGGTTATACGGCCGATCTTCTCGCGGAAATACGGGACCACCGTGTCCTCCTCGAATTCGAAATCCTTCACACCGTCCCCGAGCGCACGGTAGAGGACCTTGCGGTGGAGCTCCCTGAGCAGTGCGGACCTGTCCTCCATCAGGACTATGTCCGAGAAACCCGAAAGGATGATGGCGTGGGCGAATGGGGACGGCGTGCCCGTGAACGGCTGGACCCCGACGGACATGTGCCCCGCCTCGATCTCCGACAGGACGTAGGCCGCATTCTTGATGTCCATGTCGTCCTCCAGGACCTCCCTGTAGGTCTCCTCGATGACCGGGACGTTCTCCATGTCCCCGAGGGATTCCAGGAGATAGGACGACCTCAGCTGCTGCCGGTTGACCGATATCGGACGTCCCATGTAGTTCCTGAGGATCATGAAGCTCCTTGACGCCGTGTGCCTGAAACGGAGCTTGAATATCTCAGAATCCTTGACGGCCTTCCTCAGTATGGATCCGATGTCCACGGACGACAGGAGCCCCGGGACCTTGGCGACATCCACCTTCCTGGGGGTGCCGATCATGAACGCATCGTCCGACATTGTTATCGATACATTGGAACCGACGATGTTGGACAGCCTGTAAGCGTACCCTCTGGAAAGGGCGTCGTTCACCCTCCTGCCGAAGGGGAAATGGAATATGAGGCGCTGGTTGCCGCTTGGGTCAATGTACTCTTCCACGGTGAGCTCCTTGTCATCCGGGACGGTGCCTGCGACCACTTTCTGCTCGTTGAAATACGATACGATACTGCGTGCCGAACCGGCGTTGATGTCGAACTCCCGGCACAATCCTTCGATCGACCAATCTTCGGCCTCGATGTGCCTGGCCATCTCCCCGCGGAAGCGGGCGATGTCCATGGACAGGTCGAAGGACCGCGGCAGCATCTCGCCCGCCCAGGATGGGACCGTGGGCTTCCTGCCCGTGGCCTCCTTCACGTATGCGGTCATGCCCTTGGACCTGACGAATTCATAGGACCTGCCGCCCAGGACGAAGATGTCCCTGGCGGACAGCCTCTCGACGAACTTCTCTGACAATTCCCCTGCCATGGTCCCGTGCCCGGTGATGACGCGGTAGTTCGCCTCTTCGGGGATCGTGCCCAGGTTCATGTAGTAGATCATGCGGGAGCCTTTCTTGCGCCCGAAGACACCCTCGTCGGGATCGTACCATATCTTGGAATATACGCCTTCGAACTCGTCCTTGCTCCCGAGGTACTTCAGGACGTCGATGAATTTCTCCTTGGGGAGATCGCGGTAGCAGTACGAGCCTTTGATGACCGCGTATGCGTCATCGACGTTCCATCTGCTGTCCAAGCTCATGCCCACGACCATCTGGGACAGGACATCCAGGCAGTTCTCCGGGATTCCGACCCTGTCGATGTCGTTCCTGTGGGCGGCACGGCACATCACCGCGCACTCCACCAGGTCGTCCGGGTCGAACACCAGCAGCCTGCCCTTGGCCACCTTTCCCATGCTGTGACCGGAACGCCCGATCCTCTGGAGGCCTTTGGCCACCGACTTCGGGGATCCTATCTGGCACACCAGGTCCACAGAGCCTATGTCTATGCCCAGTTCCAATGATGTCGATGATACGACGCATCTTATCTTTCCAAGCTTCAGGCGTTCCTCGACATCCAGCCTGGTCTCCCGGCTCAGGGAGCTGTGATGGACCTCCACGGATTCCAGGCCCCGCTCCTTCAATTTGTAAACCACGGACTCGGCGCCGGACCTCGTGTTCGTGAAGACGATTGTCGTCTCATGCGAGTCCACGAGCTCCTTCAGAGTGTCGTACATCATCGAGTTGACGATGTCGGATGACAGGGCGGTCATGTCGTCCGTCGGACATATGACCTCCAGGTCCAGCGTCTTCTTCGATGCCGACTCCACCAGCGTCACATCGCGCATTTCTCCGTCGGGCCCGCAGCCGACCAAGTACCCTGCTATGGCCTCGATGGGCGCGAGGGTTGCGGACAGGCCGATCCGCATGAAATCCGTCTCGCAGAAATCACGGAGGCGCTCGAGGGTTATGGACAGGAACGCTCCCCTTTTGGAATCGCAGATGTCATGAATCTCATCGAGTATGACCCACTCGAGACGTTTCAGGCTCTCCCTGAACTTGGGCGCCGCCAGCACCAATGCCAACGATTCCGGGGTCGTGATGAGTATGTGCGGAGGATGGCGGACCATCTTCTGCCTCTCGTTCTGAGGGGTGTCCCCCGATCTGACGGCCACGCGGATCTCCGGCACGGGCATACCGTGGGCCTCCGCGGTCTGGCGCATCTCCTCCAGCGGGGTGTTCAGATTGCGCTCGATGTCGTTGGCCAATGCCTTCAGCGGCGAAACGTACACACAGTAGATCCTCTCTTCCAGAACACCTTCCCTGGCGTACCGGGTAAGCTCGTTTATGATGCTCGTGAAGGCAGTGAGCGTCTTGCCCGACCCAGTGGGCGAGGATACGAGGATGCTCTTCTTCTGATGGATTATCGGGATCGAACGCGCCTGCGGTTCCGTGAGACCGTCGAACCTCTCGTCGAACCAGGTGGAGACCAACGGCTCCATGAGCTCCATGACCTCGTCTTTGGTGTATGTCCTATCTGCCCTCGTAAGCATCCTGTTTTCTCCAATCCTCCTTGCCTATCCTTGAAACTTTAATTACTTTTTCATCGCACGGTTGTCATCGTCGAAATGTATGGAAACGGACCGGAT
>CAZLEI010000032.1:0-7578 GCA_964558505.1 uncultured Methanomassiliicoccales archaeon | reverse complement strand
TCCGACAGCCTGCATCACATCCTAATGGCCAAATCCGTGGGAATGCTCAACGGCACCGTCACATGCGACGGAAGCCCCGTGGTCAATGCCAACGTCGTGATCAAGAGCACCGAGCTGAGCTACAGCACGACGACCAACTCCGACGGCAAATACTCCATATCCTGTTCCGGGACCTATTCCATGACGATATCCCATACCGGACTGGTGGATTCCGTCGTCAAAGACATCGTCGTCACCAGCGACGGCGTGACCACCAAGAACGTGACCATGGAGACCAAGGACTGGAACATCTACTTCGGCATGGACATGCCGCATCTCCTGATGATCATGGGCGCGGCGGCCGGCATCGCTGGCCTGCTCATCGTGGTGCTCCTGTTCCTGCAGATCAAGAACGGCAATACCAAGATCACCCTGGTGGATGACGACCTCAACGACGAGGAAGAGAAGAAGTGATCAACGCTTCAAGGATGATCTGACGTCCTCATAGAGGCTGTTGCCCTCAGCATCCATCGCCACTATCAGGGGGCCGAACTTCTCCGCAGAGAACTTCCACATGGCCTCGGCCATGCCGAGGTCCTGCCATTCCACACCGGTGACCCTGTTGAGCCCTTCTGCCAGAGAGACTGCGGCGCCGCCGGTCGCTGCCAGGTACACGCATCCCGTTTCCCTCATGGCCTCGGAGACCTCTGCCGACATGCCGCCCTTGCCCACGATGGCGCGTATGCTGAACCTGCGGATCATCTCCGCCTCCAACGTGTTCATCCGTGCACTGGTCGTAGGGCCGGCCGCGATCACCTGCCACCCGCCGTTCCTCTCCACCATAATGGGGCCGCAATGGAACAGCACCGAGCCCTCGATGCCGTCGGGAAGCGGCTCCCCGGCACGGGCGAGCTCAAGGGCGCGCATGTGCATCTCATCCCTGCCGGTTATCATCGGACCTGTGATCGCGACGACCTCTCCGAGCTTCAGGGACCGCACGTCCGATTCCTTCAACGGCGACACGATCGTCCTCATTTGCTCCCTCCTTGTGAATATTCGACCGTTCCGTCGGCGTTTATCCTTGCGGTCGCCCTGCGGGTGGCCCAGCATCCGATGTTGACGGCCACGGGCAAACTTGCGGTGTGGCAGCATGCGCTCTTGATCCTGACGCCCAACACCGTGGTCGCTCCCCCGAGCCCCATGGGGCCCAGGCCGCTTGTGTTGAGGGCAGTGAACAATTCCGCCTCCATCTGATCCAGCTGCGAATCCGGGTTAGGGCCGTCCAACGGCACCAAGAGGGCCTCTTTGGCCATCTCCATGCATAAATCCGAGGTCCCGCCGATCCCCACTCCGACCACGGACGGGGGACATGGCCTCCCACCCGCATCCAGGACCGAGTCGATTATGAACCTCTTGACGCCCTCCGCTCCGGCCGCGGGATCGAGCATGGCGAGGCGGGTCATGTTCTCGGAACCTGCGCCCTTCGGCAGCACGGTTATCTCGGTGCAGTCGTCATCCGTCGGAAGATAGTGGATCACGGGCATCCCCTTGCCGAGATTGCCGCCGGCGTTCTTCCTCGTCAGCGGGTCTACGGTGTTCGGCCTCAGCGGGATCTCGTCGGTCGCCCTGCGGACCCCGTTGGCTATGTGCTCAGCGATGGACGAATCGAAACGTCCGCGAACGTAGAACACCGGTATGCCTGTGTCCTGGCACATCGGACGGCCAATGAACTCGGCTTTCTTCACGTTGTCCATGATCGCTCCCAACTGGGAGTACGCTATGTCGTTGGTCTCCCAGCCGGCGGCAGCCTCCAGGGCCCATCCGACATCCAACGGGAGCTTGGTGTTAGCCAAGCGCAGGAGATTGACCACCACGTCCTCCGGATGCTCGGGCAATGTTATCATGCCCCTCCGATACGCATATCAAATCTAAAACATGCGCGCACGACGGACGGACCTCACGGCATGTAGTAGAGGACGTCCTCTATCTCCGCCACCGGCACAGTCTCGCCGACCTCGATGCCCTCGGGGATCCTCAGATCAGTGGTCGCATAATTCCGCGGATTGAGGACCTGTATCTCGTTGCCGGAGGAGGTCACCACGGTGGCCTCCTGTATCTCAGTGAACTTGGCCAGTATCTTCAGCTCCGACAGTTCCGATTTCCTCACGGTTGTCGTCCTGAACGTCTCGAGGTCCGTGAGCCGTCCGCCGGTCCTGGTTATGGAGCTGATCCTCCAGGGGCGGCCCTGATGGCGGACCACGTCGCCCAGATGATACTCCGGGAGCCTGACGAGGTATGTCACCCTGTAGATCTCGACCCCTTGGGAGTTGACACCCGCCAATGATGCCGATTCCTTGGTCTCTGCCCCGTAGTAGTCCATGACCTCCCGGGCGAGGTTCCTGCCGAGTGCAATGGACGACACATAGATGTCCACGCCTCCGACCACCTCCCCGACCTTGGTTATGAACAGCTGGCGATTGGTGCTGGCCTGCTCTTCCACCGAGCGCACGACGCGGGCGGTCGACTCTTTCTTGAGGACGTCCGGCATATCGCCGCGCCCTCCCGTGCGGAGCTGTATGATCGCCTCATAGTAATTCCCAAGCTGCCTGGAGCATTTCTTGCAGACGGTGTTCTTGATGCGCACCGTGGTGGTCGCGGTCCCTGTGGCCTCCAGGCCGTTCAACTCGGCTGCCACATGGAGGGTGACGGAGTATGCCCTCGGATCCTGCTCGGACATCTCTGTGGCCACGTCGAACACGTTGGCCCCGGGTATGACCATGAGGGCATCGACGGCCGCATCCTCGACTGCCTCCTCGCGGCTCTTGCGCACCCAGAACTCCCCTTTGTGGTACTCTTCGCAGTTGGTGCAGACCTCCAGGTCCACGTGGTGCGGGAGCTTCACTATCTCCTTGTCACCGAGGAAGCACTCCGGGCACAGCCCGTTGACCGTCTCTTCGCAGTCCCTGCCGCATTTGACGCAGAAGTTCATTCTTTCACCGCCTGAGCGTGCTTGATGCCGTCGATGACGAGCACGGAATCCTCCGAGATGTAACCCTCTGCCACTGCCAACCCCACGGCGCGCTCGCCGGTCAGGTTCAGAATGGTGAAGGACCTCATGCGCTCGACGAACACCTCCTCGGAAACGAGTTCCCCCTTGTAGAACCTCTCCGATACCGTGATCCTCATGTCCCTCTCCCTGAAGGTCTTGCCCAGTATGTCCTCGTCGGCGGCCGCCAACAGGGTATCCTTCCCGTCTGTGTGAATGCGAACGGCTATCATCATACCACCTTGTACCTGTCCTTGGATTTGTAAATCTCTCCGGTCGTGCTCATCTTCTCGATGTTTATGCGCACCGTGGTCTCATCGACACCTTCGCTGGCCGCATGGTTTATCAGCTCGTCGATGCCCAGACCTTCCGGTCCGCCCATGGTCCTCATGATCTCCCTTATGGTCCCGATGGCGTTGCGGTCCTTCTTCGAGAATCCGGAGGCCATCCTGTCTATGTCGTAGGAACCGTCGTCGGTGCCCGCCACCTTCTGCAGGTAGTACTCCACGAGGTCCACGGCCAGATTGGCGTCGCGGTCGGTCACCAGCGGGCTCAGGCGAAGCTTCGCGGAAGCCTCGGAAAGACGCACGAACGCCTCCAGCTGCCTGGCGGTTATGGGCACGGTCTTGTCGTGCTCCTCTCCCTTCGCCCTTATCTTGAGATAAGAATCGTTGATTATCTTTATCGCATCATCGGTGAGCACGGGAGTGATGCGCTTCGAGTACGCCACGTACTTCCTCATGATGTCTATGTCGTAAACAGGCTCTATGTTCTTGGTCTCGGCGCGTATCAGGCTCGCATCTATGCCGGTGACCACCTGCCCCTCCTCGATCATCCTGACCTGTCCGCGGCGGTGGACGTTCAATATGTGCCTTGTGATGTCCGCATCCCTCTTCTTCTCCGGTTTGTCCGTGAGCACGAAGATCATATCGAAACGGGACATGAGCGCGGGCGGGAGGTCTATCTGCTCCGTGATGGGAGTGTCCTCCTCGAACCTGCCGTACTTGGGGTTGGCGGCGGCCAGCAGGGAACACCTGCACTGAAGGGTCGCAGTTATGCCCGCCTTGGCGACGGATATCCTCTGGGACTCCATCGCCTCGTGGAGCGATGAACGGTCCTGGTCCGTCATCTTGTCCAACTCATCGATGCAGGCCAGACCTTTGTCCGCCAGGACCAATGCTCCGGCCTCGAGTGTCCAGCGACCGTCCCCGAAATCGTCTTTGACGGCGGCGGCCGTGAGTCCTGCAGCGGACGCCGATTTTCCCGAGGCGTATATTCCACGAGGTGCCAGCATGCTCATGTACCTCAGAAGCTGCGACTTCGCCACACCGGGGTCTCCCATCAAGAGTATGTGTATGTCGCCTCTGATCGATGTCTTGTCGTCCATGTCCTTGTGGCTGCCGCCGAAAAGCTGCAACGCGATTGCACGCTTGACCTCGTCCATTCCGTAAATGGTCGGCGATATGGATTTAACGATGTTGTTGAAGAGCTCGGGATCCTTGGACATCTCCTGGATCTTGACCTCGTCCTCCTCGGTTATCTGTATCTCGTCATACTCATGCTGCTCGAACTCCACTGACATCACATCGAGGTAGATGTCGAACACCGTGGACTTATCGCGGTCCTGCTTCTCGTTGGAACGCAGTATCCCGTTCAGGGTTATCCTGTTCCCCGGGGTGACCGCTCCGGCGAGGTCGTCCTCCATGTACCCGGACAGCCTCTCCGGCTGCGCGCCTCCCCTGAGGCCCTCCGGGTTCTCCTGTATCTCCAGTTTCTGGGTGTCGATGTACCTGGACTCCTTGTCGTCCAACGTGAATTTCGTTGCGGATTTATTGCAGCTCCCGTCGGGATTGTTGCACATGACCGGCTCCTTGAGCAGCATGCTGTTCTGCGGGATCCACATCTCACTTCCGCATCTGGCACATCTGAAAAGTGCCAGCGTCATCTTCGGCTTGACGGTTGTGGCCTTCCTGACCAGCCCCTCTACGGCAACGAGCCTTCCCAGATGCTTCGCCCTGAGGCTCCTGACCTCGACCTTCGCATCCTTGGGGAGCTCGGTGATCCTGATGTTGACCGTGTCCGCGGAATCCCATCCCGGCGGAAGGGCGTTGCGGACAGCCTTCGAACCCAGGTCGAGGCAGCGATCCGGATGGTCGAGGATGAACATCGCCATGTCCGTGTTGTACATGTCGATATCGTTGTACTTGACGGATATGCTCCTCTTCTCCGGGTAATTGTCGGCAATCTCCGCCAACAGCAGGCGGTAATACTCCTTGCTCAGGATCTCCTCCCAGCCTGCAGTTATCTCGTTGTCCTGGAAATTCGCCGTCATTGGTCGATGCCTCCGTTCGCACGGCATTCGTCGTCCACCCACCAGATCCATCCGCCCTCTTCGGGTGATACCTGGCCTTTGACCAGATTCGCCTTCCTGAGCTTCATCATGGTCTTGGCCAGATCGTCCGGGCATCTGTACCCGAACATATCCTCCAACCGGGCGGACGCCTCCTTCGTAGTGAGCCTCTCGTCCCCGAGGGCCTCCCATATAAGCGGTGCGACGTCTGTCTGCATTCTTGTTGGTACAAACATTGGATGTAAAAGGATATCGGTTGCATGCCTTGTAAATATCAAATACGACTGCGGACCGGACCTCGACGGCCCTCCCCGGCATCATCGTCCCCGACATCCAATATCGAGTCCAGGTACTCCTGCTGGATGCGTACGACCTCCGTGGAATCCCTGGCCTTCGAGTAGTCTTCCAGCATAGCGCCGTTGAGCCTCAGGAACTCCGGTGCCCAGTTGAACCTCTCCAGGAATCCTTCGGCCTGTTCCTTCTCCCCGAGGATCAACAGCGACGCCATCACGGCCTCGGCACTGTTCAGCTCCATCGGCCTCCCCCAATTGATGGGATTGGAGGCCAGCAGGTACGGGAGCGCCCGCTCCTCTACCTTCTTCAGCCTGGGGAATTGATCGATGTTGGTCCATGTCAGGTCCATCACCACCAATCCACGTTTCGCATGGCCTATATCGGCCGGCGAGAGCGCGCGCTGAGAGAACGGGGACAGCACTATCGACCCCGACGGTATAGCCGAGAGCGTCTTGGCCTCCTTGCCCAATCCGAACTTCAGCATGCGTTTGGCAGTGCACTTCTTCGGGTCGCACTGGCACTCGTCATAGATTATTACCGGTATCATCTGACCATCGCATCCAGGGATGCCACGTCGGAGAATGCCTCTTCCACCCAGCATCTGACCTTCTCCACCAGCGCCGCGTAGCAACCGTAGAGCTCTGCGTCGTCAGTGGCCTTGAAATCCTTGCGGCTGCCGAAATCCTTCACGACGACCTTCGCACCCCCGGGGACCTGCGATCCGATCTCCTCGAAGGTGGACTCCTGGAGGAACACCACGTAATCGAACGATATCTTGTTGAGATCCTCATCGGAGGTGTCCTTGGAGACCGCGCGCCTGATGTCGAAACCTTCCTGGTACATCTCCGAAATGAGATCGCAGTCCACGATATCCTTGTGGGGGCCTGCGCTATGGGCCTCGAACATATCCCCGTGAAGGCTGTTCACGAAATACTCCGCGATCTGCGACTGGAGATCGTTCGCGTCATCCACGAAAAGCACGTTTACCTTCTTCGTTTTCTTCTTGAACATGGGACCGTCCGCATGATGCCTGTCGTCGGTTAAACGTTTTGTTGGGACGGCACTCTTACGGAGTGTTCAGAAACATACCGGCGGTCCGCATCCGTATGCATCCGTGTCCGAGTCAGAACTGCTTTCAGAGGGACGTGATAAGCACCGGGCTGCGGCCTGTACCGCATCGTGAGGATGGACCCCGCACATGATGCAGGAGAACCGTCACACCGTGAAACATTAATCATCGTAATCAGATGCAGTTCCATGTCCGACAAAGACTGCGATTGCTGCTGCGATGATGATTGCTGCTGCGACTATGATGATTTCTATGACGAGGAGGACTGCTACTACGAGGACACCACCGATTATATCGTGGGTGCCTTGTTCACAGCCGGATTCATCGTTTTCGGGATCCTGATGCTGACCGTCAGTTTCGAATGGTTCGGTCAGATTGTGAACGGCATGCAATACGATGCAACATCGCTCGATGTCGTCAAGATCGCATTGTCCTTCATCTGCCTGGCCTTCACCTGGTTGATGATGAGGAACGGATTCCTGCTGGAAGGATTGATCGTCGGCCTGATGTCCGTGAGCACGCTGATATTCGGCATCACGGGATTGTTCGATGGCGCCATGGGATTCATATGGCTGGATGTGATGATAGGGATAGCACTCGCATTGTGCGTGTACATCGCATTCACCAGGAGGGACTGGGCGATGACCGTCGTCTCTGCTGCCGGGATGGTCTCGTACATCGCATACCCCTTGATATACGGCTTCAGCCCATCTGGTTCATCCATGATCGTCGGTGTTCTTCTGGCATTGGCCGGAGCGGCCGCGATGATATACGGGGCATACAACCTCATCCAGCAGGAGAGGTTCCACAATTGGCTGATCGATTCGGATGAAGAATTCT
>CAZLEI010000031.1:0-15938 GCA_964558505.1 uncultured Methanomassiliicoccales archaeon | reverse complement strand
TTTAAGTCGTGTTATGCGGGTTAACGAAGTTAGTTGAAATGGCTGTTTTTTCTGGTAACGGAAGGCTTATATCTGCCCCGAACATAGCTGGAGAAAGTGGCCGAAGGGTGGGACCTGTGGCAGTGTAATTGCTGTCCGCGGCACACAAATTAAAGGGGAGAGTCAGATCGAAGAATTTGCTGAATCAGCGTTAGCGTTGCAGATCGCAAAGAAAAGCGCGCCGACGATAGATGGAGTGGAGGGGTACGCATTGACGATGATCTACTGCTCGTGCGGAAGGATCGTGCGTGCCGACCGGAGCATTTCGATCCTGAAAGGCATTCTTCATAAAGAGGTCGAGTGCCCCTCTTGTCGCAATCTCCGCATATCATCGGAGATCGATGAGATCAACCGTCATTTCTCCGGCGAGGATGTGGAATCCTCCGACTGGTGAGAACCTTTTCATGATTCAGAAAAAACGGCCGTTATGAGAATGGCCGGAAGGGACGGGGCGTTTGCCCCGTCGTTGTTTCATTTCTTCGATGCCGTTGCCTTCTTGGCAGACGTCTTCTTCTTGACCGTTGTGCTCTTAACAACAACGACCTTCGTCTCCCCTTCGGGAATGGCCTTTGCGGCAGATTTCTTACGGCTTCCGCAGTCGGGATTGATGCAAGACCTCGTATTCGAGAATACGATGATCGGAGCCCCGCAGACGGGGCATTGTTCGTCCGTGGGCTCGATGGAGCCCCTGGGCCTAAGCGGATAGGTCTGCGTGCACTCCGGCCACGCGGAGCATCCTGCGAAGCGTTTGCCTGCGCGGGAGTACATTGCCCTGATCCTTCCCTTTCCACATGTCGGGCAGATCCCGAGATCGGTCTTGGCGACGTTGGTCTTGCATTTCGGATCTATGCACTGAGTGGACGGGGGCATGCCTTTCCTGATGATCTTGATCTGCGGCAATCCGCATTCCGGGCAGACGAGTTCTGTCGTCTGCACCATGGCGCCCCTCGGCATCGGATATGCGCGTTTACAATCCGGGTATCCGTCGCATCCGATGAAGTTGCCGTTCTTGGATTTCTTGATGGTCATGTCGTTTCCGCATTCCGGGCAGACTCCGATGTGCTGTTGGGATCTGAGCGCCGCACGTATCTCTGTGCCGATGGCCTCGCTGGAATCGGATATCTTCTGCGCCACGTCGTGGAGCATGTTCTGTGATTCGGCGACCACTTCTCCGAGGGTGCGTTCTCCCTCGCTGATCTTCAGCATGTCCGCTTCGAGCTTGGACGTCATATCCGGTTCGACGATGCCGCCGCCGTGCTTCTCGAGCGATTTGGTGAGTGCGATGCCGCTGGGCGTCGGGATCATGTAATTCCCCTGCACGTAATTCCTGGAGAACAGCTTCCCGATGATATCATGCCTGGTACTCTTGGTGCCGAGCTGGAGTCTGTCCATCTCCTGGATGAGGGAACCCTGGTTGTACCTGTACGGAGGCCGGGTCTCGGACTCGTCCACGGTGAGCGACCTGATGTCGACCTCATCGCCGACGGCGAGCTTCGGTATGTGCGTATCCTCCATTTTGAGGTATTTCTTGTAGTATTTCTTCCAGCCCTCTTTCTTGAGGACGTATCCGTTGGAGACGAAGTTCTCGCCCTCGATGTCGATGCTGCATTGGGTGATCTCAGCCTCGGCATTGGGGCCGACGGTGGCCAGGAATCTCCTGACTATCAGTTCGTACAGTTTCCATTTGTCGCCTTTCATCTTGTCGGATGTTGCCCCGGCGGTAGGGTATATCGGAGGGTGGTCCGTGGTGCGCCTCTTTCCTCTGGACGGGGAGATCTTCTCCTGTGCGAGGATCTCTTCGGCCTCCGATTTGAAATCTGAATCCTTCAGCTTCTCGAGAACGTTCCTGAGCCCGAGGCTCATCGGGTATTCGGTGTTCTCTGTACGCGGGTATGAGATGTAACCGCTGGTGTAGAGGTCCTCTGCGAGTTTCATCGCCACGGTCGGAGGTATCCCGATCTTGTTGGCCTCCACCTGCATCTGCGTGGTATCGAACGGGGACGGCCTGTACTCCTCTTTCTTGGACACCTCGAAGGCGGTGATCTTCCCGGTCTTGGCAGGAGAGCATTTGGCGAACACGGCGTCCGCATCTTCTTTGTTCCAGAACGGGTCCTTCTCGTGCTGCCCCTTGAAGGCCAGCATGCCGAATTTGCCGACGACGTTCCAGAACGGAACCGGGACGAAACTGGCGATTTCCTCGTTCCGGTCGACGAGAAGCTTCAGCGTGGGACTCTGGACCCTGCCGACGGACATGAAGTTCTTGCCGACCTGTCCGGAAGAAAGCGAGATCAGCCTTGTGAGGATTGCCCCCCAGGACAGGTCCACAATCTGCCTGGCTTCTGCAGCATCCGCAAGGCGGGCATCGGGTTCGGTCAGATTGGCGAAAGCTGTTTCGACCTCGCTTTTCGTCAGTGCACTGAACTTCGCCCTCTTGACGATGGTCATATCGGCACCGGCGGCGGTGACGGTCTCCATGCCGATGAGCTCTCCTTCTCTGTCGTAGTCGGTTGCGACCACGATCTCGTCCGCCTCTCTGGCGAGTTCTTTGATCGTATTGAGGATGGATTTGACGCGTACGGTCTTCACCTGTGGGGCGAACACGAGATCAACGGGGGAGCTGGCGCTCCAATCGTTGTACTCCTCGGGATAGTCGAGTTCGATGATATGACCCCTGAGGCTCACGACGCTGTAGTCGTCGCCGCCCGACTCGAAGGTGATGATGCTCACCCCTCCTTCGCTCTTGCTGTGCGATTTCCCGTCGGAGAGGATAGTCGAAATCCTCCTTGCGGCGTTCGCCTTCTCGGTGATGATCAGTATCTTCATCGAAGACTTCGACGTCGCCCATTATATTTATAACTAAGCGATGGGCGACTGGAGAAGCGCGGTTCTGCCTCAGTGCCTGTGGCCGACATGGTGCAGATGGCCGTTGTTGGGCGAGACCATTGTCAACCTGCCCCTCAGGACGCCTTTTATCGATGTTATCGATTCGGCAAGGGCTTTGAGGTTCTTGAGCTCCCCTTCGACGATGAGTATCTCCATGCACATGTCATGATCCAAGTGGACGTGCACGGAGGTGTTGATGTTGTGAGCGTGGTCGTGCTGAAGATTTGTGAGCTTCTCTCCTACGGCGCCCATGGTATGATCGTAGACCATCACGATGACGCCTGTCATGTACTCGTTCTCGTTCTTCCACTCGTCTTCGGCCAATGAGTCACGTACAAGGTCCCTCAGAGCTTCGGACCTGCTGCTGTACCCTTTGTTCTCGATCGACTTGTCGAATGCTTCGAGGAGCTCGGGCTCCAGGGATACGCCTATGCGCGTCACGCCTTCCATGAGAGGGGGAGATAACTTCGATGTTCATAAGACTACTCTCGGACAATCCGTTAGGTGCAAACGTGCTTTGTCCCATGGCGTCCAATCATTGTTAAATATGCGGGCTTTTTAATCATCACGATGACCTCGGAGAAGGATTGCATATTGGCGGTCGCGCTGGACAACGTCGTCCGCGAGATGGTAGAGGGTAAAGATGTGGCCGTTGCATTCTCCGGAGGTCTGGACTGCAGCATAATCGCGTCGTTGACCAGACGTTATGCGCGCAGCGTCCATCTTTACACGGCAGGTATGGAAGGCGCGTACGACATACAGGAGGGGGAGGAGATGTCCAAGATCCTCGATATCCCGTGGACTCCGATCATCATCACGCAGGACGAGATCCTCGACAGCGTGAGGGAGATGATGTCTGTGACGCGTACTTACAACCCCGTAACCCTGTCCTTCGAGATACCGTTATTCTATGTCTCCCGCGTGTGCACCGAGTCCCTGGTCATAGGAGGGCAGGGTGCGGATGAGTTGTTCGCGGGCTATTCCAAATACATCGACATCTCGGCATCCGAGCTGAAGGACCGCATGAGGTCAGATCTGGAGAGGTTGCTGAACGACACCCTCGGGCATGAGAAATGCGTTGCTCAGCATTTCGGCAAGACGATCCTCTATCCGTATCTGGACAAGAGCGTGATCGAGATAGCACAGGCAGCGGACCTCGGGGAGCTGTCCCCGTCCGCCCTGAGGAAGAGGGCACTGCGCGAGGTCGCCTGCTGCATAGGGGAAGAAGAAGCGGCGGCCAAGAAGAAGAAGGCGGCGCAGTACGGTTCCGGGTCGGTATGCCTCCTTAGGAAGGTGGCCAAGCAGAGGGGAACGACCGTCAACGGGCTTATATCCCAATTGCGTGATTCCATCGACAGTGACAACCGATCCTGCCGAACTGATCGAATGGCTGTACGGCCTCAATGTGCACGGCATCAAGCTGGGTCTTGGCAACACCCGCGAACTCCTGCACCGTCTCGGCGATCCGCAGGATTCATTCTCCAGCCTGCATGTGGCCGGCACGGACGGGAAAGGGTCCGTGTGCGCCATGCTGTACTCGGTCTTGTCCGAGGCCGGATTCCGTACGGGCCTGTACACGTCGCCACACCTGATATCCTTCAATGAGAGGATCCGCACATGCGCCGGACCTGTCACGGACGAAGAGATCCTGGAACTTGCGGAGGTCATAGTGCCGGCCGTGAAGTCAATGGAGGCTGAGGGGAAATACTGCACGTTCTTCGAAGCCACGACGGCCATGGCCTTCCTGCATTTCAGGGATGAAGGCGTCGAGACAGCCGTGATAGAGGTGGGCATGGGCGGCCGGTTCGATTCGACGAACGTCATAACCCCTTTGGCATCGGCCGTGAACAACATAGGCTTGGAGCATACAGAATACCTAGGGGACACGATAGAGAAGATAGCCTTCGAGAAGGCAGGCATAATCAAGCCCGGCGTCCCCGTAGCAACTCTGAATCAGGAGCCCGCGCTCGGGGTCATCAGGGCGGCGGCGGAGGATCGCGGATCCCCGTTCACCGCCGTGGATCCCGGGGACGTGCACGTCCTCTCCAATACCTACAAGGGCGTGGACATGGAATACCTCGGACAGAGGTACCATGTGGGCATACCGGGCAGGGACCAGGCACGTAACGCGGCACTGGTGCTGGAGACGCTCCGTGCGTCGGGGCTAGGCATCAGCCGGGAACAGGTCAGCCGCGGTCTGAGCAACGTCAAGTGGCCATGCAGGCTCGAGTACATCGAGGGAGAGGACCTGATAATCGATGTGACGCACACCGCGCCCGGGTCGGCCGCGTTGGCTTCAGATGTTTCGGAGATATACGGGGAAGTGACGTTGGTCTTCGGAGTGTTGGGGGACAAGGACATCGAGGCCATATTGTCCAATCTTTCGCGCATCTCGAAGCAGGTGGTCCTCACGATGCCGGAATCCGAACGCGCCGCGCCGGAGGCGAGGATCCGCGAAGTGGCAGGAAGATATTTCAGAGAGGTCCTGTTCGAAGGCAACGTCGGCGATGCGATAATCGCCGCACGGCGTATAGGCGGCGGCAGGACCGTGCTCGTCACGGGTTCGCTGTACATGGCAGGAGATGCATTGAAATGGCTGGGAAGGACATCTGTCTGATACTCGACGTGCTGTCAAAAGAGTACGACCGTGGTGCGTATCCCGGCAGGTCATCGGAGGGACTGAACCCGCAATGGGAGTGCGACCCGTTCCACGTACTGGTTGCCACCATCCTGTCCCAGAGGACCAAGGACGACAACACCCGCAAGGCGTCCGATAATCTTTTCTCCGAATACGGGACGATGGAGGCCATCGCGGATGCGGACGTCGGGGACATAGCCGCGCTCATCCGTCCGGCAGGATTCCCCCAGCAGAAGGCCAAGGCGATCAAAGAGTGCTGCAGGCAGGTCATCGACCGCTTCGGCTCGGAGGTGCCGGAATCCACCGAGGACCTTCTGTCTCTTCCGATGGTAGGGAGGAAGACGGCTGCCTGTGTCAGGTCATATGCCATGGACATCCCGTCGGTATGCGTGGACACGCATGTGCACCGCATCGCCAACCTCATGGGGCTGGTGAGCACCAAGACGCCGGAGGAGACCGAGTTCGCGCTGATGGATATCACCCCGCGCGACAGGTGGTCGGATATAAACCGCTACATCGTGAGGCACGGGCAGGAGGTCTGTCTGCCGAATCATCCCCGTTGCGGCCGCTGCAAGGTATGCGATATGTGCGATCTCCACAAGAACGGCGGTTCCGCGTGAGATGTTGCCGTGTGCGGGTGCCTGTCGTTCCTTCAAACGTTAAATAACGCGTGGACGATGACGCCACGTGCACGAGGTATCTGTGGTATCCGAGATCGTCAACGCGGTCTTCCGCGAACTTTCGAATTACAAGGTGTCCCGCGTCGACGAGATCACGTTGCTCATCGGCGACATGACGAATCTGGGGAAGGACCAGCTGGCCTTCGCATTCGAGATCGTCACCCGCGATACGATCCTGGAGGGGGCAGAGCTGAAGATAGTCCCCGAGGCGATCGAGGTGGAATGCATGCAATGCAACTACCGGGGCCCGGTGGACACGATAGAGGACGAGGATTACGTCTCGCATTCCATACCGATACTGGCGTGCCCGATGTGCAAAGGGCCGATAAAGGTCGTCGCCGGGCAGAGCTGCCGTGTCACAAGCATGAGATTCGAGGAGGATGATTGATGTTCAAATACAGGGACGAGGAGACAGCGAAGAAGATTCTGGACAAGATCCGCGCATTGGATGTGAACGTCAAATTCATGCACGTATGCGGCACGCATCAGGACACGATCGTCCGGTTCGGACTCGAGGAGATGCTGGCAGATGTCGGCGTACAGATATGCCAGGGGCCGGGTTGCCCCGTTTGCGTGACCACCAGCAAAGAGATCGCCGATGCGATAACGCTTGCCAGGAACGGCGTCACGGTGACGGCCTTCGGCGATATGATGAGGGTGCCCACGACCATAGGGTCGCTCTTCGATGCCAAGGCCGACGGCGCCGATGTCAGGATCGTGTATTCCATCGAGGACGCGGTCAGGATGGCAGGCGAGCAGACGAAGCCCCTGTGCTTCGTGTCCGTCGGGTTCGAGACCACAGCTCCATCCACTTGCGTTCCGCTGCAGAGGGGGAACCTTCCGGAGAACTTTTCGGTATACAGTTGCCACAGGATATGCCCGCCGATCCTGGAGGCCATATTTAACATGGGCGAGAACCATGTCAACGGGTTCATCATGCCCGGCCACGTGGCCGTCATAACGGGGTTGGATATCTTCTATCCGATCGCAGAGCAACGCCATATGCCGCAGGTTGTCGCGGGTTTCGAGCCGCTGGACATCCTGATGTCCTCCTACATGCTGTGCAAGCAGATCAAAGAAGGCCGTGCCGAGGTCGAGAACGAATACTCCAGGCTCGTGAAGGAGCATGGGAATCCTATAGCCAGGAAGCTCATGGATGATACGTTCGTCCCGGTGGACAGGGAGTGGAGGGGTTTCCCGATGATCCCGAAGAGCGCACTTGCGCTCAAGCCGGAATTCGCTGCACACGATGCTAATGTGGTGCATGCAGACATACTCGCGAAAACTCCATCTGTGGAAGGAGAATCCGCTGGATGCAAATGCGGCGAGGTCCTCAGAGGGCTGATAAGGTCGGAAGAGTGCCCGATGTTCGGGAAGGTCTGCAAGCCGACCAGTCCCCGCGGCCCATGCATGGTGTCTGCCGAGGGCAATTGCAGCATCGCATACCGTTTCTCAAGGAAGAAGGCGTGACCATGTCGGGACCGATTCCAGCCCGTGACGATCCCAGCAAGAGGGTCCTCGTCGTCTCCAACGATTCCGAGGTCTTCCTCACAGACGGTGTTTCGAGTGCGTTCGACATATTCGGCGGCCGGCTGACCGAGGTCAAGAACCTGGTGGCCCGTCTCGATCCCGTCTGCGACGTGTCCCTCGGGATCATCAGCGGCCGTTTCGGGTTCGTTCCCGCCAATTACGTCATCATGCCCTACGGCGATGTTCCCAAGTGCAAGGCGGACTACCAGAGGCTACAGGACGAGAAGGATTACTGCGGACAGCTGCAGTACATCTCGCGCGCCTTCAAGAAGATCGTGGTCTGCGTTCCCAAGGACATGTTCCAGATAATGATAGACAACGATACGTTCCGTGACGGTGCCGTCATAGCCGTGGCATGCAGGGAGCATGAGGCGGTATGCAAAGAGAAGGGATGGACGTACCTCCCCCGGTCCGGCGCCAGGGTCGGCAACGACAATGCGGACAGGATCCTGGAGATCGCATCATCGCTTTGATCTGCGCATGGAGCGGATGACTTCCTTGTCCGCATCGGAGACCCTGTAAGATTCGACGATCTTCTGAAGGGACTTGTTGTAGGTGAAATCCTCCAACGGGCAATCGCGCAGGAACGTCATCGTCTCATTGGGGAATTTGACGTAGCAGACGGATACACACCATGCCGCGCCCATGCGGTAGTAGTATCCGGGATGGTCATGGGACCCCACGTATCCGAGGATGGCATCGATGTGCTCCCCGTCGATGAACTGTGCCATCATCATGACGACGGCGAATCTCATGCCGAATTCCGAACCGCTCTCCATGTACGACGTTACCAGGTTCCAAGCGTCGCTCTTTTCTTTCCTCGGTATCTTCCATGATGTGCAGAACACATCGCACATGGCCCAATTATCGATCAGCGGTACGAACGACCCGATACGGTCGGCACGTTCGGAGAAAGGCATCTTGGCCTGGGCGATCACTATGCCGCGGATGATCAGCTCCTCCATGTATTCGCATTGATGACGATCCAGGAATCCTCTCCAATCGCCGTCGCAGATATCCTTGGCCATGCCCCTCAATACGGGGATCCTGACGCCGATGCTCTTTCCTGCGCCTGGGACCAGTGAGCGGTTGAAATCGTTGTAGGCATCGTCCTTGTTGCGGAACAGCTCATCGCGGACGTTCATAGCGATCCAGACTCCAATTCGAGCAGATGCTTCTTCAGAACCGCCCCGCCGCGGTATCCACCGGGGCCGTTGGCGGCGACGACGCGATGGCACGGTACCACGATGGCAAGCGGATTGGCGCCAGCTGCAGCGCCCACGGCACGTGCGGATCCAGGATTCCCTATTTCACGGGCGATATCCCCATAGGTGCGCACCTCGCCGTACGGGATCTCCGAGAGAGCATCCCAGACGGTCATCTGGAAATCCGTCCCTTCTGCGACGGTCGGTATTCCGAAGTGCTTACGTCTGCCGCTCAGATACTCGGAGATCTCCGCGGCGGCCTCGGCGATGGCATCGGTCTCGCGGTCCGATGCACAAGGGAGATTGTCGCACGGCAGGAGAATGCCCGCGATCGAGCCATCGCTGTCGAGGATGGTGATCTTTCCGATCAGCGTGAGATAGGTACGGGCGAACATCTCTCCCATGCCGTCGGTTAGTTATTGGAAGTTTTTATAATGATTCAGCCATCCCAGGGATGTGATCGTCAGCGCGAGCCGTCGTACGGACATACCTGCGTACCATCCGGAGTGGATGATCAACCGTCTTCGTGCGGGCACGGTCCTGGTCCGCAATCCTGTTCACAAGAAGACGGTGTATCGTCTGGACCTCAGTCCTCGAAACGTAGGTTGCATAGTATTCTTGACCAAGAACCCTGCCCCGATGATCCCGTACATGGACGAGATATCCGATATGGGATACAGATGCATGTTCCAGATGACCGTCACACCTTACGGCGGGGACATCGAGCCGCATGTGCCGCCCAAATCCGAGGTGGTCGAGTCATTCCGCGAGGTATCCGAGAAGATCGGCAGGGATCATGTCATATGGAGGTACGATCCCATCCTTCTGAGCGAACGCATAAACGTCTCATATCATCAGCGGAAGTTCGCCACACTGTGCAACGAGCTCGATGGATTCACAGACAGGTGCGTGTTCAGTTTCCTGGATTACTACAGCAAGTTGGACGGGCAGGTTGCCCGCGGTACGATGAGATCGCCCGATACGGGCGAATCCGAGGCGATCGCATACAGCATGGCCCGTACAGCAGATGAGCACGGGATGGAGCTGTCGTATTGTTGCAGCAAGCGCGACCTGTCCGGTCTCGGCATCAAGGAGCGCGGGTGCATCGACAGGGACACGCTCCTGCGCCTGGGCATTCCTTTCGAGTCGGACGGTCCTTCCTCCAGGGAGCACTGCAGGTGCGTGAAAGCGATCGACATAGGCATGTACGATACATGCGATCACGGTTGCATCTATTGCTATGCCAATTCTCATGGCATGAGGTCGCGCGGCAGCAGCATCTACAATCCGGAAAGCGAGATGCTCTTCGGCAGTCTGGGTCCAGGAGACGACGTGGTCAGCGTCGTCTCCGACCCAACGTCAAAGATAGACGAGTTCTGAACCTTCGGATTCGAGCTCCCGCACCATGCGCTTCTTGGAGAAGAGCACAGAATCCATGAATATGACCCAGCAGATCTCGATGATGATCGATGTCGCAATCGCCACCATCGCCTGCCCGGCAAGTCCCAAGGGCCCCATGGTAGCAGCGCAGAGAGCGATGGCGATCCCTTTGTTCTTATACGACGTCATCAGGATGTCGGTGACCCTCTGGGACCATTTGATGCCGATCTTCTTCTCGGCGGCTTCCACGGTGAGTCCGAGGCCGAAGGTCCTGAGCAACGCGATGAATGCGAATCCCAACAATATCCATGCGTCCGAGGGGAACATCGTGGAACTCACCGAGAGCCAGACCAGGATGAATATGACGCAGTTGAGCGTGATGGCCATGACATCTTTATCGATCTTCACCTTGGTTATGAGCCTGGAGAGGACCAGGGGCACGGCGATGATCTCGATCACGGTTATCGCCACGGTGGTCATGTCCACTATCTGGCCGATGAGCGCCCAGATTATGAACGGTATCCAGACCAGGGACAGAACGTAAACGACGATGGTCGACCTCAGGGCATGCTCGAGGTCACCGCGGAGGATGAATGACAGCGGTGCGACGGATGCCGCGAAAGGTGTTGCGGCTATGAAGACGAGACCGATCGCTTCGACGGACCATGCCGTATCCTTCAGAAGGAGGTATCCGATGACCGGGATGATCGCAGAGATCACGAGCCCGAGAAGGATGGCACGGAGAAGGCTTTTCGGTTCTTTCAAAGGACTCAGGTTCTTCGTGGGGATCCTGGACAGGGCCAAGGTCAGCATCGCCGCGAGGAGGATGATGGTCGCAGTGCTGCGGACAGGTGCGGTCAGAACGGCACCCGGGAAGATACCGGACACATTGGTCAAGAGCGAGATAACTAGTGCCGCACTCATCATGAATGCACTACTGGCAAGCAGGGTTTTTACGTTCATCCACTCCGTGAGGGCCGTAGTGATATTAATAGCATCATTCCGAAGGATCAGCGGTAGGGTTCTTCGCCAACCGTTATAAATGGCACCATGTATGCGAAACCATGGAGCTCAAGCCAGTCAAGGCAGGATGGCGGAATGCGTTCCGCCCATGGACGCTGCACGGCGCGGTAGTGCCTGTTCTGATCGGCGGTGCTGTCGCCCTGAGTCACGGATTCTTCAACATCTGGATCCTGGCACTCATAGCGGTCGGAGGATGTCTTCTACAGTCGGCGGCCAATCTTCTGAACACATACGGCGATTTCGTCCGCGGCACGGATACGGAGGAGAATCATCCGCGTTCGCCGGAACTGGTCACGGGCGCGTTGGAACCTCGCAAGGTGATGCTGATGGGCCTCGCGTGCCTCGGTGCCACGGCGGCGTTGGGCCTGGTTTTCATATGGTATTCAGGATGGAGCATCCTCATAATCGGCTTGGTCGGCCTGGCGGGCGCAGGCCTCTACACCGTGGGCACAGCGTACAAGTACCACGGACTCGGGCTTGCGGGCGTTTTCGTGATGATGGGCATCCTCATGCCGCTCGGAACGTACATGGTGCTCTCTTTCGGAGAATGGTCCTGGGCACCGGTGATCGCCGGTCTGCCCAATGCTCTTCTGATAACTGCAGTCCTGAGCGGCAACGAGACCCGCGACTATCACGAGGACCGCAAGTCGGGGGTGGGCACATTTTCCGGGCACCTGAGCTACGAAGGGAGCATGAGGCTGTACCTGTCCCTGTGCACATTGCCCTTCGTCATCTTGGTCGCTCTCGTGGCATTCGGTCTGCTGCCGTGGCCGTGTCTGTTGCCGTTGCTGTCGCTGTACTTGCTGTACGGCGTGGTGAGGAACAGCCGTCTGGCACCCACCGAGAGGATGAACAACATATTGCTGGTCCCCAAGGCATTCAAACTGAATTGGGTGTTCGGGCTGTTGCTGGTGATAGGATATTTAATAGCGTTCTATTGGTTCGGAGGCGGTACATATGTCTGATAGCGAGAAAGTCGGCAATCAGTTCGAGGGCAAAGAGGAGTACGTCAAGGATGTGTTCGAGGAGATCGCCCCGTATTACGATAAGATGAACGGCATCATGACCATGGGAATGGTGAAAGGATGGCACAGGTTCATGATGAAGAAGGCCGGGGACATCACCGGATTCAGGTGCCTGGATGTCGGATCGGGAACGGGGGAGATAGCATTCTATGTCGCGGAGCGCGTCGGTCCCGGAGGAGAGGTCATCGGCGTGGATATAACCCCGGGCATGTTGGAACTTGCGAAGGTGAAGATGGCCGATCGCACGCTCCCAGTACAGGTGGACTTCCAGGTCGGGGATGCATTGGACATGGTGTACGAGGACGATTCCTTCGATTTCGTTACTTCCGGATACATGCTCAGGAATGTGACCGATATCGCCAAGGCCGTATCCGAGATGCACCGTGTGGTGAAACCCGGGCACAAGGTCATAGTGGCCGAGCTGGCCAAGCCCAAGAACAGGGTTGCGCTGTGGGGTTACAATCTCTATGTCAAGCATGTGATCCCGATATACGGCCGTAAATACGACAAGGGAGAGAGCATAGACGGAAAGTTGCCGGCATACGACTGGCTGACGACATCCGTAGAGGGATTCCCCCACGGGGAGGACATGGCGGCCATCTTCAGGTCCGTCGGTTTCTCGGATGTGAGGTACTATGTGAAATCGATGGGCGCCATAAACATCTATGTCGCCACGAAGTGATCGGATGAAGGATTATTCGCTGCTGATATTCGATTTCGACAACACCCTCTTCGATACACGCAATGGTATAATCAAGATGATGACCGCGGCGATGGAACGTTGCGGTCTGCCATACGAACCGTCGATGTTCACAAGGCATGTGGGCATGACCATGGAACAGGCTTTTGACGAGATGGTCGGGGAACCGTCCAAAATGGAGATGTTCCGCGAGGAGTACATGAAGGTCTCCGATGCAGGCGTGTTCAGGGATTCCGAGCCATTCCCGGAAGCGGTAGAGGCTGTGGACATACTGCATTCCAATGGATGCAGGCTCTGCATAGCATCGGGCAAGATGAGATGGAAGATCGAGGAGCTCACCGAGAGGGAGGGCATCCGCAAGGATTTCGAGTTCATCGTCGGCCTTGAAGACATAACACGTCCCAAGCCCGATCCGCAGTCCCTCGAGATGTGCATAGCCAAGTACGGCATGGACAGGGCGGACATAGCCTATGTGGGCGATGCGTACAACGATATGCAGGCCGCCAGGAATGCCGGGGTTGACGCGGTGCTCGTGGACCGCGGCGACGGATTCACACAACCGGGTTTGGAATGTGACGTGCGGATATCGTCTCTTTTGGAATTGATCGATTAATCGCGTACCGGAGGCCAGCATCCGCGGATCCTATATCCTTCGCGTTCAGGGTCCATGGTCGTCACCTCGAGGCCGGGCACTATCATCCTGACAACGGGCACACCGAGTTCCGGACGGGTGAGGTCCTTGCATATGACCATGTCGAACCCGCATTCCACGAGACGGTTGAACACAACCTCTATGTCGTCGAGGACATACTCCGTGGAGACATCCGGGATATCCGACAGGTCTACCTTCTTGGGACTGTCGGAGTACCACAGGCGGTTGACCTCCTTGATCTTCTCGTAGCCCATGTCCTGGGCTATCTTCTGCAGCCGGGCATTCGCCTTCACCCCGTGCTTGTGGGTGGTGCGCGACTGGGCAACCTCGGTTATCGCGCGTATCGCCGCGATCTCCGGGTTGAGATGCGTCCCTACGCCGATCGACAGCATCTCGGGGTCTTCGGTAGCGGTATCGTCGGAGGCGGCACCGATGGTAGTTATGCCGATGTCCGTGGTGAGGTCTTTGAGGTGTATCTCCACACCCTGTTCATTGAAACGCTCTATCAGTTTTGCGGCGATGGAGTCCTTGTTATCTATGATGACGTCGGCAGCCGCCGCGTTCCTGTCCTCGGCGAGGGACCAGGCATCCCTCTCGATGAGTTCCAATGTCCCGTGGAGTATCGCTTCTTCTATCGTGTTCCCGGCAGCGATGCCGTTGGTGTGGAATCTGTAGAGCTGAAGGTCGCCCTTCGGATAGTAAGGATAATACGCTTCACATGCAGGTACCCACACATCCCTGCCGCGGAACATCTCGTACGCAGGGGTCCACGCCACCTCGGCATCCTGTATGTAGTCCAAGGTCCGAAGCGGTAATATGAGCTCCACCGGGTCCACGGTCAGGCCGTTCTCCATGGCTTGGTCGACAGTTCCATAGACGATCTCATCCGTGTCCCGGATCTCCGCGCTGTACCTCTCGAGAGCTTCCATCGCCGCAGACGCCATGGCCTGTTCGGGCGTGGGGCCCTTTCCGTTGTATTCGCCGAAAGTGCCTTTGGCGGTCTTATCCCTGTAAACGGAGAACACAGGTATCCCGATGTTGTCCAGGGCAGTTATGTCCTCCAGCGGGTGCATGCCTGCTTTCTCCAGTAGCGGGATCGCCCTTTTCAATGTCTCTTCAGGGGTGATCGTGCGTATACCGGTCTCAGGCGATACTTTGGGGCAGCGTTGGAGCATCATTGCGGTTCCACGCAACGCATGCGAAGATATAGCGATATTGCTCGGAACGATCACTCGAAGAACAGATTGATGTCCATGCAGTCGGGAAGCCCGTCCCCGACCTCGATGATGACCCTGTAGATGTCATGGCCGTCTTTCTCTTCACTGTCGACGATATCGATGTCGAATTTGCTCTTCAGGATCTCATTCGTCAACGAGGAAAGCATCCCGACTATGAATGCAGACTTGGATCCTCCGACGAATCCAGGTATGGATTGCGGAGAATCTATGAGCAAAGTCAACGGCAGATGCGTCTCTATCTGGATGGATCCGAGGTCATTGTCCTCGAAGTACAGCATCAGGGATCTGATGATCTGTTCGACGGTTTCAGCATCGCTTCTGTCGACCATATACAGGCCGATGTTGTATCCGATCCATCTGAACCACGGTTCTATGTCGAATCCCGCCGTCTGAACTCCGACGATCATCGTAGACAGCAGAATTGATTTGAAATTCCCTTTGGATTCGGCCATATCATTGAAAACAACAGGAAGGTACATGGCCTTCTCAAGGTCCAGCGGACGTGAAGAGGCAAAATACACGGCATTGAGGATGAAGATCCTCTTCCTGCTGTCAGTTGAATCCGGGATGGATTTGACCAATGTAGCATCAGTGAGCTTGGTCATGGTAACGGACATGGTGGATTGCGGCACGTCGAGCTCGGCGATCATGTCCTTCATATTGGATGGGTGCCTGTAGAGTATTCCAAGGATACTCCTCTGCAATGGATCTGAGATGTACATTATCTCCATCGATTCCACAGAGAGATAGATATCAAAACCCGTGCTTGCCATCAATTATAGGTTATACTATTGAATATATTAATCCTCTCAAAACTTCCCACGGATGGCGAAGGCAATCCGGAGATACGGCAGACGATGCGGTCTTTTTTTAGAAGAGGATGGCGGGGTGCACTCGAACCCCGCCGTAAGGTATTTAGGTTCGGATCGTCCCGATATGCCCGGC
>CAZLEI010000030.1:0-16286 GCA_964558505.1 uncultured Methanomassiliicoccales archaeon | reverse complement strand
CGTTCTGGACGAGGTGGACATGTTCCTGGACGCCGTCAACGCGGAGATGGTGGCCCAGAGGGTCAAGAAGAGCTCCGCAGCCACACAGTTCATACAAGTATCGCTGAGGAAGGTCACGCTGGCATTGGCGGATCACCTCATCGGCGTCACCAGGCAGCCCTCGGGCATCAGCAAGGTGATCATGCAGCCGAACCTGGAGGAGGTCTCGAAGTACGAGGCCGAGGCCCTGAAGAAGCAGAAGGAGTCCGAAGAGGACAGGATGGGATGAAAATGGATGGGAACGCATTATCTGTGAACGATTTGGAGCAGCATCTCCTCTTCCACAAGGCGCTGATCGACGATCAGACCGGCACGGAGAGGATAGACAACTACCTCGACATACTGAAAGAGAACCAGTGCGGAGAGAGGATGTCAGACCCCGTGGACGAGGCGATAAGGTCCGTCTTCAGCCTGGTGTTCGAGAACGGCATGGACCCGTGGGAGATCGACCTCCGCGAGTTCGTGCGCCAGTACAGTGCCAAGGTCCGCGAGAACACCTTCGACATGATCGTCGCCGGGAAGCTCGTGCTCATGGCATGGAGGGTGCTCAGGATGCAGAGCGACCGCACGCTGCTCCGCTCGGAAGAGCCGGAGGAGCAGGTCGACGAGATCTTCGAGTTCGACGAGTTCGGAGAGGAGCCGGAGAAGCTCTTCGTCCCGGATCTGGAACTGAGGGAAGCGTTCCGCAGGGAGCCCACACGCCCCGTCACGATGATCGAGCTCCTGGACGCCTTCGAGGATGCCAGGGCGGAGGTCGCGGTGGCAGAGGAGCGGGAGCGCGTCAGGGCGGCCATCAAGGCGGCGGAGCCCAAGAGGTTCGACAACAAGGCCCATGACGAGGACGACGAGAAGGTCGTCGATTCCGTCTGGAACAAGATCGAGAAGATCGGTACCGGTGCCATTACGATAACGGATCTGTACACTGATGATATAATGGAGAACATCCGCGTGTTCGTCTCCGTCCTCCACCTGGTGAGGGACGGCAGGCTCGCAGTCTGGCAGGATGTGCTGCCCTACGGGGAGATATTCGTGGAGATCAAGGTCGACTGGATGTCCGGAACCGTCGAGGACGGGTCGCCCGAACAGCCGGTCTCGGCGAGGTGATCCCATGGACACGAAGGGCGCTGTGGAGGCCGCGCTGTACTCCAGCGCCGAGGGCCTCACGATCAGGGGGATCGCGGACAGGACGGGCATGGCGGCGGAGGACGTCCGCCAGGCCGTCTTCGATCTCCTCCGCGAGTACGATGCCCGGGATTCCGCGCTGATGATCGCAAAGATCGGGCAGCAGTACCGCATGATGCTCCGTCCGGAGTACACGGACTTCGCCGGGCAGTTCGGCAACGCGGAGATGGCGGCCGGGCTCCAGAAGACCCTGAGCACCATCGCGTACAACCAGCCCGTGCTGCAGTCGGAGCTGTTCCGGACCCGCGGTGCCAGGACGTACGACGATGTCCGCACGCTGATGGAGATGGGATTCGTCTCGGGCAAGCAGTCGGGGCAGACCCTGGAACTGACGACCACCCACAAGTTCTCCGAGTACTTCGGCATCGGCAGCACGAAGAAAGAGGACATCCGCAAGTGGATCGGGGAAAGGTCGTCGAACCACTGAGCCAGATCACGAAGGCACAGGTCTCCGGGAATGGGCGCCTGGTTGCATCTGATGCACAGGGGTAGGAACCCTGGCGAAGTCTGCGGGAACGTGCAAGCGTCCGCATCCGACAGCAGTCTTCCACGGGTGGTATCCGTTCCGTGTCCTGCATGCCTGCTGCCTCCGCCGTTCACATCCATCAGGGGCCGTCGCACGGCCTCAGCGCGGAGATACATTTTGGCCACGGGACCGCATGTCTGCCGCAAGACGGACGGTCATCTGCCCAAGCGGAGAGGCACTGCCCCTTTCGTCCCGTGCGGTCGGATTCCCGCGGAACGTCATGGGACCCGAGTATTCTTTATAGGATGCGCGACTATAAGCGTGTGATAAACATGGTCATGCCTCTTGCTTTATTGGAAAAAACCATCGACAAGCGCGTCTCGCTCCTTCTGAAAGACGGAAGGGTCCTCGAGGGAAAGCTCACAGGTTTCGACGAGTACATGAACATGGTACTGGAAGAGACCGTCGAGCGCACCGTCACTCAGGAAGAGAGGCGTCTCGGCAGCGTCGTGCTCCGCGGCAACAACGTCGTGAGCATATCTGTCATCTGATCTCAGGATACGCAATCCGCTCCGCGGACAACGGGCAGGCAGAACAATGTCACTGATAGGGCGCATAGACGAATTATCCAGCAATCCGAAGGCTCGGAAGGGCTGGTTCTACCTGGTCCTCATTGTATTCATCGCTCTGATCATCCTGCCCACGATCTTCATCCTGTTCGAGGTCGTACCCGAATGGGCGGCCGTGGACAAGGTGATCCATGATCCCGGGTCCATGTCCCTCATATGGGGCGCGGTGGGCAATTCCTTCTCCATCGCGCTGTTGGTGACCGTCCTCGATATCGCCGTAGGGCTACCGATGGCATGGATCCTCGTAAGGAAGCAGTTCCGTGCCAAAAAATACCTGGATACCCTGCTGGATATGCCCTTGGCGTTCCCGACGGCCTCCATCGGTATCTCGGTGGTCATGTTCTGGGGAGCGCCTGACGGGGTCACGATCCCCGGACTCGGGCTCGTGTTCACACCTTTCCTGATGATGATCCTTCTCCATACCGTCTTCACATATCCCTACATGGTCCGTTCCCTGGCAGCCATACTGGAGCAGATAGACCCCAACTACGAGACCGCGGGGATGACATTGGGGGCCTCCAGGTTCACAGCAGTCAGGACCATCACGCTTCCGCTGTTCCGTGCCGGACTGACGACCGGATTCATCCTTTGTTTCGCCAGGTCCATGTCCGAGACGGGCGGAACATACATCGCATTGCGCATGATGGGCCTGGACACCACCTGGTTCACAGGGCCGACATACATAAGCTACCTGAAGAACCAGGCCGAGGTCGATCCCACCGGAGCGCTGATCGTCGTGAGCGTCATCATGATCGTGTTCGCGCTGATCCTGCTGCTGGCGGTCCAGTACATGATGAACAAGCTCAAGATCCCGTGGACCAAGGTTTGGCCGAAATGGGAGCGCACGCTCAGCAAGAAGATAGCCGCCAGGTCGAAAGACCTCTTCACATACGCCTTCATGTTCATCATCGTCGTGATCCCGTCGTTCTACATATTCGCGTACATGGCCGCACCTTCGGGCGCAGCGGACATCGGGGCGCTCTTCGGATCCATCGGGACATCATTCCTGATAGCGGGCGTGGCCGTGGTGTTCGATATAATATTCGGCATCCCGATAGCGCTGTACATAGCCAGAAAGGGCAACACCAAACTCGGCAAGGCATTGGATGCACTGGTCAACGTGCCGCTCATAGTGCCGACGACGGTCCTGGGAGTGTCGTTGGCGGCATTCTGGGGAAGTTTCGGGATATCCTCCGATTTCGCATTGCTGCTGGTCATCATGGGGCACATAGCATTCACATATCCGCTGATGGTCAGGAACATCACGGGGGCGATTTCCGAGGTCGACCCGTCATATGTGGAGATCGCCCGTACATTGGGCGCAAAACCACTGAAGGCATTCTCCAAGATCCTGTTGCCGATAATCCAATCATCGGTCATAGCGGGCGGCGTTCTGGCATTCACCAGGAGCCTGGGCGAGACCGGAGCGACCATAGCGATCTCCGGCGACGTCATCACCGCGCCGATCTACATAATGAACCTGATCAACGGCGAACAGTTCTACCAGGGCGCCCTGGCATCCGTCCTGCTGATCATAATATGCTTCGTTCTCATGTTCGGGATAAGGTATGTAACCAGGAGGAAGGACACAGATGCCTGAGATACGCCTTGAGAACATATCGAAGAGCTTCGGCGGGACCGTGGCCGCCGACAGCCTGAACCTCACGATCGAGGATGGCGAGTACATATGCATCCTGGGACCGACCGGTGCCGGGAAGACTACGTGCATGAGGATAATCTGCGGCCTCACCAAAGCCGATTCCGGCAAGGTGTACTTCGACGGGACGGACATCACGGACATGCCGGTGGAGGACAGGGAGGCGACCATGCTGACCCAGGTGTATTCGCTGTTCCCACGTATGACCGTGAGGGACAACGTCCTGTTCGCACCCGACATAAAAGGATGGGACCCGGAAGAGGGCAGCCAATTGGCCAGGAACATGCTGAACATGGTCCATCTGGGAGACCGTCAGGCATCCTATCCGCATCAGCTGTCCGGAGGGCAGCAGCAGAGGGTGGCTCTGGCCAGGGCGCTGGTGTCGGGTTCAAAGGTCCTGTTGCTGGACGAGCCCCTGAGGGCATTGGATGCGCGTTTGAGGCTGGAGCTCAGGAAAGAGCTCAAGTCCCTTGCGAAGAGCATGAACATGACCTCTGTGCACGTCACTCACGATCAGGACGAGGCCCTCGAGATGGCGGACCGCATAGCGATCATCCGCAACGGGCGCATAGTCCAGGTGGGCACTCCGCGCGAGGTGTTCGAGGATCCGGCCACGCCCTTCGTGGCGAATTTCGTCGGAAGGTCCAATTTCTTCGAAGGCGTGATCGAATCCGTCGACGGAGAGGTGGCCCAGATAATCAGCGGCGGGCTCAGGATGTCGGCCAGGAACATGGGGTTCGATCCCGGCACGAAAGTGCTCGTGGCAGTCAAGGTGGGGAATACCAGGATAACACGTCGCAGGCCGGAGGAAACCGTCCAGGCATCGGCGGTCATGGGGCCCGGGCGCATGTCGGAGGAGGCGCCCCCGGTTGTGACGGTGGAGAGGGAGGCGTACTTCGAAGGGGTATTGGCCAGGATGCTGTACGAAGGCGCTACGGTGACGGCCGAAGTCGAGGTCTCCGGTCTTGGTATCGTTTCGTGCAAGATGCCCAACAGGAAGTACGACACATTCGACATAGGGGAGATCGTGGATGTCTCGTGGATCCCCAGGTCCGCAGCGGTGTTCCCATATCCGGAGGGCGGGCTGGAAGAAGAACTGAGGTTGGACTGATGAAGATTGTTCTCGATCACATATCGATGAAGTTCGGCAGCATGTATGCGGTACGCGACATAAGCGTGTCCATCGCCGAAGGGGAGTACGTCACCATCCTCGGCCCTTCCGGGTGCGGGAAGACGACGCTCATAAAGGTGATATCGGGGATATGGAGGCCGACCGAGGGCAGGATCCTGGTGGACGGCGAGGATGTCACAGACGTCCCGATAGAGGACCGCGATACCGGGTACGTGTTCCAGAACATCGCGCTGTTCCCCCATATGACCATCAGCGATAACGTGGCCTACGGGCCAAGGGTCCGGGATGTCCCTGTCGATGATATGCAGAAGATATCACACGACCATCTGGAACTCGTTAAGATGCTCGACCGTGCGGGGATGTTCCCGTCCGAGCTATCGGGCGGGGAGCAGCAGAAGGTGGCGATCGCCAGGGCGCTGGCCTCGGGATCCAAGATGCTGATGCTGGACGAGCCGTTGTCCGCTCTCGACGCAAGGGTGCGCATGGAGCTGAGGTACGACATCCGCAGGCTCGTCAAGAAGCTGGGCATAACCGTGCTCCACGTGACACACGACCAGGAGGAGGCCATGTCCGTGTCGGACAAGATAATCCTGATGCGCAACGGCGGGATAGCCGAGATGGCATCGCCTCTCGATATGTACAGGCATCCGAAGTCGATCTTCGCAGCGTATTTCGTGGGCGAGACGAATTTCCTGGAATGCACCGTCACCGGGAGGACGAAGACTGGCAAGACCACCGTGGGGCTCCGCGACGGCAGCATGGTCAGAGTGGCAAAATCAAAATTCAACGTCGGGGATTCGGTAGTGATATCGGTTCGTCCCGAGCATGTGTACACGGCGAGCGAGGGGCTGTCTGCCACGGTCAGGAGCGTCGTGTTCATGGGCACGTTCTGGAGGGTCCGCACGCTTGCGGTCACCGGAGATTACATAGATTTCAACACGCCCGCGGACGGGGAGGTGCCGGAAGTGGAGGACGAGGTCATGCTCGTCTTCAACAAGAAAGCATCCCTTGTTTTCGCGAGGCCAAAAGAAGGTTTGCAGGAGGCGATTAGACTTGAGTGACGCTAAGAATCTGCTGGATTGGTTCAGCAAGAGGAAGGAGGATATGATCCAGGTTGGGTCCAGAGGTCATCTTATCGTGATCTCGGGGATCATCGCCGAGATGGCGAAGTCTCTCGGTGCGATGTCCCAGTCGAACTGGTCAGAGGCTGCGAAATGCATCGAGAGGGTGATCCTCGCGGAATGCGAGGCAGACCGCATCGAGGATAGGCTGTGCGCAGAGATCTCTGCCGGGGACCTGAGCATCTCGGAGAGGGAGGACCTGCTCCATTTCGTCAAGAAATCCGACACCATCGCAGACTGGATACGCGAGGCGGCATTCTATGTCCAGATGGCATTGGACATCAAGGCCACGGTGCCGGATCCCATATGGAAGAGCCTGGCGAGGATGTGCAGCGAGCTGGAGATCCAATGCAAGACGCTCATCAAGGCGATCGAATCCCTCGCCGGGGACCGCAATGTCACACTCCGCCACGTGGACATGATAAAGGATCAGGAGAGGATAATAGACGATCTTCACTACAAGGCCGCCAAGGACATCCTCCTGTCCGACATGGATCTGAAGGGCGTGACCATCACACGCAGCATAACAGAGTCGATAGAGATGGCATCCGATACCTGCAAGCAGTGCTCCGACACGATCTCGCTCATCACGATAGTCAGGAGGCAGTGAAATGGCGAGTCTGTTCGGTACCAACGGCGTCCGCGGCACGGTCAACAAGGACATGACGGTACAGCTCGCGCTTCAGATGGGCAAGGCCATAGGCACGTTCATGCATGGTGCCGTGGCCATCGCCACCGATACAAGGGTGTCCGCGGACATGATCAGCAATGCAGTGACAGCGGGGATCATGGCCGTCGGATGCGATGTTGTGGACCTGGGCATGATGCCGACGCCTTCGTTGCAGTATTTCGTCAAGACACATCCCGGGATAAAAGGCGGGGTCATGATCACGGCATCTCACAACCCTCCCGAGTACAATGGGATAAAGTGCATAGCATCAGACGGCACAGAGGCCAGCCATGCAGACGAGGATGCCATAGAGGACCTGTACTTCCAAGTGATCCCGGACAAACCGTGGAATGAGATCGGGAAGCTGGAGGAGGTCTACGGAGCCGGAGATGTCTACATCGATGCCGTTCTGTCGCAGGTGGATGTAGATGCCATCAGGGATGCGCATCTCACCGTATGCCTCGATTGTGCCAACGGTGCAGCGTTCGAGACATCGCCGTTGATGATGAAGAAACTCGGGGTCACGTTCACGACGCTGAATGCGAACCCGCAGGGTGAATTCCCTGGTCACCTGAGCGAGCCGACCGAGGACAACCTGAAGAATCTGATGTCGATAACCAAGGCCATGAAAGCGGACCTGGGGATCGCACATGACGGAGATGCCGACCGTTGCGTGTTCGTCACGAGCCAGGGGAAATATGTAAGCGGCGACAAGAGCCTGGCGCTCATGTCCAGATATGAGATCGGCGGCAAGAAGGACGCGATCATCGTCACTCCTGTAAGCTCCTCCTCCATGGTGGAGGACGTTGTGAAGGAGGCCGGAGGGAATCTCATGTACACGGCCGTAGGGTCACCGGTCGTCGCGAGGAAGATGATGGAGGTCGGCGGCATCTTCGGAGGAGAGGAGAACGGAGGTCTGATTTTCGCCAAGCATCAGTATTGTAGGGACGGGGCACTGTCCGCCGCCAAGATGCTGGAGTCCATCGCAGTGATGGGACCGTTGCACACGCAGCTCGAGTCGCTCCCCGTATATTACCAGGATAAGAGGAAACTCTCATGTCCCAACAACAGGAAACAGCCGCTCGCGGACCATTTCAAGACACATTACAAGGCCAACAGAGTGGATACCACCGACGGGCTCAAGGTCCTTTTCGACGACGGATGGGTATTGGTCCGCGCGTCCGGGACCGAGGCGATATTCAGGATCTATTCCGAATCCAAAGACAAGGCGATCGCAAAGGAAAGGGCGGATGAGTTCGAGAAGGTGGCATATGAGTTCCTGGCTCCGGAAGGCATCGTGCCCGAGGTCATAAAGGCACCCGCCAAGAAGAGGCGCATCACCCTCAGGAAGGCCGCTGTCGTATCTGAAGTGCCCAAGGCGACGACCGGAGCGACCGCTGTCCCGAATGCCTCAGATGAGGATCCGACAGACGTTGAGAAACCCGACGCTCCTGTCAAGAAGACCAGGAAAGCTTCGGCGAAGAAGTCCGAGAAGGCGACGGAAGCCTCGGACAAGAACTGATCAGCATCTGAGGTTCTTCGCGTGGACCGCGAGGACCTCGTTGATGTACCTGGCAGCCAGGTTGGAGGTGATGCCCGAAGGGTCGGCCGGCGGGCACACTTCCACAACATCGAATCCGGCGAGACGGTCGCCGATGCCGTTGATAACCTTCTTGACATCGATGGGCATCAGTCCGAAAGGTTCTTGCGTTCCGGTGCCCGGGGCGAATGCAGGATCGATGCCGTCGATATCGAGGGTGAGGTAGATGCGTTCGTTCTTCACATGTTCCAGTGCCTGACCGAGTGCCCACTCTATGCCCTTCTCCATTATCGTGTAGGAGTCGATGTGCGGTATGACGTCGTCTCTATCGAGCTCTTCATCGGAGATGGACCTGACGCCCAGAACAAAGATGTTGTCTATCCCGAGATGCTCGGATGCGCGACGCGTTATGCACGCGTGGCTGTTGGGAGTTCCCATGTACTCGTCTCTCGAGTCCAAGTGAGCATCGATGGATATGAGGGCAACATCGTTCTTGTCGAAATGCCTCATGATCGGGATGTTGATGGAATGCTCCCCTCCGATGGCGACAGTGAATTTACCATCCCTTATCGCGGGACCTAACGCAAAATCGACTTCCTCGAACATACTCTCCGGAAGGAAATATTCGTCGCAGTCTCCATAGTCGTAAATGGAGAGGCGACGTTGATTCAGTCCGTGCTCGAAGTGGGATTCCTCGAAGTTGTACGAGGCGCGTCTGATCGCGCCAGGGCCCTCCTTCGAGCCGGACCTGAATGAAGATGTGTGATCATATGGAACTCCGCAGATGACTACTTCCGCTTCGTTGTAATCGGATTCGGCGCCTGCGTACGAGGTTCCATATGGCATTTCGCCACCTCACATCAATTTCTGTCTGCCCATGGCGACGAGGTACATTATCTCCCCGCCTTCGTCGAGAACGCTCTCGTGGTCCTCGTTGATCTTCATCGAGAATGTCTCGAAGGTCTCGAGGTCCATGATCTGTACTTCGTCTCCCTGGACGGAAAGGACCTGTCCTTTCCTCTTGTCGATCTGGGGGACCGGGACCTTGGTGCTCACGGGGCAGTTGAGGGATCTCTTCGAGCCGGTGAAGATGCTCGCGGCGTCGATGGACGCTTTCGCGGATCCGTGCTTTCCGGGTTTGGAAGTTGTTATGGATATGATCTTGCAAGGCTCGTCATCGATGTTGACGTACCTTCCCACTTTAAGCTCTCTGACCTCTTTCATTTCCCACATGATTACACACCTTATTGGATTATTATGCCGCAGGCCGGCAGTCGATCTCTCTCGAGAACATGACCTTGAACCATTCCGAGGATGGGGTGACCTGCATTGCTATCAGCCCCTCTATCCTTATTTGACTTAAATAAGTTGTGCGGAATTGCGTCAATCGTACTCCATGTGCCTGGAGTTTTATCCCGGCCCCCGAAGCATATAAGGGATTTCGGTCAGGAGGTCCCGAGGGCGCATAGCGTCCCCCGGGGCCTTGGACATCGAAGATCGGCCCGTCACTCCATGTTCTGCCATACGGGGATTACCGGTCTTCCGGGCCCGCGGGTTTCCTGGGCCCCTTCGATCTGCGGCGGCCCTTCCCCTTCTTGCTGGCAGATTGCGGTTTTCTAGGCGGATCGGGATATCTGCGTTTGATGTCGGCGACACGGGCGTTGAATTCACCCAGCAGGACATCTCCGCGGTACTCCCCGCCGTAGTTGTCGATCTTCGCGGCGATCGAGATCTTCCCGGCGAGTGCACGGGCGATGTTTCCGCGCTGCCAGTAGGGGGCGCGGTGGATCTCGGGCTTCTGATATATCACTCCGTGCTTTGGCGGTTTCTTCCCAGATTTGAGATGGCGGAACATCGCCTTCTCAGCACCGAGGAGCTGCACGGTGGACGAAGGAAGGGACGACAGCCTGTCGAGGCCGCCGGCGAGGGAGATGAGCCTTGCGGCGACAGGTCCTCCGACCAGGGCGCAAACATTCGGGCAGATCCCGTCGACCATCCCCGATATGTACTCCTCGGTGCGGTCCCTGTCGTCGTACAGTCTGCAGACGGTGTCCGCCAGGTCTCTGATGGCCCGCATGTCGTCGGGGTCGAGTTCGGAGCCGATGGACTCCAGGTCTATCTCCAGCTCCTCTATGATCCCACCGCGTTCGCCGTGCACGGCTACAAGCTCTGCATACTTCCGGTCTCTGGCATAGTCTCCGAGTTCGGGGAAATGCAACCCGTACCATTCGTGCAGCCTTTCGTTGAGCAGGTTTATCGTCTCGATGAGGTCGTCCAAGTGGCGTATGGCCTGTACGAGGTTCTTGTCCTTCGGTACAGGCTCCGATGTGCGCAGCTTCCCCAGCCTTATCATCACTTCGTGCATCAGGGCATCGTCGTATCCGAAATCGGCAGGCTTGATGAAGGACGAGTCGAAGAGCATGGGCTTCCCGAGATCGGCCTGTCTCCTGTCGGCCACGAAGAGCTTGACCTTTCCCTCGGCAAGTTCCCTTTCCTCGGGGAGGACGCCGCCTCTCTGCATAAGTGCCAGTTTATCTGCAGCGGCCTCCGGGTCCTTCGGCATCATGCGCTTATCAAGTATCCTGTTCTCTTCACAGAGGAATACTCCGAACCACTTGGTGACGAGTATCACGGTCACATCCTCCCGAGCTTCTCCACTTCCGCCCTGGACAGATTGCTGGTCCTTCCAACGATGATCTGCATGCGAGCTTGGAATTCAAGCTCCTCCATCCTGTTGTAAGCCTCCACGATGTCCCTCCCCTGGGTGATGGCGCCGTGCCTGGCAAGCACCATGGCCTTGGCATCAGAATGCTCGGAGACGGCATCCACGAGCTCTTTGGAGCCCGGGGTCTCGTATCTTATCATGGGGACATCGCCCAGCAGAATGATCCCTTCAGGAGTGAGCGACGTCCTCACTTTCTTGCCCATGACCGCCAGCGATGTGCAGTACAGCGGGTGGCAGTGGACGACTGCATTTGTCCCCGGGTTCTTCGTGTACAGCATCAGGTGGAAACCCGTCTCCATCGACGGCTTGCCTTCGCCGATCACGTTGCCGTCCATGTCTATCTTGACCATGTCGTCGGGTTCCAGCATCCCTTTGTTCCTTCCGGACGGGGTGATTATGACCGTCCCGTCGTCGAGTCTCATGCTCATGTTGCCGCCGGCGGAGATCGTCAGGTTCCTGTCATAGAGCTTGGTGCAGATGTCCGTCAGCTGTCTTCTGGCGACGGTCTCGTTCATTCAAGGACCCCCTTGATGTCTTTGGGTCTGAATATCCCTTTCTCCGTGATGAATCCCGCAACATACCTGGCGGGCGTGACATCGAATGCCGGGTTGAGGGCGGGGGACCCCACAGGGGCGATGCGTATGCCCTTCACCATCGTGACCTCATCCTCGGAGCGTTGCTCGATCACTATGTCAGCCCCGGTCTCGGTGTTGAAATCGAAGGTGGATATCGGAGCCGCTACATAGAACGGGATCCCCAGCGCATCGGCGACGATGGCCTTGTCGAATGTGCCGATCTTGTTGGCGAAGTCGCCGTTGGCCGCGATCCTGTCCGCACCGGTGATCACGAGTCCGACCCCCTGCGACATGTAGTATGCGGATGCGCCGTCAGGTATGATCGCATGCGGTATGCCCTCCTGGTTGAGTTCCCAGGCTGTGAGCTGCATGCCTTGGAGACGTGGCCTGGTCTCCGATGCGTAGACGAAGAAGTCCCTGCCTTCGGCGAATGCCGCCCTCATAGGGGCCAGTGCGGTCCCCACATCCACAGTGGCCAATGCGCCGGCGTTGCAGTGCGTCATCACCTTCATTCCGTCTTTTATGAGATGGGCGCCGTGTTTCCCGATCAGGGTGCATTTGTCGACCATCATCTGTGCATACGAGTCGGCCGCTTCAACGGGGTCGCGACCGTTGCCGAGTTCCCTCACCATGTAATCAACGGCGTAGAATAGGTCGTTAGCGGTGGGCCGGGCGGCCTTCACTACTGTCGCCGCTTTTGCAACATCGATGCCGGCAAGGGCGGCCAAGCACATTGCGTATGCGGCGGTGGCGCCGATACTGGGCGCTCCGCGCGTGGTCATGTTGCGGATGGCCTCGGCCACATCCGAATAGTCGTCGAACCCGACAATGGATATTTTCGCCGGCAGCTCTCTCTGGTCGATCATCATCACTTTGCCGTTTTCGAACCAAACGGCCCTGATATCTTCGACCTTTCCATCGACGTTCGCTTTCATTGTGCATACGATTGCTATTTTGCTACATAAGGATGTCCTGAGTCCTTGTGTTTTGCACCATGGATTATAATGCTAATCATTAAATCCAGAGGAGACAAATATTCGACGGATTCAAAATGGAGAACGTCGTCGATTTCGAAGTCAGATGCACAGGGAAAGGCCCGGTGCATGTAACCGGCGCGGTCAAGAGGCAGATCCTTCGTCTCCTTGCAGAGAAGGACATGAATCTGACTGATATAGCCAGATCAACCAATAAGGCACAATCCACTTTATCAGTGCATTTGGACCGCATGATGGAAGACGGGCTCATCGATTCCGAACAGGACCCCCGTGACGGCCGTAAGAGGATATACAGCCTCTCATCGGTGCCAGTCATAGAATCATGTCCCGTGAACCGTGATGCCGATGCCGCCGCCAGGAAGGCAGCAGAATCCATAATCGATCAACAACAGGATTCGAGGCAGATGAGCATCCTCGATGCGCTCGTGTTCAAGATGGAATCGATGGGCATAACGATGAATCCGCTGTTCCGCATCATCGGCGTGGATGCGGCGGCCGCAGTGAGGGCAAGGTCGTCTGATTCTCGTATAGAGGATGTCCTGCCGCAGCTCAGAGCCGCCGTTGCGGACATGGGAGTGGGCGATGTGACGATCTATTCACTGATGCCAGTGACGATAATCCTGCACGTTCCAGACGGGACGCCGCGTTCTGTGTTGACAGCATTCGGCATGTTCGTGGAAGGTCTGTTCTCCACCGTAATATCGGATATCGCGGGCAGGGAGTACGCAGTATCGTCATCCGAGACCTTTGGTGCCGGAGAGAATTACCGCCGCTTCATAATCGAGTCCGTAGATCGCTGATGCTGCAGTGCATCGATATTCCATGCATTGTGCCAGAATAATCATCATCGCCGTCGATGTTTGTTTTCGTGCGAGGTCAATTCTTTTATATTCTCGAATCGATAACCACCGTTATGTCCGAAAAGGGAGAGAGTTCAGGATTCGATCTCTACACCAATGTAGAGGCAGGCGGTGAAGGTCTCATCCAGGTGTCAGACCCCCTTCACAGGCAGATACTAGACGGCCTTATGAAATCCCCTCTTTCCACGACCGAGATATCCGCATTGACCGGCAAGGCGCAGTCCACTTTATCGGTCCACCTTGATCAGATGGTGAAGGACAAGCTGATCTCGGCTGATTTCGATCCTGCCGATACCAGGAGGAAGATATACAGGTTATCGTCCAATCTCTGGGCAAGGTCCATCGAACCAAACTCTTCCGGATGGACACTGGCCAAGCAGGCGTTCTACAATCTGGCCAACTCCAAAGGGGATTACTACACAAACATGGTTCGCGCGCTGGCGCTGGGCATGCAGGCGAGCGGACTCGACGTATCTCCTGTCGTACGTTCGTTGGGAGAATTCGTGGGCTTCGAGATCGCAGAGAACATACAATCCACGAAGATCGAAGACATAATAACGCATATCCAGGAATTCTACGAGATCAACAATGTCGGAGAGGTGTGCATATACACATTCCTGCCCCTGACGATCATAGTGAAGGCACCTGAATCCAATCCAGGATTCCCGCTCACTGCAAAACTTGCATTCTCAGAGGGTCTGTTCAAGTCGGTGCTGAACACATCGCTCGGCAAGAATTACGACATCACGAGCGAGGAGATATTCGGAGCCGACAACAATTATTACAAGTTCGTCATCGAGCTCGTCAAGTGACATCGAACGTCAGCAGTGCGCCGTTGCCCATTATCTCGCAGGTCTTCAGGGTCAGCTTGGCACCGCCTTCTTTTACCCAGCCGTCCCCGTCAGCGGGGGTTGGTGCGGTCCTTCCGCCGATCACTATGCCGCCAACGTACACGGTGTAACGGTCCACTGCGCCGGCTTTGAAGAAGGAAGCGATGGTCTCTCCGCCACCCTCCACCAGGATGCTCTCTATGCCGATCTCGTCCGCAAGGAACTCCAGGACCTCGTCCAGGTCTATGTCGCCATCGCATCTGAGCGTCTCTTCGCAATCCCATTCCCGGTCGCAGTCGCCTGCAGTGATCATCACGGTGGGTGCGCGGTCGTCGAGTACCAGCGCATCATCCGGTGTCTTGCCATGGGGGTCGATCACGATGCGCACAGGATTGGAATCGTAGTCCAGCCCCTTGACCGTGAGGTGCGGGTCGTCCGCCAGGACGGTGCCCACGCCGACCAGGACGGCGTCATATTTCTTCCTGAGGGCCTTCACGCGGTCCTTGTCCTCATCGGAGGAGATGGTGAATTGCTTCCTTTCCGCTCCCGCGATCTTCCCGTCGGCGGACATGGCGCAGTTGATGTGGATGAATGGTCTCATGAGCTTCCCCCCGGTGAAACGGAGAATTGGTAGATATCATCTATGCGTTTGACGCCGAACTTCACGTCCAGGAAGGATTCCAGCGTGTCCATTTGGCTAAGGAGGTGCTTGCTGATCCTGGATACGGTGAACTCGCTCTTCCCGTCGGCCATTGCCATGTAGGGCAGGAGCTGATCCGCAGTGTGGACATCCATGGTGGTGTTGCATTTCATCTCCTGCAGCAGGTCTTTGGCAACATCCTCCCCTGCCTGCTTGGCCGGGTGCCCGCGGGATGTGAGGACATTGCTCCCGATCTTGCCGTTCTCGTAGTTGGCGACCAATGATATGCCGGCACCTTTGGACCTGCCATCGGTGCGTTGGTACTTCATGTCCAACTCCGTGTCTCCAAGGACAGACAGGCATCCAGATACCATCTGTTCGGCCATCCAGTCCGGAAGGTTCTGTATGAAGCATATGCCCTTTATGCCTATGAGGTCGCCCAGGCTATCATGGTTTATGGGGCTGATATCCCCGATGGGCTCCAGGGACGACTCCACATGGCCGCCTCCTTCGGGGTAGAATCCGCGATCGATTATGTCGACGCTCGCCTCTATGCCCATGTCCTTCATGAGCGGGAAGAGCACTTGTTGGTACGAGTCTATCGGCGGTGCCCACATGACATTTGTCCCGCCGTGGATGTCGAGGTGGAGCGTCTTCTCGATGTTCTTGGCGGCGAGCAGAACGGCCTGAAGCACCAGGCTGATGCTTCCAGCGGTCCCGATGTCCATTTCAAGATCGTACTTTATATCGTTCCCGGGTTTGAATATCAGTTCCTTGGAACCGGGGTAGTTTCCTATGACCTCCGATCCAGTCATCGTCGCGACGGCATTGACTGCAGTGCAGTGCTGTTTGGACAGACCATTCGTGGGACGATTCTCCCTTATGCGGGTCAGTTTCGTCTCTATCCCGGTGATGGCGGACATGGCGACTGAAGTACGCACCATCTGGCCTCCGCCCTCTCCACGGGAACTGTCAATCTCCAGCATTAAAATCCGTTGTGTATCGCGGGAGTTTCATATAAAGCAAACGTAACATGGTCGGGCATATGGCACTGATGCGGATGTGTCCACATAGGTAACGGACATGGTGAAAAAGAGTGCGGCTGCCGGGATTTGAACCCGAGTTAGAAGCTTGGGAAGCTTCCGTCCTAACCACTAGACTACAGCCGCTCAGATGACGATGGGCCTTTTACTATTTCATTTTGACGCGTGCAGAGGACTGTGTT
>CAZLEI010000029.1:4158-16354 GCA_964558505.1 uncultured Methanomassiliicoccales archaeon | reverse complement strand
ATTCCCATTTTTGAACCCTCCTTAGAGTTGTGGAACAATCGATATTCCCGATATATAAAATGCAGTAATTAACAGAGCTGTGCCAACAATCTAAATCATGTAAATGTGATAAAACTCGGACGATCGCATCGTGCGGGCCCGCGCGGCAGGCATGCACGCGGATCCGCGAAGGATTCGTATTAGTACAGGTGCCGCATTCAAGGTCGTATGGAGACTCTGAAGTTCACCGGCGGATCGGTCATGGCGGAAGGACACCGCCTGTACACCCGGAACTTCAGTCCGGGCATCCGCGTCTACGGGGAGCGCCTGACATACCACGAGGGCACCGAATACCGCGAGTGGGACCCGCGCAGGAGCAAGCTTTCCGCGTATCTGTCGTCCGGCGGCCGCTTCTTCCCATTCGAACACGATTCGGTCGTCCTTTACCTGGGGGCCGCCAGCGGCACCACCGCATCCCATGTGTCGGATGCCGTGCCCGACGGCAAAGTGTACTGCGTCGAATTCTCGCCGAGGACGTTCAGGGACCTTGTGCAGACCTGTGCCCGCCGCCCCAACATGATACCGGTGCTCGGAGATGCCACCAGGCCCGGGGACTACTCCTTCGCCCTGGACCATGCGGACATCGTCTACGAGGATGTCGCGCAGAAGCATCAGGCCGACATCCTGGCGGATAACATGGACCTCTTCGGTGCCAGATGCGGGATGGTCAGCGTCAAAGCACGCTCCGAGGATGTCACCGCGGACCCCAAGGACGTGTTCGACGCCTCCGCATCCCGCCTGAGGGAGAGGGGACTGGAGATAGAGGACCGCAGGAGCTTGGAGCCCTTCGAGAAGTCGCACGAGATGATATGCGTCCGGAGGCCCTGAGATGCGCACGGCGTACACAGTGGCCTTCGATGGGGACGAGTACCTCATGGTCTACAATCCCAAAAGGAGAGGATGGGAGATGCCGGGCGGGCACGTCGAGGAGGGAGAGACATCGGAACAGGCCGCGAGAAGGGAGTTCCTGGAAGAATCCGGTTACGATGTCGACATCGTCGCCATCATGGACATAGGATACTGCGATGTCTGCGCGGGGACCCTCGGCACCAGGTCAGAGACCGGCGAGATGGATTCGAGGCTGTTCGACAGGCTCCCGGAGGACCTGGCCTTCGACACCGACGAGTATGAAGGCGTCATCGCATGGGCCAAAGAGCAGGTGGGCCGCACCTTATAACGAGCGCATACGGCTAAGTCTTTTTATATCAGCTATCCGTCGGGGACTCAAGACCTATCGAGGACGGCCGAATCCCGCTCAAGCCGGGCAGGACCTGCCGCCCAGTAGTCTTGGCGTCCGGCGCAAGCCGCACGCGAATGATTCGGAGGATCAGAAATGGCAAGAATGCACACAAGAAGGAAAGGAAAGTCCTGCTCGAAACGCCCCCTCATCACAGAGAACCCCGCATGGGTCCCTATGGGAGCTACCGAGATCGAGGACCTCATCGTAAAATACGCCAAAGACGGCTACACATCTGCAAAGATCGGACTCGTCCTCAGGGACCAGTACGGAATCCCCAACATCAAGCTGGCGACCGGCAAGAGCGTCACGCAGATCATGACAGAGAAGGATGTCGCATCCTCCCTGCCCGAAGACCTGTCCAACCTCATGAGGCGCGCCATCTCGCTCAACGTTCACCTCAAGGAGAACAGGGGAGATGTCTCCAACAAGCGCGGCCTGAACATGATCGAGGCCAAGATCAGAAGGCTCGAGCGCTACTACAAGAAGAACGGCGTTCTGCCCGCAACTTGGAAATATTCTCTCACCAACGCGGAGCTCATGCTTAAGTGAGGATTACCATGGACCTCAGCGTCCTACCTCCAAAACTCCTTTCACGTTTATCCCATGCCGCGGACACAGTCCGCGGACATGGTTTTATCCATCTGTTCTCGCACTACGATGCCGACGGCATATCTTCTGCGGCCATCGTCGCGAAGGCGCTGTTCCGTGCGGGGAAGGAGTTCAAGCTTTCCCTTTTCACCACCCTAGACGAGGAGCATATGGACATCGTGCGCGGCACCGAGGCGCAGTGCATAGTCATGACCGACCTCGGCGCTTCGTACATAGCGGAATTCGAGGAGATGGACTGCGACGTCGTCGTGCTCGACCACCATACCGTGTACGACGATTCCGAGAAGGTCGCATACGCCAACCCACATCTCGTCGGGATCGACGGGATGACGTCCGGATGCGGAGCCACCATGGCATTGCTTTTCGCTGTCACTCTGGACGAGAACAACTGGGACCTCGTCCAACTGGCCTTCGCCGGCATGTCCGGGGACAGGCAGACCATAAACGGACTCTCGGGCCTCAACGTGAACCTCCTCGAAGGTGCGGCGGAGGGAAGATTCGTCACCGAGACCAAGGGGTCGCTGGTGCCCACCGGCCGTCTGACCGACGAGCTGTTCCTCACCGTGGAACCTTACATACGCGGCGTCAGCGGCGATGCCGAGGGGGTCGCCAAACTACTCTCGGACGCCCGGGTGGAAGGCAGCAAGACCCTGGCGGATCTGAACGAAGAGGAGCATCGCAGGATCTCCTCGCTCATCGCACTCAAACTCACGATGCAGGGAGTGGCCGTGGATGTGATGGAGGAGATCGTCCGCACGAGGTACATGCTCAGGGACTGGAAGACCGACTCCGATTCCCTGGCCTCCATCCTGGACGGATGCGGACGCCAGGATGTCGGCGGCATCGGCGTCTCGGCCGCCATGGGCGACCCGCGGGCGGTAGCGCAGGCCTACGAGCTCGACAAGGAGTACAGGCGCAAACGCATCGAAGGCGTGGCGAGCCTGGACGAGAAGGGCCTGACCCAGATGGAGAACATACAATTCTTCGACAGCACCGGCGCCGGCATGACGGGAGTGCTGTGCGGCATAGCGATGGCCTACATCGGCGACCGTTCCAAGCCCACCATCGGACTTAACCTGTCCGGCCCGACGGCGCATCTGTCGTCCAGGGGGACATGGGGGCAGCTGTCCCGCGGCATAGATCTTTCGAGGGCGATGAAACTCGCATGCGAATCGGTCGGCGGACAGGGCGGCGGGCACAGGATCGCCGCAGGCGGCTCCGTTCCCACCGAGATGAACCGCGACTTCCTCGTGAACCTCGACAGGATAATCGGCCAGCAGCTCAAGAACGCCAGGTGACCGGGACCTCGTCGGTCCTGAACCTCTGCATGACCGCCGTCTCGTCCACCGTCATGCGGACGCCGGACTCGTGCATTATATTCCCGAGCCATGCGATCATCGCTCCGTTGTCCATGCAGAACCTGCGGTCCGGGCAGTACATCTCCGCGCCGCGCGCATGTGCCATCTCGGCCACCATCTCCTTGAGGCGGTTGTTCTGGGCCACGCCGCCGCCGAGGAGGACCTCGTCCTTGCCTATGTGCGCCATCGCCCGTTCGGTGACCTCCGTCAGCATCCCGAAGCACGTCTCCTGTATGGAATATGCTATATCCTCGAGGTCGAATCCTTTCTTCTGAAGTGCCAGAGCCGCCGTCATTATGCCCGAGAACGAGATATCCATACCCTTGACGGAATACGGCAGGTCCAAGAGCCTGCTGCCGTTCTTGGCCAGTTTCTCTATGGTGGGGCCTGCGTAGTAGCCGAGTCCCAGCTCCCTTCCCAGCTTGTCCAGCATATTGCCTATGCCGACATCCAGGGTCTCTCCGAAGATGCGGTACCTGCCGTTAAGGAATGCGATTATCTGGGTATTGCCTCCGGACGCATACAGCAGCGCCGGGTCCGTGCACCCTGTGGTGGCACGTCCGATCTCGATGTGGGCTATGCAGTGGTTCACACCGATTATCGGCACCTTGAGACGGCAGGACAATGCCCTCGCGGCAGTGGCCGCGACCCTCAGGCACGGCCCCAGGCCCGGCCCCATGGAGAACGATACCAGATCGACATCGTGAAGGGATATGCCGGCTTCTTCGGCAGATCTCGTGATTATGCCGGCGACCATGTCCGCATGATGGTTCGCCGCCTCCCTGGGATGGAGCCCTCCCTGCGCCGGACGGTACATGTCCAGGACGTTCGACAGGACCTTGCGCTCCGAATCCACGATCCCCACGCCGAGGGTGTGGGCGGTTCCTTCGATGCCGAGGGTTATCATCTCAGATCTTGCCTGCGATAGCGTTCAGTTTATCCAGAACAGGGATTGCGCCTTCCGCGACGAACTCATCGTCCACGACGAGTATGGGGAATCCTTTCTCCAGGATCTCGTAGAATGCGCCTTCGGCCAAGCCGTCGACGGTATCGACGTTGATGACCTGGACATCCAGTCCTTTGGGCATCCTCTCTTTGACATGCTCGCATTTGCCGCAGTCGTCCTTGGTGAACAGCTTTATCTCTGCCATGCGAAGGCATCATCATCCCTGATTAAAAGATTCTTCGGAACTCGGGTTCCATGACTCCGCCTCCGAGGCGCCGGCGCCCGATGAAGATGTTTTGAAAAAGGTTTAGGCCGGACCGTTCCGATCACTGTATCTGCAGGACCTTCATGTCCCCGGCGACATCGCCGTTGGCCTTGATCCCGAAGGTGCCCACGAGCACATCGAGGATCGCAGGCGTGATGAACACCGGGAGCCTTGGCCCGAGCATGATGTCCTTCACGCCGAGGGAGAGGAGCGTCAGCAGGACGAGGAATGCCTTCTGCTCGTACCACGAGATGTTGAATGACAGGGGTAGTCCGTTCACATCGGTCCCGAATGCGTCCGCGAGGGCGGAGGCGATGACGACGAGCGAGTAGCAATCGTTGCACTGGCCGGCGTCGATGACGCGGGGTATGCCGCCTATGTCGCCCAGCGGGAGCTTGTTGTACCTGTACTTGGCGCATCCGGCCGTCAGTATGACCGTGTCCTTGGGGAGGGCCTGGGCGAAATCCGCGTAATAGGACCTTGACTTCTCCCTTCCGTCGCATCCGGCCATGACCACGAACCTCTTTATGTCCCCGGACTTGACGGCGCCGATGATCGTGTCCGCCATCGACAGCACGGTCGCGTGTCCGAACCCGATGGTCAGCTCGATGTTGTCTATCTCCGCAGGCGGCTTGCAGCCCTTGGCCATCTCGATGACCGCGGAGAAGTCCTTGGACCCGTCGGCAGCGGCCTCGATGCGCTTGACGCCGGGCATCCCGGTGACGCCGGTGACGAACAGCCTGTCCTTGTATGCGTCCTTGGGTATCAGGACGCAGTTTGTGGTCGCTATGATCGGCCCGTTGAAGGATTCGAACTCCTCCTTCTGCTTGTACCATGCGCCGCCGTAGTTGCCTACGAGGTTCCCGTGCTTCTTCAATGCAGGGTATGCGTTGGCCGGCAGCATCTCGCCGTGAGTGTATACATCGACGCCCGTCCCTGCTGTCTGCTCCAGGAGCATCTCCAGGTCCTTCAGGTCGTGACCGGTTATCAGGATGCCGGGGTTCTTCCCCACGCCCGTTCCCACCGCGGTTATCTCCGGGACCCCGTAGGTCTCGGTGTTCGCCTTGTCCAGCAGGGCCATGCATGTCGCCCCTACCTTCCCGCACTCCATGTTGAGCGCCACGAGCTCTTCGGCGGACAGGTCCTTCCTGATGGATGCCAGCGCCTTCCTGATGAAGGCAGGGATGCTCTCATCCTTGTATCCGAGGACGACTGCATGGTGGTAGTACGCCGCCAATCCCTTGCATCCGTAGAGGAGCAGCTCCTTCAGCGACCTCAGGTCCGCGTTGGCATCGTATGAATCGACGCCGGCGTCCTTGTGGCCGCCGAACAGCCTGTCGCAGAAGCAGCACTTGACGCCGACATCCTTCATCAGCGCCTTGTTGTCCTTGAAACGGCGCTCGATGTCCGCCAGATCGAAATTGGTGTTGGTCAGCGTGACGAACAGGCCGTCGGTTATCCTGGTATCGATGACATCCATGATGTCCTTGTCGAGGTCCTTGGCCTGTGACGCCTCGCTCATCATGATCAACGACTGTACCAGGCGGTCCTGGGCATCGGCTACCTCGCCGGTCTTCCCGCACACTCCGTTCTTCACGCATCCCGTTCCCGCAAGGGTCTCTTCGCATTGTCTGCACTTCATGTCATCACCAGAGATCAGAAAGGTACCTGCGGCGTACGCCATTATGATATCTTTTCTAAATCTACTATCTTATCTATACCTAATTATAAATACGATTGAGTTTCATCGAGGAAACCATGGATCATGCGTGCACGGTGTACAAGACGATGAGCTACCTCTCGAAGAGATGGACCATAATGATACTCTTGGAGCTCCACAAGGGAGGGGATGACTGGAAGAGGTTCTCCGAACTGATGAAGTCCATGAAGGATGTGACTCCCAAGATGCTCTCCGAGCGTCTCAAAGAGCTCGAGGACGAGGGATTGGTCGAGAACCGTGTGGACGGCAGCACCTTCCCCGTGAAGAGCGAGTACAGGCTCACGCCCGCCAGCGTGGACCTGATAAGAGTGGTGCACGAGCTCAAGATGTGGGCGCTGGAATGGAAGATCGACAACGAGCCTTGCAAGAACCAGGATTGCCGCATCTGCATCCTCTGATGCCCTGTTCGGGGGGCCGATCCGACGCTGGACGGCGGTACGCACGCTCCGCCCAGGCAAAGAATTAATAAGGATTAGTGTATCCCACACTCAACGGGCTCGTGGTCTAGGGGTTATGACGTCTCCTTGACATGGAGGAGGTCGCCGGTTCAAATCCGGCCGGGCCCACCACTATCACATCTTGTCTTCTGTTCATCGTGGCCTTGGGGCCGCGTTTCTGATACTGTCGATGATCGACGCTGTTCAGAGCGATGTGACGATGTTCTCGCTGCGTATCACATCCGGGCGGTTCTTCCTGCCCAGTATGTCTATCGCCTTGTCGCTGTGAAGCCCGCGGACCCTCGCCACATCGGCATAGCTGTAATCCGTGATGCCTTTCGCGAACACCCTTCCGCCGCATACTATCTCCACCACGTCACCGACATCGAAAACACCTGAGACCTCGCGTATGCCTATCGGCAGCAGGGACCTGTGGGACATGATGGCCTTCTCCGCGCCCTCGTCCACGACTATGCGCCCGGCGGGATGCGCCGCTTTGACCCAGCGCCTCTTCTTGCCCAAGATCGTGTCGGTCACGAATATTGTGCCGACATCGTCCCCCTCTGCGGCGCGCACCACGGCGTCCTCCGTCGCGGAGGATGCGATTATCATGCTGCATCCGGCATCCTTGCAGATGCGTGCGGCCTTGATCTTCGTCTTCATGCCGCCGGTGCCCACGCGCGTCGTCGGATCGCCCGCGGACCCTTCCACGGCATCTATGTCGCGGACCGTGGGTATCAACCTGGCGCCAGGATCTATCTTCGGGTTCCTGTCGAACAGGCCCTCGACATCCGACAGTATCACCAGGAGGTCTGCGTCCATCTTGCTGGCGATCATGGCCGACAGGGTGTCGTTGTCCCCGAACATGGCATCGATCTCCTTGGTGCAGATGGCGTCGTTCTCGTTGAACACGGGGACCACACCATGGTCCAGCAGCGTCGATATGGTGTTGTTGAGATTGAGGTAGCTCTCCCTGTCCGAGTAGAAATCCATGGTCAGGAGGATCTGCGCGGCGACGAGCCCCTGCTTGGAGAAGCTCTCGTTCCATCTCTGCATCAGTATGCTCTGGCCCACCGAAGCCGCCGCAGACCTTATGGGGATCTCGTTCGGTTTCGGATGCGCGTTCATGGCCTTCATGCCTATGCCGATGGCGCCCGAGGTCACCAACAGCACCTGCATGCCAGCATCCTTCAGGACACGGATCTGCGCGGCGATGCTGTCCATGAACTCGGACGATACACCGTCGCCTCCGCGGGTTATGGAGGATGTGCCGACCTTTATGACGACCTTCTCGACTTCTCCCAGCAGATCCTTCCTTTCGCTCATGTCAGAACCTCAGTTCCGAATCCTTCTTCTCGTGCGTGAACTTCCTGGCGCTCCGTCCGACATAGTCCTTCACGACCTGCCCTCCGCCCACCAGGACGTACTTGTAGATCATCAGGCCCTCCATGCCCACCGGCCCGCGGGAGTGGATCTTGTTCGTGCTGATTCCCACCTCTGCACCCTTGCCGAAACGGAACCCGTCGGCGAACCTGGTGGATGCGTTTACGAACACGTCCGCGGAATCCACGGTCTTGGCGAACGTCGCCATCTTCGCCTTGTCGGACGTTATTATGGCATCGGTATGATGGGATCCATGGAGATTGATGAACGCCATGGCCTCCGTCATGCCATCGACCACCTTCACCGATATCACGAGATCGTTGTACTCGGTGTCCCAATCCTCGTCCGTGGCATCCACTGCCCCGGGCCCGCATAAGGGCTTGGCACGTGCGTCCGCACGGACCTCCACGCCGTTCTCGGCATACAGGCGGGACATCTCCGGTAGGAACCTCCCTGCGATACGCGAGTCCACCAGCAGCGTCTCCACCGCATTGCACACGGCAGGATACTGTATCTTGGAATCCAGGCATACGTCCAGCGCGGTCTTCATGTCCGCATCCTCCGCAACGTAGATGTGGCATATCCCCGCGGCATGGCCGAGGACCGGGATCTTCGTGTTCTCCTGTATGTAACGGACGAATGCGTTGGACCCCCTCGGTATGAGCAGGTCTATGCACTCGTGCATCCCCAATATGGCGGAGACGTCCTCCCTGGTCTCCATCAGCACGAATGCCTCTTCGGGGACGCCTGCGGCCCCGGCGGCCTCGGTGAGTATGCGGAACAGCGCGCGATTCGACTCGAGGGCCTCGCGGCCGCCCTTGAAGACCACGGCATTCCCGCTCTTCAGGCAAAGTGACATGATCTGCGGGACCACGTCCGGGCGGGATTCGAATATCACGCCGAGGACGCCTATCGGGCACTTGATCTGATAGAGCATCAGCCCTTCGTCCAGCTCCAGGGCCGACATCGTCTCGCCGACGGGGTCCGGCAGGGAGGCCACTTCGCGTATGCCGTCTATCATCCCGTCGAGTTTCTCATCGGTCACCGCGAGCCTCTTCACGAGCGAGTGGGACAGCTCGCCCGCCGCCTCGGCCTTCTCCGCGCCTGCCATGTCAGCCGCGTTGGCCGCAAGCACCTCCGCTCTGCGCGCGTCCAATGCGTCCGCCATCGCGGACAATGCCGCGTCTTTGGTGCTGGAGTCGAGTGCCGCTAGGCGTATGGATGCTTCTTTCGCATTCCTGACATCGGCGAATATATCCGTCATATCGTATCGCGCCTCGATGCCCCTGTGACCTAATAATGCTAACTGTTCGCGCGCGACGCTTTAATACCCTGCCAGGAAATACCATGTCCCTATGAAGCCTGGTGTCGTCGCCGCGGTCGTGATGATGGTCATCGCCGCGGCATGCCTGCTGATCATGTCCGGCGACTATTCCGAGGACCCGGAGAAGGAGTACACGATAGAGTACATCCTTGACGGCGGGAGCAACGGCGACAATCCTGCATCTTACCGCAGAGGGGATGCCGTGGAATTCGAAGACCCCGTCCGCGACGGATATCTGTTCAAAGGATGGTTCTCCGACAGCAAGCACACGTCCCGGATGCTCGGCATAGGCGCCAAGGACTCTGGAAACAGGGTCCTCTACGCTGCATGGGAGCCGTGCAGGACCGGCACAGGATTCCGCATGGACGTCGCCGGCACAGATTCGAAAGGCACCGGGATCTCCGGTTCGTTCGAGTACAGGTTCATGCGCGAATCCGGAGGGGACCACTTCGCCGAGGTGAAGAAGGACTTCGCGGCCGGTCCGTCCGTCCGGGATTCCACCGAGCACCTGTGGATGGAGGCTTCCGTCCGGTCATGGACCATGAAAGGGTCGGAGACCATCATGACCGCGGACGGGGAGAAGGAATGCAGCGTCCACAGCCTAGGATGCACCACGCGCTGGATCTCCGACGGCGTGATCTACCGCGAAGTGTTCTCGTCCTCCGACATGAGGTACACCGCCGTGTACGCCTACAGGTTCGTGTTCGTCCCGGAAGTGGAGTGGACGGTGTCCGGCGTGCAATCCGACGGCATCGTCTCGTACACGGGCACCGGGACGTACAGGCCGGGCGAGGACGTCATCGTGGGGGCAGTCCTGGAGGACGGGTACGTCCTGAGCGGATGGCAGGTGGACGGGAAACCTTTCGCCAGGAGCACCGACGTCGTCATATCCGGCCTGCACGAGGACACGGAGGTCAGAGCGGTCGCCGTGGCATCCTCTGCCGCGATAGTGGATTTATGGTCGACGGTTACCGTGTCCGACGGCTCCGGCACGCCCTCCACGCGCTGGACGATCGCCGATGCCCACAACGGGGACTCGCCCGTGGGCGCGGCCGTGGGGGAGCCTGCCGAGTTCATCTTCACCGTTCCCGGAGAGTACAGGATCACCAACGGGGACACCGGGACGCACAGGTACGTGATCGCAGACGGGGACGTTTCTGGAACCGTCACTTTCGCATACGGCCGCACGCTGAGCACCGTCACCTGGACCGTTCCGTTCTCGCATTACGCCATGTACAAGGACGATGCCGCGAAACGCGCCCATACGGATCATGACAGCGATTCCATGTTCATCACTTGGATGGATGGCGACATAAGGGCGTTGGCGGACACCATAACCGGCAGGGTCCTCGGGCACGCCCCCGCGAACAGCGAGGAGAGCCTCCTTCTGGCCGATGCGACATTGGCGTTCACCCAGTACGCCGTCAGATACCAATCGGACAAAGAAGCTCACGGCGCAACGGAATACTGGAAATACCCGATAGAGACGCTTGTCGACGGCAAAGGCGATTGCGAGGACTCCGCGGCGCTCTTCACCGCCCTGACCGCCGCCATGGGGCTGGACAGCATGATGATCCTCCATCTCCCCTCCGCCGGGAGCGGCCATGCGTTCAGCGGCATCGCCGCGGACGCCGACGGGGTCAGCTACAGCATCAACGGGAAGAAGTACCTCTACTGCGAGACCACGGGCATGGGGTACACCGTGGGCATCATGCCCGATGGCAAGAGGTACATCGCGACACATGTCATCCATCCGATGCGCGCGCGATGAAAACGCTAAAATACAGATACCCGATTGTCCGTTCCAAGCCGAGGTAGCCAAGCCCGGTATGGCGGCGGTCTCGAAAACCGCTGACCTCACGGTCTCGGGAGTTCGAATCTCTCCCTCGGCGCCATCCCGTTTTCAGTTCGCATGCACAGACGCGTTTATCACATGGTCCGTCCATCACCCTGCATGTGCGGTGCCGGAAGGGGAAGGGCATTGGTCGTGATCGATTATCAGAACGATTTCGTCGACGGGACGTTGGGATTCCCGGGTGCAGAGGATCTCGAGCCTCGCATAGCCGAGAAGATAGAGGAGGCCGTCGCCGACGGAGACGACGTCTACTTCACCCTGGACTGCCACGGCGAGGACTACCTGGACACCCAGGAGGGGCGCAACCTGCCGATCGGGCACTGCATGACCGCCGATGGGAGGGCGCTTCACGGGCGCATCGCGGAGCTTGCCGAGGGGCACCCGTCCTCCGCCAAGAGCGCATTCGGCAACCTGGAACTCGCCGAGAGGATGTCGGCGGTGGGCTACAGGGAGGTGGAGCTGTGCGGCCTGGTCACCAACATCTGCGTGATCTCCAACGCCGTCATCCTGAAATCCGCCATGCCCGAGGCGGTCATAACCGTCGACGCGAGATGCGTGGCCAGCTATGACAAGGACCTTCACGAGAAGGCCCTGGATGTCATGAAGGGGCTGCAGATATCCGTGATCGGAAGATGATCGGACCTTGCGTCCGGCGATGATGTAGTACTCGTCGTCATCACGTGCCAATATCACTCTCAGGCCGGCTTTCTGGAACATGTCCTTGAGGACATCCACCGGAGGGAGGAAATCCTTGGATATCACCTCGCCGCCCTCTCTGCGGATATCATTGATCTGCACCCGGGACCTCGAATGGGCGACCATGAGCAGACCGCCCTTCTTCAATGCAGATGCCGAGACATCCGGCGCACGGCGGGGTCACCGATATCCGACGGAAACCGTGAAATGGGATTGTTCCCAAATCATCCGATCCGTCGGAAATCCTGAGAAGGTTTTATAAATGGAAGCCGATGAAATCCACATGTCGAATGTGAAGTACATCGAAAGCCAACGGATGCTCCC
>CAZLEI010000029.1:0-4058 GCA_964558505.1 uncultured Methanomassiliicoccales archaeon | reverse complement strand
CCGATGAAATCCACATGTCGAATGTGAAGTACATCGAAAGCCAACGGATGCTCCCGTTATGGGTCGGCATCGTACTGGCCGCGGCCATGGCCGCACTGGTGGCCACCATGATCCTAGCGCACCTGGGCATATTCGCCCCGCCCGGGGCGTCCTCCGAGATGCCACTGTGGCTGCTGGTCCCGATGACGGTGCTGCTGGCCGCGATAGCGCTGATCGGCCTGTTCCTCAGGCTCGAGACCACCGTTACGGACAGCGAGCTGCGTATCAAGACCATACTCTCCCGCAGGATCATGCTGGAGGACATCGAGGGATGCGAGGCCGTCCCCAAGGGGGACATCCATCCCGTATCCAGGTACGGCGGGTGGGGAGTGCGTTATTGGACGACGGGGATAGCCTATCTGTGCCCGGGGAACGAGGGTGCCGTCATGGTGCACGAGAAGGGGCGCGAGAAGGGGATACTCATCTGCTCCAAGAGGCCGGACGATCTCCTGAAGGCGTTGCCTTAATCCTCGGGAGGGGCCATGATGATGCCGATGGAGCGCCGCCTCCTGCCCGGGGCGGGCCCGTTGGCGATCATGGCCTTGAACTTCCCTCCTATCTCGTTCATGACCTCGGCGAGCTCCTCGTCCGTGGCGTACACCGGGGCCGTCGAGAACCCCGCCATGTCCTTGGCCGGGTCCAGCCCGTGCGCCTCCACGTACGCATGGAACTTGCGGATGTACTCTATGCAGAACAGTTCCAGCAGGCGGACCATCATCATCCCGTCGAACGGTTCCCCTTCCTTCATCGGCGGCGAGAACGCTTCCTGGTCCAACGCATAGGTGCGCTCGATCGTGCCGCGGACCTGCTTGAAATCGACTATGTCTATCACGCCGTCCCTCTCCATGCGGGTCAGGTGCCTGTACATCGACGAACGCGGTATGTCCGGGCATTTGACGCACAGCTCCTTGACGGTTATGCGGCCGGCCGTGCTGATCTCCAGCAGGATCCTGCTCTTCGCCGGGTCGATCAGGTATTCGAGGAGATGGTCGTTCATGAAATGTCAAACGAAATGTTAGAATATTATTGTTTCTAAAATGAGATTATTACTATCTGTGGACAGGTTTGCCTTCGTATATGATCAACATGGTAGCCGTTATATCGTTCAGGCTGTATTTTCCCATGTGGATTATTCACCGCGCATGACGGACATGAAAGAGGGATTGTATTCTGTCGGAGAACAGATTGCGTTGATGGTCAACAGATCTGACGGCGATGTGGATTTTTGGTTCTTCGATAGAGATACGGGAAAATATCTTGACGGACTCATTTGGATCACCGAGAAAGAAGGCTACGTCAATGTATCTACCGTGAAAGATCTGGAAACGGCTTTCGGCATCCGTCTTGGAGAATATGTAGGAGATCCATGGGAAACCGAAGAGCTCTGGAACAAATACTGCACGGAAATCTAAACGCTGATAATCATCAAATGTGTGTGATTGATCGGGCATTATAACACCGGCAGATTATTAGCTGCAATACCTGCTTCGTATCCGGGGATTGTTCATTGACTAATGACTTATTGAAAACCGGACTCGAACACGGTTTTATTGACCGCACAATAGTTGCGAATGGAGAATTTATACCCCAATTTCTCACAAACGACCCATCTCGCGGAGAAAAAGTCATCACATCGATCAAACATGAAATGACCCATTGTAAAGAATTTATGTTTTCTACCGCATTTGTCACATCGGATGGCGTTAATGCTCTCCTTTCTGAATTTAAATATCTAAAAGAACACAACATAAAAGGAAGGATAATGGCCTCGCAGTATCAGAATTTCACTGATCCTAACGCACTTAGAAAACTAAAATCGTTCGACAATATCGATGTTAGAATTGTAACCGAAGAACAGATGAAGATGCACTCAAAATGCTACATCTTCATGAAAAATGATAGTTACGATATAATCATCGGAAGTAGCAATCTGACAAACAATGCGCTATGTTCCAACGGAGAATGGAATCTTAAACTCAATTCCACCAGCGCAGGGGATGTCATACATAACATAGTTAACGAATTTAACAAGATCTTCGAGCATGCTACTCCGATCACAGATATTTGGATCGAAGAATACAGTTTGATTTACAATGATGCCAAGAAAATAAGGAGATCTGTTGCCGAGCATGACCCGCGCCTGTTGCCAAGTGGCGAATACGGAAGAATAAGTCCCAACAGAATGCAGGCCGAAGCTCTTCAGAACATTCAATCAGAACGGGAAAAAGGCAATCGGCGCGCATTGGTAATTTCTGCTACGGGAAGCGGAAAAACCTATCTTTCAGCATTTGACGCAAAGAAATTCGGCGGTAAATTCCTATATATCGTTCACAGGCTGCCAATTTTAAAGAAATCCATGGAAAGTTACAGAAAGGTCATGGAACCGGATGTTGTTATCGAGGAATACTCTCCGGAATTCAATAATTTGACTGCGGACTGCCTGTTCACTACAATACAGACATTGTCTAAAATCGACGTTCTGAAAAAGATACCTGCCGATACGTTCGATTATATTCTCATTGATGAAGTACACCATGCGGGCGCTGAGACATATCAAAGAGTGATTGATCACTTCAATCCAAAATTTCTTCTGGGTATGACGGCAACTCCTGATAGAACTGATGGATATGACATCTACAAATTATTCAACAACACTATTGCTTATGACATCCGTTTAAAACAGGCGATGGAGTACAACTTGATCTGTCCATTCCATTATTTTGGAATAGCTGACTTGGAAATAGCAGGATTACAGTATAATGATAAAACCGCATTTACAGAAATTGAAAAAGAACAGCGGGTCAAACATATCATAGAGAATGCCGAGTATTATGGATTCTGTGGAAAACGTGTGAAAGGAGTAGTGTTTTGCCGTACACTCGCCGAAGCCGAATATTATTGCACAGCTTTTTGCCGCCATGGCTACAGGGCAAAATGGGTTTCGGGCCAAATGGACAAACGGGTAGTTGAAGAGTGTATCGAAAACCTTGAAGCTGACGATTCCGGCAAGCAAATCGATTACATCTTCACAGCCGACTTGTTCAACGAGGGTGTTGATATTCCATCAGTCAACCAGGTGATAATGCTCCGTCCCACAGAATCTCCAATTGTCTATATTCAACAATTAGGCCGCGGGCTCAGGCTTCACGATGAGAAAGATTTTGTTGTTATCTTAGACTTTATTGGAAACTACGAGAAGAACTATAACATTCCTCTGGCACTTTCAGATGACCGTACCTACAACAAAAGTAGTGTGAGAAAATTCATAGCAACTGGAGACAGCATAATCCCTGGAAACTCCACCATCAGTTTCGACGAAATCGCTAAAAATAGGATCTACGAATCCGTAGACAGGTCTGACTTTACAGATTATAAGATTCTCGTCGAAGGCTATATTAGTCTAAAAAATAAGCTCGGCAGAATACCCAGCCTATGCGATTTCAAAAAGTACGGATCCATAAACGCCTTGAACATCATATCCAAATACGGATCATATCACGGATTCCTCAGTGTCAGGGAGAAAGATTACAATGTCTCCTTCGATGAAGGGGAAATAAAATATCTCGAATATGTTTGCAAGATTATCGCACCTGGAAAGCGTCTGTTGGAGATTGAAATGCTGGAGCTAATCAACTCGGAATGCACGAATGTGCATTCAGCAATAGCGAAGAGACATCCAGAGATGAATGAAAATGCTATGGAAAACATCATTGCAGTGTTTGACGGAAAGTTCTACAAAAACGGACCGGTGTTTATTGAATCGAATCGTATTTGCGATCGTTACCGCCGGATTCTCTCCAACCCTATACTTCGCGAACAGATTGAAGATGTTATCAAACTCGGTAAAGAAAACAACGAATCCGAATATTCGGAGATGTATGAGAAAACCAACTTTGTTCTTTACAAGATGTACACCTACGATGACGTCTGCAGACTTATGAACTGGAAGGCCGACGTCACTGCACTGAATATAGGCGGATACAAGTATGATGACGCAAGCAACACGTTCTCGGTGTTTA
>CAZLEI010000028.1:0-16595 GCA_964558505.1 uncultured Methanomassiliicoccales archaeon | reverse complement strand
ATCGGAGAGGGTCTCGCAAGCGACTTCAAGTTCAGCGTGGAAGGATGCCATTTCGAAACCAAAGGACTCCTCGTGCAAGGGGCCGTCGACGTGGACATAAAGAACAACTCGTTCAAATCGATCTCTGAAAACTTTGGTGCGAGTACGACGAACGTCCCTGCGATACACATCCTGAGCGCATCCGGGACCGTGAACATCTCGGGCAACACCATCGACAATGTATCTGATGAAGGGACTGACGACGGAATAGGTATTGGGATCCACTGCAGTTCCAACGACATCACCATTTCAGACAACAACATCGAGAATACATACCACAATGGAATCTTGGCAGTTTACACGGCCCCGTCCTCCGGTTCCACTTTGAAGATAACACGCAACTCCGTATCCAATTGGGACTCGGATAACGATGGATCGGAAATGGGCCGTGCCGTCAGGATACATATCGATGGTTCCGGTTCCGATATAAAAATCGAAGACAATGAATTCAGAAAGGATTACGAAGCAGAGAAAAATTACGACCGCGGGAACATCATCAAGGTGACAGGGAATATCAGCCGGCTGTCCGCCACCGGCAATACGATGAATGAATCTGCCATCTATTCAATAACTGAAGACAATGTACCCATGGCCCTTTTCGAGCACGATATGACCATTAGAGGTGCTCAGAATATGGAATCGGGCGAACGGTATTTTATCAGTGGGAATGTCGTCATCTCGGACGGTTGCACTTTGACCGATAACGGTACCATCATCAACACTGGCACCGTCACCAACAATGGTACCATCACAGTCAATGCGTCTTGTAAGATCATCAACCGTGATGTCTTCGTCAACAACGGGACCATGACCATATCTGGATCGCTCGAGAACATCGGGTCATTCACCAACAGCAAAGATAAGACTGTTGATGTCCAAGGAAACGGAACTTTCATCAACAAGAACATCTACAGCGGTACCGTTCCATTGAAAAATTACACGAACGAAGGCACCGAGGTGACCGTAAAGACTGAGAGCAAATCCGGAACGGCCGGCACACCAGTATCCATTTCCTCAGGCGATAACTCGGGAGTCCAGCTCACGGTGACCGGAGCAGCCCCGTCCAAGGTCGATGTGTCCATCGGGTCCGATGTATCGATAACCATACCCGGCACGTCCGTGACGCCGGGAACGCCGATAACCGTCCTGGCCGCGCCCTCGAAGAACAGCACCGGTTCTGAGCGCGGGACGATGTACACAGTGGCGATCTCGGGTATAACGCTGCCCGCCGGATCGGTCATCGAGATAACTCTGCCTTCGACCGGGCCGAACAGCACGGTTAAATGCATCGTGAACGGCTTTGCCGTGGAGAATATGCAGGTACTGCGCACCACCGCGAACTCCGTCACGTTCTCTACGACGCACACGTCCGATTTCATCGTCATCCCCGGTGCCGGCGGCAACGGCGGCAACACCGTATCCAAGCACACCGTGACCCTGCCCGACGGCGGCGTAGGCTACACCATAACCGCCCCCTCGTCCACGGTCGTCTCCGGGAGCCTGACGTTCACCGTCACCCCCTGGGACGGCTACAGGATCGTGTCCGTCGCCGCATCCAACGGTGTCATGGCGCAGAACGGGTACCAGTGGACGATCTCCGGACTGACGGACGATTCCGTCGTGCGCATAACCTCCGAGGCCGTCCCGGAAGACGCGGGACAACAGGGCATCAGCACCAGTACCCTGGTCATCGGCGGCGCCTGCGCCGCGATAATCATACTGGGCGCAATGGCGGTGATGCTCGGCAGAAGATCGTGAAACCTCTGATAAAGCAGGGGCGGGATGCCCCTGCCGTCTTTTTTTACTATCCATCTTCGAAAAAACGGCGTTCTGCATATCGGAAGACCATGAAATGCGGACGATGCATGCGAATCTCCATGGATACATCATGACGCCGACGACACCGCGCACACCCATACGGTACCGCGGACATCGACGGAACTCCAAAGGTCCAGCACACGGAATCCAGATGATCCGAGTATGGCCGTCAAGCCCTCGGCTGTCTGGTCGTTGTACCATCTTCCGTCCCTCTCGCCCTCGAAAGACCCCTCCTTGAAGGAGCAGAAGAGCACTCCGCCGGCGTTCAGCGACCGGCGGACGCGTGCCATGACCTCCGGCATGTCCTCGGAACGGACATGGAGGAGCGAAGCGCACGCCCAAACACCGTCGAACCCCTCGAGGTCCAGGGAATCGAATGTCTTGTTCAGCACCCTTATCCCCAGACGTTCCATGGCGGAACGCACGAATCCCTCGGAACCGTCAACGGGCACCACCTCGTATCCGTCGACCGCGAATGCGACGGTGTCCCTGCAGGATCCGCAGCCCAGGTCCATTATGCGCGCTCCGGGCGCCAGGTGCCCGGCGAACCTGAGCCTCAGATCGGACGTATCGTTCCCGAAGGTCTCATCCGAGTATTCGATCGCGTTCGCATCGTAGTATTCCAAGGTCCCCATCGCCGTCGCCTCCCGCCGTCCGTTCCGCCGGCCCACACGGGCGCATATGCGGTCATAGGATATGCCGTCTCCCTGACCGGATGGTCCCGCCGCCCTGAGACTGCTTATATGCATGACCCCATCCCCCGCCATGAGCATATTCGACGACTGCCCGTCGAGGATGAGTTTCAAGCTCAGGATAGCCGCAACGTACATGGCCGCAGTCATAGTCGTGGGGACGTTCCTGTTCTCGTACGTTGAGAAGATGCCTCTCGGCACATCCTTCTATTTCACAGTGCAGACGCTCTTCAGCATAGGATACGGCGACGTGCCGCCGCTGACCGATGTCGGAAAGGTGCTCACGACTGTGTTCATCGTCCTTGGTATATGCGGATTCCTGGCCGCCGTGAGCATAATCGGATCCTGGATAATCGAGACCTACGTGAGCAACAGGAAGCGCATCGAGAAGATCATGGCCGAGGCTAACGAGAAGCGCATAGAATCCATCTACGCATGGGCGGAACGGAACGAAGTGGACCCGGGGATCGTGGACTGTGCCATCCGGAAGATACGCGACAGGGACGAGGAGGAGCTGAGCACATGAACACGGCGACCTATTGGAAGATACTGATCGCGTCGTCCTCCGTCCTCGTCTGCGTCATAGGGGCCGGCACGATGCTGTTCATGCTGCTGGAACCGGAATGGTCGTTCATAGATGCCCTCTATTTCACCGCATCATCCGTCTTCACCGTGGGATACGGGGACCTGACGGTTGGTCCCGGGAACTACGTGGTCACCGGCATATTCCTGATCGCCGCCTGCACCATCGCCCTCGCCGCGTCCTCGGCCATAGGCAACAGCTTCATTTCCATCCTTCAGCACAGGGCAATCATGCATCGCAACAAGCAGCTGATGCTCAAAGTCCAGAAGATGCTGCTGGAAGCGAAAGCGGGCGGGCTCCCCGACGATGAGGTCCGCTGCCTCAAGACGTCGCTCGACACCGAGGGGGACGACTGCGGGATATGCGGATGGATGGACAGGATGAAGGAACAGCGATGATATCGCATGGATAACGATATCTCGGATGTGCGGATATATAGCCTGGATGAACGATTCATAATCATGAGATCCGGACGGTTGGGCCTGACGGCCGTGCTTGTCCTGATGATGCTGCTGACGACCGCCGGCATGACATCGGCAGGCGTTTCCGCCGAAGACGGCCCGGAAGCGGATGTTCCGAGCAACTTCAACCAGGATGAACTCGGCTGGGTCACATCTGTCAAGGACCAGGGGAAGCATGGCACATGCTGGTCGTTCGGCTTCATCGCTTCGGCGGAGACATCGCTGATCTCGCGCGGATACGCGGATGCCGACATCGACCTGTCGGAGGCCCATCTTGCATATTTCATCTACAACTATCCCGACGGCGAGAATCCCGACATCCTTGTAAACAACACCGGGCATCCGGCATATGAGATCGGCGGAGCAGCGGAAGGCGGATCATTGATGTGCACCACCGGTTCGGGATTGGTGAGCGAGGATCTAGTCCCGTACAGTTCGCTGGACCAGGGATACGTGGACGAGGCCCTCAGATACTCATCGGAGTACACAGTGGACTTCACGAGAACGTATTCCTCCAAACAGATCGACGATGCCAAAGCCCTGATGATCGAGGGATACGGATGCACGTTGAGCGTGTACATGGAACGTCCCAGAACCGTGGACGACGATTACAGCGACACGAAGCAGACCTTGTATGTCAGCGCTCCGAATGATCAGGGGCACAGCATGCAGCTGGTAGGGTGGGATGATGACTACCCTGCGGCGAATTTCCACGACGATGAAGGCAAAAGCCCCTCTGAGAACGGTGCCTGGCTGGTGAAGAACAGCTGGGGCACGGACGAAGAGAATGATAAAAACGGATACGTCTGGGTATCTTATGAATCATCTATCAAGAGGTGTATCGTCGTCGGCGCATGCCCCACGATATCCACAAGCATCCATGGAGCGCACAACACGTATCAGTACGATACGACATTCATGAATCAATACATCAAAACAGAGAATACTGCGTCCATATCGAACGTATACACCGCAAAAGAGGACGAATACCTCGACAAGATCTCGTTCTTCACCGGCGGGAACGCGACCTACACCATGCAGATATACACGGGCCTCGACTCGTCCGCCGATCCCACCGACGGAAAATCCAGGATGGAGGAATCCATCACTGGCACAACGATCGGCATGATGGAGTACTGCATAGTCGATGTGAGCATGTACAGGATCCACCTGTCGGAAGGTGAGAGATTCTCGATAGTCTTGAACTTGTCGTCCGAGGGTTATATTCGCCTGTTCGGGAGCATAGTGAACGAGGGCGGTGAAGTAGAGAACCACCCGTATCTCGAGACAGGAAGATCATTCTTGAACAAGGGCGACGGATGGGCGGATGCCGCCGAATTACCATCGGATGGGGACACCAGCCCCTGCGCATTCCGCATCAGGGCGTACACTGCCGAATACCTCCCGGTGATCGTCCATGGGGATACGACGGCCCTCGCAATATTCGCGGCCCTTCTCGCAACGGCCGTCGCAGCCAGCGCAGTCTACATCACGATGCGCAAGCGCTGACTTCGGCCAACTGTTCGTGAACCTCGATGGACATCATATCCATTGATCGCAGGAACTTCGGACAAGAACGGACGGACTGCATCCTGCGGAGTGCACGTTACGATACCAAGGCTTCGATGACACCGGCTAACTATATGTGCCATAGCACAGATGTTGCGACAGCCGTTGAACTCTACGGCAGTCGGAAATCGCAACATCATGTGCCAGCGTCATGAAGGCGCACCTGACGCCGTGTCAGTCCGGCAGGAAACGTGGGGAGTTCTCCACTTCAGTAGCCCCAACCCACATAACGTTGGCATCCCTCGGATATCGTCTCATATGCGATACCTGCGGAATCCAGCTGCCTGCAGAATCCCTCGAACAGCCTGCCGTCATTCGATGACATGAGGGAATTGAATGTGATCTTGCCGCACCCGGCGACGATCTCCATCATCCAGGGCATCCCCCTGATGTCGACGGCGTTCTGCATCCTCTCTATGAACGTCGAGAGTGGGCCGAGGTCCTCCGAACGCATATAGCTGACACTGAAGGATATTGCTCCGATGTTGTTCTCGACGGACATCGAAGCGATCGCCCGCTTCTCTGCCAATGTGGCCTGCGAGTTTATGAGGTCCGCGAACATCATCATGGAATTGGCGTAACCTGCCATCCTTGAATCCTTGAACGCTTCGTTCCTCTTCAGCCTCAGATCGGCGATGACCGCACGGTCGTCCATGTCGCACAGATCCTCGGGGAATTCCAACGACAGGAGGGATACGGCATCGTGATGGTTGTCGGGATAACCCAGGAACTTCTTGACCATGGCCGAGACTCCGGCGACCATCATCCCGCTCTCACCCGAAAGGCGCAGCTCGTCCATCGCACGGCCCATGAACAGGGACGCGACAAGATTGGGCGTGCCTCCGACAGATGTCGTGTAATCTATGAACTCCTTCTCGTCGACCGCGATGATCTTCGAATACCCTTCGCCGTCGGACCGACCACCGGCAGGATGGTACACTGAATCCGCCTGGAACATGATGTACGGCTCAGTGTCCGCGTACGGAACATTGTGATAGGGGTCGAGCCATTCCTCCTCGCTGCATTCCTCTCCTTTCATGAACGCATTGATGGTATCCTGTGCCAGCGTGTCCGGGTGCTTCAGCATCAGATAGCGGCAGACGACAGTGCGGGCCATGGGCATCATGCCGCTTCCATCTGCAAGACCGTGGAAGCAATGGAAATCGATGTCGCGCCCGTCGGCCAAGACGCACCAGAGATAATCGTTCGACTCCGGGCCCCAGACGGAAGGGAGCTCGGTGAACACCGGCACAGGTGCTGCATTCGGAACCAGTGCATACCTCTCGCCGTCCTGCTTGAGCCTGACAGCCATGTACGGGTATCTTGGAATGGACAGTTCCACTGCCCTTGCGAGGACTCCGACATCCACGGGCTCGGTCAACGTGAAACCCAATATGAAATCGTTGCTGTACTTGCTATTGGCATTGTAATAATGACATGCCTCTGACCTGATCTCCTCTGATCCCGGATAGCTTTTCATGATTTGCACGACCTCATTGCTTCACATAATGCAGGACATGATATCAATGCTTTCCTGTATCTCTCCCCTGTATCAGCCAGCCTTCGACTGCTGCAAGCATGACCGTGACCGGCATGGCGGATGCGACAATCCGAATCGCGGGGTCAGATATCCATCCGCCTCCATGCCGCCGCATTCCTGAACTGTTGCATGATTTGCAACAGTCGATCTCCGAGAGATCGGCCGTCGGAGATCATATAGTCGATATGATGGAAGAAGGCCGGTCCATTCCCGGTTCACATGAACGTCTCTGCGACAAAATGCAGGAATGCCCTGTGGAACGGCAAATACTGTTCGGGATAAACCAACTGCCCGCCGGATTTCTTCACGCCTTCGGGGAATACCAGTTCAACGTCCCACCAGTATCCGTCCAATATCAATTCCGACGGCATGTACTCCTCCTTCCATCCGAGTACATCATACCTCTTCAGCATCACTTTGAGTCTTCTGATCTGCTGGGGCATCAGGTTGATGCCCCAAACATCATCGTCGGAACTGGTATGGCATCCACAGAGGTGCCCCAATCTCAGGACCTTGACATACCAATCGGATCCGCGCTTCTCGACGATGACCTCGATCCCATCCGAAGTAGGAAAGTTATGGGTAACCATGGTGAACTTCACAAGATCCCTCAGGCGATAGCCTTCGTTGTCATCCGACATGAACCTCGATATCGATACCTGCCGTATTTCAGAAGGAGCCTGTTATCCAAGCCGTCGTGCATGTCGATGGGAACGCATGATCGATTAACGTTATACCTGCCCAGAAGAAGAACGAAATGGAATCGACGATAGGACCTTCGGACACAAGCGGGTCCGGAGATATGATGATCTCGACGGTGCGCGCACCATTCCTATGCATCCTTGCCTGCGGATGTCATATCACGATCGCAGAGCCAATACGGATGGAGCTCACGGGCATCTGCTCCGTATGACCCTGATCATCCCCATCTGTCGCAAGAGTCACAATCGTGGACCATATGCGCAAAATCATTGATGTTGCAGGCCTTGATGCCATCCACTATTATCAAATTCAGACAATGGCTGCAATTGCAGGCCATAGTGTCATCCTCTCTTGACAAAGTTCCAAAGTCCAGGCGCGGGCACTTGGATCTTTTCAACTTACCCGGGAACAATGAAAATGGGACCGTATCCTCGACGGGAATCGTTTTGATCCCCTCCTGCGTCCGAAAAACACTGTCGCGGTGACGTTCCCGATGAATGTCTTTCTCTTCCCAACGTCCTCGGGAGTTATCGTTTTACGGGTCGTTATATCAGCCCTGTCGCCCTTGATGACGGTCCCCGCATCAGGGCACTCCCCCTTAGAGGAATTTGGATATTTTTTAGACGACGATCTCAACGTCGTCGCGTGCCTTGTAACTCTGCGCTTTGTGATTCCCGGTCTGTCTTTTCAAGTTTCCTTCGTCAATCTTCCCTGTGGTTATCGTGACTTTCTCAGCTTTAAGTTTGCGAGGGATCGACATCAGATCGACTCCTTCTCGTCACGTTGCTCCATCAGACTGTCGTAGCATTCATCAGCGGTTTTTTCATCTACGCCGTATTCTTGAAGCGTGCAGGAATAGAAATCCTCATCAGACCCCGCATCCTTGCGAGCCTTGGATTCTATCTTCCCCAACCATTCTTCCGAAGGTTTGCTTCCGGAAGCGCATAAAAAGCCCTCGGATCCTGTTTCGGACAGCCTCCCCAGTACGGACATGAGATTCCTCATCTCCCACCTGGCCTTCACGAGCTCGATTATCAGCTCGTCCTTGGAAAGCGACTCGAGTTCTTTCCATTCACATTTCACATTATCACCTCCCCTCATCATTTCCACCGAGATTGGGGCGGATGATGATATGCCTTCGCCCTCGATGTGGATGACGAAGGTCATTGTGATGCCTCCTTGACTAGCTTCTTGATGATCTGGAGATTGTATGCAGGCAGCTCGCAACCATCGAAAAGCCTCTCGATCGTGTGGGCGTAATACTTGGAATGGAACCTCCAGGTCATGGGGATCCCTCCGCGCGACGGCAGGCAGAAGCCTGTGCAAAAGCCTTCTCGAGATGCTCTTCGATGTCTGCAAAAACGGGCTCTTCCGGAAGGTAAATTTATCATCCTGTCCAGAATCAAACCACCCAGTCAGTTCGAACAATACAGAGTAAGAATACGAATCACCCTTCATGATCAGAGATCTCGCATTACACATGGATGTATTCTGAATGGGATTTACGGCAATCATTCAGCAGCCCTGATGCACATAGCACCAATAGCCATGACAGAGCTCGAAGTTATTGAGACGAGTCTGCAAGCAGGCTCCGATTGATCCCGATCGACCTTTCATTTTTATCGGAGCCTACACGACAGAGCATCAGCGAAGTCTTTCCGAACCGCAAAACCTCTCGGCCTGCATCATTATATTCTTAAAACACCCTTTTGGATCGGCGAAAATATCATTTTCCGGAAAGGCAAACTACCTCTCCGAGCCAGATTCAAATGGTGGACAAGGCGAGATTCGAACTCGCGGCCTCATCGTTGCGAACGATGCGATCTAACCGGGCTGATCTACTTGCCCATTTGGGTATGCTCTGGATGTCCGTAAAGGATATAAAACTTTCATTGCGATGATACTCGACTTGGCGTGTGGAAAGGAGCAGACGGACAGCATCCCGGCCGCGGCATTGCATGCAGAGGACCATTCCGCGCATCATATGCATCAGACTGTGTCCATTGTTAAAACGCCGTCAAAATGGTGCCATGGATGCGCGATCCGCATCACTGCTGTGCGGCCGGATCCAGCACATGGCGGCATGGGCCATCCCGACAGGATGCACCGGCCTTCGATGTGCTATATATCAGCGTATATGGATACCCCCGCATGGACGAAGAGAAGACGATTGCATCCACCCAGTGCGGAAACCCTCAAGGCGAGGAGGGCAGGTCCACCCTCGAGAGGATGAACTCAAGCCATGATGCACTGTCCAGGTGGGGCCTTTCCTGCCTGCCGGATATCGGCCCCTCCGAGATACTGGACATCGGGTGCGGCGGAGGGAACATGCTGAACCTCCTGGGCAGGATGTATCCTTCGTCCAAGCTGATCGGAATCGACCCGTCCGACACCGCCCTGGAACTCACGTCGGAGACCGCGGCGGACCTCATGAGCGCCGAACGGCTTGCCGTGCTGAAGGGGGATGTCTCGGACCTGCCCTTCGAAGGCGGGTCCTTCGATCTCGCCACTGCCGTGGAGACGTACTTCTTCTGGCCGGATCTCGCCAGGGGGCTCGAGGAGGCTGCACGGGTGCTGAGAAGGGGCGGCATCCTCCTGATCGTATCCGAATCATATCCCCACCCGGACTTCGAAGAGAGGAATGCCGGCTGGTCGGAGATGACCGGCATGAGGCTCGTCGACAACCAGATCATGATCAAGATGCTTGGGAAGGCCGGATTCGAGGCCACGGCCACGACGGTGGAAGACAGCAATTGGGTTGCTTTCGTCGCGGTCAAGCGGTGATCATACCGTTTTCACGACCTTCGCCGGATTCCCGGCCACGACGGTGTTCGGCGGCACGTCCTTTGTCACCACGGCACCGGCCGCCACGACGGCGTTGTCGCCGACCGTCACACCGGGCAGTATCAGCGAGTTGGCGCACAGCCAAACGTTGTTGCCGATCCTGACGGTCTTGTTGATGACGACATTGGTCTTCCTGGCCTCCGGATCGATGGGATGGTTGGATGTAACCACAGTTACGTTCGGCCCGAACATGCAGTCGTTCCCGATGACGATCCCGCCCTGATCGATGAGCGAGAGGTTCCTGTTGGAGAAGAAATTATCACCGATGAAGGTGCGTATCCCGAGTTCGACGCAGAGCGGGGACAGCATGCATACGTTGGATCCGACAGAGCCGAAGATCTCACGCACTTTCGCGGCACGCGCGGGCTCGTCGGCGATCGAGATGCGGTCCAGCTCTTCGCACAGCAACTGCACATGCCTTATCGCATCGGTGACCTCGGGGTCGCCTGGATAATACGGTTCGCCGTCCAAGAGCTTCTGCATCTCTGTTTTCATATGGCGGCGTAACTACAATCAGTTTTATAATGCAGACGGAAATAAGGAGCCGATGACCAAATACAACAAGCTCGTCCGTGACAACATCCCCGACATGATAGACCTAGATGGGAAGCTTTGCGAGACGCACGTCGTCAAAGGCACCGAGCTTTACGATATGCTCAAGATGAAACTCGACGAGGAGATCGCAGAATTCAAGAAAGAGAACAGCCTCGAAGAGCTCGCCGACATAATGGAGGTCACATACGCCCTTGCAAAGGTGCTCGGCTACACAGAGGACAATCTGGTCACCGCACGCAAAGCGAAACGCAGAGAGAAAGGCGGATTCGATGCCGGAATCGTACTGGATTCTGTAGATGAGTGATAAATTGTTGTAATAAAGCTACCAACTTAATTAATCACGATTATCACAAACAATACTGGAGACGCGAACGATAAGACATTCCCGCCCCGGCCTAGGCGGCCGGGGCATGCGATCCCATAGAAGTATTGCATCTGCATTTGATTCAACGATACGGTGTGCCATCTGGATTTTGTAACCGTCGATGCATCATTCACTGTGATAATGGATCTAGGAATGCGGACCCTTGAGCTATATTCGTTTTTGACATTGACTTCTGAGACATGACGACGATAGTTTCAATCATCTCAGAAAAATGCATACTATCAAATCTTCTATTCATGATCGTACAAAATCTCCTAAATACTGTCAATAATACATTATTGCAAATATTTAAGTTGATAGCTATACTTATTACATTATTTTCTAATTATCAAAACAATCGGCAAATATAATAATTCATCTAATCTTTGAATGAAATGTAATTTGTTTACCAAATAACGTTATCAACTAAATTTATTATAAATTGTTAAAAACTAATTGTATTTGATGAATATATACGATTTTTTCTTTATTGTACAACCTGTCGATCGTATAGCGCTGATTTCTTCAAATTACGTGAAATTTTTTAAAAATCGGTGAAAAATCCTGCAAATAGGCTCTGATTCCGTCCACGACGGTCTCCCGAATATCACCTTGATTTACTCAAATTATACCAGAAAAGGTTGGATGTATGCAGAAATTGAAGCATTTCTCCCGTAAATAATGGATTTGTCAAAATTACTTGAAATCCTTACAAATACGAATCAAATTGATGAAACAAAAATTTTTATGTGAATAAAGCAATCACATTAATTAATTTGACAAAATTGAAATCAGAACAGATTGATTAATATTGAGGAAAATAACAGTTTGTTCATTATTTTGATGAATACCATCAGAATTGATCGTTTTGAAGTTACCCTCATATCTGAACATTGATTCAGGCAATATTTTTGAAGAAACCGGCATTTGATGCAGAATCTCGTTACCACTTGAGTAATAAATTGAATCAAGTTATTTGCTTTAATAATCATGAATAATCATGATCATACAGACAACTTGAAACAAATTAATCAAATAATGTATCAAGCTAAATTATTTGCAATAATTCAAATATCATCCAAGTATCTCAAATCAAACCGGGAATAAACGAAGGGACCTTCGGAATCACGGACGTGATTCCAGCATGCTGCAGCATCCTTCAGGGTCTTTCCGGGATTATCTGCCAAGAAATCGCGGACGTACGTATTGTATTGGAACTGCGGTGCAATCTTACAAGTACGCGGAGACTCCTTGAGATCCCAATAAGCTGCCACAGCATCGGAATACTTCTTACCGGAATTGGACCTGAGCCATTCCATGAACGGCACTGTGAACTTGAATCCGTCGCATATCTCCGTTCTGAAGAAATCACGATGCATCTCCGAGCATACTATCCCCTCTTCGATGACCGAGTCTAACGTTATCGGTTCCGTGCGACGATGGCGCTTCGTGGATACAGGAGGTGCACGTTCGCCCGTGAGCGCGTACACCTGTATCCTCTGCACCAGGTCGGATTTCGACCCGGACGTCGACAGGCCCTCGGAGCGACAGAATTCCATCAGGTCCGCTTTAGAGCAGTATCGATGGCCGTTGTTGAGCGATCTCGCCCATTCGGACATCCCGTCACGGGTAGCCATGCACACCTCCGATAATTAATAATCTGATTAAGCAATCAGCTTAATTATTTTCAGATATCCCAAAGAGAGCTCAGGACACCAAGGTGTTGACTGCGACGACGACACAGACTGCAAGCATGAGGAACACGATGAAGAGCGCCCCGATCTTGTTTAAAGTACTCTGCTTCATAGATATCAAATCTGTAATCTCCTCTTCTCTTATTAGGATTTCCATAGGCACCGAAAAAACAACTGCGCGTGCTCCCGCCAATGCCCGATGGGACCGCGTCCAAACGCCCCCAGCGATTGCCGGATGCCGTTTGAACGGTGCCCCAAGGGCAGCAGGATCAATCGAGATGGGATGAATCGCAGAACGGCTTGTTCTTCGATTTACCGCACCTGCACAGTGCAACGCGGTTGCGGACCTCGTATTCTTCCCCGGTGACAGATATCACCGGTATCCCGCCCTTGACCCAGAGGGGACCTTCCCTGCCTGCATCCGTGGTGACGGATATCTCCTTCTCAAGCTGCGGTTCCTGTTTGACGCCGTTGATGACCAGGGTCAGTCCACCGCCGGGACAGTCGAATGCCTGCTGCTTCGCAGTGTCGATGGTCTTGGATTTCTTGATGTAGTTCTCGATCCTCCTGCCCGAATGACAGAATCCCGCACCCGTGCAGAGTATCGGTTTCTCCAAGAGCACGACACCATCGCACCCTTCGTGCCTGATGCAGGTATCGTCGTACTTATCGTTCTTGGCAGTCTCGGTGAAATCGGTGTACGAGTCCAAGTGCGCACCCGAACAGAACGGTTTGTTGGTGGAATCGCCGCATCTGCAGAGGATGTAGGAATCGTCGGTGACGTACGCTTTCCCTTTCACCCATTTTATGGGCTTCCCCATCGCATCATTCTTGTAAACCTCGTCGTAAAGCGGTATGTTACCGTAAACGAGAAGCGGTCCGCTGCCGATTATCTCTATCCTAGCTTTCTCCGCCATTTGTCTCCTCGGTTACACATCTCATGATGACTTTAAATACGGCAATGATAGGTTTCCCCGGTTATGCGGAGCGAACAGCACGATTATCGTGGGATTGGCTTCTCCGAACGACGCGTTCAGTGCCTGTGATAATTATATTAGAATTATAATAATTGTCCTTCGGTATAGTTATATTTATAACTTTCTCAGTTACATCCAAGACGGCATGGCATGTGCATCATGCACCGCAAGCCTCCCCTGCATACATTTTTTCAGAGGCTGGCTCCTTAGCCAGATGTACCTTCTCGACCACGAGTTATAAATACTCACAAACAGCAATACAATATGAGGTTTAACCTCGAGGAGGAAATATAATGGTAGAATGTCAAAAATGTCTGGACCCGACATCACTGGGTTTGTTCCTTGTGGCAGTGGTATCACTTCCGCTTGCGATCGTGAATCTGCTCAACAACGGATCGACCGTCGATCCCGACCTGTTCACTGTCTTGGGTATCTTCATCATCATCGTTGCGCTTCTCGCCTATAAAGCGGACAGCAACTTCGGGTTCGTCGTGTTCGGGCTCGTCGGAGCCGCGGTCCTCATGACCGGGCTCGGAATGGGAGCATGGGAATGCATTGCATTCGGAATCGTGTTCCTGCTTGCAATCATCTGGTCTGTGGTCGCGCACACACCGAAACTTCTCTCGTGCATCCTTGTCACGACCTCTCTGATCTTCCTCACCGTAGGACTTTCAGTCATCGTCGGCGGAAGCTACTGGCCCATGGTCATCGGTATCGTTGCAGGTTTCAACTTCCTGTTCACCGTGTACCTCGCATTCGCACTCGCGCTCGAGGACAAGATCCCCTTCGTGTGATCCACAAGGGAGATCTGCAAAAGACGGTGGAAATCCGTCAAAACCATTTACCCTCATTTTCTCTGTCGCTTGTGAACTGCAGAACGCTATTGCGGATACCGATTCACGGAATTCCGGTCACTCTGAGAAATGTTCATTCCTGGGCCGATGAGGCATCCGACTTGTTGCCTTTGATAAGGATTATATGGGTCGCCACGCACATCCAGACGATCAACAGGATGATCACCACCGGCAGATTGCCGTGCATGATGACGATGGAGATCGCCATCAAAGCGCTCAGCGAGGCTATGGCGAACGTCTTAACCTTACGGGAGACGCCGCGCCCTTCGCGGTAATTCACGATGAACTCTCCAAAATATCTGGAAGATGCCAGCCAATAGTACATCCTGGGGCTGCTGGCACTGAAACACAGCGCGGCGATTATGATGAAAGGGGTTGTGGGGAGGACGGGCAGGACCATGCCCGCCGCCCCGATGGCCACTGCTGTGCATCCGGCGGATGTCAGCAGCAGCCGTTTGACGTTTACCGGCACCTCGTGGCCTCCATCAGGCCCTTGTGGTCCAGCTTCGACAATTCGACGACCTTCTTCACGTCCAGTCCCATGGCCTCGGCCAGCATCGTACCATATGACGGATCCGCAAGGTAGCAGTGCGCGGCATGGCGGTACTTGATGTTCTCCGTGACGGGCGCCATGTCCGCCGCGGTGTTGGATATCAGGGCGGCCTTCTCCTTCGGGCCCATGAGCCTGAACAGGTCTCCGGGCTGGTAGAAGCAGTCATCGGTGACGTCGGCCCTTGGGTCGTACCTTCCCATGGCGCCGTCGAGGGCGAGGTGTGGTTCCGCGTACTGCGGCTGCTCTGCCCAGAGGCCGAGGCTATTGGGCTCGTAACTCTTGGTGGACCCGTAGTTGCCGTCGGTGCGCATGAGTCCGTCGCGGTGGTAATCGTTGACCGGGCACTTGGGCTTGTTGACCGGGATGTGCACGTTGTTGACGCCGAGACGGTACCTCTGCGCATCGCCGTATGCGAACAGCCTGCCCTGGAGCAGCTTATCGGGCGACAGCCCGATGCCGGGGATCAGGTGCCCTGGGTTGAACGCCGCCTGCTCGACCTCCGCGAAATAGTTATCGGGGTTCCTGTTGAGCTCCAGGACGCCCACCTCGATCAGGGGGTACTCCTTGTGGCTCCAGACCTTCGTGATGTCGAATGGGTTCTCCTTGTGGTTGTTGGCCTGCTCCTCCGTCATTATCTGGAAGTACATGGTCCACTTGGGGAAGTCCTTCCTCTCGATGGCTTCGTAGAGGTCCCTCTGATGGCTCTCCCTGTCGGTCGCGATTATCTTCGCGGCCTCCTCATTGGTCAGGTTCTTGATCCCCTGCTGCGTCCTGAGGTGGAATTTCACCCATGAGCGCTTGCCATCCGCGTTGATGAGGCTGTACGTGTGGCTTCCGAACCCGTGCATCGTCCTGTAGGATGCAGGTATCCCGCGGTCGGACATGACGACGGTGACCTGATGCAGGGCCTCCGGCAGCGAGGACCAGAAGTCCCAATTGCTCTGGGCGCTGTGCATGTTGGTGCGCGGATCGCGCTTGACCACATGGTTGAGGTCCGAGAAATGCAGGGCGTCCCTGATGAAGAACACCGGTGTGTTGTTCCCCACGAGGTCCCAGTTGCCTTCCTCTGTGTAGAACTTCATCGCGAATCCGCGGATATCCCTCTCCGCATCCGCCGCTCCGCGCTCGCCGGCCACAGTGGAGAACCTGACGAAGACGTCTGTGTCCTTCCCTTTCGCGAAGACCTTCGCCTTCGTGTACTCGGAAACATCGTGCGTCGTCGTGAAACGACCGTATGCTCCGCTGCCCTTGGCATGCATCCTCCTCTCCGGGATGACCTCCCTGTCGAAATGGGCAAGCTTCTCCATCAGCCACAGGTCCTGCATGGCTATCGGCCCGCGCTCGCCGGAA
>CAZLEI010000027.1:0-16962 GCA_964558505.1 uncultured Methanomassiliicoccales archaeon | reverse complement strand
CCCCTCAGGCTGCCTATCCAGGATGTCTACACCATCACCGGTATCGGAACCGTCCCTGTCGGAAGGATCGAGACCGGTCTCCTGAAGGCCAACATGAAGGTCAGCTTCCAGCCCTCCAACGTCGTCGGAGAGGTCAAGTCCATCGAGATGCACCACGAGACCCTGCCCCAGGCAGGACCTGGCGACAACGTCGGATTCAACGTTCGTGGAATCGCGAAGAACGATGTGAAGAGGGGAGATGTCGCAGGACCTGTTGACAACCCGCCCTCCGTCGCCAAGACATTCACCGCGCAGATCGTGGTCCTGAACCACCCCTCGGTCATCACAGTCGGATACACCCCTGTGTTCCACTGCCACACGACCCAGACCGCCTGCAGGTTCGTCGAGCTCGTCAAGACCATCGACCCCAAGACCGGCCAGGCAAAGGCTGAGCACCCCGACTTCCTGAAGACCGGCGACATCGCCATCGTCAAAGTCGAGCCCACAAAGCCCATGGTCATCGAGACTGCGAAAGAGTATCCCCCTCTCGGAAGGTTCGCCATCCGTGACATGGGCCAGACAGTTGCTGCCGGAATGTGCATCGCTGTCGACAAAGCATAAGCTTGCTCAGGGATAACTCATGTCACAGAGCGCGAGAATCTCTCTCAGCGGAACCGATGCCGCTATGGTGGACAGTGTATGCGACCAGATCAAAGGGATCTCCCAGAGGACTGGTGTCAGGATACGCGGACCCGTTCCCCTGCCCACCAAGAAGCTGAAAGTCCCGTGCAGGAAAAGTCCTGACGGAGAGGGAAGCGAGACTTGGGACCGCTGGGAGATGCGCATCCACAAGAGGCTCATCGATCTGGACGCCGACGAGCGTGCCCTCAGGCAGCTCATGAGGATCCAGGTGCCCGACGGTGTCAACATCGAGATCGTGCTCCGCAGCAACTAAGTTGCGTCACGGCTCAAACCACTTACCCTTAACTTTTATTCCGACATCATTCAATGATGTCGTTATATTTTTTTATCAAGTTATCAATCATCCATCATGAGAAGCGATTCCGTGAAGAAAGGATTGGACAAATCTCCGGCCAGGAGCCTGCTCCGCGCAGACGGTCTGACGGAAGATGATTTCAACAAACCATTCATAGGCATAGCCGACTCCTGGAACGAGATAGTCCCCGGACACATACACCTGGACGAGGTAACAGAGGCGGTGAAGCAAGGCATCATCGAAGCCGGAGGCAAACCATTCGTCTTCGGTGTTCCGGCGGTTTGTGACGGCATCGCCATGGGGCACAAGGGGATGAGATACTCCCTTGTCTCAAGGGAGACGATATCCGATTGCTGCGAGATAATGGTGGAAGGCCATGCCCTCGACGGATGGGTTGGCGTATCCAATTGCGACAAGGTCACGCCGGGGATGCTGATGGCGGCAGGGAGGATGAACGTGCCTGCACTCATCGTAACCGGCGGAGCGATGGAGGTGGGCCGCGATTCCGAAGGCAGGGCCTTGGACCTTCAGTCCATCTTCGAAGCATTGGGCGCATACAATGCCGGGAAGGCCGACGAGGACTTCGTGAGGTCCGTAGAATGTGCGGCATGTCCGGGGAAAGGAAGCTGTTCCGGTCTCTTCACGGCCAACACCATGGCATGCCTCACCGAGGTCCTCGGCATGAGCATGGTCGGTTGCGCAACCTGTCTTGCAGACGATCCCAGGAAACTTGAGATCGCGAAGATGACAGGCAGAAGGATTGTGGAGCTGGTCCGGGATGACATAAAGCCTCGCGACGTCGTGACGAAAGCCTCTTTCCGCAATGCGATCCGCGTGGACATGGCGATCGGAGGATCCACCAACACGGCATTGCATCTTCCCGCAATATCCCGGGAATTCGGATGTGCGGTGACCCTTGATGATTTCGATTCCATTTCCAGGACGGTCCCGCACATAACAAGCCTGAGGCCGTCAGGGCCGTACAGCATACGCGACCTGGATGAGGCCGGCGGGATCCCGGGCGTGATGAATCGTTTGGCCGGGATGCTGGAAGATACACCCACCGCGGCGGGGCCCGGGACGTTGGAGACGGCTTCTTCGGCAACCGTCCTCGATGCCACGGTGATCCGCCCGTTGGACGATCCGTTCCACGCGCAGGGCGGCATAGCGATATTGAAAGGTTCTTTGGCCCCGCTTGGATCGGTCGTCAAGCAGGCAGCCGTCGGGAAGAACATGATGAGGTTCAAAGGTAAAGCGAAGGCATTCGACTCCGAGCAACTTGCCACCGAAGCCATAATGGCCGGGGAGATAAAGGCCGGCGATGTTATCGTCATAAGATACGAAGGGCCAAAGGGCGCACCCGGCATGCCGGAGATGCTGTCGCCGACAAGCCTTATCTCAGGGATGGGCCTCGGAGATTCCGTGGCTCTCATAACCGACGGTAGATTTTCGGGTGCCACCCGTGGAGGATGTATCGGACATGTGTCGCCGGAGGCGTATCAGCTCGGACCGATAGCAGCCGTCCGCGATGGAGATATCATAGAGATCGATATACCTAACAGGAGGATAGATCTCGCCATATCTTCGGAAGAGATAGCGAAACGTCTTTCGGAGACCGTTCCGGTCGACCGTCACCCTGTCGGTGTTCTGAAGAGGTACAGGGAACTCGTCGGCAATGGTTCCGACGGTGCATATTTGGGGTGATACAATGAAAGATTTCGAAGTCGATGAAAATGGGATGACTGTCACCGGATTGAATAAACTGTCTTCCAAAAGCATGAAGTCCATGTACACGTGGAACATGATACGGTTGGCCTTGGATGTACTGGCAGGTTTCTGTGCAGTGTACTTCTTGGTGACGATGATGCATTACGATAAGCTGTACATCCCCGTCGCGGTGTACGGGCTGGTGGCAATCGTTGCCGTGTACCTCGTGCTGTCGCCGCCGGTGTTCTACGCCCGTTACAGATACAAAGTGAGCGAGGACCGTATCGACATACTGCGCGGCGTCATCACGATAAGGCACACCGTCGTTCCGATAGAGAGGGTCCACCAGGTAGAGGTCACAAGGGGGCCGGTGAACAACATGTACGGGCTGGCCGATGTGACCATCACGACAGCCGGCGGTATCGCAGTCATACAGTACCTGGAGCTGGATGAGGCCGAGAAGATCGCAGACCATCTGAACACAGTGGTCAATCGCGTCGTCGGTGAAAGGTGTCACGATGTCTGAGCCTATGCGTTGTCATCCATCCATCATCCTGGAGAACCTTCTGCCGGCAGTCGTCGCCATCGCCGTGATATCCTTGGTGGCCTTCCGCGGGTCGGACCAGATGTGGATGGTATTCCTGCTGATACCTGTGGCCGCAGTGCTGTTCACCCTTCGGTGGATGAGGACCACGGTCGAGTTCAAAGAGTCCGAGTTCATCGTAAATAGGGATACGGTCTTCAAGATGAAGAAGAAGATACCTTATTCCAAGCTGGCATCCGTCAACGTCAACAGAACGATCATAAACCGTCTGTTCGGGACATCGACGCTGCAATTCAACATCAATTCTGCAATGAATGCGCAGGTTCCCGAAGCAAGACTGGTCTTCAAGACGCCTATGGCCGATTCCATCCGCAACGAATTGACGGAGAAGATGTACGGGAACACGCAATACACGCCCGATGTAGATGTGGATGTACCATCCCTGATCGATGTCGGATTCTTCGACATTATCATTCACAGTCTGTTCAGTCAACCGACCATATCTGCCATTTGGGGCTGGTTCTTCCTGGCAATCTCAATCATACAGGCGTTGATGTCTGTCATATCCTCGGCATTCATCGCATCATCGGTCTTCTCTCTGTTGTTCTTCGCGGTGATGACGGTATTGCCGATGGTGACCAAGGTGTTTCGCTATTACAATTTCAAGGTGTATCGCGTAGACGACACCATATATCTGCAGCACGGGTTCTTCACAACCTATCGCACGTCCTTCAAAATAAGCAAGGTCAATGCAGTGAGGGTGAAAGACACGCCGATCGCACGTTTGATGGGCAGATGCTACATGGAGGCCGAGGTCGTAGGGCTGGGATCCGCCGACAGCGATTACCGCCCCGTCTTGTGCGTCATGAAGAGTAGGAGTGAGATAAAAACCGTCATGGGGACATTGGTGCCGGAGTTCGTATACGATGCAGAGATGGTGCCACAGCCGGTCAGAGCGAAGAAGCTCTATCTCGTGACGGCGATAATCCTGATGGGTGCGGTCGCGGCCATATCTACATCGTTCTACCTCTACGGAGCCTCTCTACTGTTCTCCGGGCTGCAGGTGCCGACGGATCTCATATTCTGGATGTATGTTGCCATAATCGGCGTGGCCGCCGTCATCGAGGCGATGATACTGTACTGGGCGCTGAACGTCTACCATACACGCAAGATGAACAGCAGCGGATCCCTGTTCACATTCGTGACCGGCGTACTCGATCGTCAGACGGTCATAATGAAGTACGATAAGGTTCAAATGGTGGAGGTCACCCGCGGATTGATCGCCAGACATCTGGATCTGGCAACATGCTCTGTCAGCGTGTTATCCTCGCTGGGGGGAGCCAAGGTGGTCTCCGGTAATTTCGCGCCGGAGGACCTGGAGCAGATATCGGAGACCGTGATGGAGCGCATCCGCACAGGCAAGTACGATTATCACGACTCGTCGACTTGATATCAAAGGCCGCGGCGTATCTGGTCCGCGAGGACCAGTGCGACCACGGCCTCCACCACCGGAACTGCCCGGGGGACGATGCACGGGTCGTGCCTGCCGGTCACCGCCACCTTCGCAGGCTCCATGCTTGCAAGGTCGACGGTATCCTGTTCTTTTGCAATGGAAGGCGTGGGCTTGAACGCAGCCCTTAGCACGAGCGGCATGCCATCGCTCATGCCGCCGAGGATACCGCCCATGTTATTTGTGCGCGCTCTGACTCCGCCATCGATTATGAACGGGTCGTTGCTCTCGGATCCGCGCATCTTAGCGATATCGAATCCGGCACCGAATTCCACGCCTTTGCAGGCAGGTACGCTGAACACGGCCCTGGCAATCTCGGAATCAAGGGATTCGAACCATATCCCGCCGAACCCGATAGGCAATCCTTCGGCGATGCATTCCACCACGCCACCCACGCTGTCCCCGTCTGCGGCGGCTGACTCGATGGCAGATGTCATGCGGGCGTCCAGTTCCTCACTGCAGGCACGGGTTGCGAGTGATTCCGAGCGTTGGGCATCCGATATGCTCCTTGTGCAAGTATCGGAAACATCGGATATCGAACGGGAGAATGCGGATACGTACATGCCGTATCCAGATATGAACTGCTTTGCGATGCTGCCCGAAGCCACGATGGCAGCTGTGAGGCGACCAGAGAACTGTCCGCCTCCGCGGATATCGTGCTCTGGGAATTTGACGATGGCCGGGAGGTCGGCATGCCCAGGACGGGGAGTCTCCGAGAATCTCAGGTATTTGGATCCATCCGTGTTGCTGTTGCGGATCATCAGCAGCAGCGGATTCCCGTCAGTGATGCCACCGCATAGCCCCTGGACTATCTCCACGGAATCAGTTTCTTTCCTGGGCGTGCCGATCCCGGTTTTGGGTTTACGGAGCTCCATGTCCTTGGCTATGAGGTCCTCGTCGATGCGCATGCCCTTGGGGATGCCTTCCAGGATGCATCCGACACACGGGCCGTGACTTCTCCCGAACAGGGACATCCTGACCCTTTCCCCGAGTACGTACATCAGTTCTCCTCCGATCCCAAGCCGATGGTGCTCATGATCTTGGGAAATTCCGGGAATGACACGGCGCAGCAATCCCCGTCATCCATCGTAACGGGCTTCTTGCACACGATGGACGCGATCGCGGCCGACATCATTATCCTGTGGTCGCCACGGTGGTCCACATGTCCGCCTGACAGCGAATCGCGTCCGCGGATGACGCACCCGTCCTCGGTCTCCGTCGCATCTGCGCCGATGGCGTTCAGCATGCGTACGGTGGATTCAATGCGGTCGCTCTCTTTGAATCTGAGCTGCGGGGCACCGTGAAGACGGCTGGTCCCTTCGGCCGTGCTGAGCAGGACCGCCACAATCGGGAACAGGTCCGGGATGTCTCCCATGTCCACATCGCAGCCTTTCAGAGGCCCCATTGATGTCGTGAGGGCATCACCGTCCACTGTGACCTCTGCCCCCGCATCCCTGAGTATGTCCACTATCCTGCGGTCCCCTTGGGGGTCGGACATATCCACGCCGCAGACCGTCGCGGTACCTCCGAGGGCGCCGGCCACCAGCGGGAACGCGGCAGATGAGAAATCTGCAGGCACGTTGTAGTCGAAGGGCTTGTATCCCGTACCGCCTCTGATGTGAACCGTCCCTCCCATGAACACATTGGCACCGAAGCGCTTCATCATGGAGGCTGTGACGTTCAGGTATGGAGCGGATACCGCACCTCCTCTGATGGATATGTTCGTGTCCTTGGACAGCATGGGGGCCGCCATCATGAGGGATGTTATGAATTGGGAACTGACTGTGCCGTCTATGCTGACGGGACCGCCGTTGTTGGGGCCGGTGATCCTGACGGGTGGCCTGCCGCCGTCAGAGGCGCAGGACACTCCCATATCGGCCAGTGCATCCAACAGCGGTTGCATCGGTCTCTTCCTCAGGGATTCGTCGCCGGTTATCTCGGTGGTCGCGGAGAACATGGATGACAATCCAGCGAATATCCTCATGGTCGTGCCGGAGTTGTCGGCATCTATCACATGGTCCGGTGCATGAAGGTCGCCGCCGGTGATGATTATCGAACCATCTTCCATCCGGACGTCGGCGCCTATGGATTCGACAGCGGCAAGAGTCGCCTTCGTATCTGCGGACAGAAGGGCGTTGCTTATCCTGCTGGTACCGTCAGCCATAGCGGCCAGGAAGAATGCCCTGTGCGTGTGGCTTTTGGATGGCGGCGGGGATATCCTTCCCTCTATCTTCCCGCCCGTGAATGAAAGTGTCATCTTCTCGCTCCTTTGGTATGTGTAATAACCGTATTGTATTTGATGTCGAATCCTTCCAGGAATCCGGCGGCCGATCCGGGTTTGAGCACGATGGCCACTGCGGGACCTGACCCGGATATGCCGGCTCCGAGCGCTCCGTGCTCGATGGCGGCGTCGGCGATCGTGTTGTCCAAGCCGGAGGCCTCGGCTATTATGCGGCCGTTCATTGACATGGCCTCCAGCGGATCCCTCTTGGCGACCTCTATCGCCTCCTCCATCTTCTCGGACACGGCCTTCAGAGCACCGATGTCCAGCGAGGTCTTCCGTATCTTCTCATCGGGGACGCATATGACGACATCATGTTCCGGAAAATCCTTCCTGAGTATCAATTCGTCCGTCCGGTTGTCCGTCATCACGAACCCGCCAAGATGGCATCCGGCCGCATCGTCGAATGAGCCAGTGACCGTGACCTTCGCTTCACGCGCGCAGTCGATGCCAAGTCTTACGGTGTCTTCCAGGTCCAGATGGAATCCGCATTCGTCTGACACCGATGAGATTATCGCATTGCATGCCGAACTGGAACTCTTCAGCCCCCTGGATATGGGTATCTCCGACAGTATGTCGAGGTGCCAGCTGTCAGGTTCTGGAATGCCTGCTGCAGAGTATACGGCAGAAACGCAGAGCTCTGCCATCTTCGTGGATTCCGACGGATCATTGATGATATTTACCTCATGTCCGTGGCTGTCGGACCCCGTTCCGAACCTGGCCTTGGTCGTCAACGATGTTCCGATGGTGGCGCCGATGCCGCACGGCATGGCGTTGATGACCGTAATGGCCCCGAACGACCTTCCGATACCGGTCATCGGAGTTCACCCCGCATGACATCGAACATGCCACCGGAACCGGTCCACAATTCGAAAGAGGCGGCACCTTGGCCGGCCAGCATGTCCGATCCGGATATCGCGGTCGCGCCGGCGTTGCGAGCGGTGGCGATGATGGGGGTCTCCGTCCCATAGACCACGTCGAACACGGCATGGTCCCTGTTGATCTGATTTATGTTGATCGGATAACTGCCGTCGCCGTACATGCCGACAGGGGTGCAGTTGACGATGATGTCGTGGAGGCCGACCGCCACAGAATCCTTGGGCGCCATGCGGCAGCCGAGATCCCTGGCCATCGTCCTCATGGTGTCGATGTTCCTTCCGGTGATCGTTATGTCGCAGTTATTCTCCGTAAGATAGTGTGCGACCGCTCTTGCCGCTCCGCCGGATCCGAGGATGAGCGCCCTCTTCCTCTTCACGCTGTATCCCGCCATGTCGAACGATGTCCCGATGCCAAGTACATCTGTGTTGTAACCCGTGAGTTTTCCGCCGTCATTGACAATGGTGTTCACGGCGCCGATCTTGGCGGCGACGGGGTCTACGGCATCAAGATGATCGATAATCGCAGTCTTGTATGGAATGGTGACGTTGACTCCGCGTACATCATAGCATCTGAGGAATTCGGCCGCATCGTCCAGTTCCGGAACATCGAATTTCAGATACTTGCCGCGGATGCCGGCGGCCTTGAATGCTGCCTCGTGCATCGCCGGCGACATGCTCTTCCCGAGCGGTCTCCCGATTATGCCTGTGATCATGCAGTCGTCGTTCAGCGAGCGCATCTCAGAGATGCTCAGCTGTCCGGGCGCGGTAGGCTGGCTGACGTACCCGAATGTGAATTCGTTCCCCAGCAGGGATTGGCGTATGCGTGTGACAGTACCCGCTTCCCCCATGCCGAGGAGCACATGTCTGGCGCCGATGTTCTTGGAGGCATCGTATATGGACAGCAGGTCCCTGAACGTCTCTACGGTGAATGCGCCTTTGAGTATGTCGCCGTCCATATCTTTCAGCAGTGCGACGATCCTCTCCGCATCAGGCGTGCCCACGTAGTCGTGCACGGACGATACTATCTCCAGATCGGTCCTGGGCCTGTCGGCGGTGCCGATGTCGACGGATCCGCGGAATCCGTCGGGCAGGAGTGAGAGGTCCACTCCGTCCCGGAATGTGACCAGCAGATCCTTCGAACAGGATGGGATGCAGCCCAGGAGGTCCAGCCTGGCTTCGATCATGTCAGCGTCATCGGCATCCTCTATGTCCTCCGGACATCCCAGTGACGCGCAGAGCCTCATTCAGATCTCCTTCATGGTCTCGTCGATCTTCATGCCGAAGTGCCTTCCGCCCTCTTCGATCCTTGCGAGCACGGCATCGCCGGCCTTCAGCTTGGACACGGATATCGAGCCGGACGGGCCGACCATCTTGACGGTCTCGGCGTTCTGCAGTATCGTGGTGTGGGATACGCCGCGGGCATCTGCGGCTTCGACGATGATCATCGGCCTTTTCTCGATCTTGCACCTGCCGACCGCTGAAGCGCGCGTGTTCCCGTTGCGATCGACAAGGACCACGGGATCGCCCGATCTGAGCTCCGAAAGGTACCTGGTCCTTCCTTCAGGGCCTTGGATGTATGCATGGACGGCGCCGGCATTCACCCTGAACGGCCTTGCGGCAACATATCCGTTCTCCTCGCTCTCGGACTGCACCAGGAACAGGCATGCGGCCTGGGAGCCGATCAGCATGCCCTCGCCGGGGACCATGACGGATACAGTGTCCACGCAGACGCGGTCGCCCATCTCGATCGGTCTGACATCGGTGATCTTCAGTTCTTCGAGGTCCACGTGGTCGGCGGTCCCGGTCATGTCCGCGAACACGCGGACGTCGTTGGGGGTCTTCACATCGACGACGATGCCGTCGACGCCGGTCTCCAGCGTTTTAAGGAAGACCTCCGCGGCTCCAATGTCCGCGGCGCAGGCCATGACCTTGGTTCCGGATCCGCGGAACTTTGCGATCATGTTCTCCAGCGGGATTATCGTCCAATCGGAGGATCTCTCGAGGATCACGGCAGGCACCTTTCCCGCCATGGCCATGGCGGCATCCTGGTCTTCGGGAGATGACAGGCGGACCATGACGGAACCGTCGGACAGTGCACCCTCCTCGTTGAACAGCAGATCTACCTTCCCCACGGATGCCAGGGCGGAATCCTCCGGACGTACGATCGCAGTGGATATCCCGCATTCCAGGGCGGTCACAATCATGTCCTTGCGGACCTTGGCATCATCGGATGCGTCAGCTCTGATCCAAACGGCCTTGTTCATTTCATCCCTCTGAGGTTCTTCTTGGCTTCTTCGACTGTGGCGCCGTGCAGGACGATGTCGGAGATGGCGCGTGTCATCCCCTCGACATCCTTGTGCTGGAACACGTTCCTGCCCATCGATACGCCGTGGCCCCCTGCTTCCAGGGAGTCATGGACCATGTTCAGTATGTCGAGGTCGGAATCCATCTTCGGACCTCCCGCTATCACCACTGGGGCCAGGACGCCCTTGCAGACCTCGCGGAATGAATCGATGTCCCCTGTGTAGCTGATCTTAACGATGTCCGCACCCAGTTCCGCGGCTACCCTTCCGGCATGTGCTATGAGGCAAGGGTCGTACGAGTTCTTTATTGTAGGTCCTCTGGGGTACGCCATGACCACCAGCGGCATCCCCCATTCGGCGCAGTCGTCCGATATGCGGCCCAGGTCGTACAGCATGTCGGGCTCCGTATCGGCTCCGACGTTTATGTGCATGGAGATAGCATCCGCACCGATCTTCAGGGCCTCTTCGACAGTTGCCACGGTGACCTTGCTGTTCGATGTGACGCCCATGTCCGTGGAAGCAGAGATGTGGAGTATCAATCCCACGTCTTTTCCGCCGGCACGGTAGCTGTAGCGGATGAGGCCCTTGTGCATCAGCACAGCGGTGGCGCCACCATTCGCCACGGCATCGACGGTGTGCCTCATGTCAAAGAGTCCGGCGGTGGGGCCGATCGAGATCCCATGGTCCATGGGGACGATAACGCAATTTCCAGTCTCTCTGTCCATTATTCTCTCCATTCTGATGCTCTTTCCGAACATATTCACATCTCTGGGCGAGCTTAGCAGACGAAACATATATATTTTCCTGGCAGTTGTCTGCAAATATTGGGCTGGTAGATCAGCTGGAAGATCGCTTGCTTTGCAAGCAAGAAGTCGCGAGTTCAAATCTCGCCCAGTCCACTCATTTACAGGCCTTCCGTCCGGTTTCGGACAGACGGGAGGCCATCTGACATTCTCCTGCGAGCGTATGCGTTGCGTGACAGTCCTCGACGGCATGCACTGCACATAAATTTATCAGAAATCACTACGATTCCTTATCATGGTCGAATACTGCCAGAGTTGCGGGATGCCGATGGACGGCGAGGAATGGGGAACGGAATCGGATGGGTCTGCGAGCGGAGACTACTGCGCGTACTGTTATGCCGGCGGTGTGTTCAAGAACGATTGGACGATGCAGCAGATGATTGATTTCTGTGTTCCGCACATGGTCGGACCGGAAATGACCGAGGCCGAGGCCAGGGCGATGATGGACAAGTACATGCCCATGCTCAAAAGGTGGAGGGCATGAGATACGTCTGCCCGCTTCTGGCGGTTTCCGACCTCGAGCGGTCCAAAGCATTCTACAACGATATGCTGGGTTTGTCGGTGGTCCACGATCTGGGCGAGAATGTGACGCTCACGGGCGGGATCTCGTTGCAGTCCCGGGAGTCTTGGAGATCATTCGTCGAAGGACGCGATGTACGTTTCCGCGGGAATGATGCGGAGCTTTATTTCGAAGAGGACAACATCGAACCATTCTTCCGCAGGCTCGTCGCAGCCGATGTCGAACTCATCCACCCGCTGAAAGAGCATCCGTGGGGGCAGCGTGTAGTAAGGTTCACGGATCCCGACGGCCACATCATAGAGGTCGGGGAGACTATGGAACAGGTATGCCGGAGGTTCCTTTCCGAAGGCATGTCCCCCGAGCAGGTATCTGCCCGCACGATGTTCCCGGTATCCTTCGTGAAGTCATTGATGTAAAGCATCCAGTAGGAACCTGATGTTCCGACCAAGGTTGCGCATGTTGTCCATGCCTTCGCGATCCCCTGTGGAATCCCCAGGTTCCTTGCCGTAGACCATGTTCCAATATGTGGATCCCGGGATGATGGCCTCTTTGTTGAGGAAGAAATGGTTCATGGTGTCCACTGCAGACATGCCCCCGCCTCTGCGCACGGCGGCCACTGAAGCCCCCACTTTGTGCCTTATCAGGCCTGGATTGCAGGCGATCACGGCGCCTGCTCTCTCGAGGAACGCCTTCATGACGGCAGACACGTCCGCAGAGTAAACGGGGGATCCGAGGAGTATGGCATCGGCACATGCCATTTTTTCGAGGCAATCGTTCAATCCGTCGTCCATGACGCATCTGTCGATTCCTTTGCATCCGAAGCATCCCCTGCATGGGGCGATCGTCATATCGTACAGATGGACGATCTCGCTCTCGCATCCGGTCTCACCGATGACCGCTTTAATCATCAAGACGGTGTTGCCGTCCTTGCGGGGGCTGCCGTTGAACGCAACGATCTTCATGGTCGCCCGATGGCATCGGAAGGTATTGAATGTTACAGAAAAAGAACGGGGGTCGCCCCCCGGTGTTTCAGTCAAACTTCCCGACGACCGCTTTGATACGGCGGACTCCGCTGGCGGAGCTCTCCTCCTTCTTGATCTTGAAGCCCTGGATCTCGCCCGTGTGGGTGACATGCGGGCCTCCGCAGAGTTCGCTGGAGACATCTCCGATCGAATAGATCTTGACGATCTCGCCGTATTTGTTGTCGAACACGCCGATGGCGCCGGTGGCCTTGGCATCTGCCACGGGCATCTCCCTGCACACGACGGGGATGTCCGCCTTGATGGCCTCGTTGACGAAATCCTCGATGGCGGCCAGCTCCTCTGCGGTCAGTTTCCTGTCGAAGTTGAAATCGAATCTCAGCCTCTCGGCCGTGATGTTGCTGCCCTTCTGCCTGATGTCGGGATCGACGATGGACCTGAGGGCGGCGTTCAGGAGATGGGTTGCAGTGTGCAGTTTGGTGGTCTCTTCGCTGTTGTCTGCCAGACCTCCCTTGAATACCTGGTCGGAGCCTGCCCTGGATTTCTCCTGGTGCTCCTTGAATCTGGATTCGAAGTCCGCCACGTCCACGGTCAGTCCCTTTTCCGTCGCAAGCTCCTGTGTGAGCTCTATGGGGAACCCGTACGTATCGTACAGGCGGAAGACCAGCTCCCCGTCCAGAGCGCCGCCTTCGTTGGAGGCGACCATCTCGTCGAACCTCCTCAGGCCTTTGGACAGTGTCTTGTGGAATTTCTCCTCCTCGGCGGTTATGGCCTCGTAGATGGCATCCTTGTTGGACTCGAGTTCCGGGTAGGCATTGGAATATTCGCGTACGATCACTTCGCACACGCTCCTCATGTTTATGCCCTCGATCCCGAGGCGGGACATGTATCTGCTCGCTCTCCTTATGAGCCTCCTTAGGATGTAGCCCTGTCCCATCTTGGAGGGGACCACGCCGTCGCCCAGCATGAATGTGGCCGCTCTGAGGTGGTCTGATATTATCCTGAACGCTTTGATGTCGTCATCGTACTTCTTGCCGGATAGGGACTCTATCTGTCCGATGATCCCGGCGAAGAGCTCGGTGTCGTACACGGTCGATTTGCCGTTCACCATGCAGAGGACCCTTTCCAGGCCCATGCCGGTATCGACGTTCTTCTGGTCAAGCGGCGTGAATCTGCCGTCTTTGTCCTTGAAGTACTGCATGAAGACGTTGTTCCATATCTCGGTGAATTTACCGCAGTGGCAGGACGGTCCGCAGGACGGTCCGCATTTGGGGCGTCCGTTGTCGAAGAATATCTCGGTGTCGGGTCCGCATGGACCGGTCTGTCCGGCGGGACCCCACCAGTTATCCTTCCTTCCATAGAAGTAGATCTGCTCGTCCTTCATGCCGTGGCTCTTCCAGATCTCGGCGGTCTCGGTATCCTTGGGGATGCCCTCTTCGCCGGCGAATGCGGTCACGGCGATCTGCTCCGGCCTGAGCTTGAGCACCTGGGTGAGGAAATCGTAGCTGAATCCGATGGATTCCTTCTTGAAGTAATCGCCGAGGGACCAGTTGCCCAGCATCTCGAAGAACGTCAGGTGGCTGGCGTCACCGACCTCGTCGATGTCGCCGGTCCTGATGCACTTCTGGAAATCCACGAGTCTGGTGCCCTGAGGGTGCTTCTCTCCGAGGAGATATGGCACAAGGGGGTGCATTCCGGCCGTAGTGAAAAGCACGGTCGGATCGTTCTCGGGGATCAGCGACGCAGACCTGATGTATGCGTGTCCCCTCTCTTTGAAGAAGTTGACATATGATTCTCTGAGCTCTTGAGCGTCCATTCTCGCACACTCCTATACAATGGCCTGCACCATGCCCTTATCCTTTAAATATGTATCAAAACGGCATCGTTCAGCTCAGTGATTCGCGTATCGCGGCGTTGACATCGCCAGATGCCAGCATCACACGGGTTCCGCTGGCGGCCAGTTCCTTCGAAGGACGAGGTCCGATCTCTTTGACTATGACTATGCTGCAGTCGGATATCGCGGAGAGCACGGCTCCGATATGCTTCGCGTGAGCATCGCCGTACACAGGTGTCTTGGTGTCGACTTTCTCGGTCCTGAGGAATCTGACGGTGCCACCGTCCGAAGCGTAGATCCTGAATGATGGTGCGTTCCCGAACCCATAATCCACTGTGTCCCCGTTCGATGATGCAACGGCTATGCGGGTCTCCCCGTCGCCCATCTCCATCTTCAGGACCCCTGGGTTCACGGGCCCGCAGCCGCTGCCGCAGTTGCTCCCGGTGGCGAATTCGGCGGATCTGTCCTGTCCGAGTAGTCCGATGGCATCCGCGCGGCATTGTTTGCAATGCCTCATCATCTTAGCATCCAAGGAGCAACGGTCCATGAGTTCGCGTCTTTCCTCGGATGTCGGGGGCCTGAGGCCGGAGAATCTCGTCCCCTCCACCGGGATCAGCGGGAGTATGTTGACGAGGTAAACGCCCATCTCTTTCATCTTGCGCGCTACAGCAGGTATATGCGCGTCATTGATCCCGGGGATCAGGACGATGTTGGCTTTGACGAGCATCCCGAGGTCCACGCATCTGCGGATCCCCTCCAATTGGTTCTCCAGTAACCTTTCGGCGCCGTCCCTGCCGGACAGACGGGAACCTTCCCATATGACGGAGTCGTAGATCTTCGCGGATACGTCGGGATCCACGGCGTTGATCGTCACCGTAACGAAGCGAACACCGAGGGAATACAGCCTTTCTGCATGTTTCGGGAGCATCAGGCCATTGGTCGATACGCAGAGCGTGAGCTCGGGATACATGGATGATATCAGCTCCAAGGTTTCGAACGTGGTCTCATTGGCCAAGGGGTCTCCGGGCCCGGCGATGCCGATGACGCTCAACTGAGGGATCGCAGCCTTCACGATTGCCACTTTATCCGCGGCCTGCGCGGGAGAAAGCACCTCGCTGGTCACACCCGGGCGGGATTCGTTGCTGCAATCGTATTTCCTGTTGCAATAGTTGCATTGTATGTTGCAACGCGGCGCTACAGGCAGGTGCATGCGCGCGAACTCAGTATGTGCGCCCTCCGAATAGCACGGGTGCGTTCTGAGCATCCCCTCAAGACGGGTTTCATCCATGCAGGAGGGTATGGGAATCGCGATAATTAGAATCTTCTGTTAGCTCTTTATTATAGTATAATAGTATAGCACACTGAGAATGATGAGCGACGATCCCATGAATGTGGAGAAGATGATCGCGGACATGAACCGCCACATCGCAGTGTCGCGCAGGTCCCTGCTGGAGCATATCGAGTCAGGGGACTACACGTTCCGTTCCAGGGAAGGCACGGTATGCTCGATGGATGCGGATGAGATAGAGTATCTTTCGGGAATATGCACGGAAATCGAGAAGATGAGGCTGAGGCTTCCGATATTCATCTCCACGGACATATCGTATCCCGGCGGCGCATGGAAGGTGGAGGGCGCCACGGAAGTTGGCGTGATCTCCAGGATTCTCGGCAAAAAGGCGTTTCACGACGATCTTCTCCGTTTCTACCACCCTGATTTGAGGATTTTGCGCCAAAAATTGCCAAATTCCATCGAAATTATTTTTATTCCGTGATAGACATTCTTAATCCATCAAAACCTTTAAATATAACTTGTGAGTAGAGGGGTATGCCCGATGTGAACCATCAGGTGGTTCGGAATGACTCCGAACCGAGAGAACCCGACGGTCGCGGAAGTATTATATACCTCCTCGATAATCGGGAATTTCGTTGGGAACGGGAAACCGGGCCTGGCATAAAGATTCAAATGAAGACGTGCACCCGCAGAGAGGTCCTCTGGCGGGGAAGAGGTATAGGGCTCCGTATTGGAGGATGAGAACGGAAACAAGCCCGATGATTACCGATCATACGCAACCTGGACGTGTGCTAGATCATACGCCAGCGGCGATGCTACGCCGCATGGGGGATGGTTCGGCTAGAGCGCTGAAGAAGGTCGTGTCAAGCTGCGATATGCGTCGGGTAGGTGCAAGAAGCCTATGATCCGACGATTACCTAATGGGACTTCCTATTCTTCGGAATAATCAGTAATGATTGGGAACGCGGGGGATTGAAGCATCTTAGTACCCGCAGGAAAAGAAATCAAACGAGATACCGTTATTAAAGGCGATCGAACGCGGTATAGGGCAAACTGAATCCCTATTGGAAACAATAGGGAGATGTGGTGTTTTGGACTCTTATACTCCTTCGTTGAAATATTCAAAGTTGACTGGAAAGTCACGCCATAGAGGGTGATAGCCCCTTAGAAGAAGGTCAAACAGGAGATTTTCGAGTATCCAGAGTAACGTGCGTTGGATATCGCGCGTGAATTTGGGAGACATTCGCTTCCAACCCTAAATACGTCTCTAGTCCGATAGTGCAGTAGTAGCGTGAGCGAAAACTGAAAAGTACCCTTAACGGGAGGTTAAAAGAC
>CAZLEI010000026.1:0-18233 GCA_964558505.1 uncultured Methanomassiliicoccales archaeon | reverse complement strand
CAATATGCAGCAGAAATCACCGGATCGGATTGAAACAGCTGGTTTCCTCAGAGCCGATTGACGGGCGAAACACGTGCAGCCTGGTCGCATATGTTGGTCCCTGAAAGGGACCGCGCATGACGCTGAAACAGCACACGCCTCGCACCCTTCGGGAACACTGAACAGATGCGTGGCGCACCTGCAGTCCGAGCATCCGAACCCTGCGGCCACTGGGATGCAGCCCGAGGTCACCGCCACTGAAGCCAGCGTGCATTCCGGGACCTGGGACTCGTATGCGCGCATCGACACGGCCATGGTGGTCAGCCTGTCTATATGCCAGCGGATGCATTTATGCCCTGACAGATGCCGGGATATACGCTGATCCAGGCCACCCATGGCACTGCCTACATAACAGTACGTGCCCGGACCTAGGCTGATGTCGCCCAATGCCCCCACTTCGACCTCCGCGCCTTCCGGTAGGTCCATGAACAGCAGGTATGTTCCCTTGCGGATCATCTCTTCGCGGCGTCCTCGTCCTCTACCTGCGAGCGGGTCTTGATCTTGATGACGGTGCTGCTGTCGTCGATCTTGGAATCCGTAATGTAAGCCACTTCCCCGAGCCTGCGTCCGTAGACCATCATGTTGCTCAGGTCCTCGTAGTGCTCCTTCGTGGATATCTTCACCCTGAGCCCGTCCATGTGCAGGACGATCGGGGCAGGCCTCAGGCTCATGTCGACTGGCTCGTAGGCCTCCAACAATGATTTCACTTCGGCCGGATGCACGAACAGGGGATCCTCTTCCAACATCGCCCTCCTGTCGCGCAGGACGCCTTCGACCGCGTTGGCTATCTCCAGGAGCTTCGCCCTCTCGGGGGGCGTCCGCATCCTCTCTGCCCTGCGGCCTACACCTGACACGATCGCCTCGCAATCATCCTCCAAGCCCTCCGGAGCGGGTCCGGAGACCAGGACGACCGGGGTCTTGATGTCCTTTATGAGGTCCTTCTTGGCCTCGACACAGGTCTTGAAATTGCCCATCATGAACACGGCCGCATCGTACTCTTCGACGATACCGCGCTCTTTCGTGGATATCTGGGACGTTGCCTTGCCCCTTCCTCTGGCAAGGCCCATGACGACTGTGATCGCGCCGTGCTTCCTGAGCTCTTCGGCTATATCGCAGATCGGGTGCGGCATGTGATGCCTCCCGAGCGTTGGTCCGACGACTGCGATCTCGGTACCGGCGAGAGGCACCTGCTTCACCGTGCCTCCGATGGCCTCGCAGACCTTGGTGACCTCTTCCCTGTCCTCTCCGGGTATCGACATCGTCACCGTGAGCATCTGAGCACTGCGGTTCTTCTGCAGCACCACTCCGCCCACGTCGTCAATGATCTCGAACAGTTCGTCGGAACGATATATCCCGCCGTCGTACATCATGACCTCAAACATCTTCAGAAGCCTCCATCTCCATTGTCCTCTTGTGAACCTTGAGTGCCTCGTCGAGCATCTCCGCACGTATGATCTCCTCGGTGGCCATTATCGTTATGACCGTGCCGTCGGTGAAACTGTGCCTTGCTTTGATGCCTTCAGGCATGGCTCTCCAAACAGCACCTATGACATCCCTCTTGACGTCTTCTCCCGAGGATATGACCATGTCGCCGATGATCTTCGAATCCGCGTGATGGACATCCATATCGAAACGGGTCTGCTGATCCACGTTAGACCTTCCGTACTTCTTCCACACTTGTGCCAGGATCTCCGGAGCATACCTCTCCTCGGTGATGGAGATGTGGACCTCGCCGTTCTCCTCCCTGATGCTGGCGACATCAGCGACCGTCTTGCTGACAGGTTCTGATTTGAGCTTGACCGAGAACACGAAAAGCGGAACATCCGGCTTCAGGACGAGCACGGCAGTGTCGATGAGGACCGATTTGCCCACGTCTGCCATGATCGTTTCGAACAGCGCCCCGTATGTGGTGCTGCCCCATTCCTCCGTCCCCTCGACGACGACTTTCATGTTATCACAGGAATCCCGAGCTCAGAAGAGCCCCGCCCACTGCACCGATGTACTGCGAGTTGGGGGGCACGATGGGCTTCTCGCCCAGGACCTCTCCCACTGCGGTGACCAGACCGGATATCAGGGAGGTGCCGCCGACCTGGATGACAGGATGCCTGACGTCTATCTCCTGCAACTGCTGCTCGTACACCTGCTCGGCCACAGAGTGGCATGCCGCTGCGGCCACGTCCTCGAATGTCTTTCCCTCTCCGAGGGTGGTGACGAGGTCCTGTATACCGAACACTGAGCAATACGAGTTCATCTTGGCGTTCCTCCAATTGCCCTGGTCCGCGAGTTTTCCGAGCTCGGTGACCTCGATCTTCAGCCTCTTGGAGGTCATCTCCAGGAAACGGCCGGACGCTCCGGCGCATATCCCGCCCATCGTGAAATTGTCCGGGACTCCGTCACGGACTGTGATGGCCTTGTTGTCCATACCGCCGATGTCGAGGATCGTCGCCTCGCCGCGCTGCTTGTTCGCCAGCCATACCGCGCCCTTGGAGTTCACGGTGAGCTCCTCCTGCACCAGTTTTGCCCCGAAATGCTTGCCCAGCGTGTAACGTCCGTAGCCCGTGGTGCCGATGGCCTCCACCTGGCTCATCTTGATGCCGGCCTGTGCCAATGCATTCTCCAGCACGTACTGCGCGGACTTCACGACATCGCCCGAGGGCGTCCAATCCATGCCTGCGATCACATTGTCGACCATGACGACCGCCTTCGTAGTACTGGACCCGGAATCGAGGCCGACGGTTATGCCGGTCTGCCTCTCTCTGGCGAGCAGCTCTTTCCTGGTGACGATTGTCACAAGAGCCTCCATCCTCGTGAGCATCTGGGCCGCCTTGAGCCTCTCTGTGAACGAATAAGTGACCACGGGGAGCCTGGTGTTCTCCTGTATGAACCTCCTGAGCTCGTTCCTGACGAGAGCGGCCTCTGCACACCTGAAGCAGGTAGCTATGAAGACCGCATCCGCATCGTACAGCCCGTCGGCCAGCTGGACCGCCCTCGCGATCATCAGCTTCAGCTGCGGGGACCTGGGCTTGAACCCGAACCTCTCGACCGCATCCGCGATATCGTCCGCGGACACGTCGGGGTAGACCACTTTCGCACCGACGCTGCGGGCCGCCTTCTCGATCTCGTACTGCACACTGCTGTACTCAGTCCCGCAGGAAAGTTGCGCTATCTTGATCATTCCAATCCCTCCAGGAACGCCTTGGCGTCCATCACGAAGTTCTTCGCCTCGTCCTCGGTCTCCGGATATTTGACATGAAGCACCGGGATCCCACGCCTTTTGATGAGGTATTTGACCATGAGCTCGGTGCGTTCGCATCCGACGCATCCGAATGAGAATGGAGCGTCGTCCATGATGACCGCCGCATCCGCCTCGTCTATCAGCGGCCCCCATAGGGCAAGCCTTCCCCTGACGCCGGAAGGGACCTCGATCCCCGCGTATTTCAGACCTTTAATGACATCATCCACGGTGACGTTCATCGGCGGCATGTCGATCTCGAGCTTGTCTATCCTGTCCTGGATCGCTGCCATGGAGCTGAGCGGCTCATGGCCGTACCTCTCCACAAGATCGAAGAGGACAAGGCTGTTGGGTGGGTCTATGAATACCTTCATCGGTTAGCCTCGCAAATCTTCTTGAAAACGTTTACCGGGAGTTTGGTGTGGACCGGCACATCTGCACGGTCCTCGCCCCTCTCGATGCATTCCAGACCGTGCTGGACCTTTGAAAGGAACTCCCATTCCATCTCGAGCTGTGCATATCCGGGGCGAGTGCCGTGCTGAGCGCGGCACCTTCTGGGATCGCCCGCAGGGTATGCCCTGACCTTGGAGAAGACCTCGTCGGGGAAGTCTTCCCTGATGGCATCGCGGATCTCGCGGACCGTCGCCCTGGGGCCTTCGACAAGGCAGCCGTAGCAGGTCTCCTTCACCGTGACGGATTTCCCCATCGCATGTATCCTGCGCGACAGCTGGTCCGGCGTAAGGCCCGACTTGGGCGATATCATAAGCAATCTGGTCTCCCTCTCCTCGCTCATAGCTCTTCCTCCGTAATGTACACGACGTCCTCCTCCTTGAGTCCGTCCATCAATCTGTCCAAATCATCCAGGAACCTGCCGACGATGTTCGTTCCGTAGGGCTCTTCGCCGGTCGGTCCGTACTCCTTGCTGTCCTGGAGCCTGATGCCCATCAGTCCGTGATGCGGCCTGGACTGGTTGGTTATCCCGATGTCTCCGCGCTTGACCTTCTTGAACAGGTCCTGAGGATACAGCGATTTGCTGCGCATCTCGTCCCCATAGAACGTCACCATCGGCATGCCGTCGAAAGCGAACTGCACCTTCATGGAACCGACCGGCATATGGCTCAGTCCGGTCACCTTCTCGAAATAATGCACGTCGTTCGGATGGTTCTTCCTGTCGAGCGAGATGCGGAACACGTCCTCCTTGGGGACCGCGAAGGTCTCGACCTCGCCAGCATCCAATGCCAGCAGCGTATGCTCCGGATTCTGTGCGACGATTATCGCCCCGTCGGATGCATCCCCTGTGCGCCTCTGTTTGATGCCGGCCTCTTCGAGGAACCTCTCGCCCTCTGCCTGGGTCATCCCGACCGCCAACGCCCTGGGCGGGACGGTGACGGTTGTTATCATATCGCCGGCATTGGCACGGGCGACCAGCGCCGCACCGGATACTATCTCCCCGGCATGATTGTGAGCACTCGAGACCTGCCTCTTGTCCCTGTATATGAATGCCCGGCCGGTGCCCACTCCGGTGTAACGCACCGTGACGCTGCCTTCGGCCCTCACCTCGTGGTTCTCCTCCGGTATCTCCACATCCATGTCATCTGAGCATGCGGCATAGCTGCCGGTGGAATCCGATATGTGCAGCGTGCCCTTGGATGCCAGCACCAGTATGTGCTCTGCCGATTCCGGCGATTTCACATCCAACCTTATCCTGGCGCACGTGTCGATGCGATATCCGTCCTCAAGGGGATATGACAGGTCGGAGGTGACGACGACATTCTCGCTGCTGGTCTCGGATGTGAGGGGGCGGATGGCGAATATCGTGTCCGCCTCTTTCAAACCATCCAATATGTGACGGCCGACGGTGATCCTGCCGATCCTTCCGGTCCCGGCGCCGTACGACCTCCTGTGGTCCTCCCGCGCGATCATCATGAGCGTGGTGCTGTTGTCCATGCCCCCCAATGAGAAGAAGCAATCGTAACGGCGGTACATGCGGTCCCCGGTGTCCTTGTTTATAGATGTCGGGAACGAACCGAAAGCCGCGATGTCGTGCGTGACCCAACGCGCGCTCACGCCTGTGATGTTGTGGAGGTTCTCCTTCCATACACGGGCATCCTCGCTGTCGTCCAGATGCAGGACCATGACGCCGCTGGAGGTGTGAAGCTCGAAATCATCGGTCTCGGCGGTTATCCTCTCGGTGGAGAGGTGCACGGAGACCAGGGACCCTTTGACGTATGGTTCCTTCGCCACAGCGGTCTTCAAGGTCGCGCCGCTCTTCAGAACGGCCTCCCTGCCGTTTATCGTGACCTTCAACGCGATCCCTCCGGCAGCATGGATGTGACCTTTGAGACGATCTCGTCAAGCTTCTCCTGAGGGCAGGTCACCCCTCTGATTACTCCGTTGACGATCTCCACGATCTCGCCTTTGGTGTCTATCTTATCGTCCGGCGGCATGACATAGCGGGTCTTGACCCCGATGGCCGCGAAATCCTCGTAATCGACAGGGCACTGCGACACTATGATCGCAGGTATGTCCACGTTCCTCAGGATCAGCCTTGCCTTGTAGATGATGTGCGTGCGCACGTTGCCCAGGTGGATCAATGCGACTTTGAACTGCTGTATGCGCTCGACCTCGATCGGATCCAATCCGAAATTGGTACCTGTGGTGAAGTCCGGCGCGTCGGCGGGAACTCCTCCTCCCGCGTTGACGACGAGCACGCTGGTGTCTATGCCTTCTTCCCTCAAGGCGTACGTGATCTCGCATACCGGTTTGGTGATGTGCCTGCGCCCGGGGCCCATGGCGATCGCCACGACATCCCTGCCGCTGTCCGATATCGTTGCTCTCTGTGCTAGACCTCCCCCGGTGCCGAGGCCTTGAGCCTCCCTGCACTCGACGAAGCTCAGGTGCCTGCCGATCTGCTGTTTCAAATGATCACTCCGCTGATCCTTCCTCGTTACCGTCGAACACCTTGATTACATCCTCGGGCTTGCCGATGGTGACGACCTTCCCATCCTTCATGAATGCGGCGCGGTCACAGCAGTTAAGAACGAAATCCATGTCGTGGCTCACGACCACGAACGTCTCTCCCAGCATCTCACGGGACTGGAGGACGGAATTGGCCACGGTCACCTTGGTTATCGGGTCCATCGTACCGGTGGGCTCATCGAGTATGATTATGCGGGGCTCTTTGATCAGCACCTGAGCGAACGCGATCCTCTGACACTCTCCGACGCTCAATGTGTCCGGGAAGGCGTACAGGAGGTCCTCTATGCCTTCGCGGGGGAATCCCACGCTGAGCAGCACCTGTATCGCTTTGACCTTAGCCAACTCTGCAGGCATTTTCACGCCGATGCAGGTTGTGAGGTTCCTGAGGACGTTGTCGAACGGGTACAGGGTGTACTCCTGGTGAAGGAAACCGATGTAGGGTGTTGCCCTTCCTTTGCCGGCGAAACCGCTCTCGGACATGTCAATCCAATCGTCGCCGACCCTGATCTTCACAGATCCGCTTGTGGCCGGCGTCATGCCAGCGATCATCCTGGATGTAGTGGTCTTACCTGCACCGGAAAGACCTACGAGTGCGAAGATCTCCTTCTCCTTGATGTCGAAGGACACGCCGTCCACAGCCTTCACGACACCTCTGACAACGGAGAAGAAGTGCTTCTCCGCATCGTCGAGCTCTATGAGCGGATCCCCGAGGATGGATGCTTCCTTCCTCTCGAAATGATATTCCTCCATGAACTTGGCCGTGATCTTCTTAGGCTCGCCTTCCATGATCACATTGCCCTGGTCAAGCCAAATGGCCTCGTCCGCCATCCTGTCGATGGCCTCTGGCCAGTGAGATGCGAACACCATGCATATGTTGTTGTCGCGAACGTACTTGACCAACGATTCGTGCACGATCTCCGCAGTGGTCGGGTCCAGCGTTCCCGTGGGCTCGTCGGCCAGGAATATCAGGGGGTTCTTGGCGATCTGCCTCGCGAGGACTATCCTCTGCTTCTCGCCTCCGGACAGGTCCCTGGCTATATGCGTGGTCCTGTGGGTCATGTTGACGAACTCCAAGAGCTCGATGACCTTGTCCGTGCGTTCCTTGTCTTCCAGCCTGTTGCCGATCGCCTCGTAGAGGTTCTCGATGACGGTGAGGTCCCCGAACAGGGCGAAGGTCCTCTGCATCATGATCGCGATGCGTCTTTTGACATCGATCCTCATCTGGTCGGTCTCTTTCAATTTCCACAGGTCGATATCGATGTGCTCGGTCGCTGACCCGCAGGCCGTGCAGGGTGTCCCAGTGAAGGGAAGATCCAGATTGCCGCACTTGCAGCAACGGTTGAAATGATAGAGTATACGTCCCGAGTCGGGTGCATACTCCTCTGTGCCCCTGAGCATGTTGATGAGCACACTCTTACCGGCAGCGCTCTTACCGATGAGACCTAGTATCCTTCCGGTTGAGAGTTTCGCACTTACATTGTTCAGGACGGTTTTGCCCTCGAACCTCTTGGTGACATTCTCTATTGTCAGAAGGGTCGTAGATTCTGGAGACATACAATGGCGTACTGCTTTCCCATAATAAAAGATTTTGAATTTTATCACCGTTAACATCGCTTATGAATCGGGACTGTCCGATGTGCCCTTCCGCTTCACAGGGAAATCGTTTTAATATGGATGTATGATACAACCATATGCATTCCTCCAGGGCACCCGGTATAGGCGGACCTGTACCGAAATTCGACGATTACCATATTTGGAAGGCACTGATGATCCTGGACGAAGAGGATCCCATCGGCCGCAAAACCCTAGCGCAGTATCTGAAGATCGGAGAAGGCAGCACACGCACCATCCTCTCCATATTGCAGACACAGGGGCTCATAACGATCGGCAAGAACGGCATAACACTGACCCAGAAGGGAGCTGATTCGAAGAGCCTGATCGAAATGGATGTCGCCCGCGTCGAGATGTCCGAGATCACCATCGGAAAATACGACTGCATGGTCCACCTCCCGTTCATGGCGAGGAAGGTCAGATACGGATGCGAAGAACGTGATGCGGCCATCAAGGCCGGAGCTCTGGGGGCCACCACCCTCGTGTGCACGAACAAGGGCATCAGATTCCCCGGCGACGATTATCCCGTCAACACCGGCATCATCAACACGATCCATCAGCATTTCAATGTCAAAGAAGGCGATGCCGTCATCATCGGAACTGCGGACGACCCCGACAAAGCGGAGATCGGCGCGGTCACCGTCGGCATCAAGCTCGTGGGCGGTCTCCAGATGAACCGCGAGCTCAGGGACATACTCACACCCAGGAGCACGGGCAACGAGCTCCTCTCGCTGGCATTCGCGATCCACGATCTCGTGGGCGGCCTGCCTGTATGCGCCAAGAGCAGGGATAACCTCGGCCTCAGGATAGAGAACGGGGCGGTCATCGACAACGCCTATACAGGAGAGGTCCTGGAAGATGTCATAGAGATCGGCACCACCATCAGGAAGATCGCAGTTTCCGGACCTTACAAAGGCATCAGGGTCATAGTGACCCCCGTCGAACTGGACAACAGAGTGATCGCCGCCATCGGAGTTGTGGATATCAGGTCCATGGCCGGAGTGAACAATCTGATCAGATTGAACAGCGAGAGCGATTAAGGATCTTCAACGGCACGGTCGATGCTGTCCGTCCATATCATGGCCGAAGGTCCTGACATATAGGTCAGGACCTCCAACGCCTCAAGTACGTCCGTCCCTGTGGCCCCCGCCGCCTTGGCGGCCTCGACGTGGTAATCGAAGCATTTCTCGCACTTGAGCATAGAGGATACGACCATCGCTATCAGTTCCTTCTCGCGCACTGTCAAAGATCCCTCCTTGAATACTTCCGAGCGATACCTGTACATCGCCTGAAGGACCTTTGGATCTTTCTCATTCAGCATTAACAACGACATGACTGTTGAATCTACCGTTAAACATTTTATAATTGCTTATCAATGCCAGCGACATGATGGAAGAGGTCGACAGGCCATTAGAGATAATCCGCGGTATGAGGGGGGTCCACAATGCCTTCTACCTCGACAAAGAGATCCTGGCTGCTGTGAAGGAAGAAGAGGATACCGTCAAAGCCATGGGGGACATCGAAGTCGAGAACGAAGGGTTCAACCAGGCCCTCCAGCGCGACCGCGTCATCTGCATTTACAAAGATCCGAGATTCAGACCCCCGCCCGAACCTACGGTCGTCCTCAAGGCCAGCGACGGCACGATAATGGGGATAGAGGTGTTCCCCCACACGATGGCGGAATACAAAGACCGCAATGATGTGCTCTGGCTCTCTGATGGTTTCGTTGTGTTCCCCCAGATCATGGGCAAAGGCGGCGAGAAATTCATCATGCCCCCGGTCTCGTTCCCGGAGCTCAATCCCGATAACGGATGCAAGGATGTTGTTTCCTGCAGTCCCGCACCCACCTGCGACCTGATGATAAAGAAGCATGTGGGCCTCGAAGACGACCCGAAGATCGCATCTGTGCTCGTTGCATTCAACAGGTGCTGAATCAATCCACGACGAGCGACCTCTGTATCTCGACCAATGTCTTCTTCAAGATGACACGGTCGGATACGGTCGATATCATCATCGTCAGGATTCCGGATGCCGTTTTGGGCAACAATCCTTTCAACCCCATCTCCTTCATGGCGGCTTTATCCATCTTTACTTTCAACGAGCGCACCTCCCAATTGGAAGGATCTATCTCGACCGCGGTCACGTTGCCCAGTATCGTCCCGCCGGTCAGCTCTACCTTCATGCGGATGAGCGACGACAGCGACGGCATCATGGGATTGTCCGCTACCAGATCCCTCATGACGTTTTCCCTCTTGTCCGGGATCATGTAGACATCACGGATCACCGCCTTCCCCGGTTTCAACATAACAGGTGACTTCGCCATTGTCGGAGGCAAGAGGGAGTATACTCCTTTGCTGCCCTTGAGCACCACGCCTGCAACTGTCCAATTACGGGGGTTGTAACGGAGATCCAGGATCTCGCCCATCGAATACGCATCGATGGTCACAGTCTGCTTACCGCAGAAATCTGCCAACGATAGAACTGCCATGCAAACAGATGGGCGAGCTGGAATATATGAATTACCGGATTCTGGTCTTATCTCCCAGCGGCATCACGGTGCGTCCGAGCTGACCGTTGACCACCTCTGCAAATGCTGTATACATGGCGGATCCTCCGCAGAGGACGCCTACAGCACCTGCGGCATATGCAAGCTCGTGCACACCCGACATGTCCTTTGCCGCCACGATGAAGAACAGCACCGTGAGCGTAAGGAAGACTGTCTGAGTGCAGCGATTGCCCTTCAATGTCCCGATGAACAGGAAAGCCGTCAGCACACCCCATATGGCGAAGTACATCCCGAGGGACATCCCGTCTGCAGCCGCACCGGGTATCATGCCCGTATTTATGGCCACAAAGGAAAGCCAGAACAACCCGTATGATGTGAATGCTGTGGCACCGAAGGTGTTGCCGTTCCTGAATTCCACGATACCGGCTATCACTTGTGCGATGCCTCCGTAGAATATCCCCATGGATAGGACAGGGGAATCGAGTCCGTACATTCCAAGATTATGAAGCGACAGGAGGACCGTGGTCATCCCGAATGCCAGAAGCCCCAGCGGTGCCGGGTTGGCGAAATTGGTCGGCGATTGGTCGGCCATATGTGCGGATTGTACTTCATGTATATATCTATTGCACAACAACGTATACGTCAATCGACGTATTAAAAAAGGAAGAGGTTTTGCGATGCTGACGATGGCCTTATGCCATCTCGCGTTTTACGATGTACAATCCGGCGATAATGAGTAGGATCACCAGGAGCAGGCCACCTATGTTGAAATCGGTGTTGATACTGCTGACTGCAGAACCTGTGGATTGCCCGGGCTCCTCGCTATCGTCCGCGATCACTGCCTTCCATACATACTCCACGACGGTGTCGTCCACAACGACGATGGACGTTCCGGCAGCGACGAAGCTACCATTCACGTTCCACCCGTCGAGGATGCGCCCGTCCGAGGATTCAGCCCCGACGACGAGGATCGTCCCGACAGCCATCTTGCTGGTCTCTCCGTCTATCGTGACGTTGTACTCGGGGACCGTCACCGGATCTCCCGATGGGACCTGGGGTTCAACTGGGACTTCCGGTTCCACGGGGACCTCGGGTTCCACGGGGACCTCGGGTTCCACGGGGACCTCGGGTTCCACGGGGACCTCGGGTTCCACGGGGACAACATCCCACTTCGCATTGAAGGTCACATCGCTCTTCACGACGTATTCCGATGTTGCAGCAGTAGCATCACCGAGATACCAGCCACGGAACGTCTTTTCGGCCGATCCGGCAAGTCCGGTGAGGTCTGCGGCACCGCCGTCGAATACGTACTCCTCTGTAGACTCGGCCCCGTTGACATATGTCACGGTCCAAGCTCCGAGCGTGAACACATTCTCAACAGCCTTGCCCTGACCGGAGGTGATGTTGTATCCTTCGGTGGTGAACTTGACCTTTGAGGGTTCGTCGCCACCGTACACGAAAGTCCACTTCGTCCCATTATCCAGAACGAATCCGCCCTCCGGGACCGAAGTGACACTGACGGACCCTCCGGACACCTTCATCGCAGGAACGGATGATCCGTTGTTGTTGACACCGAACCCGGCCCCGACCGTCACCGACCCAGAGCTCTGGACATCGACCAAGGGATTGGATGTGTTCTTTTCATTGCGCTCCAATGTGATATCATTGAATACCAATTCTCTCGCATCATCCGCATTGAACAGACTCTTGGCCCCATTGGACCCATTGTCGCGCGTCACCACCACAGATGCCCAATCACCCTTCTCCAACGTCACAACCGATCTGTTGTAATCAACCCCCTTGTTAGAGAGAGATGACGTGGTGAGCGGATCCCCGGATGTGATGAGGATCTTCAGAGCATACGAGGCCTTGTTGTTGATAATCTCCGCTGGAACCTTTTCATTAGAGCCGTAGATTGCGAAGTACTTCCCTTCATTATAAGTCGAAACACCGTCGCCTTCGAGGATATCGATGAGGACATCGAAGCGGGCAAGCTTGACCGTCACCTCGGGGATTGCATCCCCGTCGGAATCGCTATCCTCTGCCGCAACGGTCGCGAAAGGCACAGCTAGCATCGCAAAAGCGACGAACACAGCGAATAACATTTTCTGCCTTATATCCATTGTATCACACTCTCGGCACTCTGTACCACCCATTCCATGTGGTTGGGTATTTAATCATATCTCTATTCGGCTAATATGAAAACCGCGACATAATATCATTAATCTTGATATAGCGTCGTTAATGGGGCCATCTGCACTATTCTCGGTGTAGATGATAAAAATGAAAAGTAAAAGGTTTGGGTTGCTTACGCCTTCATCCGCCGCCGCTGGGCGTGAATTCGCTGATGTCGACCTCTTCGGCTTCTGCCTTATGGGCCTTGACAGCATCCAGCCCGCTGCGGAGGGAACGCTCGCGTTCCTTGAAGGAGACTTCTTTGTACTCCCCCGGGTCGGCGGGCTCCAGGCGGCCGGCGTCGTAGAACAGGTCGGTCTGATCCAGTCTTGCCCAGACCCTTCCGTCCCGCTCGCGAACCTCGGTTACCTTTCCGACCGTCGATGTCGGGAGGTACTTGCAGATGTCGCCTTCTTTCGGAATCACGTTCATCCCTTGATGACTGCTGTCCTCTCTCCGGCGGGGTGGAACTCCCTGAGGGCTCCACGTCCGAACTCCTTCGTGATGTTCGCGAAGTCGAAGACGAGGCTGGGGTCGGCGAATGCGACGCGTATGAACGGGTTGGCCGTGTACGCATCTCCGCGTGCGACGTGTGCCGCCTTGGGGATACCGGTGTATCCGGAGAGGTGACCGACGTTCATGGCGTAGTTGGGGTAGTTGGGTCCCCTGAGCTCCATGGGCAGTCCCTCATCGGACCTGTACGCGAAGGAGTTCGCGGAACCGCACTGATCCTGCAGATCGTATCCGTAGAATCCGAGCCTTCCGGTCCTCTCCTTGTGCTGCAGCATGGACAGGTACCAGCTGTTGACACCGCAGTCTGCGACTCCGGTTGCCATTGCGCCCGCGATACCGGTCGAAGCGGCAGCGACGGTCGCCCTCTGGGATCCACCGAAGTGGGTCTCCATGATGGCGGGGTACTTCTCGTACATGCTGAGAGCGTAGGTGTTGACATCGTCGCTGAGCTTCATGAGCTCGTCCAGGTTGTTGGGGTCGAGTTTGCAGAAGCCGCCGTACTTGTCCTTGATCCTGTCGATGGCGTAGTAGACGTAATCCTCGAGGATGTTGTCGGTGTATGCCGCTGTGGCATACTGGGTGAATCCTACACCGCCGGACATGTATCCGCCGAGGTAGATCTGGTCGAACACACCGGCTCCGAGGGCAACTGCCTCGAGTGTTGCGCGTCCGGGATCCTCGGGGTGGACACGGTCGGACTGGACCATGTCGGCCATGAATCCGAAGGGTATTCCTCCGGGTTCGTTGGGTCCCCTGGCGCGCCTTGCGGGCATCATGGTTCCCATGTTGATCGACAGGTGCTTTGCGGAGTACGCGAAGTCTGCGATTGCGGCCTCTCCTGCTGCGAGCTTGTATGCGGAGATGAATGCCATCGAGATCTGCATTGCTGCGTGCCTCGAAACGGTTCCTCCGTCCATGAGCCTGCCGACGATGGTCGGCACGCGGACTGCCTGCATGAGGTTCTTTCCGATCGCTTTCTTCAGCTGGTCTGCCTGGTCGGCGGGGAACAGCTTGTTGATGTCGATGACGAATCTCTTGTCGATCTCGTCGATCAGGTCATCGTCGCCGGAGAAGACTTTGACGTAGGAGTCGTAAACAAGGGCGGGGTTGACCTCGGCCATGTGCTCCTGAACGACTGCGCCTCCGGGCATAGCGTGGTTGACGACCTCGAGGTACGTGTTGATGGTCTCGGGGGTGACTTCCTTTCCGAGCCTCTTCTCGATGGTCTCGTGGGGGGAGTTCAGACCTACGAGGACTGTCCTCCTGATGTCGTCCCATGCCTGCTGGATAGCGGGGTTGTTGACGCAGTGAAGGTCATCTGCCTCCGCGAAGATGTCCGTGTGGGACAGCTGGTAGGGCATCCAGGACCTCTGTCCGAGAGGGACACCGATGTCCTGGTTCATCATGGGGATTCCACGTTTCTTTGCGATCTCGTCAGCGGACTTCTGGAACTCCACCTTGCTCTTCGACTGTTTCCAGCCTCCGTAGCAGTAGTATTTGGTGGACATGTCCGTGGGGTCCTCTTTGAACTTCTTTTTGCATGCTTCCATGAACAGCTTTTCTTTCTCTGCCATAGCTTACACCCCCTTAACCTTAAAGGGCTGGTATCCGCCCAGAGTCCTGAGCTTGTGGATCCTGAGGCCGTACATGGAGACCTCTTTGTCATCTCTCATATCAACGCCGTCCGCTCTGAAGATAGTTGTCCTCTTCTGGAGGTCGGACATGGACGCGGGCTTCCCGACGGATATTCTCCTGTCGAGAGGGATAGCGACCTGGTCTTTGACGTAGACGACCTCTTTCTTAGCGTCGTCCCAAACGTACCTCTGCCAGCCGTCGAACATCAGGCCGTGCTCGTCGAGACGGCAGGCGTGTCCGTGAACGGTTGCTCCCCTGATGCCGGTGAGGGCGGGGTCGAAGGTCTCGTTGTCGATCATGGTCTTGGCGAGGACCTCGAGGTCCCTCTCCCTGACTTCGATGATCTGCCTGCCGGACAGGGTACCGGTGTCGATTCCCCTGTATCTGGACAGGTACATCCATGCCCTCTGGTAGGGGGAGATGGGTGCGAAGTAGACGGAGTCGGTGAACTGAATGTACCTGACCCTGTCTCCGTGTTTTGCACCGTCGATGGGTTTGACCATCTGCCTGATGGGGCAGGTGTTCTCGTAGGGGTTCTCGTCGAGCGGAGCGTGGATGGACTTGTAGTCCTCTCCGGGGTTGCGGTGTCCCATGATCCTGACGACATCATCCATTGCGACATCGCGGAGCGTCTTCAGGTTTGCCTTGGGGTCCATGTACTTGCGCCTGTTGACTGCAGGTACGGTGGTTCCAGGATAGAATTGTCTTTTGTATGCCATATTATGCACCTCTGTAATCATGCAATGAGGGTCTGTATTTCGAATACCTTCCGACATCCAGGTTGTATCCGAAAGGTATGGTATCATCGCATACCTTCCTGATGCTGGCGACAGTGTCCTCCAGCATGTCCTCGTCTTCCACCTCCAACTCGATGATGAAGGCTCCGACGAGATGGCGGAGCTCGACCTCCCTTCCATTGAACGCAATAACCTTGCGCTCGGAATGATTGTTGTCCAATCCTTTCCCGGGACCGTTGTTGATGGTCCTTGGGATGCTCTCGCCCGTCATGTTGATCTGCCTGATGTGTTCCACAGCCGTCATCGCGTTGAGGACCTTCTCGGTCGTGTCTGCGCTGAGGAGACGATTGGTCATAATCCTGACCTCGGGGAGCGGGACTCCCGCATAATCTACTGTGGGTTCGTTGGTATCCGTCATAAGAAATCCTCAGAGCTTCTTTGCGACTTTCTTGGCCTCCGCGCCAACAATCTGCATAGGTGTCTTGAACTCGACCATGTCGCCGAAGACCTCTTTGAAGAGACCGGATGTGGCCTCAGCCGAGAAGGTCTGGGTTCCGCCGTCGAGGCAGTTCGCTGCAGTGACTGCAGGGATCAGCACGCCTTTCGCGTGCTTGGTGACGACGTGGTTTCCGTGGAAAAGACCAGGTCCTCCGCCGCCGTAGATGGAGTGAGAGAAGAAGGACATACCGACTCCGACTCCCTCCGCACGTCCGTAGTCGACACCGGGCAGGCCGGTCTCGTGCTCGAGCATGTCGTTGTAGTACAGGACAGTTCCGGGAACACCCTGGGCGGCCCTTGCCGCTCCGATGTTGACCATGACCGCTGCAACCATTCCGGTGGCCGCGTATGCGTTCCACAGGGGCAGGTCGTCGGTGGTGTAGACATTGTATCCCGAGGGGAGTGTCTCTTTGACCCTGATGACGCCGTCCTCGATGGCTTTCTCCATGAGGGATGCGATAACAGTTCCGACGGTTCCGGTCTTGCCGTTCTTCTTCACGAGTGTGTAGAGGATGTTGTTGGCGTTGAGTCCCTGGTACGCGAGTGCGAGAAGGTGTCCCCTCTCGAAGGGCCCGATCGCATCTCCCATCTCGAAGGCTCCAACCTGCTCGAGGATAGCGGAAAGCGCGGTTCCCTGCATGGCGTTCCTGTCGACGAGTGCGACGACGTGGTTGGCCATGATGTTCCTGATGGCGTATCCTGCACCCTCGTTGTTCTGGGGAACTTCGAGGATGGATTTGACGTTGGCACCGGTGAACGTCATGGTCTGGGGGTATCTGCCCCAAACTGCTGCCTTCACCATGTTTGCCTTGTACATGGGGATGTTGAACTGGTCGATGATGACCTCGGTCGTTGCGGCCGCTACTGCGGTGAAACCGGTGGTGTACTCGATACCAGCTGCCATTCTCTCTTCAGGCACGACGACGACGAGGTTCTTTCCGCCGGATTTAACCTTCACGACGGTATCGTCATCTTCTGTTACCTGGACCATTTCTTTGATCGCTTTGGCGATCTTCTCGGCATTGGCGACCAGCGGAACGTCGATCTCCTTACCTTTGATCATCGCGCCGCCGACGGCACCGGTCTTGAGAGCTTTCTCAATTCCGGCGAGGTTGACTGCAATGGTCCTCTCAGTAAGCGAGGCGATTTTCTTGATCGCTTTGTTGCGCAACGGACTTATGGCTTCCAGCGGAATCTGCTTCGCGATGCGTTTTCCGTGGTCGTCATACAAGTCGATTACGTCCTCGTATTTTGGCATTTTATACCTCCTTGTTCAAATAACGCGTTTCGGGCGAAAACGGTGATCTTCACCCGCCCCTTGCAAGCCCTTGTAATCTGCTAATTACATATAAAGGATGTGGAAAAACAGGGTTTTATGCGAGAATCCATGAAAACTTTGATGCCGGACGATCGGCACAACGGATGAGATTGCCGGCTTCCGTAACCACGTGCTATATAACGATATCTTTAAACAATGTGAAAAGGGGCTTTCGCCCCTGTTATTTGGATCAGTCGCGCTTGGATTTCGCCATGACGCCGGATTCGTACTTCTCGATGTGCTCGACGATGCCCTGTATCATGGAATACGGAATACCGATCGCCATCTCGTCGGGGCGCATATCCGTCTTCTTCCTGCATCCGAAGCATCCGATGGATATGTTGGGTCTGCCGTTGATTATGGGCATCGCAGTTATGTCCTCGCATGCACACTGGAACGGCGCTGTGCTGAATTCCGCCCTGCTGCCGTCCGCCGCCGTGGAAGCTGCCATGATCCAGTAGATCCTTTCTGGCACATCTATGAAGATCACTGCATCGGGATCGAAGTCCGCATCTTTCAGAGGACATACTATCTCACCCTTGATCTTCTTCGGTATAACCTTGCGCTGAGCAATCATGTTCTTGGCGGCCGCGGCGGAATCGTGGATCCCGATGCCCGCGTGGAACTCGCCCGACAGTATCTTCTCGGGTGCCTCGGCCATACCGAGCACGGCGGATCCGACATGACAGCTCTGATCTTCAGCGGACAGTTTGATCGCCTGGCCCTTCCTGGCACGTGTGACGGCCTGACAGTGGCTGATCTGGGTTTCCGGAGCGTCATAGCCCGCAGGATATGTCGCACCCTCGGCCACAAGTTTGACGGCCACGGGCTCGCCCCTCAATCCGATGATGTTCTTCAACTTTGACGCATATTCAGAATTGATTTTTATCTTAGGCATTGAGGGAAGAATGCAATCGGACAATAAAACCTTAACGACGTTAGGTCCTCATCTGGAGGAAACGTCGTCTGAAAACCAAGCCGAAGCTGTAA
>CAZLEI010000025.1:0-18758 GCA_964558505.1 uncultured Methanomassiliicoccales archaeon | reverse complement strand
TCCTTGCAATGTGAGAATGTACCGAACAGCTGATCGTCAAGATCTATCCTATCTGTGAGTACAACAATGGTCGGATTCTTCATACGAGAATCGCGTGCTATCTTACCTGAATAGAAAACCATTGTCAGACTTTTTCCTGAACCCTGCGTATGCCATACGACACCACACCTTCCGTCGCCCGTAATATTCACGGCTTTTACGGTTGCATCGATGGCAGCATTCACGGCATAATATTGGTGGTATTTCGCCACTTTCTTGATCCTCTTCCCGGTACCGTCATCATCGAACACTGTGAAATTGCGAATCAGATCAAGATATGTTTCTTTATTGAGCATTCTCCGGACCATAAGTTCCGCGGTCCCGAAAATCGGATTTTCTTTATCCTCGGGATCCATCGATTTCCATTCGACAAAATGTTGGTATCCAGAAGATATAGTACCGAATTCGGTGAATACACCATCTGCAATGATGCATCCCTCATTGTAATAGAACAGTTGGGGGACCTCATTCTTGTAATTCTGAATCTGAGTATAAGCGCCGTTGATGGTTGCTTTCTCATCGGTCGGGTTCTTGAGCTCGATGACGACTAAAGGAAGTCCGTTAACGAATAACACGACATCCGGCCTACGCTCCCTTCTTTCGTTGATGACTGTGAACTGATTCACAACGAGAAACTCGTTCTTTTCAGGATTATCGAAATCAACTATTTTGACAAATTCTCCAGCTATGGTGCCGTCAGATCTTTTCGATTCAAGACGGACGCCCTGTATCAGCATTTCATGGAATGTAATGTTGGCATCGATCAGCGAATTTGAAGATATCGATGTTATCTTTCTCACGGCATCATCTATCACGCCACGGTTGATTCCAGGGTTGATCTCAATCAGTTTGCTGAGCAATCTTCTTCTAAGAACAACTTCAGAGTAGTCAGATCTTTCAGGGGATTCTCCATCAGGTGCGATGGTCGGACCAGGGATATATGAATAACCTTGTTCTTTGAAGAAATCAATCAACAATTCCTCAAAATCTGACTCAGCAATCAACTCTGTCATTTCCTCCCCAATCCAAAATAGAATATTTGTTCTGTATAATAAAGGGTCGTTAGTTATTGTTAATTGTTGATGCGTTGTGTAATTTTTATCAAATAAGACGGCAAAATTATCTTGTTTAAATACCACATTTGATCGTTTTAGCATTGATAAGCAAATATCGTCGATCTTTCACCGATTGCAAAATCCATAACAAGAAAACAGGCATCAGCGTCCTGAACGAACTTAGAGATCATAGTGAATCGGTCAAACCTCAGTCCAAGGTGAGATATGACTACTCTCCATATCTGGATTCAAAGAGGATATGATCGATGAGACGGAATACGCCGGAGCGATACTGACGGACGTGGACAAACCTATAAGCAGAACTGTCTGCCACCTTTTGATGCGCTCCGCCGGAGGGCATGTCCCGCGAAGGGGAAATAAAGCAGTGCCCGCATGACGGGCACGGAGATACGATGACAGCGACATTGACCATCGACTGCGGCACGAATGACGTTGAATGCGGCACCACCGTCGAGGCGGCAGTCCGCGCCTCCGGCAAGAACCCCGACGCCTATATCTTCCTGGTGTCTGGGACCCCGGTCCCGATGGACACGCCCATCGAGGACGGCATGGCCGTCAAGGCCGTCCGCGTGGCGTCAGGCGGATGAGATCTCGTCCATCGCCTCGAGGTCCAATGTCCCTTCGGCGACCCCGAGGAACTCGTCCAGATTGGCCAGGAACGCGCTGCGCGGATCTGCGCCCTCCAACCTGCCCCCCTTGTCGGACAGGGTGTCCTCCTCCGGGAACCTCAGGTCCAAGTACGGCATCACGCCGAGGTACTTCATCCCGGTGAGCTCCTCGATCCTTTCGATGCCCTTCTTCAGGATCGTGGCGTCTCCGCGGAACCTGTTGATGATGAATCCTCTGATGAGGTGACGGTCCTTCTCCGGTATGAGCCTCCATGTGCCGTACAGCGAGGCGAAGACGCCTCCCCTCTCTATGTCTCCGACGAGCACCGCGGGGATGCTCCTCTCGCGGACCATGCGCATGTTGGCGACGTCCTTGTCGGCTATGTTGATCTCCGCCGGCGATCCCGACCCCTCGCATACGACGGCCTCGTGGTCCGAGGTCAGCGAATCGTAGCATTCCAAGGCTGCGCGGACCTTCTCCTCCGTGAGCGCGGGGCCTCCCTTGTCCGTCTCGGTGTAGGGCCTGCCGCGCAGCACGATCTGCATCCTGCCGCCGGACGGCTTCAGCAGCACGGGGTTCATCCTGGTCTCCGGCTCGAGGCCGCATGCCCATGCCTGGAACGCCTGGCCCATGCCGATCTCCCCGCCGTCGGCGGCGGCGAACGAGTTCAGGGACAGGTTGAGGGCCTTGAACGGTGCGACGTCGACGCCCTTCGAGGCCAGATGCCGGCAGTACATGGCGGCTATCGTGGTCTTCCCCGCTCCGGAGGATGTTCCCAGGAACATGATCCTCATCTGACCACCCCCGCCATCTTCAGGATGCTGTCGACGTCCATGTTGGCCTCGAAGACGTCGGTGAGCTTGTCGATGCTCTGTTCCAGCGTCTCCCCGTAGTCCGGAACATCCGCCGGCTCGTGACCGCCCGCGGCCTTGGAGAGGAAATGCCTCCTGAACGCGGGCTTGTCCAGCAGACCGTGGAGATACGAGCCGTAGAGCATCTCGTCCTCGCGGACGGACCCCTCGTCGAACTTCTCGCAGATGTTCTCCACGCGGAACAGCCTCTCCTCCTTGGTGTCGCTGTTGCCCATGTGGATCTCATAGCCCTCGACCTCCTCGCCCGTGGAGATCATCACCGCCGAATCCTGGCGGACGCACTTGGTGTAGTCGCCCCAAGACGACTCCATGTCGAACAGTCCCAGGCCGGGCGTGTCGCCGGAATGCGAGCCCTCGAGGCCGTTGGGGTCCCTGAGGACGCGCCCCATCATCTGGTACCCGCCGCATATCCCCAGTATCGGCACCTTGCCCCTGAGGGCGACAATGGCGTCCGCCATGCCGCAGGAGCGCATCCACATCATGTCGTCCACGGTGTTCTTCGTCCCGGGTATGACGACGGCGTCGCATCCGGCGAGCTCTTCGGGACGGGATACGAAGACGACCGTCGTGTCCTCCAGGGACAGCGGGTCGATGTCGGTGAAATTGGCTATCCTGGGTAATTTGATCACGGCCACCTTTATCCTCCCGCATCCGACCCTGTCGGTGTCGCGGAACGCCTCGGAGTCCTCGGAGGGGAGCTTCACGTCGGCGTGCGGTACGATGCCTATGACCGGCACGCCGCACATCCGCTCGAGCTCGTCCGCCCCGGACCTGAAGGATTCCGGATCCCCGCGGACGTTGTTGAGGATTATGCCCTTGATGCGCTTGCGGTCCTCAGGTTCCAGAAGCTCCACGGTGCCCAGGGCGTACGCGAAGGAGCCGCCCCACTCGACGTTCACGACGAGTATGCAGTCTGCATCGGCGATCCTGGCCGCGCGCATGTTGGCTATGTCCCTGTCGTAGATGTTTATCTCCGCCGGGGAGCCAGCACCCTCCATGACGACGACATCGTACCTGGATTTCAGGAAGTCGATGTTGCGCCTGACGATGTCCTCTCCGGGACCCGGCACGAACTCCGAATAGTAGTGCTCGACGTCGTAATCCCCGTACGGGCGCCCTTCCACCATGACCTGGGAGACCATATCGCCCTTCGGCTTCAGGAGTATCGGGTTCATGTGGGTGTCCGGGTTCTTGACGCCGGCGGCCTTGCATTGGAGGGCCTGTATCATCGCGATCTCGCAGCCGTCCATGGTGACCTTGGAGTTCAGGCTCATGTTCTGCGATTTGAACGGGGCCGTGACCACTCCGCGCCTGCAGAGCATGCGGCAGACGGCCATGGCGGTCACGGACTTCCCGGCATCGGAGGTCGCCCCGAGGATCATGATCGCCTTGCCTGTCTTCATGAACCTGCACTTGGCCTCGGGCAGGATGCCGTCGATGCGCGGGTCGCAGGGGTCCTCGATGCCCATGCGCTCCATCTCCGACAGTATGAACTTGACCACCGGCGTCCGGTGGATGAAAAGGCAGTCGGTGCAGGACCACACCTTGGTGCCGCGGGACGTCTCCACGTCCCTGCCGAGGTCGGCATCGTTGCATGGGAAGAACGGGCAATAGCAGAACGTGCAGTCCTGACCCTCGAAATGGGTGGGATGATACGAGCATCCGCGGTTGGACCCTATCCATCCGCGGACCATCTCTTCTTTGACCTTCTTCCTTATGCAATCCATGTTGGATGAATGAGCCAATCGACTATTATATGTTCCGACGGAACGGCTCGGAAACCCTCCCGGACCCAGGGTGCCCATTGCAGATCGGTATCGGAGCCGGTGAGCCCGAAAGCATGACCTGCGGTATTCGTCGGAGAACCCGCCAAGATGCCGAACAGTGCGGATGACGGCGGTCGAAGGCGTCCGCATCGGCCTCTCTGCTCCGGACCCTGTCCGCGACGTACACTCGAAAATACGGCAGGGTGTCAAAGATGAGAGCATAGGAAACGGCCGTTCCCGACTGCCTGAAGCGCGATCCGGAGGCTTCTGTGCATCGCCACCGCCCATCGATACGGGGCACTCGCAATCGTCCAGCGTGTTGTTGGAATTGTTTTGATTCGTCAAGCGCACAAAATACTCTGTTCCCCAGCACGCGCGTGCGCCGCAACAGTTGAAGACGGCCGGCGAGGACTGCCCGTGCCTCAGTTCCTCAAACAACCCACGGGGATCACGTGCACCCCGTCCTCCCGCGTGTAAGCATGACCCGTACCAGTCACCACGGCCAGGAATGCCGGTTGCCCCATCATGTCCGTATCGGTCCTGTCCTTCAGCTTCAGGAGGTTCTCGGCCCCCTCATTCACCCAGCTGTCGCCGAGTTTCACCTCCACAGCGGCCCACCTCCCGTCGTGAAGCGATATGACCGCATCTGCCTCCAGGCCGGACCTGTCCCTGTAGTGGAACACGTCCCCGCCTATGCTCTGAGCATATACGCGGAGATCGCGGACCACGAGCGACTCGAACAGCAGCCCGAATGTCCGTGGATCGTTCATCAGGCTCCCTTTGGAAGCTCCCAGGAAATAGGCCGCGATGGCAGGGTCGCATAGATGGACGATCTCTGTCGTCCTCATGGCAGTCTTGGAACGGAGATTCACATTCCATGCCGGCAGCTCGTCGAGCACATATATGCCCCTCAACGCCTTCAGATAGTCGTTGAGTGTGTTCTCGGATATGCTCGAACCCTCCCTTGATGATATGTCCTCCATGATCCCTTTCTTGGATATGGGAGAGGATATACCACGGGACAGCGACCTGAGCACCCCTCTCATCTTGTGGGCATCGCGCCTCCTTCCGTCTACATCCACGACCTCGGTATCGATCATGCTCTCACAGTACCCCCTGATGAGCCTGATGCTAACATTCTCTCCCTTGCCTATCGATTGTGGCCATCCCCCTCTGATTATAAGGGCCGCCACATCAGATAACTCCAAGTCTGAGGCGCCAGAAACGATCTCGGCTCCGTCAAAAAGCCCTCTAATCGATACCGAACCTGTAGAATCCCCCGATTCGAACAAACTCATTGTGTTCATCCTCAACCGGTCTATACGGCCCGTGCCCGAGTGATCGATCTTATCCCTGTCAACCGTCGTGGAACAAGTCAGGATGTACAATCCCTGTTCCCCCTGATATCCACGCTCAATCTCACCGAATCCCACAGCTGAGGTGCCATCTGCCACTCGTCTATCAGTCTCGGGTTCTCCCCGATGAGCAATTCGGAGGGTTTCAATCTGGCCAATCCCATGTTCCTCTCTTTGAAATCCCTATCCTGCATGCGCAGTGTGCTTTTCGCGACCTGTGATGCTGTTGTGGTCTTCCCACACCATTTGGGCCCCATGATCAGAACAGCGCCGAATGCCTCCAGATCTTCTCTCAGTTCGGAATCTATCAACCTGGGCTTATATTCTGGCATCATACGGCAATTGCTTTGTGCATATTGAAATTGATGGTTTTGACGTCATTTCATTGATGGTTTTGACGTCATTTCATTGATGGTTTTGGCAAACATCGTCAAGAATGACGCGTATCTCTGGTTTGTTACGATCCCCGATCGGAATCGTTATTGCACGCGAGAAGCGGCCTGACGAATCACAAGGTCACCACTGAGAAGTACCGATATCGGTCGCGCACCGACGGAACCTTTGAAGCGGACGTGTGCCCTTGTCCGCGATGCCGCGACTTGCACAATACCATGGCCGGAACGCGGTCTTGCCGCAACGGTTGAAGATGACGGACAGGCCCCGCGACCCCGTTGTTCTTATCTTATGCTGTTCGGGAAAAACCGCAGGAAAGAAGAATAACACTCTCCTGTTTAAGTAGCCCCGAACACTATGCGCGTTCATGTCTCAGTTCAGATTCATCCACTGCGCGGACCTGCACCTAGGATGCAGGTTCTCCGGCCTGTCATCGGATGACGCGGACCTCGGCAGGAAGCTACAGGAATCGGTTTTCGAATCCTTCGACAGGATAGCCGACCTTGCAGTCTCTGAGGATGCGGATTTCGTTGTCATCGCCGGGGACGTGTTCGACGAGGGCAACGAGTCGCCCCGCACACGCAACAGATTCTGCGACACCGTCCGCAGGATGGGGGTCCCTTGCTTCATAGCGTACGGCAACCACGACCACAACCGCAGATGGGATGAATCGATACCTCTGCCCGACAACGCCAAGGTGTTCCCGGCGGAGGGATGCTCGTTCGTGTTCGAGAAGGACGGAGCGGCCGTCGCCTCGGTGTCGGGGGCCAGCTTCGGGAAGCGCCACGAATCCAGGGATCTCACGGAATCAGTAGCGGGCGAGCCCGGGCTGTTCTCCGTCGGCGTGGTCCACTGCAGCGTGGACGCCCCCGCCGGCGAGACCGATTACTCGCCGTGCAAGCTGTCGGAGATGAAGGCCCGCGGAATAGACTACTGGGCCCTCGGGCACATCCATCTGCGCGCAGTGCTCAGCGAGCACCCCTATGCCGTTTATCCCGGAAACATCCAGGGGCGCAGTCCCAAGGAGACCGGCGAGAAGGGCGCATACGTCGTGACCGTCAGGGACGGCAGGGTGTCTGACCTCACCTTCAAGGCGACGCAGAGCATCAGATGGGAGAGCGCCGATGCGGACATCACGGGCAAGAGCCTCGACGGCCTGATCTCGGACATATCCGCGAAGGTCCCGAAAGGATCGCTGGTCCGCCTGTCGCTGAAAGGCAGGGGCGACCTCGACCGCATGGTGCGCCTGGACCCCGACGGGTTCTCGGAGGCCGTCCGTTCGAAGACAGGATGCACGGTCACGGGCATCGAGGCGCGCACCGGTCCCGACATGGACCTGGAGGCGCGGAGGCGCTCCGGAGACTTCACCGCTTCCGTCCTCAACGCCGCGGACGCGCTTTCGCAGGCGGACAGGGATGAGATCGTCGACAGGATATGCTCCACGAAGACATCGCAGCTGTTCGCCGAGCATTTCAGGAGCATGAGCGACGAAGAGCTCAGGGCGATAGTGAACGATGCGGGGATGCTCATGGTCGAGAAGCTCGCGGAGGCGGAGAGATGAGGATAAGATCAGTCAGCGTGGAATCCTTCGGCAGTCTGCGCAAATGGAGGGGCGAGTTCTCCGACGGGGTCACGGTCGTCACCGGCGACAACGAGGCCGGGAAGACCACGCTCACCAATTTCATACGCGGGACGCTGTTCCCGCTGGCCCGCGCCAGCAAGAAGGACTACCCCGAACCCGCCAAGAGCGATTCGGGCACAGTCACCGTCGTCATGGACGACGGCACCGAGAGGACGGTCGTCAGGAGCAACCGGAGCATAACATCCTCGGACGGCGGGCCCACGCCCGCCGAGATGGTCAACATCGAACCGGAGACGTACCGCAGCATGTTCGCCATGGGGCTGTCCGAGCTCACGGACGACAAGCTGCTGACATCCGGCGACATAAAAGCGAGGTTCCTGACCGTCCCCGGCGGGGAGAACGTCCCCGCCGTGCTCGGAGGGATCGAGTCGTCGATGAACACCCTGCTCACACCGCAGCGCATGAGTAGTAACGGCATCGGCGAGACGATCGAGAACGGGAAGGCGATCGATGAGAAGATCGACCGGGCCAAGGCAGCAGCCGAGGAATACGGCCGTCTCGCGGAAGAGCGGGAACGGCTGAGGGTCCAATTGGAGAAGGCCAAGGCGGATCAGAGCGCGACGGACGAGGTCCGGAAGAAGCGCGCCGTGGTGCTTGCCCAGCGCGAGAACGTCGACGCGTACAGGAAGAGGTCGGCGGAGATCGCGGGTTTGGAGTACTCCCGCGGACTGCCGCAGGACGCCGTCGAGACGTTCAACGGCCTCAACGCCGCAGCCAAGGATTCCAAGATGATGTACGATTCAGCGGTCGGGAATGCGGAAGACTGGTCCAAGGACCTCCGCGGAGGCGATCCCCGCAAGATCGACAGCTGCCGCAAGGAGATCGACGAACTGACGTCCGGCAACGGATACAGTGCATCGGCCGGCAGGGCGGACAGGCTCAAGGCCGAGATCGAGAAGCTCAACACCATAGTGGACGAATGCACAGAATCCACCGGGATGTCCCCGCGGGCGGCCGCGTCTGCGGACCTCGACGGTGCACTGGCCGCCGCCGGGAGGGCGGAGCCCGCGCCGTCGAAGAAGAACAGCACGGTCCCGTACGCGGTGCTCGTCCTGGGCATGATCATGGCCGTGGCCGGCATCGCCGGCCTGTCCGTGATGAAGGAATCCTCGATGGCCTATGTCGCGGCGGCCGGCGTTGCGGTCGCCGTCGTCGGAGCAGTTCTGTTGATAATATCGAAAAAACGCGCACCTGCGCACAGCACATCGGCGTGGGACCCGACGGCATACGGGTTGCCCGCTTCGGTGGAACGCGAAAAGGTCTCGGCGGTCGTGTTCAATGCCAGGAGGATGACGGATGCCTACGGTAAACTCTCCGAAGACAACGGGGAGCTGGCCGAACTGAACAGCGGCATCAGGATCTCCGAGGAAAAGCTGAACTTCGTCTGCGAGGCCACGGGGGTATCCCGCGGCAACGGTTTCGAAGAGGGGATCGATAACCTCAGACGCGCCGCGATAGCGGCAGAGAACGCGACAAAGGCCGCCGCCTCCCGGGACGAGAAGGCCGCCGCCGCCAAGAAGGCCGGAGAAGAGCTGAGCGCATTCCTCGCGGGATACGGCGGAGCGGAGGGATTCTCGGAGATCGTCAACGACAGCAGGAAGCTCGCGGAGGTGGAGCTCGGACTCGCATCGCTGAAGGAGAGCATGGAGAAGACGGCCGGGATGCCGTTCGCGGACATCGCGGCCGCGGTGGACGCGGCGAAGACGGAAACGGAATCGCAGGCCCCCGCCGAGACGCCCGCCGAGACCCTGAACCACGACATCGGCACCGTCGAGACGAAGATGAGGAACATCCTGGAGGACGGCGAGCTGGACCGCCTGGAGGCCGAGAGGTCCGCCAACGAGGCGAAGCTGGACCGGGAGCTCCGCGAATGGGCGGTGCTGTCGCTGGCCAAGGGCATATCGGACGAAGTGTGCGACGGTTTCTACGGGGACCATCAGCCCGGCGTGATCGCCAGGGCGAACACGTACCTGTCCCTGATGACCGACGGACGTTACCGCCTCGAGAGCGACCCCCGCAACACCGACATCGTGATACACGACAGGGACGACACGCTGAAGGACTCCAGGAAATGGAGCAGCGGCCTGGGGGACCAGGTGTACCTGTCCCTGAAGATGGCCATGGCCAAGGAGATGGGCTCCGAGAGGCTGCCGATGATCATGGACGACATCCTGGTCAGGTTCGACAGGGAGCGCCGCGCCGGTGCGTGCAGGGCGATCTTCGAGTTCGCCAAGGACCAGCAGGTCATACTGTTCTCCTGCGACGACAGGATGCACGACGTGTTCGCCGAAGAGGGCGATGCGCATCAGATAAGGCTTTGATGACGGCGGGGCGGTATCCGGCGTATATATACTGCGCCGGAGGTGCCCGACCCCGCCTGGCCCCTTTTTTCCAAGCAATAAGATATATAAGGTACGTCCACGTACAGGCTCTCAAGGGAATGCACCTGCAACCCTGATTCACTGATTCACAATCACAATCCACCGCCCGAAGCCTCACGAAGGCAGGGCACGTCCGAAACCGTTTCAAGACAAAGGCCAGACGGCCCCGGGGATGGGGTGGCCGAATGCAAACGGACCGGACAGATCAAGACGAGATTAGGCGACTGCTCCAACCGAAGGAGCAAAAAGCATCAGCGCAGTCGGGACAGTGGTAGGTTTTTCCCCCAAAGCCCACAAGGGGGGCATCATCACATGAATATAGATCCTAACACGACGAAATACATGATCAAAGCCAAACTGACCGCCGACGGCATCGTTGAGAAGCCCGACGTGGTCGGTGCCATCTTCGGGCAGACCGAGGGTCTGCTCGGAGACGAGCTCGATCTGAGAGACCTGCAGAAATCCGGCAGGATCGGCAGGATCGAGGTGGAGGTCTCATCCAAGGGAGGCAAATCGGACGGTACCGTGTACATGTCCTCCAGCCTCGACCAGGTCGAGACCGCCATCCTCGCCTCCGCCCTGGAGACCGTGGACCGTGTCGGCCCCTGCAAGGCGGGCCTGAGGGTCCTCGGCATCGAGGACGTCCGCGTCACGAAGAGGGAGCTTGTCGTCGAGCGCGCGAAGGAGCTGCTCAACGAGATGATCAAACAGTCCAAGGGAAGCTCCGGCGACCTCACCGACAGCATCAGGCAGAGCATCCAGGTCGAGGAGATCACCTCCTTCGGCAAGGACAGGTGCCCCGCCGGCCCCAACGTGAAGGACTCCGAGGCCATCATCATCGTCGAGGGCAGGTCCGATGTCCTCAACCTGCTGAAAGCAGGCATCAAGAACGCCATCGCCGTCGAGGGGACGAACATCCCCAAGACCGTCCAGGACCTCTCCAAGGAGAGGGTCGTCACCGCATTCACCGACGGCGACAGAGGCGGAGAGCTGATCCTCAGGGAGCTTTTCCAGGTGGCAGAGGTCGACTTCGTCGCCCGCGCACCCCGCGCCCACGAGGTCGAGGAGCTCACGCCCAAGCAGATCATCAAATGCCTCCGCAACAAGGTCCCCGGAGACCAGTACATGGAGATGAACGGCCTCACCGCCGAAGCCAAAGAGGGCAGGGAGGCCCCCGCGAAAGAGGAGGACGAGGAGGACGAGACACGTATCCGCGCCCGCACCGATCGCAGGGAGAAATACCGCGAGGAGCGCCCCCGCAGGGGACGCGAGGAGAGGGAGGAGCGCGAGCCGCGCTTCAACTCCGAATCCGCCGAGAAGTTCAAGAAGAGGGAGCACCGCGAGGACTCCGAGGAAGAGGAGCGCCCCCGCAGGGGACGCGAGGAGAGGGAGGAGCACGAATCCCGCTTCAACACCGATGCCGCCGAGAAGTTCAAGAAGAGGCGCACCGAGGAACCCGAGGAGAAGCCCGTGGCCGAGCCCGAGGAGAAAGCTGATGAGCCTGTGAAGGAAGCGCCCGTCAAAGAGGCGCCTGCGAAGGCCGAGAAGCCCACCAGGACCCTCAGGGCGAAGAAGGAGCCCGCCGCGAAGAGGAAGGACAAGGTCCTCTCCCCCGAGCAGGAGAAGTTCCGCACGATGCTCCTCGACATGGCATCCACCCACAATGCGAAGATGCTCAACTCCGACAACGAGGTCATCAACGAGGTCGCAGTGAAGAGCCTGGTCAACACCCTGAAGGAGGAATCCGAGGGCGTCACGTCCATCGTCTTCGACGGCGTCATCTCCCAGAGGATCGTCGACGTCTCCGCCGAGAAGAACATCGGCGTCGTGGTCGGCACCCGCAAGGGCAACATAACCAAGATGCCCGCTGGCATCGTGCTGTGGACGAAGGAAGACCTCTACTGATGATATCATGGCCGGGAAGATACACGTTGAGTCCTGGGCAGACGTCGAGGGCCTGAACAGCACTGCCGAGATCGAGATCCCCTCGGACCCGCTCGACAGGGTCCTGGGCCAGGAGGACGCTATAGCCTTGGCCAAGATCGCCGCGCTCCAGCGCAGGCACCTGCTCCTGGTGGGTCCCCCGGGGACGGGGAAATCGATGATCGCCCACGCGATATCGCTGAACCTCCCCCGCCCCAAGCAGGAGCTCAGGGTCGTGAACAACCCGGAGAATCCGGAGCGTCCCTTCCTGCAGGTGCTGAACGAGGACGAGGTGAACAACGAGGAGGGCCTGAAGGCCGTCTCCGTCGGAAAGCTCCTCGACCCCGAGAAAGCGCCCACGAACGTGTCCGAGAGGCTCGGGTACCTCTGCCGCAACTGCGGCAAGTACTCGGTCCCCAGCGAGACCGTCTGCCCCCACTGCCAGAAGAGCAAGGTGGACCTGGGCGGGACGGGCGCGGCGTTCGGCGACATGCTGGGCGGCCTGCTGGAGGCAGCGATGCCCCAGGTCGCCATCGGCAAGGAGAAGGTCAACACGACCCGCATCCTCGCGGACGGCAAGGAGGAGACCGTGGTCTTCGAGAGGGCCGGCGACAAGATCCGCATGCTCGACCAGAAATCCCTGGAGAAGAGGCGCGAACTGGAGAAGACCTCGAACCAGAAGGTGCTGGTCAAGCTCAACAGGTTCCCGTTCGTTCTGGCCACCGGAGCATCCGAGACCGAGCTGCTCGGCGATGTGAGGCACGACCCCTACGGCGGACACCCCGGCCTCGGAGTGCCCGCGTACGAGAGGGTCGTCGCAGGATCCATCCACGAAGCGCACGAGGGCGTCCTGTTCGTCGACGAGATCTCGCATCTCGGGAACCTTCAGAGGTACATCCTCACCGCCATGCAGGACAAGAACTTCCCGATCACCGGCCGCAACCCGCAGAGCGCGGGCGCCAGCGTCAAGGTCGACAGGGTCCCCTGCGACTTCATCTTAGTGGCAGCCTGCAACATACAGGACCTGGAGCACATACTCTCGCCGCTCAGATCGAGGATCATCGGCAACGGGTACGAGGTCCTCGTCGATGTCGCGATGCCGGACACTGACCACAACCGCGCGAAATACGCCCAGTTCGTGGCCCAGGAGATCTTCATCGACGGTCGCATCCCGGATGCCACCATAGGTGCCGTGAGCGCGATCGTGGCCGAGGGAAAGGCCAGGGCCAAGCTGGACAACCAGGTCGGCAGCCTCACGCTCAGGCTCAGGGAGCTCGGCGGCCTCATCAGGGCGGCCGGGGACATCGCCATCACCGAAGGTGCGCCGCTGATAACGGAAGTGCACATCGCGAGGGCGCTCAAGCGTTCCAGGACCGCAGAGGAGCAGATAAAGGAGAAGTACGGGTCCTACACCAAGGGACTCTCCAAGGACGTCTCGGACGCCCAGAAGGAGACCTCGCCGTACTATCTGCACAACGAGCACATCGGCGACCAGATGTTCAACTGATCCCCAACGCCCGGGCATGGACCGTTGCCCGGGCGGCATTTTACTTCTTCCGTCAATTCCCCAAGATGGTCGGGGCAGACATCCTGACCGCATCGCCGCAGTCCGTGTAGAACGAGGGCAGGAACTCCACGACCATGAAGCCGTGGCGCTTGTAGAAATCCATGGCGCGCTGATTGTTGGAACGGACCTCCAGGACCATGGTCATCATGCCCTCGGAGACCGCGCGCGCCCTGAACGCCGACAGCAGGCGCGAGCCCACGCCTTTGGAGCGATGCATATCCGACACGGCGAACATCGCGATGCTCGCGCGCCCGCCGTCCAGACGGGACCCTATGATGTACCCTATTATCCGGCCGCATGCATCGGAGGCCACCAGCTGACCGCGCGGCCACTGCATCCTGAAGAACGTGAACACGTTCGGATCGAAGTACTGGTCGAGGGAGGCGCAGGTTATCTTGTAGACCTCGCCGATGTCCTCGGGCATCATTTCTCTGATGTATTCCGTTTATAGCACCTGATGACCCTGAACACCGTCGCAAATAAAGATATCACTGCCAATGGGAGATATGACCACACGACATCGGACGGCCGATCATCCGGCGGGAGCTCGGATACCGAGTACCCGTAAGTCCCCGTGAACATGCGTCCGGTGGACCCGTCGGTCACGGTCACCGTCCCCGAGTATTCCCCGGGCAACATGGAGAAGGCGACCTTCGTGATGCTGTTGACGCGGTCGACGGCCCCGTCTCCGTCGAAATCCCATTCGCATGACGGCGAGGAGCAGACATACGGAAGGAGCACGGCGATGGTAACGATGCCGGATCCGGGATCGCCTCCGACCTCCACCTCCGATTCGACGGGAAGCTGGATGTAATTGTCCTCCCAATCGGCCATGAACCATTCGTGGAAGTACTGCGTGACCTCCGGTGAATCGATGATGACCGCGCATTCCCTGTTGTTCGCGAAGGAGTTCTCGGTCCAATTGACGGACCCGACCCACACCTTGTCGTCGACGATGACCCCTTTGTTGTGCACGGTGTCGAACCCGTCGCCCCCGTCGACTGCCGCGGCGGATATGGATGTCGATACCGAGATCGTTTCCAGCACCGAATGGGCCCCCGTCCCCTCGCCGTCGAAGCTGGCATCCAGGAGGAGACGGCAGTCCACACCGCGGTCCGCGGCCGCTGACATCCATGATATCGGCGTGTACCCTGTCCCGTCGGCCCATGACTCCGAAACGTCGAGCTGCTCGGAGTATATCCTGACCTCCGCGGATGCGAACAATGATTCCAGGGAATCCATCGAATTATCCGGGGATAGGACCGGGCTCACGGTAGACCGGTACCCTGCGATGCCGTATTCTCCCACTGATACGTACGCGGGGATCTCGGCGGCCTTGTATGTCGGGTATACCGATGCGAACGGACGGACGTCCCCGTACGATGTGTCACGGTCGTTCATGAACACCTCGTGCATGCACTCCGCGTAATGCTCGCTCTCCACCGTGACCCCCCAGCCCCTGTTGCCGAAGGATCCCGTCCAGTTCTCCGATGTCACGATGACCGACTGACGGTCGATCACGCAGTATTTCGCATGCAGGTACGGATAGCGCTTCTGGGAATCGTATTTGGATATTATGGATACATCCCCGCCTGCATCGACCAGCGAGCGCATGGCGGACATCTCCCTTGCCGTCGAGACGCCCGCGGGCGATCCTTCCAGCAGGAGCATGACCTCCACACCGCGTCCTTCCAGGTCCATGAGCAGCGAGACTATGCGCTCGTTGGTCAGAAGGTACATGGATATGCAGACCTCCTGTTCGGCGGATTCCAATGCGGAGAATATCGGCATGCCTTCACATTCCGGGAACACGAAAGGGCTTACGACAGCATCGTACGGCCCTTCGTCCTCTATCTCCGTCATCCCGGGTATCGTGAGCTCCCAGTCCGCCGCGGTGTCCGTGTCTGTTCCGGAGTTCCGTACGGCACGGTACTCGGCCTTGGGGGCATTCACCGGTTCCCCGGTCCATCCGATGTCGTGGTCGGAAGACCCGTAGACGAAGACATCGATGGGATCGCGGTAATAGTCGCAGAGTATCACCTCATCCCCGGAATTGTTCAGTTTGAAGGATCCTGTGCAATATATGCCGAATGTGCCGACGGCGTACACGGAATCGCGGGCGCAGAACCATGCGTCGCCGGTCTCCGTCACGACGGACACCCTGGATCCAGAGGGCATCATGAACGTCTCGCCGAAGGTAATGGTCCCCTCGCCGTCGGTTATCGAGTAGCCGACGATATCGAGGGCCTGCCCGTAGTTGAAGATGGATACGCCCTCGATGTCTGAATCCGGGAGGACCTCGTATATGAGGAGCGTCCCGCCCGTATCCGCATGGCACCCGCCGGCGACGAAGGGGGCCGCTGCCAACAGCAGGAATGCCACGATTGAAAAATGGATGCGGGAACGGGACACGGGCCCGATCCACGCATGATAACAGGTTATACTGGAAGCATTACAAGTAGCGTACCAGGTCGAGCAGCGCCGCACGCGGATCCGCGGCCTTGACCACGCCGGATGCCAGGAGCACACCGTCGGCGCCGAGGTCGACGGCGGTTTTAACGTCCGCGCCCGTCTTGACGCCCGCGCCGCAGAGGACCATGGTCCCTCTGCTGACGGACTTGACGGCGTCCACGGTGTCGGACACGATGCCCGGGTTGGCCGTGGTCACGGAGATGTCGCCGCCGATGAGCTCGGGCGGTTCCACCGCTATGATGTCCGGCAGGAACGCGGCCGCATCCTTCGCGACGGCCACGGTGTCTGCGCACACCAATGATGCGAGATCCGAATCCCTGCACATCGATACCAGCTGGGACACGGTCCCCGACGGGATCTTGTGCTCGGAATGGTTCATCAGGGAGCCGACGGCACCGCAGGCCTTCACCATGGATGGTGTGGCCCATCCTGTGGCGGACCCGGGTTTGAACGGGTCGATGTTCTGGGCGAACACCGGTATGCCGACCGCCGCGGTGACCGCTGACAGCGACACGACCGGCGGGCATACCGCCACCGTGACGCCGGTCTCCTCGGAGACCGCCTCGCAGACCTTGGCGAGGCCGACGGCACCGCGGCCGTCGACCTCTGCGTAGGCCTTGAAGTTGATTATCACGGCAGGTGTGCGGATGCTGCCCATCACTCGACATCCTTGTGGCCGACTTTCGCCTTGCAGGACTTGTCGTCGAGGCTTACGAACCTGGTCTTGAGCTCGTTGATGACCTCGGGCCTGGATGTGTACTCCATCTCCTCTGCTCCGAGGATCGAGGGAACGAAGGGGCCCTGGGACCTCATGAACTTGCTTGCCCTGATGGAGTTCCTGCGGGCCTCGTCGAATGTCGCGGATCCGAAGAAGTCCACCGGCACGTGCTCTCCGCCCTTCGCTCCGATGGGCTCGAGTCCCTGGAGCTTGCCGTTGTTCAGCTGGAAGCCGAGGCAGCATATCCTCGGGGGGCCGTCGAAGTACGTGGGATCGGACTCCTCGGGGGAGCAGGGGTAGAAGGCACCGATGTGGGAGCCTCTCATCCATCCGGCGACGAGCATGGTGTAGTTGACGAAGGGCTGGGTGTACTCCCCGACCGACGGAAGGCCGCTCTGGCAGCGGCAGATGCACACGGGGTCGTCCTTTCCGATGTACTTGCCTGCGGTGAGGTTGAGCTTGTCGGTGGACACGACGCACGCGGGGCCGATCCCGGCCCTGCTGCAGATCCTCTTGATGGCGTACCTGGAGGTGTCGCCGAGCAGGGACAGGATGCTCCATGTCTCTTCGGGTGCCGACATGACGACCTTCTTGTTCTCCATGACATCCTGGATCTCGATGTCGAATCCCTTCTTTGCCCTGGCGTCTATGACGAGGCCGGTGGTCGTGAAGGGGTCCAGGAAGATCCTGGACAGCGGGAGCGAGTATGCCGATGGCTCGGTCTTGTCGGCCATGAAGAACAGCATGGGCTCGGATCCCCTCTCGACGAAGGACATCTCCGCGGAGCCGGGGCCGGCGCCTTTGACGTTGCCGGAGAACGCATCGGTCAGGATGTCCTGGCCTGCGGCGTAGAGCTTCATAGACTTGGCGATCTTGGTCGCCGCCTGGAAGCAATCCCATGCGGACGAGTGGACCTCCTTGTTGCCCTCTCCCTTGTAGTGGGTCATGTAGAGGTTGATGTCGTCACCGACGCGGGTGACGTAGAAATCCTCGATGATCCCCTGTTTCTGCTTGTCCGCCAGGATGTCCCTTGCTGCCTGGAGCATGGAAGGGTGTGGCCTGGAGTGTCCGACGACGGACCCTACATCTGCTTTGATAATTGAAACCGTTACTTTCTCTTCTGCCATGATGATCATTCCAGAACGAATTGGATGGCAATCGCATCACCATTATTAACGTTGTCGGGCGCGCGCATGACAAGTTATTAAAGGACGTGCCCGGTTGCGTGGAACGTTACAATGACCGCTCCCGTTAAGGATTCAAGCACGGTGTCCGTCGATGACGGCTCCGTAACCGTGAAAGGATGGGTACAGGACACCAGGAACCTCGGAGGGATATCCTTCGTCGTCCTCAGGGACAGGTTCGGCACCCTGCAGCTGACGCTGCCGAAGAAGAAGATCGAGCCAGCTCTCTTCGAGAAGCTCACAACGCTCCCGAGGGAGTCCGTGATCTCCGTGACCGGCGATGTGAAGGCGAGCAACCAGACCGAGCTCGGCCTGGAGATCATACCCACCGATGCCGTTGTGTACTCGGAGGCAGGGGTCCCCCTGCCCATGGGCGTCATCGACAAGGTCAACGTCGAGATGGACACCCGCCTGAACAACAGGTTCATGGACCTCAGGAAGCCCGAGATAAGGGCGATATTCGAACTGAAGTCCATGATGGTCGGGCTCATATCCGAGGCCATGCACGACAACGGCTTCCTGCAGGTCTACACCCCCAAGATCGTCGCATCCGGCGCCGAGGGCGGGTCCACGCTCTTCGGCGTGGATTACTTCGGCAGGCCGGCATACCTTGCCCAGAGCCCGCAGCTCTACAAGCAGATGCTCATGTCCACCGGGATGGACAGGATATTCGAGCTCAGCCCCGCATTCAGGGCGGAGCACTCCAACACCAACAGGCACGTGACGGAGTTCATATCCTTCGACGGCGAGATGTCCTGGAT
>CAZLEI010000024.1:0-18762 GCA_964558505.1 uncultured Methanomassiliicoccales archaeon | reverse complement strand
TAAGAAGAAGGAGTCTTCAGGCTACATAGCAACAAAAGCATTCGCGCTGCTGACATCCAATCCATATATGTACGCCTCGATAAAATGCGCATGTTACCGCGGCGAGGACAGATCCGTCGTGATCGACATGAAGGAATACGAGGGAAGTACCCTAGATCAAATCGATAACACCATGGGATTCATCCTTAATCACATAAACATGACCTACAAGATAGATGGCCTTGTCAGAAAGGATATCTATGAGATCCCCGAGGTGGCCATTAGGGAATGCATCATAAACGCGGTAGTCCATCGTGACTACGTTCTTGTCGGAAGATCCATCACAGTATTCGTATTCAGCAACAGGATCGAGATAGAATCGCCCGGATTACCACTTGCACCTATTATGGACGATATGACATCTGGACGTTCCGTCATCAGGAACGAGGTTATCGCATCCTTGTTCAAGGCAACAGGAATGATCGAATCGTACGGTACGGGGATACCTAAAATGGTCACGTCCTGCAAAGAAGCGAAACTTCCCGGACCGCAGTTCATCGAGGATAATTTCTATTTCAAGGTCATCTTCAGCAGAGGTTCTGAACAGATTGCACCCAAAACAAAGGAAGATCAGATCCATTCCATAATCTCTGTTATATCTGATGGCAATGGTCATTCATATGCAGAGATATCCGAACTAACAATGATACCGTTGTCCAGAGTAAAGAAACACATGGCCGATCTTCAGAAAGAAGGAAGGATAAAGAAAAAGAACAATGGAAGAGATTCTGGTTGGGATATCAGAGATTGAGTCTGTTCAGTTCTTAAAAAGGTTCCTGGGAACTTTTTTAGGAACTTTTCTAAAGGTAAACGTATAGCCAGCATACAACAAATCCGTAAATCTTCAGAGAACATTTCTCTTGAAATATGTCTTCAGGACGCGGTTTACAGCAGATTTGGTTCTCAAAAGGTTCCTGGGAACTTTTCAGGAACTTTAAAAGATGTATTGATTTTTTGATCTATAATCCCTAAATTCTGTTGTCTGTGGTAATGGTCATCCGGAGCTTGCGACGGCCATCACGTCATAACCGAAATTCCCGAATCTTGATACTATATGTTGTAGTTCCATTTTTGAGTTCTGAAGACCAAGCGCGTCAGGGAGATATTGGATCTGTTCGGGGTCGAAGACCCGGAGCAGCTCCCGTTATCATGTCAGGCATGATGTAGTACCATTCCGGGAATTTCGGGTGAACGTACAGGTTCTTTGTCGACTCTTCCCACACAGAAGGTGGGCCGCTCGCTTCATCATCGAATGATCATATCGATGGAACGGCGACATACGATCATTTTGACAATCCATCGACCACTGCGCGTGTTGCCTGTCCTGATGAGTATGCCTTCCCTCTTCAGATCCGAGATTATACGCTCTACGGTCTTGTGTGGTATTCCCGATGGTACACTGAGACCCTTTACCGTCAATCCGGGATTCTCAATCAACTTGACCAATACACGCATGCGCTGATCTCCGCCAACATTACCGCCAAGTTCGGAACGGTAGATTGTGACTTTTACATCTATGCCGCTGTTCTCAATGATCGGTTCCCTCAATACGTATTCTTTGCATTGACTGTAGACGGACTTGATATCGTTTCTCCAGTCCTCGCAGTCGTGTGCGGACCGCCCGCTTCCTTCCCACAGGTTTCGTCAGAGGCCGGTCCGTTGAAACTCGTATCAATTGATACGAAACTGATACAACTTTTACGCAATCATATTCATTTGCTCTCATTCGGCACATGCGAATAAAGTATCTTGTTCCCGTCGCGCATCGATACCTGTATCAGTCCCGCTTCCTTCAGTTTTGAAATATCCGATCTGGCTGTATTGGTCGAGATCTGATATGTTCTGCGCAAAGATCCGATCGATATGAGTTCTCCCGAGCGGATCATATCCGCCGCTATCATTCTCTGACGCATATTCAGGTTCATTCCCTCTATCTCATCCAAATCGGATCTCTGGTCTTTCAGTTTTTTCTCCAGGTATTCCTCGAACACCCCTACCGATTCCAGGACAATGTCCAGATTGTACTCTATGAAATATGTGACGTCATTATCGTCTGTTTCCGTCAGCATGAACGCACGATAGTATTTTCCGCTGTGGCTTTTTATACATTTGGATATTGAAAGATATTCCATGAGCCAGTATCCTTTTTTCATGGCATACCAATAGAACAGCGCACGGGATACGCGTCCGTTCCCGTCCTGAAAAGGGTGTATGTATGCAAGTACGAAATGTATGATGATCCCTTTTATGATGGGATGAACGAACTGAGCGTCGGAGTTTGCAAAATCACAAAGGGAATCGATCATCGACCGTATCCTCGAATGATCGACAGGTTGGTGTGAGACCTCTCCGGTGAGTGCGTCCGCCACCACAATGTCGTTGTTGTCCCTGAATCTTCCTATATGTTCCCCTTCCATGGTATCTTTCGATACGATCCGATGGATCTCGCATATAAGCCCGGGGGTCAGATCGCTGGATGTCTGGGTCTTTATGAATTTCATAGCATTGTAGTTGTTGGCTATCATCTGTTCCGACTTATTGCTGGGACGTCTGTTCTCACGCAGCATAGCCTTGGCGGCCTTGGTCGTTGTGACGGCACCCTCTATCTGACTTGAAGCAATGGATTCCTCCATCATGGAGCTCACTGAGGAGATGAGGCTTCTTCTTCTGTTCTCAACCTCCACAGGAATGATGCCCGATGACGACCTCACATCGATCTCATGGATCATTTTTTGAAACATGTCCGGAAGATTGTATTGAACGTCCAATCCTGAGAAATCCAAATGCCTTGACGAGGATGTGCGGATGATCTTCATCAGAGCCCAAACAGCCTCGGGATTCACGGACCCAAGGTCCTCATAGGACAGATCGTCCCAGTGAAGATAGGCCTCATTGCATTTTCCAGCATATCCGATGACATCTTCCGATACCATCTCTTCGGGAAGACCCTTCTGTTGACGAAGGACCCTCATGCTCGGAGGTGTTCCGGGATGTTTCATGGTCTCGCATGTTCATGAGGATATAAAGTCGTATCAATCGATATTGAACTGATACTACTTTGACATGCGTCATTCCGATCTCGGGATGGTGCCATGAAAGGGCCGTATCTGTATTCGACCATGATCCATGGTCTTCTGATAACGGATGAGGGTATGCTATCTCGATTCGAGGTCGGATCAGCATCCGGGACACGCGTCATTGGATATGTTCATTGGTGCGGTGACGATAAGATGCGACGGATACGATGTCGGAGCGGATGCGGTATCGTGTCGTACGTGGTATCTTCGTTTTGACAATTCACAGCGAACATGTCCGGATCTGATGGTTCAGAGTGAATATAGTAGAAGGAAAACCTTCTATTAAATAGAAGGAAATCCTTCTATCATCATGGCCCTGACACCTACAGGATACAAACCGAGGCTGGCAGATAAAGAAATAGCTCGCATGCTCGGAGTATTCGGAGCGGTGAACATCGAAGGTCCCAAGTGGTGCGGCAAGACATGGACGGCAGAGAATCATTCCAACAGCGAGATGAAGGTGGCGGACAGCGCCGGGCCAGTGTCCAACAGGGATCTCATCCTCATGGACATCAGAAATGCACTGAAGGGGGACGTTCCGCACCTAATCGATGAATGGCAGGAGGTCCCCCGCATTTGGGACTCCGTCCGTACGGAGATCGACAGGAGTCCGGAAAAGGGGAGGTTCCTGCTGACAGGTTCTTCGGTTCCCAAAAGGAGCGAATACGTCCACAGCGGTGCCGGACGCATCGGCTCGGTACGGATGCGTACGATGACGCTTTTCGAGACCGGCGATTCCGATGCACGTGTTTCTCTGAAGGGGCTGTTCGATTCCGGGATCCAGATGACGGATTGCGGCGAAACAACGTTGGACAGATTGGTGGATCTGACCATTCGCGGAGGGTGGCCGGGGGCCTTGGGTCTGGACAGGGATGATTATGGGATCATCCCTCGCAGCTATGTCAGATCGGCGGTCGAGGATGCATGCAGGCTCGACGGAGGTATCAGGAATGAAAGGAAGATGAGCATGTTGCTCAGATCACTCTCACGCAACGAAAGCACTCTTGCCGGAAATACGACGATATCGAGGGATATGAAGAGTTTCGATGACGAGAACATTGCCATCGAAACATACTATGATTACATCGACCGCCTCGACAGGATACATCTCATCGACGACACGCCGAGTTTCAGACCGAATCTCAGATCGGACGTTCGCGTGGGGAAGGCCCCCAAGCGTCATCTGACCGATGTTTCGCTGGCGATAGCGGCATTGGGGCTCAGTCGCGATATGCTCATCGGCGATCTGAAGACGTTCGGATTCATGTTCGAGTCTCTTTGCGAGCATGATCTCGGATTGTACGCGGAATATGCAGGGTGGAAGCTGTTCCATTATCGCGACGGCCGCGGCAGGGAGATCGATGCCGTGGTGGAGACGGATGACGGTCGCTGGGGGGCATTCGAGGTCAAACTGGGGCCGGACCAGATAGATGCGGCGGCATCGAATCTGATAAAAGTAAGGGATCTGTTCGAAAAAGAAGGTTCTCCTCCATCGGTGATGTGCGTCATATGCGGCATGTCGAAGTATGCGTACATGCGCCCGGACGGCGTATGCGTGGTTCCCATAACCGCCCTCGGGCCCTGATATCTCGTTCATGCCACGTCATGGGCAGAGGTCCTCGGGATGGTGCCACTTCACGCCTGACAGGACAACGGGAATTGCCCGGGGCCTTCGACCGCGAACGGATCAAGTATCACTGGCACAATCGGTCATCTCTGTGCATATACTCAGACTGCCGCCATCGATCGATCCGGTCATTCATTACAGATCGGTTTTAATTTGGGTTCTCTGACGAGGAGTATGGAAATAGGTTCGGCTGTGTTCGAACCATGCACGCGCCTCATACGCTTCTGCACATGCATCAGGGCGAGCTCCGATCCCAGACGGAACAGGGTTCCATGTTTCGGAAAGCGGACTGTCAGCACATATGGGAATCCGGTATTCTGTCAGCGGATGCCCCCGGAACGGCCTGTAGGCCGTTGTAGGGCCGCGAAGGTGGATTAATATGCATTCTGCGGAAAGCGTCCCGGGAGGCTGTTCGGGCAGTATGAAAAGGATGTGCCCGCCGGGAGTCCCGGCGGGCGTTGGGTTCACTGCTCTATGGCCACGAGGACGTTGCCGACCTGCAGGGTGTCCACGGCCTTGCCGTCAAGCATGAGGCGCTTGACGGTCTCCAGGAACTCTGCGGGCACCGAGACCTTCTCGCCGTCGATGTCGAGCTCCAGAGGGCCCTGGGCGATGGCGGCGGCGACCTCCTTGGGGTCCATGGCCGCAACAGAGGCCACGATGGCCTTCGCCTGGGTCTTGAACGCGGGGCCGAGCTTCGCATGCACGGGCTTTATCGCGTAGACGTCCTCGGTGATCGCGGCCTCGGTCACGATCTCCAGCTTCTTGGCCTTGACAGTCTCGACGATGTCGGCCTTGGCGGCCTCCAGCACCTTGGCGTCCTGGCCGATAAGCTCCACGAGCTCCAGGTCCGCGTTGAGCGGGACCTTCTTCTCGGATTTCCAGGAGCGCACGGCGGCGATGACGTCCTTCAGGACGTCTCCGACCCTCTCGGCCTCCTCGTCCTCGAAGATCGGCTCGGGCCAGGAGGCCAGGTGAACGCTCTTTGTCCCCTCGAACCTCTGGAAGTGCTCCTGGTAGACGTCCTCGGTCACGTGGGGCTGGAACGGCGCCATGAGCTTGATGCAGCCGAGGAACACGTTGTACAGGGTGTACTTCACGGCGTCGTCCTTCCTGGACTTCACCATCTCGACGTAGTGGTCCGCGAACTCGTGCCAGATGAAACCCTCGACGTCCCTGAGGGCCTTGTCGAACTGGTAGACGTCCAGGCTCTCGGTGGCGGCCTTGACGACCTTGGAGTACCTGCTGATGATCCACCTGTCGGATGCGCGGAGCTCCGCGGGCGCGGCAGGCTTGGAGTCGAAGAAACGGCCGACGAACTGCCCGAGGTTGAAGATCTTGTTGCAGAGCTTCCTTCCGCGGATGACGTCCTTCTCCCTGAACGCGTGGTCGATGCCGAGGGAGCAGGTGCCGGCGTAGTACCTGAGCGCATCGGCGCCGTACTGCTCGAGGATCGGGATGGGGTCGATGACGTTGCCGATCGAAGAGTGCATGGGGGTCCCGTCGGGGGCCATGATGAACCCGTGGATCATGATGTCGTCCCAGGGCCTGCTGTGCTCGATCTGCTCGCTCCTGAGTATGGAGTAGAACGCCCAGGTCCTGATGATGTCGTGGGACTGGGGCCTGAGGGACATTGGGAACAGCTTCTCGTGGAGCTCCGCATCCCTCTCCCAGTACGTGTTGTAGAGGGCGGACCCGGAAGAGTCCATCCACGTGTCGAAGACATCGGTGCATCCGATCAGCTCGCCGCCGCATTCGGGGCAGACGTCCACGGGCGGTTTGTCCATGGTGGGGTCCACGTAGCACTGGGACTCCGTGGCGCACACCGCATGGCCGCATTTCGCGCACTCCCACACTGGTACCGGCGTGGCGAATATGCGCTGCCTGCTGAGGACCCAGTCCCATTCGAGGGAGTTGACCCAGTCTCTGAGCCTGATCTTCATGAACTCGGGGAACCAGTTGATCTCGTCCGCCCTGGCCAGGACCTCTTTCTTCAGGTCGGTGGTCCTCAGGAACCACTGGGGGACCTGCAGGAACTCGATCGGGGTGTGGCACCTCCAGCATATGGAGACGTTCTGGGGGTTGTCCTCCTGCTTGACCAGGATGCCCTGGTCCTTCAGGTCCTGGATGGCGGCCTCGCGGGCCTCGGCGACGGGCATGCCGGCGTACTTGCCGGCGAGCTCGGTCATCCTGCCCTGCTCGTCGATGCCCTTCTCCATCTCGAGGTGGTACTTCATGACCCATTCCAGGTCCTCTTTGTCGCCGATCGTGCAGATCATCACGTTCCCGGTGCCGTATTCCGGGTCGACCTTCGGGTCGGCTATGACCTTGACCTTCCTGCCGTACAGGGGGGTGACGAGGTTCTTGCCGACCAGGTGCTGCTTCTCGGCATCGTCCGGGTGGACGGCCACGACCTTGCACGTGCAGAGGAGCTCGGGCCTGGTTGTCGCCACCATGACCTCTCCGTCCTCGCCGTCGATCTTGAATCTGATGTAATTGAGCTTGTTGACGTTGTCGCGGTACTCCACCTCGGCATCGGCCAGCGCGGTCATGCACCTGGGGCACCAGTTGACAGGGAAGTTGGCCTTGTAGACGAGCCCCTTGGCGAACAGCTTCACGAAGGAGAGCTGGGTGATGCGCCTGTAGTAGGGGGCGTCGGTCTGGTAGTAGATGCTGGGGTCCATGGATTCCCCGAGGATCTCGAAGTGGTGCGTCATCTCGGATATGAAGGAGTTGGCGTACTCGCTGCACAGTTCCCTGTACTTCTGCCTGGGCAGGTCGAGCTTCGTGATCTTGTGCTTCTTCTCGACCCTGACCTCAATGGGCGTGCCGTTCACGTCGAAGCAGAGGGGGAAGAAGACGTTGTACCCCCTCATCCTCCTGTAGCGGGCCGCGAAGTCGATGAGCGAGTAGCCCGTGGCGTGCCCGAGATGGAGCGAGCCCGATGTGTAGCGGGGAGGGTTGTCGATGCTGAAGACCGGCTTGTCGGAAGCGGGGTCGAAGCGGTAGACCTCTTCGTCCTTCCACATCTTCTGCCAACGGCCCTCGATGGCGGCTGAATCGTATTGCGACATGATTCACGCATTATAAAGGATATAGAAAAAGATGCCCCCGGCCGGAGACCGGGGACACCGTCCGTTAAAAGGGTTGACGGGCGCGCTCGCGCGCCCGCGAAGGTCACTTCTTCCTCTTGCGGAAGGCCACCCTCGAGTCCTTGATGTTCGCCACGGAGTCGCTGAGCTTCCTCATGAGGTCCCCGGTGGTCTTCACCAGGTCCCATCCGACCTCCTTGGCCAGGAGGGCCTCTCCGTTGACGAAGAGCCTGGCGCTGATGACGTACTTGGCGCTGTTGCCCGCTTCGTTGTGCTTCGTCACGTGAAGCGTCAGCGACTCGGGCTTGTAGATCTTGGTGATCTTCGCCATCTCGGTCTCGATGGACGCGTACATGGCGTCCGTGTAGTTCTTGTCGTCCTCGTCCAGACCGCTGATCTGGATGAACATCATCTCCCTCTCCCTGCATGACGATATGAGCTCGATGATGTCGTACTGGGTCAGTACTCCGACGAGCTCGTCGCCCTCCAGCACCGGGAGCGTGGATATGCGCGACTCCTGCATGATGGCGGCCGCGTCCTCGACGCTGTCGTCCCAGTTCACCGTCTTGACGGCGCTGGCGCTTATGGAGCCCACGGTGACCTGCAGGCGCTCGGCCTTGAACTTGTCGCCGTACGCCTTGTCGTCCTTCTTCCAGTTGTTCTCGACGACCTCCTTCATGCCGATGATGCCCACGACCTTGCGGGTCTGGTCGACGACGGGGACGGTCCTGATGTCCAGGTCCCTCATGATGTTGACGGCGTCGTCGAGCATCGTGTTCTCCTCGACGGTCTCCACGGGGTTCGACATGATCTCCCAGACCTTGATCTCCTTGAGGGCCTTCACGCTGGCGGCGATGCCGATCAGGTCCGATCTGGACACTATGCCCACGATCTTCTTCTTGTTCTGGACGACCGCCAGCTGCCTGCTGTTGGTGGAGATTATATGCTCCGCGACCTTCGTGATCTCGGTGTCCTTGGCAACCGTGGGGAGGTTCCTGACGAGGGCCTTCACCTTCGTGTCGAGCGTGACGCTCCTCTTCTTCAGGATGGTGCCGTAGCTGACCATCCCGAGGAACTCCGCTTCATCCACCACGGGGACCTCCTGGTATCCCGTCTTCTTCATTATGGACAGGACGAAACCCACGTCGTCCTCCGGACCCACAGTCGGGTACTCGGTGTTCATAATGTTCTCCACGTTCTTCTCGTCGATCTGCGAGCGGATCATGGAAAGCTTCTTCAAATCTTCTAGGTCCTTGAATCCCAAGAATAACACCTCGTGATGATATCGTATTGCAGAGGATATAAAGATGCCACTCGAAAAGCTGGATATCCGGTCCATCCCGGGCGGGCCAGACGGTTGAAGGGGACCTCCCCCTCATGCGAGGGGGAGGAGGTTTCTGCGCTCAGAGCGAGGCGAAGTCGGCCCCGCCGAGGAGCCTGTCGACGACATCCTTAGCTTCCGAGGCCTTGATGCGCTTCTGCACGGTGGAGTCGCGGTCCCTGATGGTGACCGTGCCCTTGTCGGGCCCGTCCTCGACGGTCCCGTAGTCCACGGTTATGCACCAGGGGGTGCCGATCTCGTCCATGCGGGCGTACCTCTTCCCGATGGTGCCCGCGCCGTCGTAGTAGGCCTCGACGCGGTTCGTGTGTATCGCGTCGTAGATGCCGCGCGCGACGTCGTCCAGGCCGTCCTTCTCCATTAGGGGGAACACGCCGACCTTGATGGGCGCGACCTCGGGCTTCAGCCTGAGGACCGTGTAGTCCTTGGACTCGTCGTAGTCGTAGGAATGCTCAAGGACGGAGTAGAATATCCTGTCCAGGCCGTGGGACGGCTCGATGACGTGGGGGATGACCCTGTCGCCTGCTATCTTCTCCTTGACGAGGGCGACCTCGAAGCAGTCCTCGCCGAGGACCACGGTCTCGCCGTCGACGGTGACGGAGATCTTCCCGTCCTTGACGTCCGCGGGGGTCTTGCTCTCCAAGGCGGCGGCGATGTCCTTGGCCTTCCCTTTGAACAGGGGGCCCAGGGCCTTGTGCTTCGCCCTTACCTTCTCGGTCTCGACCTCCTTCGGCTCGTCGTACTTCTTGAAATGCGTAAGCTCCGTGCCGGAGAACTCCGCGTGGCGGGACAGGTCCCAGCATCCCCTGTCGGCGATGCCGGTGATCTCGGTCCACCCGTAGGACAGCAGGACCTCGGCGTCCCAGCAGTCGGCGGCGTAATGGGCCATCTCGTCCACGAGGTGCTGCCTGAACCTGAGCCTGGCGGGATCTATCCCGAGGCGGACGAGCAGCTGCTTGGTGGTGTACACGAAGTACGCCAGGACGCGGTTGGCGATGATGCCCTTCTCCACGGCCCCCCTCACGGTCACGGAGATCTCGCCGACGCCGTTGTTGGGCACGAGGGTCAGGGTCTCGTTCTCCACTTCGGGGAACCTCGCCCAGTCCTTGTCCTCGGGGTCGACGAACAGCTCGACCTCCATCATGTTGAACTCCCTCATCCTGATCATGCCCTGGCGGGGCGCGATCTCGTTGCGGTATCCCCTGCCGGTCTGGATGACGCCGAGGGGCATCTTCTCCCTGTTGTACCTGTAGAGGTTGGGGAAGTTCACGAATATCCCCTGGGCGGTCTCCGGCCTCAGGTACCCGATCCTCGCCGAGCCGGGCCCGATGGTGGTCTTGAACATGAGGTTGTACTCCTCCACCGGTCCGAGGTCGCCGCCGCACTCGGGGCATTTGACGCCGTTGTCGATGAATCCCTGCTCCAGCTGGGCGGGGGTGAGCACGTCGGGGTTCTCGTAGAACTCCTTGACCAGGTGGTCGGCCCTGAAGGGCGCCTGGCATTTCGTGCAGTACGTTATGAGGTCCGAGAACTCGTCCACGTGCCCGGAGGCCTTGAAGACCTCGCGGGGGTTCACGGTCTCGGAATCGATCTCCACGAAGCCCTCGCGACCTTTGTATATGGCCCTCCAGACGTCCACTATGTTGTTCTTCAGCACGCAGCCGAGCGGGCCGTAATCGAACATGCCGGCGACACCGCCGTAGATCTCGAAGGACGGCCAGATGAATCCCCTGCGCTTGCAGAGTGACAGCAGTTCGTTTGCATCCGCTTTCATTTAATTACCCGTGAGGGCGCATAGGACATCTACATCATAAATCATTCCCACGAGATCGTCCTTGCTGCCGTGCACGGGTATCTGACCGAAGTCGTGGGACAGCATGATCCTGGCCACCTCTGCGAGGTCCGTCTTCTTGAACACCGTGGTCGGTTCGCTGACCATGAAGTCGCGCACCGTGCGGTGGTCGGTGAGGAACTTGTCCGTCGCCACGTAGAACAGGGGCAGGACGTTGCGGTAGCCCGCGAGGGTGCTGTCCTCGATGCCCAGCGCCCTCATGGCGGCCGGGTCCTGCATCTGGTCGGTGAACAGGTCACGGTCCGTGAGTATGCCGACGAGCTTCCCGACGTCGTTGAGCACCGGCACCGCGGTGACATCGCTGATCCTCATGGCCGCGATCGTGTACGACAGCGGCTCGTCCTGGAAGGCGGTGACGCAGGTCGTGCGGACGACCATCTCGGCGGTCATGGACGTCTTCATGTCGGCGACTATCTTCAGGATGTCGGTGGGCGTGACGATGCCCACGAGCCTGCCGTCCTCGACGACGGGGAGCCTGTGGATCCTCATGGTGGAGAACACCCTCGCGGCATCCTCGACGGTGGCGTCGGGGCCGATGGTGATGGCGTTCTTCTTCATGATGAGGGAGAGCTGGTCTTCATCGAAGTTCCTGAAGACGTCCCTCCTGGAGACTATGCCGACCAGCTTGCCGTCCGAGGAGCGGATGACCGGCAGGCCGGTCAGGTTGTTCCTGACCATGATGTTGATGGCATCGCTGCGGCTGCCGGGGACCTCCACGACTATCGGGACGCTGGTCATTATGTCTGCGACGGTCCTCATCATTCGACCTCCGGTGACTTCACGACCATGACCGGGCAGAGCGCGCCCCTGACCACCTTCTCGGCCACGCTGCCCATTAGGAGCTTGGACATGCCGGTCCTTCCGAGGGAGCCCATGACGATGAGGTCGAACTTGGATGACAGGTCGATGATGGCCTTCACAGGCGTGCCCTCGACGACCTTGAGCTCGCAGCCCACGCCCTCCTTGGCGCACAGGTCCTCCACGAACTTGACGGCGTTCTTGCCCTCTTCCTCGAGCACGGTGTACACGTTCATCACGGCCGAGTCGAGAGGCATGTTGACGAAGATAGCCTGGTCGACCACATAGAGTGCTGTAATCTTGCCGCCTGTCACCTTTGCCAGCTCCACGGCTTGCGCGACCGCTGCCTTGGTGAGCTCGCTTCCGTCCGTCGGGACGAGTATATTGCTGAATTTCATTTTTCTCCCTCGGTTGCTCCGCACTGCGCGGGCGGGGGCCCCGGCCTCTCGGGACCGGTGGCCGCTCACCGCGGGCACGTGTAGCGACGGGCGCCAGATCTCGGATCCGAGACGTCCGCCAAGGGATCGCCTGTCAGGTCCGGGAGGATCGTCAGATCCGCTCTCGCGCCTATGGTGATGTGTATCTCCATCTGGCGATATAATATCTTCCGCCCTCCGTCCAGCAGTGCGGATGCCGCCGTCCGCGGGTCCCGGCCGCGGGACGAGAGGATGTCCCTGAGCGCGGCGGCCTCGGCCCGCATGTCGGGACTGCAGAGCATGGCGTTGTCGGTCCCGAGGGCGATGTCCGCGCCGAGGTCCAGCATCCTGTCCGCTGGAGGGACCCTGCCGAAGCAGGCGTTGGAACGGGGGCACAGGACGATCGGGACCTCCGCCTCGGCGCATTTGAGGATGTCGCCGTCCTCGGCGGCGGTCATGTGTACGACGAACGACGGGTCCAGCGAGAGCACCTGGTCGATGTCCTCGCGCCTGCGCTCGCTCACGTGGATCCCGAGGAGCTTCCCGCGGCCCCTGACCGCGTCCGCGACGGCCTCGCAGTAGGCGGCCGGCACGTCGGTGATGCTGGGGATGCCGATCCCGTCCGCGACATCCAGTATGCCGTCGACCTCCGACGCGTCGAACACGGGCGAGACAGGGCGGCCGAGTATCACGGCCTCGGGGGCGGCCGCCCTGAGCAGGCGGCAGCCTTCCTCGCCGCCCTCGCGGAAATCCACGAAGGACGACGACCCGTACGACGCCGACTGCCCGGCGAACGTCCTCATGGACTTCCCGAGGATGTCGGGCGGGGTCTCCCGCAGGTACCTGTGCTTCAGGCCGTCCGGCGGTGCGACCAGGTCCTCGAGGGATATGCCCGGCGGGACCTCGAGCCCGCCGTCCGCCGCGTGGGTGTGGCCGTTGACCAGTCCGGGCACGACGATCCCGGATGCGACCGGGGGCTCCGGGCATCTGCCCTCCGAGACCTCGGCGACGATGCCGTCCGCGACGCCGACGTATCCGCGCACGAACCCACCGCGGACGTATATGTGGCCGGACAGGTAATCCATGCGCGGACCATGGGGATTCTACGATAAAAGCCGCTCGCAGCCGCGGGCATGCCGCATACCGGACGGGGCCTCGGAAGGGGAGCGATCGGTCGGTCCCCATGCACTCCGTCGAGGTCCCGGAGAACCAATATTTGAAATATAATCCTCGTGCATCTGCCTTTCAAGAGGTAAACCAAATGCCAACAGTCAATGCTGATAAATGCACAGCCTGCGGAGCCTGCGCCGATGTGTGCCCCTCCGATGCGATAACGGTCGGAGACATCGCCGTCATAGATTATGACAAATGCGTCGAGTGCGGAGCCTGCGTGGACGAGTGCCCGACGAACGCGATGACCGATTGATAAATACCTTCGGGGCGCAAAGCCCCTTATAAACGATTTTCCGGGCGAGTGTCTTTTTAAACGCCCTTCAGATTACATATCCATGAATGCTGATACCAAAGGCATGGGGGCGCCGATGCTGGCGTTCCTGGTGGCCGTCCTCGTCGCGCTGGCGGGGGCCGGGCTGTATGCTTCTGCGAACAATGCTCCCGACCCGGACAGCAGTGTGAAGTACTACTCCAACACGGGCTCCGGGCCCGGCGAGATGGTCGTGTCCGAGGACATCGACGCGGAATGGTCGATGTTCTATCTCGAAGGATACGATTTCGCGGGCTGGAACACCGCGGCGGACGGTTCCGGGGACATGTACTATCCCGGATCCATCTTGAACGGGGTGGACTCGCTCTACGCCGTGTGGACGGAGGAGTCGGGCGACCCTGCGGACCGGATATACGATTTCAATGCGAAGGAGAAGCTGACCCAGGCGGTCAAATCCCTCTCCGGGACGATGTCCAGGGCGTACACGGTGACCGGCAACGGCGAGACGGCCGACGCCAAGAGCATGTCGGGCTCCATCCTGATGACGGAGGTCCCGATGACGGTGCTGTCGAGCGAGGCCGCGGCGAAGAGCCACCTGACCAACTCGATAGAGATGATGAAGGGGAGCGGGATGTACAAGGTGACCCAGATATCGGTGGCCGGGATCGACCTCTGCTACCATGTCGACCTGATCATCGGCGGCATATCGACGGGTGCGGTGCTTGCCCAGACCGGCAACGTGGTGTTCGGCATCGAGGATTACACCGCCAAGGCGACCCAGTCCGAGCTGGTGTCCAACGCCCAGGCGTTCCTGGCCGCACTCTCCTGAGTGCATGTGAAACGGGGCCAAGGCCCCCTTCCACCCGGACGGTGCCCGGGTGGAACGTCTTCAAAAGATCATGCCCAATACGGCTTCTTGACGAACTTGTACGCCGCGACCGCGGCCGTGCCGGCTTCTCCGCAGGCGGTCACGATCTGCTTGTACTTCCCTTCGTAGTCGACCACATCCCCGCAGGCGAACACGCCGTTCCGGGATGTGCTCATGTCGAAACCGACCTTCACGAGGCCGCTGTCGGTGAGCTCCAGCCCCCATTTGCGGATGTCGTCCAGGTCCGAGGATATGCCGATGTTGATGACCGCGAGGTCGGCCGGGATCTCGATGAGCCCGTCATCCTTCTTGAGCGTCACGGATTCCAGCTTCTCCTTGCCGTTGAACGACACCACGTCCGCCTTCATGATGCACTCTATGGTGCTGTCCTTCAGGCTCTCCACGTTGCTCTCGTCCGCCCTGAACTCCGCCCTGCGGTGGACGATCTTCGCATCGGTGACGCTGTCGGCGATGAGCGCCATCTCGATGGCGCTGTTCCCGCCGCCGAACACGACGGTCTTCTTCCCGACGAGGTTCTCCTTCAGGGGCAGCACGTACGTGAGACCCTTGCCCTCCAGCTCCGTCTCCCCGGCGCATTCCATGCGCCTGGGCTTGAACATGCCCATGCCGATGGCGACGACCACGGATTTGGTGTGGTACTCCTTGCCGTTGCAGGTGGTGACGATGAGCTCCTCGTCGCCGTCCAGGATGTCCACGGCCTTCTCGTGCTCGTGGATCTCGCATTCCATCGACTCCGCCTGGGCGTAGAGCTTGTCGGATAGCTTGCGCGCCTGGATGCTCTCGAACCCGGGGTAGTTGTGTATGCCCTTCTCGGGATAGAGGCTGACCAGCTGGCCGCCCACGACGCCTGCGTCGACTATGAGGGTCTTCATCATCTTGGACCTGGCGTATATCCCTGCTGTGAGTCCGCCCGGGCCCGCTCCGATAATGATAATATCGTAGCTCATCTTTCGCGGGTTAGCGTTTCAGTATATAAAATAAATTCCATGCCCTTCTTCGAAAAATCAGGGCATTGCGATGAATGCCTGCGTTTTTCGAAGGAATCACTTCGAAAACCGACGATGCCCGATGGCTGTGCGCGGTTATAATAATCCGTAACGCGGTGTACGGTCCGGTGAAGGCATGGATGAGGACCTAAGCGACTACACGGATGCTGTGCTCAATATAATTCTCGACGAGATCGACGACATAATCATAATCCACGACTCGAACCACACCGTCGTGTGGATCAACCGTGCCGGATTGAAGGAGTTGGGCATGGGGCTGTCGGAGGTCATGGGGAAGAAGTGCTACAGGATACTCGGCAGGTCCTGCTGTTGCGAGGACTGCGCGGTGGCGCACATGGCCGGCGCCCCGGTCAAGAGCAAGTCCCTGCGGTCGTTCCCCGCTCTGAAGGAGAATTACATGTGCACATCCATCCCGGTCTACAGGGACGGCGAGATGAAGATGGTGGTCCAGCATCTGAAGAGGGTCTGCCCCTGCGAGGGAAGGTCGGCCAACCCATAAATACGGATGCAGGATACGGGATAGCATGGATGTCAACATCATCGATTTCGTCGCGCTCTTCGCGTGCATGGGGATCTACTTCATCTGCCTCGCGGCATACAACATGTGGAACAAGAAACCCAAGGACGAATGAGCCCTGCGCCTCCGGGCGCATGTTCTTTTCCAATCCGCCCCGCTGCGGGCGTCATTCAGCCCAGGTCATCTGACGGAGCGCGCGGGAACTTCGCCGCGCGGATGTTTCGAAGAAGGGTCTGCATCTTTCTGCGTGCCCGCATCCGACACGGGATGCTGCAGGACCCTAATTTATATAGGGCCAATACTCTGATATTATTCAGTGGTGCATTGAAATGGTAATGATACCCAAAGATGTATTGGAGCTTATGAACCGCCCTGAAGCCGTCAAGACGCTTGTGACGGCATCCGCCGACGGGCGCCCTCATGCTATCGTCTGCGGTTCCATCGTGGCCCCCAAGCCCGATGTGGTCGTCGTGGGCGAGATCCTCATGAAGGTCTCGGCCTCCAACATGAAGGAGAACAGCAAGATCGCGATCATGGTCTGCGCAGGCATGAAGGCCTACGAGATCCATGGCAAGGTGAAGAGCCGCGAGTCGAGCGGTCCGATGCTCGACGGCATGAATGCGAAGCTCGCCGCCATGAAACTCCATGCGAACGCCGTGTGGGTGTTCGACGTCTGCTCCGTCTTCGACGAGAGCGCCGGTCCGACCGCCGGTCAGAAGATCGCATAATCCTTTTTTTACACAGCCCGGCGGTCTTTCGCCGGGCGGTAATTTTCCAAGCTACGGCAGGATGGCCGTGCATGACGAGCATCGGCTGTCGATATGTTCATCACAGCGAGATCGAACCGATCCGAAACAACATGGTGCAACGATGCAACCGGTATCGCAAAAGTAAAGGGTTAGGGGAAATAGTTTTTGAGAACGTAGGTTCAGGTTTAGTACCTGCGCCTGGTGTCGTCTCTGGGGGGCGAGTGCTTCTTGAAGCAGTCCCTGCAGTAAACGGGGCGTCCCTGGGTGGGTTTGAAGGGCACTTCGCACTCTGCACCGCAGTCAGAGCAGGTTGCCTTGAAGAATTCCCTGGGGGCGTCCCTGTCCCTGTAGTTGCTCCTGCCGCCGTTTCCGCTTCCTTGTCCGTAAGCCATTTTTATTCCTCTTTTCGGTATTCTCTATATTCCCCTTACTCACATTAATTGCTAACGGTGCAGGACGATACTATGAATGCCTAATCCCACCTATCCGCAAGGGGTTTATAAAGGCTTGCATCCAACGCCCAGCCGGGACGGACGTCATTCGGGGCTGCCGCATCTCGTGCAGGACCAAAGGCCCTTGTAGGAGACCATGAGCTCCCCGCACCGGGGGCATCTGTGATCGTCCTTCCCGTGAGAATCGCCGTCGACCTTCTTCTTGGCGAGGTCCGCGGACGCCCACGCGATCATAGCGGCGAGCTCTTCGCTGCGGTCCTTCTTGTCCATGTCGTACAGCTGCAGGTTGTCATACTCGTTGTACAGGCGTATGCGCATGCTCCGCATGGCCCGCGCGACGTTGTTGTAGGTCTCCCTGCCCATGACGGAAAGGGGGAGCACACTGCGGCGGTACCTGACGTCGAGGTAGTCCGTGCTCTTGGTCAGGAAACGGTCGAAGGCGGCCTCGTCCGGGTAGACGGGGACCGAGAGGATCAGATCGCGCTTCGGCGCCATCTCGGGGTTCCTCTTGACCACGGCGTCGAGCACTTCCCTGATCTCCGAGCGCATGCCGTCCTCGACCTGCCCGTAGATCCTCCTGAGGCGGGGGACGTCCTCGGCGCGGGCGACCGCGCGCATCCTGACTGCGGCCGCGGAGAACTCCTTCCCGCGCTTGTGCTCCAGGATGTCCATGAGGTCCGGCACGGCGGTATCGGCCTCCTGCACCGAGGCAAGATATCCCAGACAGGCCATGCGGACCTTCTCCTTGTCCTCCGTGCGCATCCTGCGGACCTCGTCGAGGGCTGCGCGTTCGCGCACCTCGCCGAGCAGCATGACGGTCTCCCTGCGCACGCGCTCGTCGTCGCAGCGGAGGTACTTTATGACGATGCCGGCGAATTCCGGGTCGTAGTTGTTGACGAGCCATTTGTCGTCGGAGATGGCGCCCCTGCGCCCGGACATGACGAAGTCCGTGTCCGAGAGGAAATGTTCCAAGTAATCCAGTCTTGCGACGGGCAAAATATCACATTCGTTATGGAAATGGTTGGGGCGGGGACGATGCCCCGCCCTGACATCAGATGTCCCTCTGATCCAGGGCCCTCTTCAGCATGGAGACCTCTTCGTCGGAGAGCGTTATGCCCTTGCCCATCTTGCTTCCGTCGGGGGACCATTCCCTTATGTCGTACTTGGGGTCCCTGTCGTTCCACTTGATGAGATTGAGCTCTTTCGTCCAGCCTTTCGATGATTCGGAGAGGACCGCGATCTTCTCCACGACTTCGTATTTGAACTCGACTGCCATGTCGTATTCTCCCTTTCTGATCGTGATGATGCCTTACTATTTATAATCTAATATAACGGGACAGTCGGTGAAACAGGGAAGCAAAGAAGGGAAGGGCAGGCGGACCGAGCCCGTTTTTCGGTGTGTGGCTATTTGGTACGGTGAGAGAATATAAATATTCAGAAAGTGGATGTGCGACCTATGTCTTT
>CAZLEI010000023.1:0-19736 GCA_964558505.1 uncultured Methanomassiliicoccales archaeon | reverse complement strand
ATCAGCTCCTCGATGACGAGCATGACCTCCTGGGACCTTCCCACGGCGAAGACGGGGATGAGCACCTTGCCGCCGTTCTCGGTGGCCTGGACGAGCAGGTCGCGCATCTCTTTGGACGCATCGGCCCTGGACGGTTGGAAATCGTTGTGCCCACCGTAGGTGGACTCGATGACCAGGGTCTCCAGCCTGGGGAACTTGTTGGTGGCCGGGTTGAAAAGCCAGGTCTTCTCGAACTTGGTATCGCCGGTGAACGCCACATTGTGGAGCCCGTCGCCGATGTGGAAATGCGCGATGGCAGAGCCGAGGATGTGGCCTGCGTTGTGGAATGTGAGCCTGACATCGGGTGCGATATCCGTGGTCTCGTTGTACTTCAGCGTGATCGTGTGAAGGATCTCCTTCCTGACATGCTGCGCCTCGTAGTATTGCTTCTTCGCCTCGCCGAATCCGAGCTTGATGTTGTCGAGCTGCAGGAGGGCCATGAGGTCCCTTGTCGGCGCGGTGCAGTAGACAGGGCCGTCATAACCGTATTTGAAGAGCGCGGGAAGTGTTCCGCAGTGATCCAGGTGGGCATGGGTGATGACCACGGCATCGATGTCCTTCAGGGGCTGCACCTCCGGGATCGCGAAATAAGGTGTCGAATCCGACCCGGGGTCCAGGCCGCAGTCGATGAGGATCTTGCTCTCTCTGGTGGTCAGCAGGGCGGCCGACCTTCCGACCTGCCTGAATCCGCCCATGGAGGTCATCCTGACCCACTGCTCTCCGTCGAGCGTGGGCCTGGCGATCTTTAGTGCGACGCGTTTCAACATGTCGTGCCTGTCGTCCATGTTCGCCCTGATGTACCCCCTGACGTCGGAGACGGTCTTCGAAGGTATGGGCGGTGCACGGACGACCTTGACATTCCATCCGGACTCGGTCTTGATCTCGTTGAGGAGCTGCCCCTCTTTGCCGATGACCGCGCCCGGGTTGATGGCCTCGATCATCGCCTCCCCGGTGTCGTCGTTGAAATAGATGTCGTTTATCCCCGCATCCTCGGGTATCATCTCACGGATCTTGGCCTCCACGTCGTCGGTGGATCCCAGCATGGACGGGTCCGGCCTGATGTCGACCCTCCTCCTAATGCCCTGTGCGACGGTGCGTGCGATCGTGTCGTTCATCGAGTACTTCTCGTACTCGTTCGTGTAGATGACCACAAGGGGCCCCTCGAACTCTATCGATGAGATTTGATTGTCAGACGGGACCAGTCTCCTGACCTCTTCTCTGATGTTGTCGAATAGCCTTTCTGCGTTCATTTCGAAACCTACTTGGACCTGTGTTAAAACCGGTATTGTAAAAAATTGGTTTTGTAAACGGTTTGTTGAAAGTATCAGTTGGGGTACTTGTACCCGAGTGCGGCGAGGCGGGTCCTGATGTCCTCTTCAGGAACCTCCCTGTAGCCTTTCTCGTCGATGACGGAGACGAGCATGCCGTCGCCGCTGTACGCATCCCTCTTGACCGCGGAGTTGAGCGCGGTGACGACGAGGTCCACAGCCTCGTCCTCGGACATGTCGGGCTTGTAACCAGCCTCGAGGGCGCCCAGTGCAAACACGGAGCCGGATCCGACGGACATCATGTTGTCCTCGATGTAACCGCCTGCGTTGTCGATGCTGAACACATGACCGCCTTTGTTGTCATAGCCTCCGACGATGAGCCCGAGGTAGAATCCCTGGCGGATGACGTTGGACACGAGTGTCGCGGCAGCTGTCACGGACATCTTGGTGCCCATCTTTATGTTGTAAAGCGAAACCTCGCTCTGGAGGTACCTGACCATGAGCTGCGCATCCCCGACCACGCCGGCAATGGTCATGCCGATGTTATCGGATATCCTGTAGACCTTCTGGACGTGGCTGTGTGCTACAAGGTTGCCCATGGTAGCCCTGCGCTCGGAAGCCATGATGACACCCCCTTTGTATTTTATGCCGATCGTGGTCGTACCTGTTTTAAGAACGTCATCTGCTGCCATTTCCATGTGAATTCCTTCTAAAATCAACGATAGTGAAAAGGCACTAGTCGATTGACTTATGCAATGATGCCGATGGTCTTATTCTTTAAATAGCTTTTTACATCTGCCACGTTAGGCACGTTATCGTGTCCGACTGTTTTAAGAACCAAAAATGCAGATGGTGTTCCGAGGCGGGTAGCGAGTAAGTCCTGTTCCGTTATTGCACCGGAGATGACTGTGCTCCTCAAAATAATCTTTAGGACAGGCACGCGTCAAGACTCCAGCTCTTGCCCCCTCGCTTCTTCTCCACCGCAGCTTCCAGGAACACGCTGTCGAAGAAGCTCCTGGCGATCAGGGCGGCGCCGATGCCGAACAGCATTCCGGTCAGCAACCTTGTCGGCCAGAAATTGGCAGATGTGGCGAACTGCAGGGTCCAGTCCACGAAGAGAGGCACCATCAGCATCACCCCCGGGACGATCGACCTGGACCTTATGGCCAGGAGCCGTTCCCACTTCAAGACGCCGATCATCCCCGCGACCAGTCCGACGAGGACCCCGAGGTCCCTGATGCAGATCGCCATCTCGTTCCCGTTGAGGAAGGATGTGCGCGCGGCATCCTGATGGCAGAAAACATCCCCCATCAGGTAGACGAACCCCGCAACGGGATCGATGGAGGACCACAGGTCCATATGGTCCACGTATCCCGGACTGCCGTCCAACGCCACCAGCGACCCGGCCTGCACGAGGAACGGAGAGACGACTGTCAGTGCCAACAGGGCAGTTGCGACGGCAAGTATGAACTTCACCGGGGAATCCTCGTCCATGGCACCATATGGCCGTGCAGATATAACTAGGCCGTGACGCCCCTTTGCGGGATGCAAAACCATCCAAATGTGGATAATTATATACATGGGTGGATGAATATATTGTAAAGATGGGAGCTAGCGGCTGCCGGGCCGCAGAGGAGGCAGATAGAAATGAAAATCGCATCAGATACAGCCGACATGTATGAGGCCAGTGGCGATATCAACGGGTTTTATGCCGAATTCGGAGAAGTCAACAGCTACGATCTGAACAACCTCATCGATCTCTTCAACGGATCGGGACTCACGGAACGTGAATCCACGATACTCGCATACATCTCGCTTAGAGGCGACACAACGGCCAATGAGATCATCGCCGCCACCGGGAAGAAGCAATCCTCGGTGAGTCAGGAGCTGACGCGGCTCGAGAACGCGGGCCTCATCAGAAAAGAATATGTGAAGACAGGAAAGAGGGGGCGCCCCTCTGAAAAAATAAGACTTGCCGGGACTGTCGAAGAGACCTACAGCCGCATAACGGACATGGTCGATGAGGAGATATCCAGACTCAAGACCGTCCGCGACGGCCTCAAGTGCTTCGTCGCCAAATCCCGGAAGATTCAATCGAACGCCTCAGAACGATATCAGGGTACAAGCGGCGAACACCGCCATGGACAGAGGCGCCATCAGACTGAATCTGTACACAGCGTTCCTTATGCCGGTGTTGCCCGCCAAGTACGTCGTCAGCACTGACATCAACGCGCACAGCTCGACGAGGTACACGGTCAATGTCAGCGTCGTTCCCGTGGGATCTATGCCCGCGGCGACTGATGACAGCGGCCCCAGCATGGCCACCGACAGTCCGAGCACCAGCGGTGCGAAGAACATCGCGGTTCCCGACATCATGTCCAGCATAGACTTCAGTTTGTTCCCTATATCCTTCCTAACGCTCTCCTGATCCTGAAGCTGACGTCCCACGGATATCGCCAGACGTCCGGCATCCCTCATGTCCTTGTCCGCGGCATTGCGCACGTCGCAGAACATTCCGGCGACCCTCGGCGAACATCCGCCCATGGCCGCGTTTATCGCGGCCACCTCGTCTCCCCTGCACACGGAAAGCTCTCTTCCGAGCGAATCCGCCAAGGATGCGCACTCCTTCCTGGATGCCACTGCCGCGACGGCGGCGGTCTCGAAATTCGATCCCGATACCAATCTGTTGCCCAGTTCGAACACGCAGTCCTTCAATGCCGCTTCGCTCTTGATCCTCTCGCCTTCCCTCTTCATATGCGGGAACATGGAGGCGAACGTCGCCGCGCCTCCCGCACAGACACCGGCCACTATGGCCAGGAACGGGTCGTCGAGCAACATCCACACGGAGAATCCGGCGGGGACGGCGATCACGAGCGGGAGTGCGCAACCGAACCCCCCGTCCTTGGAGGAAAGGTCGAGGAAAGGGTTCCTCCCCTTGAGCGAGACGATGACCGCCGCAACGGCGGCGGGCACTCCGACCAGCGTTATCAACGTGATCCACATGGGATCGATCGATGACATGCCGAAGAGCCCGCCCATGTTGAGCATCGGGAGCACGGACATGAGGATCATCGGCACCATGATTCCAAGGCCGAACACCAGCATGCAGGGAGTGTTCAGCGATGAGCTGTATGCCTCTCCCATCTCCTTCAATCCGCGCAATGCTATATCGTTCGCATCCTTGGTCATCCTTGCCCTCTCGACGGCGTCGATCGAATCGGATGCTGCCATCAGCATGCGTACGGCGCTGGAGAACGGCTTCATCTTCGCATCCAGCGAGGACAGCATCGCCTCCATGCCATCTTTGATGTCGGGGCACACCCTGCAGTCGGCATCCGTGACGACCGACCTGAACCTGGCCGACAGGCCTGCAGGGCCGTTGGCGGCCACATCCCTGACCGCAGTGTCCAAGGATCCGCCGGAACCGATGGTGGCGCACATCATGCCGATGACGGACGGAGATTCGTTCATCAGCATCTCCGGGGATGTCTTCCCGCGCAGCATGGTCTTCAGGTCCATGTTCACACCTCCATCCCGCTGGACCTTGCGAACTTCCTGCGGAATGATTCGACCACCCTGCCCGGATGTGTGTTGCCTGCCTGGGCCTCCCTCGCCACATGCTCATTGGCCAAGCATATCCATTCCGGTCCGCAGTACTCGTCGCCGTACTTGTCGCCCATCGATGCGAGGAAGCGCCTGAGCTCCCCTCTGACCGTGATCTCATCCTGGATATCCGCCCTGCTTAACCCGGTGAGTGCCTGTATGCGCCTCATCACAGGGGAGAGGAACACCTTGCCCGGCCCGGAGATGTCTATGAACTCGCCGGTCCTGTCGGCGGTGGCGACGATCTCGTTAACCCCTCTGACCTGGCTCCCGTTCCCTCTGTCCTTCTTGGTGCCGAGGGTAACCAGCACATCCGTGGCCATGAACGCCTCGGGGGCGATCTGCATGTCGTGTATGACGCGTTCATAGACCGTCCTGGCAGAATCCCCGTGGATCGTGCCCATGATGGAGCTCCCCGCCCTTCCGGTCCTCATGCTCTGGTAGAGCGTCTTCGCCTCTTCGCCTCTGACCTCGCCGAGGACGATGGCGGATTCACCCATCCTGAGAGAGACCCTGAGGGCCTCGTCCGCTCTCTTCTGGCTGTCACCGTTCCTACGGTCGTCGATGAGCATCGACTGCACCTTGTAGCCCATGCGCCTCATCTTCTCGCCCGGCAGTTCGATCGTGTCCTCTATCGTCAATATCCTCTGCGACACGGGGAACTCGAACATCATGGCAGAAAGGAGGGAGCTCTTACCTGCGCCCCTGGCACCGCATATCAGGAATGTGGAGCGGTTGTCCACCAGGAATGACAGAAGACCCGCCGTCTCCGCATCGAGGGTCCCGTTCGCTATCAGCCTCGCAAGGGTCCACGGCCTCACGGAATGCTTCCTTATCGCAACTGCATCTCCGTTGGGACTCATCGGATAACCGACGACGGTCGCCCTTGCATCGTGCATCTTCATGTCCGTCTCGAGGATCGGGTTGGATTGACAGAACGGCAGCCCGGAATCCCTTTTGAGGACCCCGATCAGATTCTGGACCTCCCGCCTGTTCACCATCAGGTTCGTCCTGCACCTCAGATGGGAATTGGCTCCGGTGAGCCCGTTCATCGTCACGTGGATGCGGTTCCTGTCGCAGGGGGCGTCTATGTAGATGTCCTCCAGCTTCGGATCCGCCAGGAGTACCTCGAAGACGCCCAGTCCGACGGTGTACCTGTAGACGACCTCCGCCATCTCGCAGATGACCTTGTCGACCGCGGACGCTTCGGACCCGATGACCGCTTCCAGGGTGTCGGAGGAATCCATGAGCACGCCCTTGGCCGTGCTGACTATGCTGTGCCTGTCCATCCTGCCGCCGGATCTGCGGTATATGTTGCGAACGCCGCCGATCGTCTTTGACACAACTGCATTGAGAGAATCGCTGTACGTGTACTCGAACGGCGTCAGATTGTATTCCGTCTCCCCGTCCGCCGCTCTGCCTATGATCACGTGACCGAAGGGCATGTCGTAGCTCACCGGGGATTCGAGGCTCTCGGGCGTTCCGACCAGCCAGCAGTCAGCATATGATGGTTTGCTCCTGCAGACCTCGGAGGCCATGCGGCCGATGCTGTCGTGGAACTGGAGTGCCTGCTCGCGGGAACGCGGACGTGCGGGCGGCTCCTCATCGCGGCCCCTCGGCTCCACCGGTTCTCTGTGCACTGGAGGTCTCTTCTCGACGGGCGGCGGTTCCGTGCGGACCGGAGGCCTATCCCCGAAGACCTGCGGTTCCATGCGGATGGGCTCCTGCCTGTCTGCTGTCGGTGCGATGGGAGCTGCCTTCGGGATGCGCTTCTTCAGGACTATATGCTCCGTGTAGACGGGCATCGGGTCTTTCTGATCGTCGGAATAATCGGTTATCCACAGGACGTCCGCACCGCCGCGGTCGGTTTCGTCTATGACCTTGGGCATCCGTCATGCCCCCATGATGCCGTTGACGGCCTTCGAGGCCCTATCGCTCACATTCTCGAACCCGAGCTCCGCCTGATCCAATGTCCTGTACGTCTTCTGGACGCACGAGCTGCATTCGGGACGCGGAGGCGTGAATTCCTTGAGCACTGAACGGGCGGCGTAGAAATCCGGACGCGGGAAGCTTCCCCAAGCAATGCCGAATATCCTCACGCACGAGTGTTCGCAGTTCCTGCAATGGGGGCCTTTGGACCCGGGGTCCACGGCGGACGCCATCCTGTCCAACGCCGCCATCTCGTTAAGGAACCCCACCGCTCTGCCGGAGTATTCCAGGTCCCGCATGGTCCTGAGGGAGATCCTTTCCGGATTCCCGTGGTCGGCGATGGCGCGCGAGATGCACCTTATGCAGTCCGGGGCCCCCATGTCCGGGCATCTCGGGCACCCGACGCAATCTATCTGGAGCATGTCCCCGTCCATGGTCGCCCTGTCCCTGTAGTCGCAATCCTTCCTGAAGCTGAGGTCGATCTTCATGGTATTCAGGACCCCGCAGTGTTCGAATATAAAGCGGAGGCTACAATGATGCTAACCCAACTCTCCTGCTTATATACGGGCGGGATTATCGTCTGCCCATGGAGATACTCTCGCCCGCAGGCTCGCCCGAAGGACTGATCGCCTCGATCAAAGCAGGATGCGATGCTGTTTATTTGGGAGGCAAATCGTTCGGAGCGAGAGCTTTCGCAGATAATTTCGACGATGGACAACTGGAGGGCGCGGTCGATCTTGCCCATGACAACGGCGTCAAGGTGAACGTCACCGTGAACACCCTCATAAAGGATTCCGAGATGGAGGAGGCTGTCAGCTTCGTCAAGTTCCTCAGGGACATCGGTGCGGACGCCGTCATCATACAGGACCTTGGCCTGCTGAAGCATATCAAATCCATCGATATAGCCATACATGCGTCCACTCAGATGGGCATCCATTCCCGCAAAGGGCTCGAATGGTGCGCCGAGAACGGGATAGACCGGGCGATCCTCGCCAGGGAACTGACCCTTGACGAGATCCGGACGGTCGTGAAGGACTCGCCCGTGGAGACCGAGGTTTTCATACAAGGGGCACTCTGCTACTGGATGTCCGGGGGATGCCTGTTCTCCAGCCTCCTGGGTGCCAGGAGCGGCAACCGCGGCGAATGCGCCCAGCCCTGCAGGAAGAGATACAGGTGCGCTGAAGGCGAGGGCTATCTCTTCAGCACCGGCGACATATACGGCGTTGGATACATGGACGCCCTGTCAGACATGGGGATAACCTCCGTGAAGATCGAGGGCAGGATGAGGAGCCCTGCGTACGCTTACCTTTCGACCAAGACCTATGTGCTCGCCAGGGACCACGGGGACCCGGAGGAGATGAAGGAGACCTCGGACCTGTTGAAAACAGTGTTCAACCGCGGCATATGCGACGGGTACCTCGGCGGCATCGTGTCCCCGGTGCAATCCACCTACCCCGACAACCGCGGGTATTTCATCGGCCGCGTCGACATAAAGGACCGTAGATTCGATACCGATGGCCTAGGACTGAACATCAACGACGGCATCTCCGTCTTCTCCGGCGACAAGAAGATCGGCGGGTTCAAGATCGGAGAAGGATGCAACGCAGTTTCTCCTTTCCCCATCAAAGACGGCACGTACGAAGTGTACAGGACGTACGACCCTCGCATAGATACCGTGAAGAATCTCATCGGCCACGCCCCGCGTCTGAACGGGAACACGTTCAGGCGCCCGGTGTTCATGAAGCGCGCGGTCGCCGACCGTAACAGAGGGCATCCGGAACTTTCGTTCTATGTGAGCTCCGGGAAGGTGCTGGATGAGGTTCTTCCCTTCGCAGACCGCGTCTACTTCGACTACGGTTCCAAACTCCAGGATGCCCAAGAGGCCTGCGATGCCGCCGGCGTCGAATGCGTGACGAACCTCCCCCGCATCACAGTCGACGACCTCGCCCCAGGCGACGGCCGCCCCGTGATGGTCCACGGCCCGGGCCAGTACCAGGCCAATCGCGCGAACACGGTCTACGGGAGCTACTTCTGCAATGCGTTCAATCCCTGGTTCCCCCTTCCGGTGAAACAGGTCACGGCTTCCGTCGAGCTCTCCAAAGGCGAGCTCCGCGGTCTGCTGGCATCATACCGCGGGAACATGGAGGTCATGGCGTTCGGGCGCATAGAGCTCGCCGTCACCCGCGACCCGGGGATGACCAGCCGCACCGTCACCGATGAGAAGGATTACACATTCCCGATATACAGGGACGAGTTCGGACTGTCCCACATCCTGAATTCTGCGGACCTGGTCCTCTTGGACCGTCTCGGCGAGATCGATGCCATGGGCGCCGATTCCATCGGGATCGACCTGAGGAGACGCCCCGCATCATTGGCAAAGATCGTTGCACCGGCATATGCCGACAGGGACGTGTCCAAGAAGCCCAAGATCACCGAGATGTGCGGCGCCTCCACCAACGGCCATTACATGCGCGGCGTCTGAAGCTTAACTGTAGCATCCCGCCGATATACCCCCTCCCTGCGTGTGATGCATCATGCATCTAGACAGGAAAGGCGAGGCGGGGTTCATGGAGGCGATACTGGCCGCCATGGTGGTGACCGTCGCACTCACCGGTTTCATGGGCCTGCTCGCACTCAACAGCGCATCCGAGGATGTCCCGTCCGTCGACGTGGACATCGATACATTCGACGGCCTGGGGATCGTGGACGGGAAGATAGCTTGGACCGGCGACGAGGGACCGTCGGTCCCCGAAGGGATCTGCGGCATCAGACTGACAGTTTCTGCCGTGGGCGGCATAATGGATGGGGAATTCGTGATCTCCGATGGAGAATGCGAAGGTTTGAGGGAATGCAAGGTCGGCACCGCCATCATCGGGTCCGACGACGGCAGGGCGGTCCTCTGCAAATACGAGGTGGAGACATGGACCTGAACCGCAAGGGCATGGCGGCGATGGTGGATGCCGTGATCTTCCTTGCTGTCCTATCGATAGTGGCAGGCGTGCTATTCACCGGAACACCCCCGGCAGAGGATCAGGGATCTCCGTACGCGGAAGAGACCTGCCACACGCTGATGTCCGTGAAGCTTTCACTATGCGATGTGCATGATACCGAGGACACGGATGTCGTCACCCTCCCCGACCTGGTGTCCGGGTACATCCGGACCGGTAAAGGGAGCATAATGGATTACGTCTCCGATGCCCTGGATGCCATGGTGCCCGTCGGCTACCTGATGACCTTCGGTCTGAATGGGAAGGACGCGTCCGTCGGCGACGGCGGCGAATCCCTGACCTCGGCGTTCACCGGGAGCATAACGGTCATCGGAGGGGAGACGATGGAGTTCCGCCTCGAGATCTACTGATCAGTTCAGCTTCTTCATCAGCCAGGCCATGTTATCGCCAAGCGTCTCCATGGTCTTCACGCCCTCGGCGTCGTTCTCGTAATCACCGGGGACCCTGGCAAGGCTGACGTTCCAATACGAGGAACTGGGGACCACCATCTCGTTTATCGAGAAGAAGTGATTGATGCTGTCGAACACGTGGATGCCGCCGGCGCGCCTGACTGCGACGACCGCCACACCCACCTTGCGCCTGAGGGGGTTCCCGTTGGACCTGAGGACGTATCCTCCGCGGTCTATGAGCGCTTTCGCCTCTGCGGTGAGATCGGCGAAATACGTGGGGGATCCGATGATGATGCCGTCCGCCTCCGCCATCTTCTCCACATAAGAATTCAGCCCGTCATCGGGCAGGATGCACTTCATGTCCTTGTTCTTGGAGCATGCCATGCATGCCCTGCATCCGCGTATGTCGGTCCCGCCCACCTGGACGAACTCGGTCTCGATGCCCTCCGCCTCCAGTTTGGAGAGGACGGTCTTGATCATGTGCGCGGTGTTGCCGTCTTTGCGGGGGCTGCAGTTGAATGCTACTACTTTCATTTACATCACCAAGGCGCCGAAGCACCGTATAGCGGTGAGACCTCGCACATGACATAAGTATTTTCGTCCGGACAGCCAGCGAACATCAGTTGCGATGGTCGTCTAAGTCATCTTTTTATCCTACTTCCTTATCGGATAATCCATGACGATAACGGATATCAACGGGATTCGCATGAATTACTCCATAGATGGGACGGGAGACCCGGTCGTCCTCATCACGGGATTCGGCGGAGACATTTCATTCTGGAATTCCATGGTGCCTTTGCTGTCCGACAGCTACAAGGTCATAACGATAGACAACCGCGGCGCGGGTAAGACGACATACTGCGGTCCGTTCACCGGCGAGGATATGAGCGACGACATCAGGGCGTTGCTCGACCACCTCGGCATATTCAAGGCCCACATCGTAGGATGGTCGATGGGCGGGCACATCGCACAGCTGTTCGCGCTGAGATATCCGGAGAGGGTCCGCACCCTGACTCTGATCTCTGCGTACATGTACAGACCAGCGCGGTCGAGCTACATGATGAACAACATGATCGGCGCCGTATCGGAGGGCGCGGACATCGACCGCCTTGGCGAGATGGTGAACGCGTTCTGCTTCACGGAGAACTATTTCTCCAAGAAAGAGAGGGATGGGAAGCCCGTCCGCGTATCCCACGGCGCCACCCTGTCCGGTCTGAAAGATCAGATGGCCGCACTCGACTCGTTCGACACGAGGGACTCGTTGAAGGCCATAACCGCCCCTACCCTTGAGATACACGGCCTGTCCGATATCATGGTCGAACCGCTGATGGGCGACCAGATAGCGGACCTCATACCCGGATGCAAGAAATACAGGATACCTGACACCGGCCACATAATCCACCCCGCCCTGTACATCAACGCCCTCAAGGAGCACCTGTCGGGTAACTGAATCGTTCTTTCAATGACCGCGCCCGCTCCTCGCGGGCGCTGTCCACCATCCCGGATATCCGGGATTTGATCATTGGGGTGCACGGCCAGGAATCGTCCATGTAATCCAGGTCATCCAGGATATCGTGCCCTGGCGTTATTATCGCCAGGTACACGCGGCTCATGAACATGGACACCAGGTACGGGAATTCCCTGCAGACCTCCGGCCTGCCCTTCCAGATCGTGCATCTGTTGTCCTTCCCGAGGAAGGCGCATGGGTCGGTGTGCGCGAAAAGCCAGCGGCCGTCGCCGGATCTGCGTAGGTACTTCGTCATGAATGTATACAGGTCTATGCCCGCGGCGGATGACACCCTGTCGATCTCCTCGTCCCTGACGGTTATGAACGGCTGATGGCAGCATCTGCCGCACATCTCGCACGGGGATTCCTCATGCATCCTCTCGCACACTGAATACGCGAGGTCCAGGTCCCTCTCCATCTCGGGTGTGATCTCCTTCAGGCCCTGGAGGATGTACTTTCCCTTGTAGACCGCCAACAGGGGCACCTTCAGAGAAGTGTCTGGAGCCCGAAGAGGAATCCGATTATCGAAGCGAATATGCCGACCGCACCGAGCAGTACGCCGACGGTCTTGTAGGATCCGTCGCTGTTGAACCTGGCGAGCGTGAACGAATAACCGCCGAGGACCATTCCGATGATACCGAAGACTATCGCTCCCGCCCCCGCATGCGCGAAGTACGCTACGATGGAGAGCAGACCGAGGACCGCGGCACCGCTGGTCAGGAATATCGGAGGGAATCCTATCTTCTTGACGAACTTCTGATCCAATCTCCAGTCGCATTTCTCGCAAAACAGGGTCCCTTCGGGGTTGTCCTCTCCGCATTTCGGGCATTTCATAGAAGTGCATTGCGCATCCGCATTAAAAAGTGTTGCCGTTCCTGCGCAGGAGGCATTCCACCCTGGCACGTACGGTGCCGAAGCGCGTCTCCTCCTTCACCACCTCGTCGGATATGACTTCGAAACCCTCGAAAAGGGCAGGTATGTCCCCTTCATCGTAATAACGATAGAAAACGCCGTTCCCCCTGATCTCCCCTCCGGCATCCCCGACGCGCATGTCGGCGGACGAGAACGACCTTACGAACACGACCCCGCCCGGCCTCAGGACGCGGAACACCTCGGCAGCCGTCCTCCGGACGCCGGGATCGCCCAGGTGATCCAGGAGATGAACCATGACGACCGCATCGAATGACCCGTCGCGGAACGGAAGATCCTCGCAATCGCATACTACGGCATCCACTGGCCCCTTCATCTGGCACGCGCAGGCCGAGACCGCTTCTTTCGAGAAATCGGCAACGGTGACACGGTATCCGCGCTCCATCAGGGCGGCAGAGGTCTTCCCGTTGCCGCATCCCAGGTCCAGCACGCGCCCTTCCTCGGGTATCGGGAGGTCGGGGAGCCTGGACACCCCGCGCCACTGACGTCCCTGGGAACGGTATAGCCCATCCCAGCATTCAGGCTGGTCCGGCACCCGCACGGTTCCTCCTCCTCTCCGGTCCGAACTTCCCGTCCATCATGGTGAGCCAGGCATAGAACAGTTCGAGTATGCGGGCGGTCAGGACGATGAATGTGTCCATCGGCCCTTTCATCATCCTTCCTGGCCTCATCGAGATCGTTATCTCTCCGATCACGTACACCTTGGACCTGTCAGCCACGGAGTTGTTATGGGCGGCGAGGTTCCTCATCACGAGTATGTCCTCCCATTCGCCGAATTCGGAAGCCCCGATGTATCCAAGGGAACGGGATGCCTCGATGATGTTCCTCAGGTACAGGTAGTTCCTGTTCTCCAGGGACTTCTCCTTCAATCCGGATGCCGGGTATATCCCCACGGCCTCTTTCGCCGTCTTCTCGATCGCCGAGACGACACCCACGAACATATCCTTGGTCACCGTGACCACCCTCTCGCTGACCTCGGCGGACTGCTGCTCGTCCAAGTCTTCGGCGTTCCATGCGTGGTCGTAGAAATCCAGGATCTCCGCGGCCATCTTCACCCTGTTGTGGATGTTCCAAAAGCACATGGCGCGGGGATCGTTCTGCCTGTCCGATATGTCCGCCGATACACGGTCGGCGTAGAACCTTGCGGCCTCCAGCAGATCTGCGGTCTCGTCGGTGATTCCCATGCCCCGATAACAGCAGGGCTGGTTATATCACTTCTTCAAGGAAGGGCATTCGACCGGGGCGAGTTCCCCGGTGACCGAATCCATCACATAGCCCCATACGCTGATGTCGGAAGGTATCAACGGGTGCTCCCTCACCATGCGCACGGAGCCCCTGACCGAGGATTCCACGTCGTCGAAACCGCTCAGCCAATCATCGAAATCGATGCCGCAGTACCTCATCATATCGATATGGTCCTGGGGCACGCCGGCATCGAGCATACGTCCTATCATCTCCTCCGGATCGACATGCTGCACGCCGCAGTCGGTGTGTCCGATTATCATGATGTCCCTCACTCCGAGTTCGAATATCGAGATCAAGAGGCTGCGGATGACGCTGCCGAACGGATTTATGATCACGCCGCCGGCGTTCTTGATTATCTTCGCATCGCCGTTCCTGACACCGAGCGCGGCAGGGAGCAACTCCGTCAGGCGCGTGTCCATGCAGGTCACGACAGCGAGCTTCTTGTCAGGGTATTTGTCGGTGATGTACTTCTCATACCCCTTCTCGGCGACGAAACGTCTATTGTGCTCCATTATCGCGTCTATCTGCGCCATGGGAAGGGATGCACGGATCCGCCTAAATTTTTTTCCCGACGGCCGACAGGCACGGCCTGCATCTGGCATCCTGGGGCCCGCACGCGCTTTTAATAAATATGGGAATACGATAGACCAGCCGAAGGACGTGACCATGTATTGGAACGAGAAGATCGAATGCATGCCGGTGGACGAGCTCAAAAAGCTCCAATACACCAGCCTCAGAAAGCTTGTCGACAATCTGTACACGAACAACAAGTTCTACCACGACAGGATGAAGGCGCAGGGCGTGCTGCCGTCCGATATCAGCAGCCTCGACGATATCGTCAAACTCCCGTTCATGTACAAGCAGGATCTGAGGGACAACTATCCGACCGGCATGTTCACCGTTCCGCAGACAGATGTCGTCAGATACCACGTTTCTTCGGGCACGACCGGGAAGCCCACACTCGTCGGCTACACCCGTAATGACATCGGCTACTGGACGGAAGCCCTGGCCAGATCGCTCACGTCCATCGGGATAAACAGCGACGATATCGTCCAGGTATCATACGGCTACGGCCTGTTCACCGGCGGCCTCGGACTCCACTATGGCGTAGAGGCTGTGGGCGCCACCGTGCTGCCGTCCAGCACCGGCAGCACCGAGAGGCAGCTGGAGCTCATGCAGGACCTCGGGGTGACCGCCATCGCATGCACGCCGTCCTACCTGGTCCACATGAACACCGTGGCGCACAATCTCGGCATCGACTTCAGACGCGACACCAAGCTCAAAAAGGCCATCCTCGGCGCTGAGCCGTGGACCGAGGGGATGAGGTCCCGTCTGGAATCCAGCATGGGGATACGCTGCTACGACATATACGGCACATCCGAGCAGGCGGGGCCGATGTTCACCGAATGCGAGGAGCGCAAAGGGATGCACATAGCAGGCGACATAATGTACGTGGAGATCCTGGATCCCGAGACAGGAGAATCACTCGGACCGGGCCAGAAGGGCGAGATGGTCGTCACCATGCTCAAGAAGGAGGCGATGCCTATCATCAGGTACCGCATAAAGGACCTGACGACCCTGATGGAGGACGTGTGCCCGTGCGGCAGGACCTCCCCCCGCATACAGAGGATCTCCGGCAGGACGGACGACATGCTCATCGTCCGCGGCATCAACGTGTTCCCCTCGCAGATAGAGTTCGTGCTCATGAGGATCCCCCAGGTCGGCGACCAGTACATGATCTACGTGGACAGGGAGGGCGACCTTGACACGATGCTCCTCCAGGTGGAGCTCAAGGCAGATGCGTTCAGCGACAAGATCGAGGACATGATGGTGCTGAAGAGGCACATCGAATCGGAAATGAAAAAGTACCTGAACGTCGCTGTCATGGTGGAGCTCAAAGAGCAGGGTGCCCTGCCCCGTTTCGAGGGCAAGGCGAAGAGGGTAGTAGACAGGAGGGTTCTCTGATGGACAACATAATCACACAGCTTTCAATATTCGTCAACAACGAACCGGGACGCCTGGCGGCGATCGCCGGCGTTCTCAGGGAATGCAACATCAACATGAAGGCGTTCAACCTCGCCGAGTCCGTGGAGTTCGGTATACTCAGGGCGATAGTTGACGAGCCCGCCGCATCATTCGATGCGCTCAAGAAGAGGGGCATCGTGGTCAAGAAGACCGATGTCATCGCGGTTATCATAAACGACAAGCCAGGGTCGATATTCGAGACCGCCAGCGTCCTCGGCGCCGCCGGTATCAACATCGAGTACGGGTACGCATACGCCAACAACGGGCGCGCGATCATCTTCCTCAGGGTGGATGATCCGAAGGCCGCCATCGAAGCCCTGTCCAAGGCAGGCATAAGCACGATGAAGGAGTCGGATATCTGATGGGCAATCTCAACGTAGCCGTCCTGGGCAAGCAGGGCTTCGCCGGACAGGTCGGCAAAAAAGGAACCGTCACCGACATGACCTTCTTCGAGCTGAAGAAAGGTGCCGATTCGGTGACTCTTATCGAGCCCTCGAAATACCCCGACAAACTCTCGTCGCTGTTCTACACCGTGGCCATGTCGGAGTTCGCCATCTTCGTGGTGGACGCCATCGACGCCCACCTCGGCGAGAGCATCGTCATGGTCGATTCGTTCGGCATAAAGGACGGATGGATCATCCTGCAGAACTACATCCAGCCCGAACAGCTCAAACCGCTGCTGGCAGGAACCTGCATGGAGGGATACGGATTCATCGAGGGAGATCCCGTGAAGATCAGGGAGGACCTCCTGGACATCGCCTGCAAGGAAGGCCGCAAGGCCGGAGAGGGCAGCTGCGGGTCCTGCCCGGTGGACAGCCACTTCAACGTCAAGGGCGTGGGCACCGTCGTGCTGGGATCCGTCATCGACGGCCACTTCAAGAAGCACGACAAGATGAAGGTGCTCCCCATCAACAAGGAGATCGTGCTGAAATCTATCCAGAAGCACGACATTGACGCAGACGACGGCGTGAAGGGCGACCACGTGGGCCTTGCGCTCAGAGGCATCGAATCCGAGGAGCTTGACCGCGGGTACGTCATAACCACCGACCCCTCGGTCAAGATGTCGAGGTCCGTGTCCGGGAAGGCCTCGCTCGTCAAATACTGGACCGCACCTCTGAAAGAGGGCATGGTCCTCCACATCGGCCACTGGATGCAGATGGTCCCTGCCAGGATAAAGTCCGTGGACAACGGGTCGGACTTCCGCTCTCCCACCGTGGAGATCGAGCTTGAATCCGACATCATACACAAGCCCGGCGACAGAGCTACGCTGATGTACTTGGAAGGCGGGAAGCTCAGGGTCGCGGGATCGGTAATGCTACAGTGATAGGTGATTCTATGTTCTGCCCTAAATGCGGTAAGGAGAACCCCGAAGGCGCCAGATTCTGTGCGTCATGCGGAGAGGACATGATGATCATGTCGTCATGCGGAGGGAACAAGAGCGGCGGCCAATGCAACAACTCTAAACCGCTGGATACCACAGGATTGCTCTATGTCCTCCTGTCGATATTCATCCCAGGCATCGGCCACATCTGCTTCGGACAGGTGGGGAAGGGATTCCTCATCCTGGTCTCGTTCTTCATTTGTGCGGCGGCAGGGCTGTTCCTGCTGTTCCCGTTCATATTGGCGGTGGCGATCTGGATCCTGTGCCTTTGGGATCTCATCAAACTCCTGAGATCAGCCTGAAACCTTTCATCGACGGGGCATCGCCCCGTCTCATTTTCCATTGCCCTTCGGGCACCTGCCGGTCGTTCCGAACCTATAAATCAGATGCGCGCATACCAAAAGCATTGTGTGCTATTTGTTAGCACGATACACGAGGCTGTAAAATGGAGTTCAGGGATAAAAGGATGGAAACGATGGAACGTGCAGAACTGGAGAAGCTCCAGCTGAGCCTTTTGAAGAAGCTTGTGCACGACATGTATGCATCGTCCCCCTTCATCCACGAGAGGATGCGCGCCGCCGGCGTGCTCCCCGACGACATAGAGACCTTCGATGATTACCGCAGGATGCCGTTCATGAAGAAGGCGGACCTCAGGGAGAACTACCCCGACAAGCTGTTCGTCAGACCTTACGACGACCTTGTGAGGGTGCACGTATCCTCCGGGACGACAGGAAAGCCGACGGTGGTCGGCTACACCAAGAACGATCTGGAAAACTGGAGCGAATCCCTCGCCCGCGGCATGGTGTCCTTCGGCATGAGCAAGAAGGACATGATCCAGAACAGCCACGGATACGGACTGTTCACCGGCGGGCTCGGAGTCCACTACGGAGCGGAGAAGATGGGGGCCACCGTGCTGCCCACGAGCACCGGCAACACTGCGCGCCAGATACAGCTCCTCAAGGACCTGCCCGTCACGTGCATCGCAGGAACACCTTCTTACATCTTCCACATAGCGGACATCTGCGACCAGGAGGGGATAGATATCCGCAAGGAGACCAAGCTGAAGTACGGCATATGCGGAGGCGAGCCCTGGTCAGAGAGCATGAGGGCAAAACTCCAGGACCGCACCGGCATCCGTGCGCACAACTGCTACGGGGCGAGCGAATTCTACGGCCCGATGTTCCTGGAATGCGAGGAGCAGGCCGGCGTCCACGTATGGGCGGACCTTTGCTACATAGAGATACTGGACAAGGACGGCGAACCCTGCGCCGAAGGCGAGAGGGGAGAGGTCGTCGTCACCATGCTCAAGAAAGAGGCTTTCCCGCTCATCAGGTACAAGATCGGGGACATAAGCTCGCTATCATGGGAGAAATGCGAATGCGGGAGGACCCATCCGCGCCTCGCAAGATTATCCGGAAGGACCGACGACATGCTCGTCGTACGCGGCATCAACGTGTTCCCGTCGCAGATCGAATCCGTCATCGGCGAGATGCCGTTCCTCAGCACGTTCTACCACCTGATACTCACCAACGAAGGTTACATGGACAACCTCATCGTCGAATGCGAGCTCAACGAGAACTCGCTGACGGACGACATGGTCGTGCTCAACAGCATGTCATCACAGCTCGCATCCAGGCTCAAAGAGGTCCTGAACATCAAGGCGACGGTGAAGCTCATGCTGCCGGGGAGCCTGCAGCGCTTCGACGGGAAGGCCTGTCACGTGACGGACAACCGCAAGTACGACTGACGGTGCCTCTGACGGTAAGCGGCCCATGCGATGCCGCATACCGGGACCCTTCGGTCGATGCGCGCGCATATCAGAGCGACGGCGGTCTGCCATTCTTCTTGGTGGACTGCCTCACTTCCTCGTGATAGAAGTAATTCACGATTATGGGTGGTGAATCGAATGGCACATCCATGCTGTCGTCGTCACGAACATACTCCATCCCGTTATCTTCGGCATATGAACGGATCTTCGAATCGAGTTCGATCCAATATGAACGGTCATTGCCGCGATATATGCTGTCGTAAAGCTGTGACAGCTCGGGATATCTCCCGCTGATGTAATCGAGGATCACGGATTTGTACGATCCGCGGAGATTCAGATTCTCCAGCCATATCAGATTGCATTTGTCCTTGACCCTATCGATGATGGCGGGCACGTCGGTGATGCCCGGGAATATCGGAGATATGAAACAAGTTGTGCGTATGCCCGCATCATGAAACCTCTCCATCGCGGAGATCCTGCGTTCTATGCTCACAGCCCTGTCCATGTCCTCTCTGAACGTCTCGTCGAGGGTGTTGATGCTGAACCCGACCCTGATGTCCGGAAAGGTCCCTATGAGGTCGATGTCGCGCAACACCAGGTCTGATCTGGTCTGTATGCTGAGCTTCATCCCGCTCCCTTGAAGC
>CAZLEI010000022.1:0-20195 GCA_964558505.1 uncultured Methanomassiliicoccales archaeon | reverse complement strand
ACGTTAGGTCCTCATCTGGAGGAAACGTCGTCTGAAAACCAAGCCGAAGCTGTAAAGGGTTTGGTAAAAAGTTTGTGAACTTTCGTTTAGCAGCCCTTGACGGCTTTCGCCATTGCGATGAGGTTCTCATCTGCAGTCGCAGGGGCGACACCGCATCCGGACGAGATGACATTGAAGCCGACCTCGACGCAGTGCTTCGCTGCTGCCGCGCATTCCTCGGGGGTTCCCTGGTAGAGGGGCCTGACGGATCCGACGTTTCCGACGAGGACGGTCTTGCCGCCGACGAGCTCGACTGCCTTCTCGGGCTTGACCTTCTCTTCGATAGAGACACCGGTGACTCCGGTGGCGACCATCTGTGTGAGGATGGGCGCGGTGTCTCCGCAGATGTGGAGGACGGTGTATGCGTCCTTGACTGCTGCGAGGGACCTCTCGACGTACTGTCCGGAGGCGTCGTGGAACATGTCGGGAGCGAGCATGTCGGTGGATCCCGAGGGCTCGGACATCTGGATGACGTCTGCGCCTGCATCGGAAAGCGCCTGGGAGTAGCCTTTCGCGATAGGGGTGACTGCCTCTACCCATTTAGCGACCTCTTCGGGGGCCATCATCATTCCGAAGACCATGTTCTCGGTGTTGATGAGGTGACCTGCGAGGGTGAAGGGACCTGTGTTGCCTGCGACGATGCAGTAGTTCTCGCCGTGGGACTTCTTCAGGAGCTTCATTGCCTCGAGGGCGACTGCGGGCCTGCCGGAGGAGATGAATTCCTCGACGGACATGAGCTCGGGGGTGTCGTACTCTCCGGTCATGGGGTCGAATTTGTGGGGGTGGGCCTTGATCATAGGGGCCGCATCTTTCTTGGTGACCTGAACGGTGCATCCGAGCCTCTCCGCCTCAGCGGTAAGGCAGAAGGGTGCCCTTACGCACTCGAATCCCAGGAGATCGGCCTGCGCCGCACCGAGTTTCGCCATGAGCTGGGCGTCTTTGTGGGCCTCGGGCCATGCCGCGCCGGTCTTGTCCATCTGCCCGACGGTTGCCGCCTGGGTAAAGATAGCCACGGGGGGCCTGTCGAGGGATTCGTGTTTCATTGCTGCAAGTACTCTGTCTCTGGGAGTCATTGACATGATTTGATTCTCCTTGCAAGCGTGAACACAGTCATCTTATTTAATCAACGCGCAATTTCCTCGCACGTGCGCATAAAAATATAGATGATATACGTCAGCGCGTCAGATGCTCAGCTCCAGAACATCCCGGAGCTTGCCCAGCGGCATCAATCCGAGGTCTGAGATGCCGTAGATGTCCGCATCGTCATGATCCGCGGACCTCAGTGCGGGTGCCATGACCGAGCCTTCTCCGGGGACCAGGTCGTTCCCCGAAGACATCGGAGAGAACGGAGGCAGCACGATGACCCCGTCCTTCTTGGCGTGGACGAAACACTGGAGCTTCATACCGCCGCTCATGACCCCGGGGATCCTCACGGATGGATGCTCGTGGCCGATGATGACCGGACGCACCCCGCTGTCGACGTGTCCGTGCTCCAGCCTGAAACCGTTCATGTCCACGTAATCAACGGCCATCAGGTCCATGTCGGACATTATATTCTGCAGGAAATTGTCATGATTGCCGCGGACAGGGACGACTTCCGCTGCATCTGCGAGAAGCTCGATGACAGATGTGACCTCTGCCCTCGCCTCGTAACGCGAGCGCCTGAAATCATGTTTTATGTCTCCCAGCAGCACGACGGTCTTAGGCTCGTACCTGCACAATATCTTGTTGAGCGATTCGCGGATCGACGAACTGTTTATTCTGGGCAGGTAGAGGCCCTCCTCTTCGAGTGCACGTTCATAGCCCAGATGCAGATCCCCCAGGACGACCGTGGGCCCTTTTTCCATGACCAGGCAGCGGTCGTTAGTTATCTTGATCCCCGGGAGGATCTCCAAGCTCTGCATGATCCCCCGATTCCTCCGGAAGATATCAATCCGACGGAGATGCCCGACGCAGGGTGTGAACTATTTCTATTGCCCCTGCTATGCAGACAGGATGATCTCACACACCTTCATGATGGCGCCTTCTGTCGGCGCCAAGAAGGAACAGGCGATATGGGAAGCAGGCTGTCGCGACTGGGAAGCTTTCCTGGCGGCAGACAGCCTCCCATGCATGGGAAAGAGCCTGAAGGAGAAGTGCGACACGATAGTGTCCCAGGCTTCCGAATTATTGGATGAGGGAGAAGTAGCGTCGTTGGGAGATATGCTTCCGAAGGGAGAGCATTGGAGGCTTTACGACCGCTTCAAGCGCAATGCGGCATACCTCGACATCGAGACCGACGGCCTCAGCCGCGACTCCCTGGTCACGGTGTTGACCGTCCACCGTCTGGATGACACGGTCACATTGGTGCATGGAAAGGACCTCGATGCCGAATCCTTCGAGGCCGCGATAGGCGACGCGGAGCTCCTGGTCACGTTCAATGGCAGCTGCTTCGATGTCCCCGTGCTTGCCAACAGCTTCCCCGGGGTGGACCTCGACCTTCCCCATTACGACCTGAGATTCGCCAGCAGGAAAGTGGGATACAGAGGAGGCCTAAAACCTCTCGAGAAGAGCCTGGGGCTCGAAAGGTCCGAAGCAATAAAGGATGTGGACGGCGCAGAGGCTGTGCGCCTGTGGAACAGATGGGACCGCAAAGGCGACCGTGATGCGTTGGACACGCTCGTGGAATACAACCGCGCAGATACGGTCAACCTCGAGAAAATAGCCGACGAGATATACAGAAAACTTGTGACAGACCATGCCCGCTACAGATGGTGACCTCAGAAGGATGGATAGGGATATCGGCAATGCCGCCGAGGAGATACTCCGTGCGAACAGTGTGCTCGTGGTTTCTCACATAGATGCGGACGGCATCACTGCTGGCTCGATAGCTTCTTCCACCGTGGACCGCCTGGGGAAGGAACGCCGCACGGTCTTCGAGAAGAAGATCACGGAGGATACTATCGACATGGTGAACTCCGCTCCCGAGGACTTGGTGTGGATATGCGATCTGGGAAGTGGCAGCCTGTCCGAATTCGAGAGGAACGGTCTCGTCATAACCGACCACCACGTGCCCGATGCCAGGAAGACCCGCAGAGGCCAGATGAACCTTGATGACTTCTCCGTGATCCACCACATCAACCCCCATTGCTACGGCATGGACGGCTCCTATGAGGTTTGCGGTGCCGGCATGACATACCTGGTATCCCGCAGAGTAGACCCCGCCAACATCGACATGGCCCACCTGGCGGTCGTAGGCGCATGCGGCGATTTCCAAGATGCCGACGCCTGCAGACTTGTCAGCCTGAACAGGAGGATCCTCGACGAAGCTGTGGCGGCCGGGACAGTCGTCCAGGAGATGGACCTCCGCCTCTTCGGCAGGGAGACGCGGCCCCTCATACACTTCCTTCAGTATTGCAACGACCCGGTCATACCCGGGATAACGGAGAACGGCTCCGGATGCGTGGCACTCTTCGACTCGATGGGCATCCCCCTCAGGGACGGCAGCCGCAACCGCGTATGGAACGACCTTTCTTGGGAGGAGAAGCAGAGAGTGACGGCCGCGCTGATCAGCGTGGTGGACGACGATATCCGCGGCAGGCTCTACGGCGAGGTGTACGACCTCCCCGGATTCAAGGAGCGTACCGGCCTGCGCGACGCCAAAGAGTATGCCACGCTCCTCAATTCATGCGGCAGGTATGACGACGCGGAGACGGGCATGAGGATATGCCGCGGTGACATGAGCGCCCTCAAGGATGCCGAAGAGAACCGCAGAGAACATAGGAGCCAGATATCATCCGCGATCGCCTATGTGAAGAAGAACCGCTTGATACGCGAACGCAGATTCCTCCAATATTTCGAATCGGGAGAGGAGATCCGGGAAACAGTCGTGGGTATCGTCGCCGGGATGCTCCTGAGCTCAGGGAGCGTCAGGAGCGACCTGCCCATGCTCGCATTCGCGACCGCAGAGGATGGCATCAAGGTATCCGCACGGGCAGACCGTTCGCTGGTGGACAGAGGACTCAATCTGTCCGTCGTCATGAAGACGGCCGCAGAGCTGGTCGGCGGTTCGGGAGGCGGCCATAGCGTGGCCGCCGGTGCCACGATACCTCCTGAGAAAGTGGAGGAGTTCCTCGGCATTGCCGAAGACCTGATCTCCGCCCAGGTCATCTGAGAAGCGTGTAGAGCACTGCTTTCTGAGCATGCAGGCGATTCTCCGCCTGATCGAACACCACGCTGTGCGGGCCGTCCATGACTTCCGCGGTGATCTCCTGTCCGCGGTGGGCGGGCAAGCAATGCATGACGATGCATCCGGGCTTGGCGACCCCGAGGAGCTCCGAGTTGATCTGGTATATGCCGAAGAGTTTGTGAGCCTCCTCCTCGGTGGTGGAGTCGCCCATGGATATCCATGTGTCTGTGTACAGGACATCGGCATCCGCACAGGCCTTCAGGGGCTCGTGCGATGCGATTATCTTGCTTCCGTTGGCCATGGCTATCTGCGTCGCATTGTACAGGATCTCCGCATTGGGCATCCTGACGGCCGGACAGCACGCGACCATGTCGAGTCCCACTATGGCGCAGGCGTACAGCAGGGAATTGCATACATTGTTGCCGTCCCCGAGATACACGAGCTTCTTGCCGCGGAATCCGCCGAGGTGCTCCTTTATCGTCACGAGGTCTGCCAGCGCCTGACAGGGATGTTCGAGGTTATCGAGTCCGCTTATCACGGGGATCGTGGCGACTTCCCCGAACTTGTCCATCATCTTGTAGTCGAAAGCACGGTACATTATCCCGTGCACGAAACGGCTGAGGACCTTGGCCGTATCCTCGACCGTCTCTCCGTTCGCACCCATCTGCATCTTGGACTCGTCTATGTACAGCGCGTGCCCGCCCAGCTCGGTTATGGCAACATCGAATGATATCCTCGTCCTGGTGCTCGGTTTCTCGAATATCATCGCCAGGGTCTTCCCTTCCAAGGGGGCACCATGGTTCCCGCGCTCGGCCTTGAGTTTGATAGCAAGGTCTACAAGGTCGGGCCACTCGTCCTTCATATCGATCACTGAGATCAGGTCTCTTTTCGCCATATGCCGTCATCCATGTCGTTTCTATTAATGATTGTGCATTTCTGCAGTTGCTTCGCACGATGATTGCCGGCGCCACGTGCCATTTTCCGTAAAAACCTTTATCTATATCCATGGAATCAACGGACTCATCGTATGGCCGGGATAGGGTAGCTTGGTTATCCTAGGGGATTGTGGATCCCTTGACTCGGGTTCAAATCTCGGTCCCGGCCCCTACTTTTCATAAATCAATCTAGACGGTGTCCCCACATGGAATGGAATGGCAAACTCAACAAGATCGATGACAACAGGTGGGAGATCCCTCTAGACCCCGATTCCTCGATGAGGACGAATGCCATCATCTACGCCAACGAGAAGATGATCTCGCAGATAAGGAGCGATAATGCTCCGCAACAAGCCGCTAACGTAGCCTGTCTCCCCGGGATCGTGGGAAGTTCCATGGCCATGCCCGATATACATTGGGGATACGGGTTCCCGATCGGCGGAGTGGCCGCCGTGGATGCTGATTCCGGCTCGATATCCCCTGGCGGCATCGGCTTCGACATAAACTGCGGTGTCCGTCTCATCAAGACCGACCTGATGATCGAGGATATCGGGGGAGACCTCAACGCCCTGGTGGACGAGTTGTACAAGAACGTCCCCTCTGGCCTGGGGTCCAAAGGCCTCACCAGGATCGGCAACAAGGAACTGGACGAGATACTCCTCAACGGTTCCGAATGGGCTGTCGAGAACGGATTCGGATGGGACCGCGACATAGATGTCACGGAAGAGCGCGGGCACATGGATGATGCGGATCCTGCGATGGTCAGTGAGAAGGCCCGTAAAAGAGGGCTTCCGCAATTGGGATCGCTGGGGTCCGGCAACCATTTCCTGGAGATCGATACCGTGGAGAACGTTTTCGACGAAAGGGCCGCCAAGGCGTTCGGTCTGAAGGAAGGGCAGGTCACGGTCACGGTCCACTGCGGATCCCGCGGATGCGGGCACCAGATAGCCACGGATTACCTGCAGCAGATGGAGCGCTACGTCAAAGAGAACAGCGTCTCGCTTCCCGACAGGCAGCTGGCCTGCGCCCCTCTCGATTCCAGATTAGGAGACGATTACTACAAGGCGATGTGCTGCGGGGCCAACTATGCATGGGCCAACAGGCAGATGATAACCCACTGGGTCCGCGAATCCTTCGAGAACATCCTCAAGGATTCCGCCGAGAATCTGGGCATCGACGTCGTGTATGATGTCGCGCACAACATAGCCAAGAAGGAGCGCCATGATGTGGAGAACCATCATCAGGACGTCCTCGTGCACAGGAAGGGCGCCACCCGCGCCTTCGCCGCAGGCAGGTCGGAGATAACCATGAGATACCGCGACGTGGGACAGCCGGTCATAATCCCCGGCGACATGAGCGTCGGGACATATGTCCTGGTGGGCAAGCCCGGGGCGATGAAGGACACGTTCGGATCGTCCTGTCACGGCGCAGGAAGGAAAATGTCGCGCAAAGCCGCTATCGACACCCTCAGTGCCGCAGAGGTCAGGAGCGAGATGATCGATAAGGACATCTATCTCCGCACCGGATCCGAAGAAGGTCTCCTCGAGGAAGCTCCTGAAGCCTACAAGGACGTGGACGAGGTTATCAAGGTCGTCTGCGAATCCGGACTCACCGGCAAAGTGGCCAAACTGACGCCGGTCGGCGTCATCAAAGGCTGAGGATCTTCCTGGTCGCCCGGCAGACCGCTTCACGGTCATCCTCGGGCGCGGCCACCATCATCGCCCAGTCCAAGGTATCCCTTGATTGGAGCGCCTTGGCGACCGGCGATATACGGGTTATCGGACGGACCTTCCCCTCGAAATCGAGCACGGACACGTCGGTCTTGCCGATCGTGAGCATATTCGACAACGCCGATCTCAGCGGGATGTCCAGCATCACATGATCCGGATCGATGCCTGCTGCATCTGCGATCTCCGTCTCGAGCCTCTTGCGGGCATTGAGCTCGGTGTACCTCAACAGCATCTTTGCAACATCCTCATCCAGGTCGATGGTGGGCTGCATGAACGCTTTCTTGTACAATCTCCTATTGAAAACGTGCCTGGCCATCTGGGATGACTTGCCCCCGGATTGTATGAGCAGCATGGACAGGTCGGCATCGGTCATGAGATACAGCTCCGACAGATCCAGTCCGGACATCTCCGTTGCCCTTCTGAACATCATCTCGGCTATACGCACCGTGCGGTGGAAATAGACGGATGAGTACATCAGAGCACGCGAAACCATCAGCCCCTCTGCCGCCACGATGCCCCCGCGGTCGACGACCAGACGGTCGTTGTGTATCCGGATCAGGCTGATTATCCTGTCGAGGTCTATGGCACCGTGTGACACCCCCGTGTAATGGGCATCTCTGACCAGATAGTCCATCTGGTCCGCATCCACGGGGCCGTGGATGATCTGATGCATATAGTCCTTCGACCGGAAGTATGATTTTGGATCGGAACCGAAATCCTCGATGCCCAACGTCTTGGAGTGCGGAAGCTGGATCAGATCGCAAACAGCTTCGGCGGAGATACCTTCCGGTTCGATGATCTCGCGAAGCGGAGGACGGTCCCCGAGGATGTCCCCGTCCCTCTTCATATGCGTGGGCACCGTGCCCATGATGAGGGCGCGGGCCATTTCCATATGGTCCATCTCGGAATACCGCTCCATCACACCCTCCATGGTATGTGAAAAAGGCGGATGGCATATGTCGTGCAGCAGGGCCGCCATGCGAACAGTCGATGCGTCCTCATCATCCAATCCGATGGCATCGGCCATACGGCCGGCAAGATGGTACGTGCCCAGACAATGCTCGAAGCGCGTATGGTTGGCACCGGGGAATGCCATGGTCCCGAACCCCAGCTGCCGGATGTAGCGCAGCCTCTGCATCTCATGGGAATCCAGGACCTCGAGGAACACCCCGTCCACCTTTATGTTCCCATGCACCGGGTCATGTATGGTCTTGGCACCTTTCATCGTATCACTTCTTGTTCCTGTACATGTCCATCCTGACGCCGTTCGGTGTGAATATCACGGTCCTGTCGGACAATGTCATCACCCTCCCGCCCACATCGCGGGCGGCATCGGTCATGGCCACGATGACTTTGTTCTTCAGCTCCTGGCCGGAAGTGAAGCGGGTCATGTCTATGATCACCGTGCTGCCCTTGTATGCCATGTCCAGCACCGGTTTGAAATCGTCGTACATCTGCAGTTCGGCGACGATGACCCTGGCACTCCCGGACTCGTCCTTGGGCATTTTGAAGGCCCCCAGATCCACGAACGCCGTAGGTGCGTCGTCCCGATCTGTCCTGGAGCCCTTTCTGAACATCGCGTCACTCGTCCGATTTCCAGAGCTTGTCGCCTACATTGTGAAGCGTCTTGATCGCTTTGCCCTTGCTCCTGGCCTTGAGACCGGCCGTATCGAGCAGAGCCACGCCGACGGCCAGAGGGACCATGTTGTTGACATCTCTTATCCAGACCATGTCTCCTTCGGAAATGTCCGAGTCCGAATCAGTGATGCCGGGGCCCATCACATCCGCCCCGTTGGTGACGAAGGGAACAGCCCCCATGTCCACCGTGACCCATCTGCGCTCCGGCTTGTATTTCAGGATCCCGCGGACGGTGAGGAACGGCTTATCATCGAACACCAGCCCCAGGATCTCATTGTTGACATAGATGACATTGAACTCCGTGCTCTCCGCCATATCGACGGGCTCATTCTCCGAGAACACAGGCACACCCAATTCCGATTGCATGGCCTCCGAGAGAGCCTTGATCTCCTTCGATCTCATCCTTTTCCTTTTACGGATCCTGATATCTGCCATCGCCAGGAGCATCGTCTTCCCCCTTAACATACCTTCGGCGGACAAGCACCTCGTGCACGGGCGCGACCGCGCTATTATTAAATCGCATCACGTTGCGCCCATCATGAACAAGTTGCGCGTGATCACCAGTACCGCCGTGTTCCTGGCGACCATTGGTGTATTTGCGATGGTCGCAATGGCATTTTATCCGATGGCCACCGGTGGCTTGGATGTTGATACCATCGGTTACAACAAGGATACGAAGATCATCATAGAGGACGATCTGGACCTCTCAGTAACCATGGGGAAGATAGTTATCGGATCGAACATGCCCTACGATTTCACCCGGGTCGCTGTGAGCGTGTACATGGACGTGAACGATAAGGTGAACATCCCGATCTATGATCTGGGAAGCACCGTTCTGAAGAAAGGCGAAAAACTGATCATCGACCTGGATCTCCTGATCCCGCCCGACCGTTTGATGGAGATGTCCGCTTGGATGCTTTCCGAGAATGCCACTTCCACGACCGGTTTCAACGTCCCGATCACACTCCATGTCCAAGGGTACTATCTCAACGACATGATCGGGGCATCTGCGGATGTGAAGATGGACGCCAACATCTCAAGCACATCGAAGATCGTCATCACCGAATCCACGCCCAACAAGATCTCGGGCACCTTGTCCGAACTGAGCACGGGGCTTCTGAATTCCATACCCGCTTCCGGCTCATGCAGCATCAGCGGGGCCGATGGCGTATCGGTTGTGGACCTCAAGCTCTCCAAGGACGGCGGCATTGTATCGATATCCGCAGAGTCCGTCTCCGGTAACGACATCGTCAAGGACCTGAACAGCTGCGCGGCCGGAAACAACGGCGCATTGAAGCTGAAACTGAACGTGGACGGCCACGACCCCCGCGAGATCGATCTGAACTCCGATCAGACGAAAGCCTTCATCGAGGTCATCGGCACATCAATAGAAGAGCTGAAGAAGGTGGCGGCATGACCGGGGAATACAAGCACGATTTCAGAAAGGAGATAGGATCCAAGAAGGACGCGATTACATCGTTTGCGTTCAGCCTCATAGCCATGGTCGGCATCCCATTGGTGCTGATCCTGTTCAGCAAGGACATCGGCGCATGGCTGGCATCCTTCATATCCGGCATGTCGGCAGACGACCTGGGTTCTGCGATCAAACTGGTCAACACATTCGCGAACACATACCTGCTGTTCGGTCTGCCCATACTCCTGCTGTCCATCCCCATAGGATTCTATCCCCAGGGTAGCTGGTCCAGGCTGACGTTCAGATTGATGAGCGGCATCTATGCCGTATTCTGGCTCTACATGATCCTGGCCGGAGGTGTGTTCACCATCAACGCTACGGATCTGGCACAGAGCATGAACACCGGCATGACCGAGCTCAGCATGACCATCGACATCAGAGGATTCATGTGGGTGCTGCTGGCCCTCAGCGCATTGAGGAACATCGTGCCCATCGCCGAATTCTACGGTGCAAGGGATGAGTTCCTCCACGGACCCAAGAACAAGAACAGGACCAAGCGTGTGGACCGCACCGTCAGGGTCGTCAAGGGAAGACATCAGGGTGATTGAGATGGGAATAAGCATTGGTATATGTGAACTGGAAGCCGAAAGCGCATTATGCAGGAAGCTCAAACTGGACATACAGAAGGTGAAGCTGGAGGACGATGCAGGCTTCGAGGATGTAGTCGAAACGGACCGCATCGTATCGCTGGAGGACGCTGAGCGCATCTTCCCCGACTGGGAGGCGTTCCTGAAGAGGAACCGCATCAACGCCGAGACCGACGCCATCTACATGGAGAAGGTGAAGAACGGTTCGGACGCGAAATCCCTTGAAAGCGCTGTGAAGGAGGTTCGCACAGGATGGGTCGACACGAAGGACCTGGATGCCGATATGCTCGACAAGGCCAAGGCCGCCTCCAACAGGGAGAATGATGTCACGGGATGGTTCCTTCTGTCTTTCGACGAGATGAACGAGACCTGCGCCAAATGCCCCCTTTCGTGGGACAAGGGGCGCGGATGCATCGGAGCCTTCGGACCTGATAACAGCGCTCTTCCCGAGATAGCCTCGAGACATGGATGCGATATCGTGGCCTCCGTACCGGCTGCTGTGGGATCCAAACGGATGTACACCCCCGCGGAGGGAGCGAAACTGGCAGAAGAGGTGGAGATCCTCACGGCCGCGCTCCCGGAAGAGGGGAAGATGATGGTCAGAAGGTACTCCGGGCCGTTGGAACGCCTGGGTGCAGTGGCGGCCATATCCGTCCGCGAGAACTGCGGGTTCTACTTTTTCTGAGGTTGGAAGATGGCCAAGAGCTTCATGGACCGCCTGATGGACAAGGCCGCGAACAAAGCCGCCACCGAGATCGTCAACACTGCTTTCAGCAGCGGCAAAAAGGCCGCGAAGAAAGGTGCGTCCAAGGCCGCCGATGCTAAGAAGAACTCGGCATCTCAACGGAAGAAGGAGGCAGAAGCCGAGAAGGCCGAAGCTGAAGCGTCGCTTGCCAAGGCAAGGTCCCGCAAGGGCGAGAACGACCCGGCATTGAACACCCGCAAATGCCCCAAATGCGGAACCTACGACACCGACGGGTCGACCGAATGCCGCAGGTGCGGAGAAGACCTGACCATGGTCGCTCCGCTCACACCCAAACAGTACAAGGAGGAGTTCGGGGAGTGAACCTCCCCGGACCGCCCTGCATTCATTCTGCCAGCTTCTGGACTGCCCAGGCGATCTCCTGGGCAAGGGCCTTGACCGCCCTGCAGCCTTTGACGTCCTTCTCGTACTGAGGAGGGTCCTTGGATGTTATCACGGTTATCGGAGAGGAACCGACCACCATCATGCCGTTGCGGAGCATGAAGTTGACCAATTCGGAATATACCGCTGTCCCTCCCTCGCGCTCCTGTACGACCAGGGCGGCGCCGATCTTGCGCCTGTACCTCAAACCGCCCACCTCGGCCGGAAGGCCCAGCCGCTCCAAGAATATCTTCATCTGGCCCGGGCACGAGCCGAAATATGTGGGGGATGCCAATATCACTGCGTCGGCCTGTGCGATCTTGTCCGCCACCTCGTTCAGCCCGTCATCCTCGATTATGCACCTGCCGTCCCCGCGGACCTCGCAGGACCTGCAGTCATTGCAAGGAGACAGATGATACTCGTAGATCTGCACCTGTTCGGTCTCTATGCCTTCCTTGCCGATCTCGTCGAGAAGGTCCATGATCAGGTTCGTCGTGTTCCCTACGAGACGCGGACTGCCGTTGATGGCGATGACTTTCATACACCGGTCAACGTTCGATGCCAATAAAACCTTGTGCCCTGCCTCCGATATTTCCGATGTTCACACCGTTAACTATAAGTGTTCTAATATTATGGTGCAGTTAGGGAAAGCAATCAGAGGTGTATCCATGTTGGAGATCAAAGATCTACACGTAGAGGCCGGTAGCAGGGAGATCCTGAAAGGGGTCAACCTGAAGGTCAAAGAAGGCGAAACCTGTGTCCTTTTCGGCCCTAACGGGTCAGGTAAGAGCACTTTGCTCGCATCGATCATGGGCTACGGTACTTGCAAGGTCACGAGCGGTAGCATCATCTTCAAAGGTGTGGACATCACCGGCAAATCCGTGGATGAACGCGCCAAGATGGGCATCGGCATGATGATGCAAAGGCCACCAAACGTTGTGGGCGTCCGCTTGGGCGATCTCGTCAAAGCCGCCGCCAACGGCGACGACAAGATGATCGGCCATGCCGACGAATTCAAAATGGACAAATTCCTGGACCGCGACGTCAACGTCGGATTCTCCGGCGGGGAGATAAAGAGGTCAGAACTCCTCCAGCTGTCGGCACAGAAACCCGAATTCGTACTGCTGGACGAACCAGAGTCCGGAGTGGACCTGGAGAGCATCGACCTCATCGGGAAGAAGGTCCACGACCTGCTGTACGATCAAAGGAGCGGAAAGGTCTGCGACAGGAGGCATGTTTCGTCCCTTGTCATCACCCATACCGGGCAGATATTGGACTACATAGGCGCCGACACGGCATACGTGATGAGGGACGGGAAGATCCGTTGCTCCGGACGTCCTACCGACCTGCTCAAGGACATCAGAGAAAGAGGATACGGAGAGTGCATCGAATGCAGAATGGTCAAGATGTGAAAACGGTCAAGAATGCCCTCGAGAAGAAGGCGGCGTACGGCCCGGACATCGACATCGACAGATTCGAGGAGGGCACGTACACACCCGAGCAGATCGAGGACCTCGACGGAGCTTCGAACGAGATCAGGGACCGCATGGAGAATGTGGGGGTAATGGCTTCCGACGATGAACGTGCAGGAACGATAATGTTCATCGACAACGGGATGAGCCACTGCTCCAACAAAGTCCAGGACGGCGTGGACCTCATGTCCACCAAGGATGCTCTGGCCAAATACGATTGGCTCAAAGACTACAACTGGAAAGCAGTGGACCCCAGCAAGGACAAGTACACTGCGAAATCATACCTCGAGGATTCCGACGGATACTTCATCCGCGTGAAGGCAGGATACCACGTGAAGAATCCCGTGCAGACCTGCATGCTCCTCAACAAGAACAAGGCGGTCCAGAACCTCCACAACATAATAATCGTGGAAGAGAACGCATCGCTCGAGATAATCACCGGATGCACGACCAGCAAGCACGCGGATGACGCCCTCCATGTGGGAGTCTCCGAGATATACGTGAAGGACAACGGATCGCTGTCGTTCTCCATGATCCACAATTGGGGGCACACGACCGGCGTCAGACCGAGGACCAACACCATCCTCGGGAAGAACGCCAAATTCGTCAACAACTATGTGCTCCTGAATCCCGTTGGCAGCCTGCAGAGCTATCCCGGAGCATATCTTAACGGCGAGGGCGCATCCGCCAGGTTCAACACCATGTGCATAGCGCATCAGGATTCGAATATAGACACGGGCGGCCTGTGCGTGCTCAACGCACCGGGCACCAGCGCCGAGATAATGTCCAGGAGCATCACCCGTGGGAATGGCCGCATGGTCGCCCGCGGAAGGCTCGTAGGCAATGCGGGCGGAAGCAAAGCGCACCTGGAATGCAGGAGCATCATCCTCGATGACGGCGGCGTGACGCTTGCGATCCCCGAACTCGAGGCCACCGTGGCAGATGTCGAGATGACCCATGAGGCCGCTGTAGGAAAGATCGCCAGGGACCAGATCGAGTATCTCATGTCCCGCGGACTCTCCGAGGACGACGCGATAAGCATGATCGTCAGGGGATTCCTCGTCGGCGGGATCAAGGGCCTGCCTGACAATCTCCGCAAAGAGATCGATGATGCCGTGTCCAAGGCCAACCTTGGATCGTAAACCACATAGCCCGGGAGACCGGGCGTTCATTTTTACTCGTCCGGGGTGCGCCCTCGGTTCTTCTGGACCTCTATAGCATGCAGTATGTTCCCGTCCGCATCCTTGAAAGAGGTGCACAGGCCCAACGGGCCGCGCGCAGGGTCCTTGACGAAGACCACGCCTTCGTCCACCAGACGACGATGCAGGTCGAATGGATTATCTACGCCGAAGAACACATTGGTCTCCACGCCGGCGTCCAAATGCTTCTTGAGCAGTATCTTGAACCCGTTCCCGGACACAACGGCCATCCTTGCATCGCCAGACTCGTAATTCATCCCGAGCGCTTCCACATAGAATGTGACTGCCCGGGGGATGTCGGTTACCGGCACCTCCGCTGCAAACAGGCATACTGGCAGTCCCTCGACCGTGTATTCGAAATTCCCTCCGTTAGGATCTCCCAAAGGCATACATCACCCATGACATAACGGCGATAATACAGTTTTTATGGAACTTGGCGCATTACCCTCCAGGAAAGTGCACGTCATGTCAAAACCAATGATAAGCGGAGAAGATATCGAGGAAGAGACCAAACTCAAGGACAGCCTCGGAAGGATCAAGCACGTCGTCATCGTGATGAGCGGCAAAGGCGGCGTGGGAAAGAGCACAGTATCGAGCAATCTTGCCGCAACTCTGTCCATGAAAGGATACCAGACAGGACTCATGGACATCGACATCACCGGGCCAAACATACCCAAGATGTTCGGCGTCGAGGATGAGAAGCTGGACATCACCGAGGACAAGAAACTCCGCCCCATAGACGTCCCGCCCTCCCTGAAGCTCATGAGCATGGCATTCCTCCTGGAGGATAAGGACTCGCCCGTGCTGTGGAGAGGGCCTGTTAAGATGAGCGCCATAAGGCAGTTCATAGAGGATGTGGCCTGGGGAGATCTGGATTACCTCATCGTGGACATGCCTCCGGGCACCGGGGACGAAGCCCTGTCCATAGTACAGCTCGTACCCAAGGCGGACGGGATGGTCATCGTCACAACACCGCAGGACGTTGCTCTGCTGGACAGCAGGAAATCCATCGTCTTCGCGGCTACCGCCAAGATACCGATAATCGGACTTGTGGAGAACATGAGCGGATTCGTCTGCCCCCATTGCGGCGAGATCACGGACATCTTCAAGAGCGGTGGCGGAGAGGCCACGGCCAAAGACATGAACATACAGTTCCTCGGTCGCGTGCCCCTGGAGCCCAGGATCGTCGAGACCGGAGACTCGGGCATGCCCATGGTCCTGGATTCTCCCGAATCTGCATCTGCGAAGGCATTCGCCGAGATAATCGACAAGATCGTGAAAACGGTGGAGTCATGAAGGTAGGGGTCATCTCCGAAGGGGATACTTTGGAATCCTATGTGGCCGATGATTTCGGCCACGCCCCGTTCTTCCTGATAGTCGACACCGACACCTTGGACTACATCGTGGTCGCCAACGAACATGCGGATGCTGTCGAGGGTGCGGGGATGAAGGTAGCAGAAGCGATAATCGCCCTGAAGGTCGATGCTGTCATCACCGGCGGCATAGGTCCCCATGGGTATGATATGCTGACCAATGCCGGGATCCGCGTATCCTTCGATGAAGAGGGCACAGTTGAAGAATGCATCAACGATTTCAAAAGAAGGGTCGCCAACCGCTGATCACACCGATCTGCGCTCTCCCCAGATGATCTTGTGCAGCTGGGGAAGCACCCTTACATCCAATCTTCTGCTGACGACCTCGTCTGCCAGGTATTCCAGGTCCATCCCGCCCACGGGGCTGAATATCACCGTGCACGGCACATGATGGTCCGAAAGGAACGATACCGCGTACTCCAGGTCGTCTTTGCCGCCGATCACGAATTTGAGCTGATCTGCCGGTTTCAATACGTTCAAATTGGAAAGGAGCATGCGGTCCGACATGCCGGATGATGGGCATTTGATGTCCATGCTGACGATCATAGCATCGGAACGAGGGACTTCCGATATGTCGACCGAACCATTGGTCTCGAGGACCACCCTCTTTCCAGCAGCTATGAGGGCTGAAAGCAGATCGGGCATATCGGACTGCAGGAGCGGTTCCCCTCCGGTGACGCATACATCCCTGGTGCCATCCAACGAATCCATCAGCTGGAACACTGTCATCTCCGTTCCTCCCGACATCGCGTACCCGGTGTCGCACCACGAACATTCCAGATTGCATCCGACTGTGCGTATGAACACCGTCGGGACGCCGATTGTCTGTCCCTCTCCCTGCAGGGACCTGAAAACCTCGCATATCTTCATCTGATCACTCGTAGGGGATCTCGTCCTTGAATCCTGCTTCCTCGAACCCTTTGAGCCTGAGCCTGCACGAATCGCAGTGCCCGCAGGCCTTATCCCCGCCGTTATAACAGGACCAGGTGAGTTCCAGAGGCGCTCCGAGCGCCTTGCCTATGCGGACGATGTCTGCTTTCGACGAATGAAGGATCGGCGTCATTATCTTTATCGGCCTGCCCTCGACGCCGGCCTTCGTGCCGACGCTGATCATCTTCTCATAAGCCTCGAAGAACTCCGGGCGGCAGTCCGGGTATCCAGAGTAATCCACGGCGTTGGCACCGATGTATATCCTGTCGGCATCCAGGGACTCGCAGAGGCCGGCTGCGATGCTGAGGAACACTATATTCCTTGCTGGAACATACGTTATTGGTATGTCGTCCTCAAGATGGCCGGGGCGGTCTATCGGGACGTCGATGTCATCCCTGGTGAGGGCGGACCTGAACGATGACAGGTCCAGATCGATGACTGCATGGGACACGCCGTACCTATCGCACACGGCCTTTGCGGACGTCAGCTCGCGAGTGTGCCTCTGACCGTACCTGAAACTGAGCGCAGTGACCTCACAGCCGTCTTTCAAGGCTTGTGCCAGCGTTGTAGTGGAATCCAATCCTCCCGAAAGCAGGACGACAGCTTTGACCATGATATCAGATCTCCAATGTGTACCACGCCGTCTGTCCCCTCTCCTCATCGAGGCCGACAGATACGCTCCTGACATTGTCCGGGAAACCGACCTCCCTCACAAGCTTCTCCACCATCATCTTGGACATCTCCTCCGCAGTGGTCGTCGGTATATCCAGGAGGACTGTGTCCTCTTCCGGGAACACGTACCTCTTCCCGCAGGATGTGACCTCCACCGATCCATTTGCAACAGTGACCTTGACGATCTCGGATTTCGTGGGAAGGAGGGTCTTGTGATCCACTATCTCGATGATCTCCCTCAGCTTCTTCTTGAGGACGACAAAATCCATGACCATGCCCTCTGGGCCCATGTCCCCGTCCAATCTAATGCGGAGTATGTATGAGTGGCCGTGCAGTCTTGAGCACTTCTCGTGCCTGGGTATAAAATGGCACGCCGAGAACCTGAGCCCCGAGTACCCTCCGTCGATTTCCAGTATCATTGTATCTTCTCCGTCAGTCTCATCGCCAATGCGATGGAGTCTGTGTAATCGGTTTTCACTCTTGAAGTGTCTATGAACACTTTGTCTGTATTGACCACTGGGGCGCCCATCGCCTTGGCACCGCCTATGAAATGCAATGCGCGGAATATTATGTTCCCTGTTATGCCCTCGGGTGCGATGATGAGATCCGCATCCCTGACAGCATCCTCCAGCAGGATCTGCGAATGATATGCATCATAGCCTTCGCGTCTGAGACGTTCCGCGAGGACGACTGCATCATCGATCGTGCGGTCCACATTCTGACAGCGTCCGTAGTCTTCGCACCTGCCACCCGACATGACCGCTATCTTGGTGCCCATGCCCAGTGACTTCATCAGCTCTGCCGAGCGAACGGCGATGTCGTGCCTCTGCTTGTTATTCCATCCTTCGTCGATCCCGACAGGTGCCAGACAGAATAATTTTCCGCACAGCGGCTCCAAGAACACAAGCCTCTCGAGCTCCCTGAGGCCCAATCCCTTCTTGAGTATGGGCAAAAGTTTGGATGATGACATGTCGCCGCGGACGGCGGCATCGATCTTTCCGGAGACCAGGTCTGCAACCAATGCCTCCGGGTCATCGTATATCTTCACATCCCTGCCTTTCATGGCCTCGACACTGCGCTCTACATTCCCGGCCTGAGTGCCGCGTCCGATGCCGACGCGAACGTCCGGCAGGTCTCCTTCGATGATATCATTGGAAGTGAACACAGACATCTTTCATCACTTCTCCTTATTTAAGCGTATTATAAATGGGGAACGGCCGGACGGATGATGTCACGAACGTATCGCGTCGAATTCGTAATCTTCCCAGGTCCTGATGCCCAGGACGATCTCGGCCTCGGTGACCGTCAGCATGGGACGGTCATAGCGGACCGAATCATCCATGGCCACCCTGGGACATGCAGTGCAGATGTATGCATCCGCCCTGAACGGGAGCAGCCTATCCGGGGAGATCTCATCAGTGTACAGTCTGACCGCCTCCTTTCCCGCACCGCGGATGAGGGCGGTGATGCGATCCGCCTCTGCGGAACGGTCCTGACCGCATTTATCGCTGACTATCACAAGGAACCTCTGAGCAGAAGATGAAGATTGGATCGCTGCGAACCTCCTCCTGAGTATCCTGTCGCGGACATCATCGACGGACTTGATCTCACAGGTCAGAGGATTCATCACTATGACGGGCTTTCCGACACCGAAGGCCGCCGCGAGCGGATGGAAATCGCCTTCGCCCAAGAACAGGAAGCAATCCACCGAATCCTCGACGGATTCTGCGGCAGAGCAATTGCATCCCAGCACCTGTCCGGGGTAGAAAATGCGACGGTCGCCGGTGCCCACCATCACTTCCTTGCCCGCTCCCTCCAGGATCTTCCTGGCTTCGGGGATGAGATCCACATACTGAACTGTCGCCAACAGGCCGATCCTGTCCGGGAGTCCGGAGATGCGATCGGCCAACTGAGAGATGTCGGGCGACATGGTGGCCACGATGTACATGACATCGGGATCGTCCCCCTGGGACGGTATCGGGGAATGGCCGAAATGAACCAGCGCATCGGCGATCTTCTTATAATCCACGAAGAGGTCGCACGCACCGTAGCACGGGCGCCCAATTATCGTTACATCCGCACCTGTGGCGCGGTACACGGTTTCAGAAATCTCGGCTGCCCGGACCTTCAGGCCCTCGGGCAACTGGATGGCGACAGAGGTGTACCCTCTGTCGCTTATCCAGGCAGTGATATCGTTGATCCTAAGATCGAACATTTACTGCGCGTACTCTTTTCCCTGCTCAACATCGATGTAGCAGGGAGTGGGGAACTTCATGGAAGCTTTCCAGAGTGCCGTCTTTGCGACTGCGAGCTTCTCGGGGTTGCACCTGACAGTGAGGATTGCCTGGTTGCGCTCGAGCCTTGCTGCGGTACCTACCGCCTTTCCGAACGCGCACCTCATGCCGCTCGAAACACGGTCTGCACCTGCGCCGGTTGCAAGTTTGTTCTCCCTAAGGACGATGTGGGGGTATGCCCTGACCTTAAGGTGGTAGTTCTCGGATCCGACATCTTTGCTGAGGAGCCTGTTCGCGGCGATACGGCCGGCCTCAAGTGCTGTGTGCCTGACCTGCACACGGTTCTCTACCCTGAGGGTAAGAATGATCGGGAATTCACCTTTGGTGTTTCCCATGTCGAACTGATTGATCCTGCTTGCGGGGACACCACCCATATACTTTCTGCGTGTATAGGCCTGTCCTTTGATTTCTCTGTACATCACTGCGGGCTTTCTTGCCATTTGCACCACCCTAATGGATTGGTAATTGGCAGACAATCGCCATACCCTATTAATAGGTATGGTACGTCTGCTGTATACTCTGACCATAAGACCATTGAATATAAGTGTTTCCCCGATTCGA
>CAZLEI010000021.1:0-23566 GCA_964558505.1 uncultured Methanomassiliicoccales archaeon | reverse complement strand
ACTCCAGCCATCCCCGATACGACATCGTAATAATCATCCGGAAGGCCATAGCCTTCTTCTGCAGAGACAGTGACGCCATCTCCCGATACTACGAATCTGTCCGAGACGGTCGTATGCGTTCCGGGCGTCACCGAGTACACGGATGGGAATGTCACATCTCCTGTTATCATGTACCCGTCGTCCGTCGTTACAACGTTCTCGACGGCACGCGCCGCACCCGCATATGCCGCAGGCAGAGAATAACCCTCGGCCGGCACCACGGTCAATGTGTCCAATATGGTGGCCGTCGATACCGGTATGCCGTTGCAGACAACAGCTGTGTTATCCCCGGCAGTCACGGCATAGGGTATCGGTTCAACTCCGATCACATCTATCCTCTGCAGCGACAGGACGTTCTCCACCAGCAACGATCCCTCTTCCAGCGTGACCGGGAGACCGTTGATGTTCACGGAGAACCCCGTGCCGCAACGGTATCCTTCGGACACCGAGAAGAAGATGGAGTACGATTCCTCCTCCGGGATCCTCTCCCTGTCGACCGTCAGCACATACCCCTGCTGATCAGAGGGGATCGAGACGCCGTGCGACACCGAGTTCTCGATGCCTGTGACGGTTATGTCCTGATCGCAATGCACGGATGATATCGTGCACCTGTTGAGACTGTCCAGCGCCACGGCCGACCCGTTCACCCTCAATGCGAAGGATGCGTTCTTGATGTAACCGAGGGAGACGTTCAATTGGATGCGGTAGCTCCCGCCGTCCTCGACGGTGTCGTCGGAAACACTCACCGAGAACATCTTGGTAGCTGCCGGAACGTTGACAGCATGTTCGGACGACCCCTGCCCGAACGATGCGGTCACGGTTACCGGGCATTCGGGCATTGTGAACCCCTTGGATGTGGGCTCTACCGACTGGAACTCGTCCTCGCATGTGACGATGATGAGCTTCAGCGAGTATCCCGCGTCCGGAACCGACGCCACCGGGACGAACATCCCGGCCGAGGCTGCCCTCTGCACGGATATGGTACCTCCCACCTGCGGCTGCACGACATCGATCCTATGGTCCGCGCCGTATACGAGCAGATCTATCATCACGGGCGACACTCCGTCCACCACGTACAGCCCCTCCGACAGGAGCGATGCGCCTGTGACGGATATCCTCGTCTCATACTTCTCGTAATGGCCGGTCGTCGTGATCGACAGATGGTCCCCCTTGCAGACCCCGTCCCCGCGCGGGACGATGTCGGAGGCTGTCACATCCACTATGCAGTCGAAGGCTCCGAGCACCTCTGTCGGGACCTCCTCCTCTGGCGCGGATTTCACGGATGTCTTCATCTCTACGGTCTCGGAGATGGCGAAAACTGATAGGTGATCGGATGCGAACGACACGCTGTCCCCCAGGTCCACTGCGCCCATGGGGGATGCCTCGCCCTCCGGCGGGATGTGCCAAACCTCCATCGCCGTACCGCATCCGCAATCGTAGGGCAGGACAAACTCGATGGGTTCGGAGAATGTGCTCATCGAATCCCCCGATCCGATGGTGATCGAGTATGCACAGAGGCTCCCGACCGCGGCACGCTGGGACTCGCAAAGGCCCTCGCATGAGTCCGTTATGGTCACCGTCAGCGGTTCTCCCGACTCATTCACCGCCGATACGATGTCGGAAAATGCATCTGCGCTCATATGGACCTCGGATCCGTTCGGCATGTGCAACGAGACCGGCAGACCTTCCATATCCTCGACGGAGCGAACGGAGAGGACCATGGTGTCCGAGGATTCGAAAGATGATGCGTCTATCGTGTGACGTCCGTCGGCATCGGGCGGCGCCTCTTCGAGGAGGATCGCTTCGGAAGATCTTTGGAACACCCCGTGAGACCAGATGGCGAACAGGCATACGTCGCCGTTCACATGTATCGGGTCGCCGGGGTCCACGCACTCGCCCGATCCGTCGGGCGCGCTGTTCCAATGCACGAATGTGCACCCTGGACGTGTGAATCCGTTATCGGCCGCCGTTGCCTGAGCCCCGCGGGCATAACGTTTGCCGTCTTCGGTCGTTCCTTCATGATCGTCGGTATTGGCATCATAACGTACGGAGAATGACTCCGACGGCATCAATACGACTGCAACGACGGCGATGATTATGAACACCGTCGCTGTCAAAGCTATGATCTTCCCGTTCACTGATCGCACCTCAGCAAAGGACCGCGCCTGACAGCGATCATGCGATGGCAGATAACCTCCCCACTGCATGTTCCCCATCCAAGCGCAGCCCCGCAGAGTGTGCGGACCGGCTACGGCCTTCGGAAGATTGATTCAGTTATATAGTTTAAATAGTTTAGTATATAAAGTATATAAACAGACGATGAGATGACATCTGTTTTCACTTTAAATACTCAAGCTTTCGGTTCCGCCGCGGGCTCGGCGACTGGAGCCTCGTCCGACGGATCCGCAGGAGTCTCGACAGGTGCTTCTGCCGCAGGGACATCTGCCGGTTCGGATGCGGTCTCGGCTGCAGGCACTTCCGCCTTCGCGGCCCCCGTTGACTTCTTGGCCGCTTTCTTATCCTTTGCGGCCTGCATCTTCGCATCGCGGAGCTTCTTCTGGATCTCCTTGCGGCGTGCCTTCATCTCGGCGAGCTCGTCCTTGGCGGGGCCCCTCTCGTCCTTCGGCAGTGATTTGATGTAGTCCTTCTGTCTGTCCTCGGCCTTCTTGGCCTTCCAGATCTCGTTCTTGGCCTTTTCTTTCTCATCTTTCTTGGCCTGCTTCTGCTTGGCCTCGATGTTGGCGTGCCTGGCGGTAGCTTTGGCTTCGGGGTATTTCGTGTTCTGAGCTTCGTTCTTCTTGGCCATGTGAACTCACATCCTCGCACGCGCATGCACACGTGCTTGTACCATCCACGATATCTAACGATGATATAAAAGAGGTCCGTGCGCACGCATGCGCACGTTAAGTGGCTCCCCGACCGCAGAGCGGCCGGGAAGCGCTGTTGTCGTTCCCGATCAGGAGGACCAGACGCCGTGCTTGTTGCACAGTTCCCATGCGAAGATGTTCTTCGCATCGGTCTTGAAGAACGCCTCGGGCGCATCTCCGGGCTTGAGGTACTTCCTCATGACGACACCGTCGGCGCAGATGGCGATGAACACTATGTAGTGGTCGGCGACCATGGGGTGCGCGGTCTCCTTTCCGACCTTGACCAGCACGCCGCCGTCGACCTTCTCGATGTAGGGGACGTGCTTCTCGGTCGCGAAGTCTGCAGTCTTGACCTCCAGAAGGACCATGTCCTCGCCGCAGCACACAAGGGTGCCTCCGCCGACATACTCCATCTCGACGATGTTTCCGCAGTGCTTGCAATAGTACAGTGCTTTGAATTTAGCTGCCATAGTTATCGAGGGTATATCACAGTCCATAGCATATAATTATAACGGCGTTAACATATATTAAGACGGAAAATTTTGTTATGTATGAAGCGCATGTGCCGTGACATGGACATAACGCTCTTGCCGGTGACATCGAGCAGCGGCCTTGCGGTCGGAGGCCTGTCGTTCAAAGATGCTAGCCCCGAGGTCGTGGGGGACACCATCCCTTACGCCGATGCGACGGCGATGCTGAAACCTGCCGAAGGCAGGGGCACCGTGATGGTCATGGATGTCTCGGGGATTAGGAATATCGACATATCCGAGGACCTTCTGAAAGAGCTGCACATCAAGAGATGCGATACGTGGTTCATGACCGCCGTCAGGAGGGTGGACGACCTCCTCGACGCATTCAGCACCGATGCCGATATGCTCGTCATGCCGTACCATATCGCCGAATCCGACGGGATGCTTCGCGAATCGCTGTCCCTATCTGATTCATGCATGCCCGCCGTGTTCCTCAAAGGCCGCTCCGCATACGTGAGGGGAGGACGTGCGGACCCGGGATCCGTGCTGTCGGACATCGAGGACATCGGATACCGCGGGGCCGTGGTGATGGATACCGACGGGTCCATGGATGCCGAAGCATGGGATGCCGTCAAAGATTACAATATACTCCCGTACTCCCGCGGCAAGGGACATGTTCCCGGATTCGAGGACTCCGTGGTAGATTTCACTCCGGGTTCCCGTTTCTGAAGAATTCCGCTCCGAACCTGCGCGCCGCACCCGCGGCCTCCGGCGGCAGTTCATCGAAGCCGTCCGTTCCCGCAAGGGTGAACGGCTCCTTCCAATCGGCCCCGATGGTGTACGCCAAGCTCTTGCCCGCGGCCGCCACCGATTCGAACCTGGGCGAGCGCCTCCCTCCGCATATTATCATCGACACCGACGTGCCGTCGAATGCCTCGGGGGAATACCAGTACCTCTGGAACCTGTCTATCGCCGTCTTCGACAGCGAAGAAGGCGTCTCGAAATGGACCGGCGTGGCGAACACGATACCGTCGGCCGACTGGGCCATCCTGTATATCTCGGTCATCCCGTCATCCTGCACGCAACGTCCGGACCGGCACTTCCCGCAGTCGCGGCAGTGCCCGATGTCCAGCTCCGACAGGCGTACGATGTCGGCGACATCGCCGGATTGGGAAAGACCCTCCGCGACTTCGGCGGACAATGCCTCCGTGAACCCGTCTCTATCGCTGCTGCCGATCAGTATCAATGCTGTGCGCATGCGTAAACCATTACGTTGGTTCTTTTTTATATCTTACCGACGTTATGCGGGGGTGAGGACTCGCGATGGACGATCTTTTCGACAAATCAAAGAGCATGGAGTTCCCTAGGAAGGTCATCATAGGCCACCAGGTGCTCTCCCAGATACCCGACCTCTGCGATGAATTGCTCTTCGGGAAATCGGGCGTGCTCGTCACAGGCAGCGACACCTATGCGGCCGCGGGGAGGGTCGTGGAGGATGTCATGACCGACCGCGGATACGACGTTGCAGTCCACCGCACCGGAGCAGCCACCATCGTCAACACCGATGCCGTGAAGGCCGAGGCGAAGGCCGTGAAGGCCAAGTACATAATAGCAGTCGGCGGCGGGAGCAAGATCGACATAGCGAAGATGGCCGCCAAGGACCTCGGCATACCTTTCGTCAGCGTGCCCACCTCGTTGGCTCATGACGGCATAGCATCAGACCGCGCATCGCTGAAGTCCGATGTCGGTCCCAAATCCGTTTCCGCGGTATCGCCGATGGCGATCGTGGCGGACACCGAGGTCATATGCAAATCACCGTACCGCTTCCTCGCATCAGGATGTGCGGACGTCATATCAAATCTCACAGCACTGAAGGACTGGGATTTCGCCAGGAGACTCCGCAACGAGGATTTCAGCAGATCCGCCTATTCGCTGTCCCAGTATTCCGCGGAGATGATAATCGACAACAGCGAATTCATCAGGCCGCATCTGGAGGAGAGCGTCTGGCTCGTCCTCAAGCCTATAATAATATCCGGAGTGTCCATGTGCGTCGCGGGAAGCTCCCGGCCGACCAGCGGGTCCGAGCACCTGTTCTCGCATGCGCTCGACATACTGCACCCCGGAAAGGCGCTGCACGGAGAGCAGTGCGGCGTAGGGTCCATAATGATGATGTACCTGCACGGCGGTGATTGGAAGCAGATACGCGATGCCCTCGCCAACATAGGCGCGCCCACGACGGCATACGACCTCGGGCTGTGCGAGAAGGACATCTTGGACGCACTCACCGAAGCGCACAAGATACGCAAGGACAGATTCACGATACTCGGCGACCAAGGACTGAACCGCGAGACCGCGAAGGTCATCGCCAAGGCCACGGGCGTCATATGAAGAGGTATTTCAAATGGTAATGGTAACATTGGTAGGAGAATCGCAGGCACGCATTGGGAACAGGTTCTACTTCATGGGCCCACTCACAGACTGCAAGGAATGCAGGCTCAAAGGGGTCTGCTTCAATCTGGAGCCCGGATCCATGTACGAGGTCACCGGCCTCAGGGACACGGTCCACGAATGTCAGGAGCACGACGGCAACGTCAGGGTGGTCGAGGTCGTCAAGATCGCCGCCCAGGTGGGAGTCCCCAAGAAACTGGCCATCGACGGCAGCAAGATAACGTTCCAGTCCGTGCCCTGCGGAAGGCTCGACTGCGAATACTGGGTGAAGTGCCACCCAATCGGGGTAAAGGATGGACAGAAGCTCTCGGTCACGGACATAGTCGAAGACATCGAATGCCCGGTCGGCGAGAGCCTCGTCCTGGTGAAGCTCATCTGAGCTCAGAACTTCTGACCGGTTATGCGCTCGTACATGTCTATGTACAGCTTGCTCACCTGATCGATGATGTCCTGCGGCAGTGCGGGTATATCCGGTTCCGGCAGACCTTTCTCACGGGCCTCGGTCAGTGCGGCATGGTATCCCGTAGAGCGGTAGTACTGGCGCACCATCTCCTTGCTGAGCTCGTGGACCTTGCCGTTCGCATACTCGGCCGCATCCCACCAGCGGTCCTCGTCGAGGGTGCCGAAAGTGTCGAGCAGGACGATCTCGCGGTTCTTGTCGAAACCGAACTCCTTCTTCCCGTCGCAGTGTATGAGGCCGCGTTTCGATGCTTCGCATGCGATGATCTCGTCCACTTTGAGGACTGTATCCATGAGCGCTTTGTATTCGGCGTCCGTGAGGGCGGCGATGTCCTTAGCCTCTTCATCGGTGAGCTCGCGGTCGTGCTCCTCCAGTTTCGTGGTGCATTCCAGATACGGGTGGGGGAGCTTCTCCCCGGACACCACCTTGTGGTCTGCTGGGAATCCGAGGTCGGAAGCGGTGATCTTGCCCTTCTTCACACGGTCCATGAGGGAACCTGCGGCGTAGTACCTGCAGATGATCTCCAAAGGTATGAGGTAGTTCACAGTGTCCTGGTGGATCTTATCGTAATCCTCGATTATGTTGACCCGGCTGACCCTCATCCTGTTGGGAGGGAGGTACTCGATGAAGTGGTTCTTTATGCCTTTCTGAGCAAGAAGCTCGAACCAGTACTTCGCGGTCCTGCAGAGGGTCTCGCCCTTGTGCGGAACCTGCGACGGTATGATCTTGTCGAATACCGATATGTTGTCGGTGAACACGAACTCAAGAGTAGAATCGTCCACTTTGTAGACTTCTTTCACTTTTCCAGTCCTAATATGCTCCATGTCGCGTGATTGGACTGTTTTCTATATAAATCAGATGATTGGATGAACGGATACATCATAGATGTCCGCACACCGGGCATTGTGGATCGCGCTTTATCGCCATAGTATCCATGGATCCGTTGCAGAAGTCGATCGTCATCATCGTCCCCCAGAGCGGAGTCCCGCATCCGGTCAGGATCTTCACGACCTCGGTCGCCTCCATGCCGCCCACGGTCATCGCCACGGACCCTAGCGAGGATTTCGTCCCGGTCTCCCGCCTTTCCCCGAACAGGCAATGCAGGCAGGGCGTCCTCCCGGGGCGCACGACGGTCACCTGTCCGTTCAGACCTTCGACGCCTGCATGCACCAGTACCTTGCCTGCACCAACTGCGTACCTGTTGAGGCACATGCGCGCGGAGAAGCTGTCCAGGCAATCAACGAGTATGTCGCACCCGTCCAAGGCGAATGAGGCGTTGGAATCGGACAGGAAAACATCGAACGGGACCACATCGGCCCCCGGCTGCAGTTTTTTGACCCACTCGGCAGCCTGGGATGCTTTCGGCCGCCTCGCCAATTCGGAATAAAGGTACTGCCTGTTGAGGTTGGTGTCGGACGGGATGTCCCCGTCCACGAGGACCAGATGGCCGATGCCGGCGGATGCCAGTGCGGTGACGACGTTCACTCCCAGCCCTCCGAGGCCCACTATCCCGACGGTGGCGTCCGATAGGGCCTTCTGCCCTTCCTGTCCGATTATGGGTATCTGCCTTTCGAATCTTCCCATTCCCATCACTCCAGACGCCCGATGACCATGGATATCGCCTTCGAGGCCGTGGCTTCCCTGACCTGCTGTCTGGTCCCGGGGAAGACGTTGCCGACGACCTCCGACGGGCCCATGCCCGCCACTGCGACGTAAACCAGCCCCACAGGTTTGCCCGGGACCGCACCGCCGGGACCGGCGATGCCCGTGACTGCAACGGAGACGTCCGAACCGAATGCGCGCAATGCGCCCTCCGCCATCGCGACCGCGGTCTCGGGACTCACGGCACCATGCTCGAGGAGTATCCCCTCGGGAACGCCCAGAACGCGCACCTTGGCCTCGTTCGAGTACGCCACTGCCCCTCCCATGTAATGCGCGGACGCCCCGGGCACGTCGGTTATGATGCATCCTATCAGACCGCCTGTGCAGGACTCCGCAGTGGAAAGCGACACGTTCCGGGCATCCAGGAGTTCAAGGAGCCGTTCGGCGCCCGTCATAGCCCACCCGCAATCTCCCTTATGCGCTCAACACCGTCGATCGAGTCTATGACCTCGGCCACTGCGGATGGCACCAGCGACCTCCAGTCGCCGCCTTCGAGTATCCTCCTGCGGACCTCGGTTCCGGAGTATTTTTCGCGACTGTAGAGCGGGGCCTCCCTGAGGCTGTACCCGGCCTCGCTGAACAAACGGCGGGTCAGCGGATTGTTGCTGTAGACCTCGGAGAACGGCGGGGACATGGAGACCACATGCGAAACCCAGACAGAGTACCTGTTGAGGTCCTCGATGGGCACTATGCAGTAGTTGGAGATGCCCTCGGCCTCCATGGTGGAGTCTATCATCTCATACCGCTCGCCTGCGGTGAACGGATTGTCGTGAGAATGAGAATATTGCGCGCTACCTATCCCGATTATGAGCCTGTCTGATGCCGAAGCACAGGCGCGGATCATCTCGAGATGGCCGTTGTGGAACGGCTGGAACCTTCCCAATACTAGCGTATGGACCCCGGATGTGCGGTCTCCCATACTGCATGATTACAATAATGATAGAAAAAGGGTTTGAGTAAAGGGGATCACTGAGGAGCCGGTACAGATGGCATCGCAGGGACGGATTCTTCCTCGGGCACGGGGACGGCAACGGGCTCGGGCTCGGGCACGGGTTCAGGTTCCGGCTCGGGCTCGGGCTCGGTGCGGACGTACACAGGAGGACGAGCGAGCACTTTCGCAGTGGATTCGCCGTTGTCTGTGAGCGGCAGGAGCTTCTCGAGGTACTCTGCCTTCCTGTCGCAGTCCACGAAAGCGTACTCGAGCACATCGCGGAGGTTCCTCGTGGTGATTATCTCCACCATGTCGTAGTACTTCGCCTCTATCTGAACATCCTTGGCGTTGGACTCGGGTATCAGCACCCTCTTCATACCGGCCTCGGCGGCACCTTCGATCTTGGCGGTGACACCGCCTATGGGGAGCACGAGCCCCCTGACGCTGATGCTGCCGGTCATGGCGAGGGTCTGGTCTATGGGGATGTTCTCCACCGCGGACAGGACCGCCGTCGTGATGGCGCAGGATGCGCTGTCGCCCTCGACACCGTCGTAGGTGCCGATGAACTGGATGTTGATGTCGTTGTCTGACAGGCTGGTGAGCGTGTGCTTCTTTATGACGGCCGCGATGTTCTCGATGGCCTCCTTGGCTATCTCGCCGAGCTTCCCGGTCGCGACTATGCGGCCGCCCTTCTCGCTCTGCGACGGGGAGACCTCGGCCACTATGGGCAGGACCCTGCCGGACAGCTCGGACATGTTGGAGTTGCCGAGGACCGCGAGGCCGTTGACCATGCCCACGGATGAACCGGTGTTCCTGAACATCTCGTATGCCTTGGAGGATTCGACGTAGCGGTCCGTTATCTGCTGCTCGAGACCGCGTGCGGTCAACTTGGCAGTGAGGACATCGTCCATGGTCACGAGGCTTGCGCCCCTCTGGACGGCGACATCGCCGGACACACGTATGAGTCCGCCGAGCTCCCTCATCCTGAGTGTGAGCTTGCCCTTCCTTCCCGCACGGCGCTGGGCTTCCCTGATTATCTCGCCGGCCGCATACTTGTCGAAGTGGGGGATCTTCCTGTCCTTCACCACTTCCTGGGCGATGAACCGCACGATGTTGAGGCGGTTCTCGTCGCTGTCGACCATGGTGTCGCGCATGTAGACCTCGTATCCGTACCCTCTGATCCTGGACCTGAGGGCGGGGTGCATGCCCTGAAGCGCATCGAGGTTCCCCGCGCACACAAGGATGAAATCACAGGGGACGGGCTCGGACTTCACGAGCGCGCCCGAGGAGCGCTCGCTCTGACCGGTGATGGACATCTTGCCCTCCTGCATCGCAGTGAGCAGGGCCTGCTGGGATTCTATCCTGAGGAGGTTTATCTCGTCGATGAACAGGACTCCCTTGTTGGCCTTGTGTATGGCGCCCGCCTCCAACCTGTCGTGGGAAGGCGTCTCGAGGCCGCCGCTCTGGAAAGGATCGTGCCTGACATCTCCCAGGAGCGATCCGGCATGGGAACCGGTTGCGTCCACGAAGGGGGGCATATCGCCCGCATCATGGCCCACCAGCAGCTTCGGTACTATCGCTATCTCCTGCTTCTGGCCGGGAGTCCTGGAGAACACGAATATTATCAGCGAACAGAGGAGCGCGAGATACAGCAGCGTCATCGTGTTGAGCATGAACGCGCCTATGAATCCGATCGCTATGAGGCCGATTATCGCATAGATGTAGAGATTGTTCTTCTGATTCCTGGCGGCCGCCGCCTGCATCTTCTGCTCGGCGACTATTGCCTTGCCCTTCCCCATCGGAAGCGCCCTTATCCTAGGCTCGTTCACGTCCTCGGGGTTGTGGTAGGCCACTATGTCCTGGAGGTCTTCCTTGGGGAGGTACTCCACCATGGAGTTGGCCAGCATCGACTTGCCCGTACCGGGTTCTCCGATGAGCATCACGTGCCTTTTCTGTGCCGCCGCCTTCTTTATGACCGCTACCGCCTCGTCCTGGCCTATGACGCGGTCGGACATGTTCGCGGGGATGTCGATATCAGCCGTGGAGGCGAACATCTGATCGTCGACCCACTCCTCGAGGCAACGCTCCGAGGGCTTTTCTGTCTCCTTTTTCTCCATCTATTTCTCCTCTGTTGTATCAGTTTGTACATCTATAAAAAGTTTATGAAAAGTAATCAACCATCATCTCATCATCAGCCTGTATATCGCATACAGGAAGACAGCGAGCAGCGGTATGCTCAGGAGCCATGTGCCGTAGTTGTCGAACCATGTCGGTGCGGTGTAGCCGTAGTGATTCTCGGACAATGTCGGCGTGTACAGTCCTCCGTTGTCGTAGAAGGTGCTTATGCCGGCGCTGTGCGACTGCGAGAACGTGACCCCGTTGTCGCTTGTGCTGTGACCGACAAGCAGGTACGGGGATGATGATTTCGTGTTCCATGTCGAATCCACGCCGTACCACGATCCATCGATGAGCACTGCGTTCCACGCATGTCCGACCTCGTTCGCGGTACCTGCGACGACGATCGCCTTCACGTCGTACTTCGCGCACAGGAGCTGGTAGGCTTCCGAGTACCCGTCGCAGACTGCGTACTTGTGCCCGTTCGTCCCGACGAGGGCCCCGTAAGCATCGTGGGCACACGGGCTCTCGCCATCCTTCTTGGCCTCGGGATCGTAGGTCACCGTCGATACGAGGTGGGAATTGACCGCCGAAGCTATGCCGTTCTGCGTCTTCTCGGTCGTGGTGAACGCCTCGACCGCCGCCTTGAGCTCATCGATCTTCTTCTGGAGCTCATTCTCTGCCGTCGAAGGGTCGTCTGCATAGAACGAGTCCATCAGGATCGTGACCTTGACGGATTCGACTCCGATGTATGTCACTTCCTCCGCGACCACCGTGGTCTTGTTGAGCTCGTATCCGAAGTACGAATCCCCCCATGACCAGAAAGCCATGGGATCGGCTTGCGACGTGGCGTAGAACGAGCTGTTCAGGAACTCCTTCACGACGTTGTCCAGATACTTGCCCGCGGCCTCGGCGTCCATGCCCTTGGTGTACACAGGGTTCGCCAGGTTCACGGTGAATGGCGACGACACTGTCGAGGACGTGAGTGACTCGAATGCATCGTAGGCCGCCTGCCCGTTGGGGTCCAACTGATCGCGGAACGGCACGTAAGGTATCGTGTCATTCGCTGTGTCCGCGGCAACCATGCCCGCCGAGAAGGGGAGGGCTATCAGAAGTACGGACAGCAGAACCATGAGCTTGCTAACGTCTCTCATATCGTGCAGACCAACGCATATCTGTTCTTAATAGTAATGCATGGAGTTGACGAATAAACCTAAACGTTTAATGCGGTCGACAGGATGAGGGTTCGATGAGATTCGAGGAGCTGGGAGTGCCGGAAAGGATCGTCGGCGCTCTGAACGACCGGGGATATACTGATGCGCATCCTCCTCAGGCTGAGGCCATACCAAAGGCGCTGTCGGGGAAGAACCTGGTCGTGGCCGTCCCCACGGCCAGCGGAAAATCCCTCATAGGGTACATAGCGGCGATGAAGGTCATGCTGGAACTTGGCCGCAAAGTCATCTACATCGTTCCGCTTAAGGCGCTCGCCTCGGAGAAAAGGGACGATCTGGAACAATTCTCGCACCTTGGATTCTCCGTTGCCATGAGCACCGGCGACCTGGACTCGGACGACCGCTTCCTGAAGGACGCGGACGTGATAGTCGCCACTTCCGAGAAGGCCGATTCGATGATACGCCACGGAAGCCAATGGATCGAGAAGGTCGGATTGGTGATAGCCGACGAGATCCACATGATACACGACCCCTCCCGCGGACCTACGCTCGAGGTCGCACTAACGAAACTGATGCGCAGGAACCGGGACCTTCAGATCATCGCACTCAGCGCAACCGTGTCCAACGCGGAGGACCTCGCCGAATGGCTCGGCGCGGACCTCGTCAAGAGCGTCTGGCGCCCGGTCCCTCTGAGAGAGGGCGTGTACTTCAATTGGGAGGTCACGTTCGACGACTGCTCCTCCATCGACATCACGAAGGGCAGCGATGAGATCTGGGCGCTGATATCCGATACGGTGAAGCAGGGGGGCCAATGCCTGGTCTTCGTGAACGCCCGCCGGTCCACCGAATCATTGGCCGTGAAGTACTCCCCGCCCATGGGGCAGCTGGTCGGCCGCATCCTGTCCGAGAAGGACACCGCGGTCCTCGAGGGGGATTCGGAATCGACCGCGGTCGGCAGGAAGCTGGCATCCTGCGTCAGGAACGGGATGGCCTTCCACAACGCCGGACTCACGTACAAGCAGAGGCGGTTCGTCGAGGAAGGTTTCAAGAACGGCAGCATCAAATGCATAGTGGCCACGCCCACCCTCGCCGCCGGGATAAACCTGCCTGCGAGGAGGGTCATCGTCCGCGACACCAAGAGGTTCGAATCCAATTCCGGGAACACGCCGCTGCCGGTTATGGAGATCAAGCAGATGTGCGGCCGCGCCGGCAGACCCGGGTACGACCCCTACGGCGAGGCCGTGCTCATCGCCAAGAGCTACAACGACTACGAGCATCTGATGGACGATTACGTCCACCAGGACAGCGAACGGCTCACATCCAAACTCGGCAACGAGACCGTGCTGAGGAGCCATATACTCGGGCTGATCGCGACCGGTGACGCCGACTCGGAGGAATCCATAGTCGGATTCATGCACGATACGTTCTTCGGATGCGTGTCCCAGCTTTACGGGATAGAGAGCGTCGTCGAGAGCGTCGTCGGATTCCTCACGGACGAGAAGATGGTGAGATGCGACGGGGACAGGCTGTCCCCGCTGCCCTTCGGCAAGAGGGTGTCCGACCTGTACATCGATCCGAAATCGGCAGTGATGCTCAGGAACGCGGTCCTCAGGATCGCGGATGACGGCGACGAGTTCCCGCTGATACATGCCGTCGCCTCCACTCCCGACGTCCTCGGCCTGTACCCCAGGAAGGCCGACGAGGCCAGGCTCGCGCATATCGCGGAGGTCTACGAGGGCCGGCTGCTGGTGGATATCCCCGACGACGACGAGTACGCGTACGAGTACTTCATGCAGGACCTGAAGACCGCATCTCTCATCATGGACTGGATCTCGGAAGTGGACGAGGACTCTATGACCGAGGCGCTCGGGATCGGCCCGGGGGACATACGCTCGAGGGTGGACATGGTCGACTGGATCATGTACGGCATGAGCGAGATCGCCTACATATTCAGGCCCGAGGCCGTCAGGATCATCAAGCCCCTGCTCACCCGCATCAGATACGGCGTCAAGGCGGAGCTTATGGACCTCGTGTCGTTCAAGGGCGTCGGAAGGGCGAGGGCCCGCGTGCTGTTCAAAGCAGGGATACGCAGCAGGGCGGATGTCGCCGGAACGGACGAATCCGCATTGGCCTCGATACCGCGCATAGGCGCCGCCCTGGCCAAGAGCATGAAGAACCAAGCGGGGTCGTCTTCGGATAAGAAGGACCCTTATGTGTCGCCGTCCGACGACATCGACGATATGCTAGAGAAGATGGCGGCAGAATCTGAAGGCACCGCTGGGACAGGCGGCGCCTCGGATGGGAAAAACAAGGGAACAGGTTCCGCCCCGGACCAGCCGAGGCAGTCGAACCTGTTCGATTTCTGATCACTGGGACAGGATCCTCTCAACATCCGACACCGAGTTCCCGCATTTTATGGGGCCGGCGCAGTTGTTGATGATCGTGTCGGGGTCCTTGAGACCGTTGCCGGTGCAGATGCACACGACGCGCTCGTCCTTAGCCACGATCCCGGTGTCCACGAGCTTCTTCAGGCCGGCGACGGATGCTGCGGAGGCTGGCTCCACGCATACCCCTTCCTTCCTGCCCAGGAGCTTCTGCGCCGCGATGATCTCCTCGTCGGTGACCGTCGTTGCGTAGCCGTTGGTATCGTAGATCGCCCTGAGGGCCTTCCTGCCGCTGATCGGGTTGCCTATGCGTATTGCGGTGGCCACCGTCTCGGGGTTGTGCTCGGGAACGAAATCGTCGGTGTGGCCGGCGAAGGCCTTGGCGACGGGCGCCGCTCCCTCGGCCTGGATGCCGGTGAGCATCGGGACCTTGTCTATCCATCCGATCTCCTTGAGCTCGGACACGGCCTTGTACACTGCCCATATGTTCGCGGCGTTGCCGACGGGCAGGATTATCCTGTCAGGAACGTTGTACTTCAACTGGTCCATTATCTCGAAGAGCACGGACTTCTGCCCCTCGGGGCGGTAGGGATTGATGGAATTGAGCAGATAGATCTTCCTCTCCTCGGCCATTTTCCTGGCGAGCGCGAGTGCATCGTCGAAGTTCCCGTCGATGGACAGGACCTTCGCGCCGAAGAACAGCGCCTGTGCGAGCTTTCCCATGGCGACCTTACCGGACGGGAGGAAAACAGCGCATTTGATGTCGGCTTTCGCGGCGTATGCGGCGAGCGATGCGGACGTGTTCCCGGTGGAAGCGCATCCGACGACCTTTGCGCCGAGCTCCTTGGCGTGCGATACACCGAGCGTCATCCCGCGGTCCTTGAAAGATCCGGTGGGGTTGAGGCCCTCGAATTTGACGTACGCTTCCTTTACCCCGATGTCCTTCGCCAGAGCGGTGGTGCAGTACAGAGGGGTCCCGCCCTCCTGGATGGTCACCGCGTTCTTGATGTCGACGGGCATGAACTGATGGTATCTCCAGACTCCGATCGGCCTGCAGTGCAGGTCGGCGGGCTTCATCGCCTTGAGGGGCTCGAGATCCATCTTGACGGTCAGGAGACCGCCGCATTTCGGACATGTGTTAACGTAGGGATCGTCGACCTCGACGCCGCAATCCCAGCAAATTACCTTGTGTGCTGCCATTTTCAAAGCCTCTTGCAACCGGTACCCCATTCTGTGACCCAGGTGTCGCATTTCATACCGTTGTCATTGTAAAGTTTCTTGATCCCTTCGGCGATTATGCTGCCTTCCCTGCGGCTCTTGCTGAAGAAGGAGATCACGCACGGCCCGGATCCTCCGAGGAACGATGCCCTGGCGCCCAGGGACTTGGCCACGGCCTCCGCCTCCTTGAGATGGGGGACGAGGCTCGTCCTGGCCGGTTCGAAGACCGCGTCCTGGATGGATCTGCCTATGAGCGCCATGTCCCCTACGCTCATGGCGTATGCGAGACAGGATGCGTTCCCGGCATGGAACACCAGGTCCTTTACCGTGACCTCTTTGGGAAGGACCGCCCTGGATTCTTTGGTGGAGACCATGACGTCGGGCATCGCGACGACCACGCCGAGATCCTCGGGCGGCTGGATGCGGACGACCTCGAACGGCTCGTATGATCTGATGATGGTGAAACCGCCGAGTACGCAGGGGGCGACGTTGTCCGCGTGGAATCCGCCGGACGTCACATCTTCGGCATGGGCGGCACAGAGCACCACCTCTGAATCTGTCAGCTTCTCGCCGCACATGACGTGCGCGAGGTACGCGCCGCCTGCGGCGGACGCTCCCGAGGATCCGATGCCGCTGCAGGGCCTGATGCCCTTCTTCACACGTATCTCGATGCCGAAATCCGCGTTGCATCTCCTCAGCACTTCGGCCGCCGCGATGCTGACGGAATTCAGCTTGGGGTCGGTGGGGATGCCATCGGAGCCGGGGCCGGTCACCTCGACGATCCTTATGCCGGATTCGATTTTCCTGCCCTCGATTATATCGTTGGGCTCTTTCAATGCCATTCCGAACACGTCGAACCCGGGTCCGATGTTCGAGATAGTCGCCGGTGCGGAGATCCTAATCCATTCGTCAGTCATATGCTCACGTGGTTCCTGTGAGCGTGTACTCCGCGGTATGAGATAAAGTTTAGCCCCGATACACGGGAACACTCAGGGTTATCTACGGGCTCCGGCATCAGGATGGCATGGTCGATGCAAAGGTCATCGGTATGCGCGGGGAGACGGGATTCAAGGAGATCGTGGACCACTTCTGCTCACTGGGAGGCGAGGTCGTGCTCATGGACCCCATGCAGGTCTACGGCGAGAGGCACGTGCTCTCGGCCGTCATGCACGCGGAACGTTCCTTCGAACAGGGCACCAACCGGTCCAAGACCATAATGACCGAGATCCTCATGTACACGGCAGGCGAGAGGCAGATATCCAAAGCGATGTCGCTCATGAGGCCGAAGGGGAACGAGATGGTCGCCGTGGCGCTTGGATGCCCGGACGACCTGCGCCTCGGAGAGATAAGGATGGAACAAGACGACTCCGTCATCGACGGGACCGAAGAGAAAGCGGCCTCGATGGGACTGGACACCATGGGCATGTCGCTCACGGCGGAAGAACTTGCCCTCGAGCGCGTCGCCATGCTCGATCTGATGAAATGATATCAGCGCCCATGGGGCGCCGTTGTTATGTTCAGCGCGTCAGGATCACAGCTACTACGGCTGCGAACAACACGAGCATTATGGCGCTGAGGATTATCCAACTTTTGTGAATGGTCGGACTCTCGATCTTGGATGTGGGTGCTTTTGCGGACAATTGTGTCACCTATGCTGCTCCTAATCGGTTTAATCTATAAAACCGTTTTTGGCACATCCGTGCCTGACTGGTTTTTAAAGGGCCGACGGGCCCGCGAAGGCCCGCCGACATTGGGACTCAATCCTGGGGGACGAATTTGTACCCGTAGTGGATCACGCCGGCGGGTCCGTCGGAATCGAGCTTGCGGAGGGTCGCACGGACCTTCATCCCTATCTCGATCTTGTCGAGGTCCACACCGGTTATCTGGCCCTCGATCATCACGCCGTCGTCGGTCTTGATCATGCCCACTGCATAGGGCTTCAGGTTGTTGTTGCAGTCGGGCGCCTCGTGGATGATCGAGAACGTGTACACAGCCCCGGTGCGGGCAATGTGGTAGTCCTCTATCTTCCCGACGCTCGCCCTGCGGCATACGGGGCACATGCCGCGCTTGGGGAAGTAGACCTTCCCGCAGACGCCGCACTTGCATCCCAGGAGGTTGTACCTGCCGGGGATCTCCCTCCATTCCCTGGAAACCGCGACCATCAGATCGCCTCCAGGATGCTGACGGTGACCGACGAACCGGTTCCTCCGACGTTCTGGGCGAGACCGTACTTCGCACCTGCGACCTGCCTCCCGTCCGCATCGCCCCTGAGCTGATGAGTCAGCTCGACGATCTGGGCCACACCTGTGGCTCCTACGGGATGCCCTTCGGCCTTGAGGCCGCCTGACGTGTTGACGGCAATCTCCCCGCCGATGCGGGTCTGCCCGTCGAGGAAGGCCTTGCCTGCCTTCCCCTTCTCGTAGAATCCGAGGTCCTGCATGGCGAGGATACCGGATATTGTGTAATTGTCGTGGATCTCCGCGACGGAGATGTCCTTCGGCTTTATGCCGACCAGGTCGTATGCCGACTTCGCGGCCGCCTTGGTCGATCCGAAGGATGTTATGTCGTTCCTCTGGAACAGTCCCAGAGATGCACTGGCCTGGGTCACCGCGCTCACCTTGACGAATGAATCGGTGTACTTCTTGGCATCCTCGAGGGGGCAGAGGACGACCGCCGCCGCACCGTCCGATATCGGGGCGCAGTCGAAGACCCCGAGGGGGTCGGCCACCGGTCCGGACCTGAGGACGGTCTCTATCGGCACCGCCTTCCTGAACTGCGCGTAGGGGTTCATCGCACCGTGGAAGTGCGAGTTGACCGCCACCGACGCGATCTCCTCACGTGTGCAGATCTTGTCGTGGATGCATCTCCTCGCTATCATCGCGTGGAGGGATGCGAACGTGATCCCGAAGGCGGATTCCCAGGAGGCATCGGCCGTGGAATCGAGGATCGAATTGGTCATCGAATCGTCGACATCGGTCATCTTCTCCGCTCCGCCCACGACCACGACGTCGTGCATCCCTGAAGCTACTGCCATGACACCCTGTCTGAAGGCCACTCCTCCGGAGGCTCCGCCCGCCTCGACCCTGGTCGCCGGGGCATGGCCGACGGCCATCCCCGAGTAATCTGCGATCAGTGCAGATATGTTCCCCTGGTTGACGAAACGTCCTGCGGACGCGTTGCCGATGAACATGCCGTCGACCTCGCTCCCGGACAGGTTGGCATCGGCGATGGCCTTTATGCCGGCCTCGATGCCTATGTCCCTGAAGGAACGCTCCCACTGCTCTCCGAACTGGGTCATTCCGACCCCTATGACTGCTACTTCTCTCATGCTCAGACCTCCGGCATTACGATCTTTCCCTTGTACTTCGCGTATGTCCCATAATCAAGCTGGACAGTGTCGGCGAGGATCTTGTCGAGCGTAGGTGCCGCATCCCTGCGGTATTCCTTGATCTCATCGGTGACAGTTATGTCGAACGAATCGCTGCCTGCGCCGCTCCCGTACGCGGTGGCGAATATCCTGTCCCCCGGCTCCGCCCTGTCGAGGACGGATGCGAGTCCCAGAGGGACCGCACCGCTGTAGGTGTTGCCGATGACCGGCGTCAGGAGGCCGGCCTCGATCTGCTCCTGGGAGAAACCGAGCTCTTTGGCCACCCTGGTGGGGAACTTGCCGTTGGGCTGGTGGAAGACCGCGTACTTGTAGTCCGCCGCCGTGGTGCCCATGGCGTCGAACATCATCTTCGAGGCCGTCTTCACATGACGGAAGTAAGCGGGCTCGCCGGTGAACCTTCCTCCGTGGCTCGGGTAGGGCTGTCCCTCCCTCCTCCAGAAGTCGGGGGTGTCGGTGGTGAAGCTCAATGTCTTGTTGATCTTGGCTATGATCTTCTTGGAGCCTATGAGGTATGCCGCTCCTCCCGCGGACGCAGAGTACTCGAGCGCGTCGCCGGGTGCTCCCTGGGACGTGTCCGCGCCGATGGCGACGCCGTACTCGACCATGCCGGAGCCGACGAGGCCCATGCAGATCTGGATGCCGGCGGTACCGGCCTTGCACGCGAACTCGAGGTCCGCCGCGGTCATGCTGGGCGTGGCGTCGATGGCGGCCGCCACGATGGTGGATGTCGGTTTAACCGCATACGGGTGTGATTCCGATCCGACGTACACCGCACCGATGTCGGCGGGGTCCACGTCCACCCTTGCCATCATGTTCCTCGCGGCCTCGGTGGAGATCGTCACGACGTCCTCGTCCGGAGCGGGAACGGACTTCTGGGAAATCATCAGTCCTTTGCCCATTCCTATGCCGTCGACGCCCCAGATCCTGCCGATCTCTGCGGGGGTTATCCTGTACCTGGGCACGTATGCCCCGTAGCTTACAATTCCTACATCCATTCAGATCCCTTCCTTCAATGATGATAATCTTCCAGTGATATCCTCGACGCTCAGATCCGTCGACACGAGGGGGATGCCCTCGAGCCTTGCGAGCTTGACCGCCAACGGATCGATGGCGTCCGGGCGCAGGTACACCACCATCGCGGGGGTGAGGGGGTGCGCACGGATGGCCACCATCGGGGAACGCCCGAAATGGACGTTCGTGAAGATGAGCGCCCTTTCGATGCTCCAACCGTAAATCTTGAGGTAATCGTCGGAGCTCAGACTGAGGATCGCCTTCACCGAGTCGACCACGGTGTAACCGTAGATCTTCTTGGATGGCGTCCTGTCCGGGTTCAGGTTCTTGCCGCCTATCGCTTTTATGAATTCGTCGACGTCGATGCCGCCGTCGTACTCCTCCATGGCGATGATGCAATCCACTCTGGCCTCCGGCATGTACCTCGACATGACCGGGGAACCGTTCGCCTTGTCAAGCTCCACGAACGAGTCGACCATCTTGTGCACGACGTTCACCCCGGGCGACTTGCGCCTCCCGGATTCGTAGTCGCTTATCACGGAATGGGATACGCCCATGGCATCTGCGAGCTGATGCTGGGACAGCCCGAACTCCTCTCTCCATTTCCGGATGGTCTTACCCGGATCCCCGGACAATGCTATATCGCCGGCGATCTTGCGTTTGAACTCGTCCATCGCATCAGGCTATGCGGGGTCGGTATATAAGTATGTCGTATATGCACATCGTCGATTGACGTATATTCAACCGAGGAGGTCCTCGAGCGCGGATATTATCGCATCCATGACCTCTATCCTGCCGTTCCTCTTGTCCTCGGCCGATATGACCACCCAAGGCGCCCAAGGGGTGTTCGTGCGCTCGATCATCCTGTCCACATACTCGTTGTAATCGTCCCATTTGGCACGGTTGCGCCAATCCTCGTCTGTTATCTTCCAATTCTTCAGCGGGTCCGATTCCCTGGATTTGAAACGCTCGAGCTGCTCTTCGGGCGATATCTCCAGCCAGAACTTCAGGATCGTTATGTCCGCCGCGGCCATGGACATCTCGAACAGGTTGATCTCCTTGGCGGAACGGTCGTACTCTTCTTCGGTGCAGAGTCCTTCGATGGGCTCCACCATCATCCTGCCGTACCAGCTGCGGTCGAATATGGTCACGTTGCCGGGCTCCGGTATCGCGGAGGCGAACCTCCACATGTACGTGTGTGCCTTCTCTGCGTCGGTGGGAGCGCCGTAGGACACCGCCTTGTACGCGCGCGGGCTCATGGCGCGGGTGACCCTTTTGATGCAACCGCCCTTCCCGGCCGCATCCCACCCCTCGAACACCAGGACCAGGGACTTCTTCTTCTTGCACATCTTGCACTGGAGTTCGGATATCCTCTTGGACCTCTTGTCGATGATATCCGCGTACTCGTCCTTGGAGATAGAACGGACCAGGTCGACGTCCCCGCGGGGGTTGTAGAAAGACCTGCTGTCCCAGGACTCGCTGTCGAACACAGGGTACTGCAGACGGTGGGACATGCGTTCGATTATCACGCCCACCATGTCCTAGACCGTTCCTGCGAAATCCGTGGCCTTGATGATGTCCCAAGGCTCCCCGAAGGTGTCGGTCATCCCAACGAGCCTGAGCCAATCGCCCCTGCGCTCGCCGGTGTCGCCGTCCTCCGAGGTTATGGATCCGCAGTCCACCTTCTTGTCGAAACCTATCTCGGATGCTATGGACCCTGCCACGACCTCGTCGTAATCTATGAAGATCTTGATCAGTATTACGCCGTTCACCGTCAGGTACCGCTCGAACTGCATGAAATTCCTGGCGTACGGGCCGTCGAAATCGCCGTCGGCGGCGGCGCGCATGATGGTCGTGTACCACCCGCGGTCGAAGAACCCGATCTTGCCCGCGGCGGGCGTGGCCGCCAGGAAGGATATCGCGCTGCGCGGAGTGCTGGAATCCGCGCGCGGGGCGTACTTGTGGTATTCGACCCCTCTGGGCTCCAGCAGGTTCATGATCTCATTGCACAGACGTCCCAGGAGCCTGCCGCCTCCGCCCTCGACGATTATCAGGACGGGCACTTCCGCCTCGTACAAGGTATGCTGCAGGGAAGTCAGACGCAAGGCCGTATCCTTGCATATGAACGGTTTCATGGATGCACGGATCGCTCTGATCGGATAAATAAAAGATTATTAAGGTGTTTGAAGGGCGGGATGCCCCGCCGAAGCTCAGAGCCTCATCCTTGCGAACAAGAATACCGCACCGGCCGCGATGCATATCGCGCCGATCCCGCCGGCCATGATCAGCAGGGTGTTGTCGGCCGCAGGTTCGGCGTTCTTCTCCCACTGGGCGTAGAAGACCGCATCCTCTGACGGCATGACTATCGTGTCGCCGGAATCGTACCTGTCGCCGGCGTACTCCCAGCAGACGAAGGTGTATCCCTCCTTGGTGCCGCGGTAGTCGGGTATCGTGAACGTCTCCCAATCGTAGACCTCCTCATCGGACAGCGGCTTGGACCCTCCCTCGGTGTCGAAGGAGACCACGTGGTATGTCGCGTTCTTGTCCCTGAACTGCGCGGTGTACGTCATGTCCTCCTTGACCGTCACGGTGCGGGTGGCCTTCAGGTTCCCGTCGGACCAGGACACGAACACGTAGCCTGAGTTGGCCGTGGCGCGCAGGGTGATCTCGGCACCCTCGTAGAACGTTCCCCCGCCGGTGGCGGTGCCCCCTGTCTTGACGGTCGAGGGACCGAGGGTCTCGACGTCGACGTCCACCCGGTACTTGCCGTCCTCTAGCCAAATGGCGTAGAGGGTGGTGTTGCAGTCGATCTCCTCGATCTCCTTGATTATCTTCCCGTCCTTCTCCAGGGACCAGCCTTCGAACGAGGAGTTCTTGGGCGCCTTGATGTCCGTCTCCGTCGGCAGGGAGACGTTGGCGCCTGCCCATGCCTTCACGGAATCCTGGGTGCCGGAACCGCCGTTCGGCTTGAACGTCACGGTGAACTGCGACTTCCATACGGCGTACACCTTGACATCGGCGTTCACATTGCTCTTCTGCGTCACGACCGGCCCGTTCTCGCTCAGCGACCAACCGTAGAACCCTTTGCCCGTCTGGGCGTTGAACGTCGTGTCCGAGGGGAGTTTTAAGGTCCCGCCGGCCACCACCGACATGCTCTCCTGGCTTCCGCCGGAGCTGCCGTTGCCGTAGAACGTCACCGTGTACAGCTTCGTGCCCCACAGGGCGTAGACGGTCTTGTTCTCCATCACGGAGGATATCGTCTTCACCGGGCTGGCATCGTCCGGGGACATGACCCAGCCGCAGAAGACCAGCCCCACGGGCGCGGTGAAGTCCGTCGTGCCCGGTAGGGTGAACGTCTGTCCCGGAGTTGCGGAGCCGGGGGCCTGGGTGCCGGTGCCGCC
>CAZLEI010000020.1:0-25861 GCA_964558505.1 uncultured Methanomassiliicoccales archaeon | reverse complement strand
CAATCTAGGCCGGAAATAGCTGGTTCCCCCTGAAACTATTCGCAGATAGACCTCGATCGAGATTGAATGTGAGGTAGAGCACTGATTAGACGCTTAGGGGAAGAAATTCCTCGGCGTTTTGTCAAACTCCGAACTTGCGTTCGTTGTAGACGTCGGGAGTGAGGCCATCCGGGGTAAGCTTGATGGCCATGAGGGAAACAACCCAGACTAAAGTTAAGGTCCCTAAATGTCGGCCAAGTGTAATATGAAATGGCGTCGGCAGTCCAAGACAACCGGGAGGTGGGCTTAGAAGCAGCCATCCTTTAAAGATAGCGTAACAGCTCACCGGTCGAGATTGTGGGCCCAGAAAATGGACGGGGCTAAACCGAGTACCGATACTTTAGAACACAGCAATGTGATTTGGTAAGGGGGCGTGGTGCATGGGCAGAAGCAGGGCTGTGAAGTCCTGTGGACCGTGTTCCAACGAGGATCCTGGAGAGAGTAGCAGCAAAGCACGGTGAGAATCCGTGTCGCCGCAGGGGCAAGGGTTCCTTGGCAATGTTCGTCAGCCAAGGGTTAGTCGATCCTAAGGTGGCTCTTAATCGAAGCCGTCGAAAGGGAAACAGGTTAATATTCCTGTACTAGCACAGTCTTTGTCCATATCTTGACAGATTGGGATAGCCGAAGTACGTTAGTCTGCGTATTTAAGCATCGAACTCCGTGAAGAACCGTCATGGTGAGAAGCGGATTAATATGTGATGAGGCGAGCGTAAGCTTGCTTTCGGTAATTCCTAGTTTCAGTGAAAAAGGATATGGAGTCAACTGTGCTAATCGTACCAAGAACCGACACAGGTGTCCCTAGGTGAATAGCCTAAGGCGTGTTAGCATAATCTAGGCGAGGGAACTCGGCAAATTAGCCCTGTAACTTCGGGATAAGGGGTGCCAGTAGTGAGAGCTACTGGTCGCAGTGACAAGAGAGCACCGACTGTTTAATAAAAACATAGGTCGCTGCTAGTTCGAAAGGATGTGTATAGGGGCCGAAGCCTGCCCAGTGTTGGCATCTGAAATTCTGTTTCAACGGAACGAAGGACCGATAAACGGCGGGGGTAACTATGACCCTCTTAAGGTAGCGTAATACCTTGTCGCTTAATTGGCGACTTGCATGAAGGCTCAACGAGTGTTCTACTGTCCCCGCCTTGACGCTAGTGAAAACAATCAGTCTGGTGCACAATCCAGACCCCTCCATCTGAAAGCGAAGACCCCATGGAGTTTCACTGCAACCTGTTGTTGTTATAAGAATTTGCATGTGTAGGGTAGGCGGGAGCCGTTACCCAGGAAGGAGCGCTAGCATCTCTCCGAGACATCGATGAAACACCGCCCTTGCGAATTTTTACCACTCACCTCTTCGGAGGAACAGCTATAGGCAGGCAGTTCGGGTGGGGCGCCACGCCCTCAAAAAGATAACAAGGGCGCCCAAAGGTTAGCTCAGGTAGGTCAGAAATCTACCTAAGAATGTAAAGGTAAAAGCTAGCTTGACTCGGAACCAGACAATAGGGTTCGGAGATAGGAAACTATGGCCTAGCGAACCAATCAACCTCCTGAATGGGGGTGATTGATGTCAGAAAAATTACCCTGGGGATAATTGAGTTGTCACGAGCAAGAGTTCATATCGACCTCGTGGCTTGCTACTTCGCTGTCGGCTCTCCCTATCCTGGTGGTGCAGCAGCTGCCAAGGGTGGGGTTGTTCGCCCATTAAAAGGGATCGTGAGCTGGGTTTAAAACGTCGCGAGACAGTTTTGTTGCTTTTTGATGGAGGTGTAGGTACCTGACGAGAAGGATCCTTTAGTACGAGAGGAACAGGGATTCGTCGCCTCTAGTTTATCAGTTGTCTGACAAGGCATGCTGAGTAGCCACGCGATAGTGGATAAGAGCTGAATGCATCTAAGCTCGAAGCCATCTTGAAAAAGAGGTACCCATAGAACGCTCATAAATGATGAGTTTGATAGAAGCCGGATGTAAGTTCCGAGGGTTCGCCCGAGGCATTCAGTCCTGGCTTACTAATGTTCTTAGACGTCGCTGGGGTGTGATCTAGCAGTTAAACAGGTTGCGTATGTATGAATTCTCATCCTCCGAAACGTCTTCATTTGAATATTTTGCGTTTTCTCTAATTATTTCAACAATTTAGATTATATATTTTGGTTCAATTAGTCCATCATGACTATATCGACAGTGGATCCGTTGTGTTCAATGGATTCCAACATATTCCTTGCGGTCGGTGACCGTACCGTTCTCATCGATACAGGTGCAGGTGTGGTCCCAGGGGCCGTCGACCGCATCCGTGCGATGCTCGCCGGACGCCCGCTTGATATGATCATCCTCACCCATTGCCATGCAGACCATATTGGCGGCCTACAGGCTTTCGTGGACGCATTCTCCCCGGAGGTGCTCGCCGGCCCGGATGCTAAGTTCATAGCGTCCGGTGATGACCGCGTCATCTTAGGCGGCGAAGTCCTCGGCAGGATCATGCCGCCGTTCCCTGCCGTGAAGGAGATCGGTGACGGAGAGGTCATCGACATCGGATGCCACAGGCTTCGGGTGATCCACACACCTGGTCATACATCGGGCAGCATCTGCCTGTTCGATGAAGTCACCGGTACGCTGTTCTCAGGTGACACCGTATTCGTGCAAAGTATCGGCCGTACGGACTTTCCAACCGGGGATTCCAGGCAACTCCTTTTATCTCTTGAGATGCTAAGCGGTCTCAAGGTAGGGGATCTGCACCCCGGTCATGGTCCTTCGACCGTGCACGGTGCCAGGTCTATCGAGTACGGCGTGCTGCTGATGGGAGGGATAATATGAAGATACTGAAGTGTGAGTGTAGGAACGGATTCTTTGACGGACAGTGCCAGGAAGCAGTAGCACATGGTGCTGAGGAGATTGCTGCCGGGAACCTCGTGGTATACCCCACGGAGACGGTCTACGGCATCGGTGCTGATATATTCAATCAGGCCGCCGTGAAGAACCTGTACATGGTGAAGAAGCGTCCGTTCGACATGGCGCTTTCCGTCGCTGTCAGCGACAAGAAGATGATGGAATCCATAGCCGTATTGGATGAGAACGCGGACAAGCTCGTCAAGGCGTTCCTCCCCGGTCCGCTCACTATCATAATCAAGAAGAATCCCGACGTCCCCGATATCGTCACAGCATCATCTCAGAAGGTCGGCATGCGCATCCCTGACCACCCTGTTGCACTGGAGCTCATCAAGCGCACGGGGCCGATAGTCGCTACGTCGGCCAACATCCATTCCCATCCCGATTCGGTGGAGATCAATCCGGCGATCGAGGATTTCGGAGCAGCCGTCAAAGCTTACATAGATTGTGGCAAGTGCACACTGGGACAGCCATCCACTATCGTCTGGCTCATGGATGGCCAGGTGGAGATCATCCGCCAAGGCGCCATATCAAAGGAGCAGATAGAGGAAGTAATAAAATGTTGACAGACGAGCAGCTTGAAAAGCTGCGTAAGGCAGGCAGGGTCTCCGGAGAGGCCCGCGAGCTCGGAATGAGCCTCGTCAAGGCCGGTGCCAGGTTGTACGATGTCGCACAGGAAGTCGAAGGATACATCCGCAATCACGGATGCGGTCTCGCATTCCCCTGCAACATCAGCGTGAATGAGGTCGCGGCGCACTACACGCCTTGCGTCGATGACAAGAAAGTGTTCGAGATAGGCGATGTCGTCAAGGTCGACTGCGGCGCCCACATCGACGGGTATGTCGGAGACACGGCGGGCACGGTCGAAGTCGGTACGAAAAGGTACACGGATCTCGTCAAGATCTCCAAGACTGCCAGGGATACTGTTGCCGAGTTCATCGGCGACGGATGTCCGCTCAACGAGATCGGCAATGCCGTGGAGATGACGATAAAATCAGCAGGGTTCCAGCCGATAGTCAACTTGTCCGGGCATCAGATAGAGCCGTATAACTTGCATGCGGGATTATCCGTCCCGAATTACGACGATGGCAACACATTCAAGCTCAAGGCAGGGATGGTCATCGCCGTGGAGCCTTTCGCTACGAACGGCGCAGGCAAGATCAAGGACGGGAAGCCGGGCAACATCGTTCGCATCCTCAGGGAGCGTCCTATCGCAGATCCCAAGGCTGCCGAGTTCTTCGAGTACGTCAAAGAGGAGTTCCGTACGTTCCCATTCTGTGCCAGGAGTTGTGATTTCCCCGATGCCGAGAAGCATGTGAGGAATCTGGTGCGCCATGGGATCCTGTCCAGCTACTCTCAGCTCGTAGAAGTCAAAGGCGGTATCGTGTCCCAACATGAGTACACATTCTATATCGCAGGACCCAAAGCGGAAGTGACGACCCTTCCATAAATCTTTAAACGGGTCCGGCTTATCCGGACTCGTAAATGCCGGAGTTGCCAAGCCTGGTCAACGGCGATGGACTCAAGATCCATTCCTTTAGTGGTTCACCGGTTCAAATCCGGTCTCCGGCACCACTCATATTATTGCGCGCTACATAAGGCTTTTAAGTAATCAGCGCATCCGCGGTTTTACGTAAACTCATGACCCGACGGGGATCTACCGTCCCCCTCGAACAATGAGTGCGCAGGCCGGTGCCGTTCAGGTCCTGTCCAGTGCGCATGGGTACTTCTCGCCTTAAGTGGACGGGAACATTTACGGAGGAACTATCATGGCAAAGGCAAAGAAAGAAGCCCAGCCCGAAGTAGACGAGAACTTCAACTTCATCGTCCGTATCGCCAACAGTGATATCGACGGTCAGAAGAGGACAGCAATCGGCCTTCAGAGCATCAAGGGCATAGGCAAGAGGGCATCGCAGATCATCGTCAAAAAGGCGAATGTCGACCCCAGCATCAAGATCGGATCACTCAGCGACGAGAAAGTCAAAGAGATCGAGCAGCTCATCATCACATACGTCGAGTACGTCCCCAACTGGGTCGTCAACAGGCAGATGGATTACGAGACCGGTGCAGACATGCACCTCCTCGGAAACGACCTGGAGCTCACCCAGAAGGATGACATCAACAGGATGAAGATGATCCGCTGCTACCGCGGCATAAGGCACGAGACCCACCACAAGGTCAGGGGCCAGAGGACCCGTTCGAACGGAAGGAAAGGACTCACCATGGGTGTCCAGAGGAAATCTTGAGGCGATTTAAATGGGAGATCCTAAATTTTCACGCAGGTCATACGACACACCTTCCCACCCTTGGCAGGGCGAGAGGATCAAGGCAGAGGCCATCGTCGTCGGACAGTACGGACTTAAGAACAAGACCGAGCTTTGGAAGGCCCAGACCATCCTGAGGAACTTCAGGAAGCAGTCCAGGGAGCTTCAGGCTCGCATCAGGAGCGGAGACGCTCAGGCCGACAAAGAGGCAAAAGCACTCCTCAACAAGTGCGCCCGCATCGGCGTGCTCAACTCGGACGGGACCCTGAACGACATCCTGTCCCTTACCGAAGAGGCGATCCTCGGACGCAGGCTTCAGACCCTCGTCTTCGAGAAAGGCCTCGCCAACACCATCGGCCAGGCAAGGCAGATGATCGTTCACGGACACGTCTTCATGAACGGCCACAGGGTGACCGTTCCCGGCTACATCGTCACCAGGGCGGAAGAGGACTCGATCGAGTACAACCCCGCATCGCCCTTCATGGATGAGATGCACCCGATGAGGATATCCGCAGAGCAGGCCGCAGCCAATGCGGCCGTGAGGGCAGAGGCAGAAGCCAAAGCCGACGCCGCAGCCGCCGCAGCCGCGAAAGCGGATGCCGAGGAAGCAGGCATAACAGCAGAGGACGGTGAGCAGTGATGGCAGAACCTAAGTGGGGAATCGCGAACATCTACGCGAGTTACAACAACATTATGATCACCCTTACCGACATCACCGGTGCCGAGACACTCTCGAAGGTCACCGGCGGAATGGTCGTCAAGCAGGCCAAGGACGAGTCTTCGCCATATGCGGCACAGCGTGCAGCAGAGAAGATCGCCGAGGCGGCAAGAGAGAAGGACATCATAGGCATCCACGTCAAAGTCCGCGCTCCCGGAGGAAACAAATCGACATCCCCCGGACCCGGTGCACAGGCAGCAATCCGTGCACTTGCAAGGGCAGGCCTCAGGATCGGCCGCATCGAAGACGTGACCCCAATCCCGCACGACGGGACCAAGAAGAAGGGCGGACGCAGAGGACGCAGGGTCTGAGGAGGTCTGACCATGGACATCGAGATAATCGAAATGGCGGAGAGGAACTGCAAGTTCATACTCAAGAACTCGTCCCCCGCCATGGCAAATGCTCTCAGAAGGACAATGCTGTCCGACATCCCCAAGATGGCCATCGACAGGGTGGAGTTCCACCTCGGTCCCATCATGGTGGATGACAAAGAGTACGAGAGCATCACGCCCTTGTTCGACGAGATCATCGCCCACAGGCTGGGAATGGTCCCTGTGCCCACAGACTACGAGCTCTTCGTACCGCAGGACCAGTGCGTCTGCGGCGGAGAGGGATGCCCCAGCTGTACGATCATGTACAGCCTGAACAAATACGGCCCCTGCACGGTCTATTCCGGAGACCTCATGCCCCTGGGCAACCAGGAGCTCAAGGTGAAGGACGAGGCCATACCCATAGTGGAGCTCACGGGCGGACAGGCAGTCCTCATATACGCCATAGCGGTGATGGGAACGGCCAAGAAGCACGTGAAATGGCAGGTCGCCAGCGGAGTCGGCTACAAGTACATGCCGATCATCCAGATCGATGGCCGCAAAGCGGACACTCCCGCAGCGCAGAAATGCGTCAAGGCATGTCCCAAAAAGGTCTTCGAGATGGAAGGCGGCAAACTGGTCGCTAAACGCCCCCTGGATTGCTCTCTGTGCATGTCATGCATGGAAGAAGTCGAGGACAGCCCTGTGACCGTTACATCGGACGATAAGAATTTCTTCTTCAAGTTCGAGACCGACGGATCGCTCACGGCCGAGAATTGCCTGAAGAAGGCCCTCGAGATCCTCGCCGCTGATGCGGACGGGTTCGGAAAGCAGATCGAAGCGCTCTGAAACACGGTTAACAAAACCATTCAGGACAGGGGCAATGCCCCTGTCCATTTTCATTTATCAACGGATCCTGTGCACGGTGCAGTCATCAGACGCCGATGGGCATCAGAAGAAATCACTGAGTTTGCACTTCTTGATCTTGTCGTTGTTGAAGACAGAATCCATGCTCATCTCGAGGATGGCTATCCTTTCGCGGGTGTAGTTGTCTACGCCGTATTTCTCGCTCATCTCCTTGGAGACTGCAAGGTACTTCTTGACGCTGGCCTCGTACACGGTAAGAGTGAGGCCGTTGCCGCAGGTGCATCTCCCGCTGAGCGGTATCCTGCGGTACTTCTCTCCGCATCTGGTGCATCTGACTGTCTGTGCAGAGAAGCTCCTGAGGTTACCGATCATGTCCGGCATGAGGTGCTTGTTGATGACCCTGGAGGCAACATCCTTCTCATCTACGGCACGTATCTTCTTACCAAGGGCCAGCTGAGCATCCATCTTGTCCCTCATGCTCTCCAGGGTTGTGTACGCGGAGTGCTTGGGGCCCTCGGAGACATCTGCAGTATCATGGGTGAACCCGAACCCTTCGTATTGCAGAGGAGTGCCTATGCGGCCTGCCACAAGGTCCATGTCCTTCTCGATCTCCTTGGGGTCCCTCATCTCCATCGCAGCCTGGTACAGCAATAGTGGATATTCCCGGTGGCAGTCGACGTTGTGCGCTTCTTTATCGATCTCGTTCGGGTCGAGCCTCGTCGTCAGGACGAGCGGAGCATCCATGAGTCCTCCGCGCCTGTTCGACAGGAAGGCCCTGGAGAAGTTGATGAGGCCGTCCAACATCAGCATTATGCTGTCTTCGTCACCGTCGCAGTTCCTTCTCTTGGCTGCATGGAAGAAGGGATGTGCCAGACATCCGCAGGCTGTAGTGTATCCGATGATGCGGCATAGGATTCCACCTGATGTGTGGGGTGCGAGCCCGATGGCCAGTTGGCCAATCAGCTCGGTACGGTCGTTGATGTTGTAATAACGCGGGAGCTCATAGAATTCCTCGAGCTCATCATCGATGAACTTGCTGACCTTCACCATGAAATCCCCGCAGTCCCTGGCGGGCAGGATGTCTTGGACCTTCAGTTCGCATATCTGCTCCGGATCGGTCAAAGGATCGCCGTTCCAGTCGTGGGTATATCCGAGCTTGTGGGCCTTCTCTATGCTGAGCTCGATCTCCCTTGGCCTGAAATGTGTTATGGGGATGTCAGTCATATCGAAACGTATGGTCCCATCCTTGAATGTGGTGACATCGTTCTTCACCCTGAGGATCCCCTTCTCCAGGTCTTCGGGGACCTTTGTCTTCGATATCATGACATCCAGGCATTTTATCTCGCCCGGTGATCTCTCGTTGAGCAGTTCCAATGCTGCCTTGTACTCTGCTTCCAGGTTGATCTTGACAAGATTGTCGTTCCCCATGGTACGGGGCTTTTCCTCGTAATACGTGTGATTGCCGCAGGTCCTGCACCACGATCTGAATGTGATCTCCTTGCAGGTCCTGCAGATCCTTTGTCCGGTGTTGACGCTGATGGTAGGTTCTCTGGAACCGGAACCGCGGGTGGCGCTCACCTCTTTCTTGGAAGCGGTTATCGCCTGCAATATCTCCTTGTGGGCATCCGGATCCTTTCCGACCGGGAATACGGCATGAAGGACAGGTGCGAGTTTGCGGTCTTTGGCCTTTTCAGGCCTCGCCATCCTGGTTCCTATGCGAGTGCGGGCCTTTGCCCTGACCTCTATGCCCATGGCCGCGCTTACTGCAGAAAGCGAATCGGCACCGGACAGAGGTGCAGTTTCAACGATGGAGCCGTCGGCGGCAGTACCGAGTCCCAGCCCCTCGATGAGCGGCAGGCTGAGCTTCTCGCATATCAGAACGTTGCCCTCGTCGGCATTGTGCAGGGCGCAAAGGTCTTCGAGGATGCGTTTGCTGACAGGTTCTCTGGGAAGGCGGAGCCTTCCGCCCTCCATGCGGCCATTGGCGAGCACGGCCGATCTGAGGATCCTGAGCCGGTCAAGTGGCACATCATACCAGAACATGTTGTAATTAGGATGGAGGGGAACACCTATGGTGCGGGACATGGATTTTGCTTCCTCGTACGAGGGGGATTCCCAGTTCTCCGGCAGGGGGCCTTTGGCCAAAAGCTCCTGTTTGTGCCACTCGATGGGATATCCGCACGGGACCAGCATATGGTTGTTCTCGCAGAACTCACCGTACGGTACCAATATCTCTCCATTGTCGACAATCTCCGAGATGGAATTGCGAACCTCCAGGACCTCATCTTTCGTGGCGCAGTACACGAGGTCGCCGTTCTTCAGAAGGAATGTCGGCCCATCGATGCGGTCGCAGGGCGTCACGACACACGCTTTTCCCGGGCGTTCGATTTTGACCTGGGTGCCCAAGGCCATGAAGTCGTCCATGGCGTACATGCTCGCGGGATTGAAGGCAAGAGATGCAAGACCGGATGTCCTGGCACGTCCGTACCTGAGCCTGAATCCCCCGACCGCGCTGGGATGTCCGAAGATCGGACGTCCGGCCACTATATCTTTGATGTACTTCTCGGTGGGCTCTACGACCTTCACCTTGACAGCACCTTCATCCGCAGGCGCTTTCTTATGGGCATCGAGGTATTCGGTGATGAAATGCCAACCGTCAAGTTCCAGTTTCTTGACGTGCTTCTCAATCTTTGCGGCCTTCTGGCACAATCCTTCGGCAATGACCAGGCACGCTCCGCCCCTGACCTTGTTGGTCTCCATGCGGGGCAAGTCCCTGAAGCCCGAGATCTCCACATCCTCGGTCCCTTCCCCGTCTATGCACACGGGACAGTTCCTGACTATCAGGTCTATCTCTTTGGATGTCGGGACGTACTGAAGGTGCTGGGCCTGTTTGTAGAGCGGGATCTCCTCGTCGAATCTGGAGATCTCGCCTTCTGTCGGTATGTACTTGCCGATGTTCAATGCCTGCCTGACGACATCGGCTATGAGGACGCTCATCGCCTGAGCAGTGCCGCCGGCAGCACGGATGGGGCCGGCAAAAACCAAATCCACATAGCTGGACCCATCATCGTTCCTCTTGAGCTTGGTTGCGGCGATGCCCTCCAGGGGGGCGACGAGGATCCCCTCGGTCAGAACGGCAAGACCAACTCTCACTGCCCTGTCGATGGCAATCTCCATGCTCGGGGCGGGTTTGTTCGCGATCTCTTTGGCTATCATCAGGGAGACTATCTCCCTGTTGCCATGTTCCTTCGTGAGCCTGCGTATGTCCTCTGCGACGCCTTTCACGTCATAATCGCTCAATAGCTCTTCGACACGGGAAGCGAGGTCTTCGGCCTGGGGGATCTCGACCTTTATCTCGGGATCGCGCCCGCGACGGCGGGCCCTGGTGGCGATCTCATAGCATCTGGCATTCTCATCCAGAAGGCCTTTGAAGTATGCGGCCATCTCTTCGCTCATCGCGACATCGGCCGGCACGTTCACTCCTCTTCTGTCTCAAGTCTTATCTTCCTCAGCTCTCCGAGGATCAATTGGCGCAGATCGTCCACATTCTCTCCGGTCTCTCCGGAGAAGAACAGGTTGCCGCTGCCAGTCTTCATGATATCGCTTTTGCTCTCGGCGACGATTATCGGCACACCGGGGAAACCATCCCTGACGGATGCCAGCAACGCTTCCTGTTTCTCCATCGGGAATCCGCAGGTCTCCGAGGGGTCCATCACGAAAAGTATGATGTGCGTGAGGTATTTGAGCGCAAGGACGGCCTGTTTCTCGATATCGTTCCTTTCGCCGATCTCGCGGTCCAGGAGACCGGGCGTATCGATGATCTGGTATTTCCTCCACCCGTCTTCGATGTGGCCGATTACTATCCCCTTGGTGGTGAACGGATACGGTGCTATCTCAGGAGTGGCGGTGCTGAGCTCGGTGACCGTCTTGCTCTTCCCGACGTTGGGGAATCCGGCCACGACCACCGTGGGGACCTTGGCGTCCACTGCGGGGATGTTCCTGAATGTGTTCTTCGCACCTTGGAGGAACTCCAGGTCATCCGATATCCTGCGGATGATCGAGGACAGCCTGCCGTAGAATCCGTTCCTGGCAGCCTCGATAACGGCCGGGTCCTTGCTGCGTCTGATCTCGCGAAGGGCCTCGTTCTTCAGCTTTTCCGTCCTGTCGGATGCCCAGTTGATCGCCCCGAGCGCTTTTTTGTATCTGTCGATGCCGATGACCAGGTCCACGAGCTCCGGGAAGAAATCCTCCTCCTTCTCGATGCGGGGGAATTTGGCGACATAGCTGTCCAGTGTCTCCTTGACGATGTCGCCGGATGCCGTCACCTTCGCCAATGCGGTCTTCTTCCTCGCGTCCAGCGGGTTCGTGCCACTCTTGGTGATCTTGGATGCCCTGTGGTATGCCTTGTCCATCAGCTCCTCTGAAGTGAGGACGGTTGGTATTTTGAAGTTCATCCCGGCCATGTGCGAGGTTATGCGTCCCCCCTTTTAATACCTTGTCGGGCGCGTGTTCAGGAAGCCCCGAACACGGCCCTCATGAGCCATAGGTCAGACGACATGCTCCTGTCGGCTTCGAGGCCCGAAGGTATCAGCGCATAGGGGCAGTTCTCGATCACCACGCCGGCAACGACCTTCCATTTTCCGATGCTGTTCCCGAACAGGTTGCATAGTCCGGAAAGGTTGCAGGATACGGATACCCCGATGTCGACCTTTGTGGACTCATCCCTGTCGAGGAAACTGGGCGCGGATATGCTGACGTGCACGTTCGCCCTGACGCTGATGTTGTCGGTCAAGACCTCCAACGCACACATCCCGAACGGGTTCTGCACGTTGAATATCATAGCCTCCAACTGCCCTACGAGCCACTTGAGCGCATCCTCCACCAGGCCGCCGTCCGCATAAAGGGATACCTTGATGCCGCCGCCTATGGACCCGGAATAGTCCGACACGTCCAGAGATACGAAAACACAAGCCTCCACAAGACATCCGGCGATGGTCTCGATGGCGCGGTCTATCGCGTTCCTGGCCATCGTCTCGAAGAACATCCCGAGCTCTTCGAAGCTCTTGATCTCCGATCCCATCTCCTCGAATGCGTCCGATGCGGAATCTTTGATGATATCCAGCACCACCGCCTTCATCATCTCGCCGCCGATTATGCCGCCACCGTTGGCCGTGCCTTTGGTACCGGACATGAACGACCATTCCGTGGCGGCATCGCCTATCCTCTGCCATGTGTACTCGCTGTTCGCATCATCCACCTTCTTCGGGGTCTTGTCTATCTGCATACCGGTGGAGTCGCGCAGGATGAGGCAATCGCCCTTCTTGCCACCGTTGCCGGCGTTTATCAGGACCATCTTGGGATCAAGGTCGATGGTGAGCCTTCCGCGGGGTGCCAGTGTCTCTCCGGCGATCACCATGTACTTCGTGTCCGGACCGCTGCCTGCGTGAATCGTGTAGCCTGTAAGGTCGACCCTTGTGTCAGAGTTGTTGTACAGTTCCACCCATTCGCGTCCTGTATCGGTCCCGTCGGGGTTCGACTCGAACTCGTTGATCACCAGGCCGCGTTCGAAGGGCAGGCTGTATTTCAGTTCAAGTCCCGCATCTATGTTGCCTTTCAGCCCCGGGAACGGAAGCGGTATGTTCTGCATGGCCGTCCCGATGCCGGGGAGGTCCGACAGCGTGAGGCTGAGCTCCTTGTATTGGACCAGATACGGGAACGAGATCGAGAAGTACGTTGTGCCGACGCATCCGTCGAGGGATACGATGTGCTTGGTGTTCCTCATGGTCGGGTCGAAGTCGATCGATATATCCCAGTCTCCTCCGGACAATCCTGCGTTGCCGACCATGCTGTACTGTCCGGAGGAGTTCTTGTACACAGTGAGCGAGCAGTCGATGTCTATCCCGCAGACGCATCCCTCGAGGGAGATCTTCAGTATCGTCTTGTTGTTGCTCGTCCAGGTGGCGGCCTTCGTGGAGACCATGAATGTGAGGCCGAAGAACTCCATCCCTATGCCCTGCTCGCCCGATGTGATGTCGATCAGGGGCACTATGCAATGTTCCACTGCCAGGCCGATCACGGTCATGGCGGCGTTCTCGATGAATCTCTTGAGCTGTTCGAGCGGTTCCATGATCGCATTGTAGATATCGGCTATCAGCTGCGCCGCATACATCGCCATCTCAACCAATACCGATGCGATCGTGGTGGCTATGTCCACCATCATGGCGTACACCTTCCTCAATGGCTCGATTATCGGCTCAAGGGCTTCCAGGAGAAGGTCCCAGGCATCGCCCCACAGGGTATTGCTGGGCGTGTACTCCACACCGGCCAGGGCCCATCCGCTGACCACTGCGATCTCAACGGTCATCGAGATGTCCTTGTTCCCGGATACCGAGCATCCTTCCACGCCGAGGAGTGTAGATTCGGAGTTGCCGGAACTGGCGGAATATCCGATCTTCCCGCTCATCTCCACGGTGAACATGGAGGAGTAGGAGGCTCCCGATGTGTGCTCGAAACCGACGTAGTGCATATTGCCGCCGCGTTCCAACGGGCTGGTCACGGTGGATTCGATGTCGATGTCGATGTCTGCCGACATGCGCTCCGTGATCCTGCCATCGACGGATTCGAGGATGAACACATCCGTGCCGGGAAGTTGCGTTATGCCGCAGGCGTACAGGTTGATGTTCTCGGACATCTCCTTCGTGACGGACAGCATGCGCTCTCCGAGGATCTCCTTGAGGCCCTCATCCCTGAGAGACGACTCCATGATGGCGATCATCAGGTCCTTCAGGACGTTGTCGTTGTCGTCTTCCATGCGGGTGAGCGATTCCAACACCTTCATCTTGGATTCCACCGCAGAATCGTAGTCCTTCAACACCTTGAGGACCTGCTTGGATCCCATCAGGGCCTCTGTCCGGGACATGTCTCCGCCGATCTCTTCGAGGATCGCAGCTCTGACCGACGATTCGAATGCTGTTATTCCGAAGGCATCGTCTTTGCATTCCTTGATCTTCCCGTAGATCGCGGCGTAGAAGGGATCGTTGACCTTCTGGGCGGCCGCTACGGACAATATGCTCCTGTCGGCGCTGGAATCATCCTCGATCAGATCCTCTACGATACGGATCATCGTTTCCAGGAATGTCTCGGAATCGATGCTGTCCATGGTGATGCTCACGGAGCCCATGCTCAGATTGCCTGCGACCCCCAGGGCAGTGGATTTGATGAATGAACGCACGGTTTCGACGATCGCGCAGCGGTTGTCCCTGTACTCGGCGCAGAACCCGCTCAGGCCGCCCCATTCCAAAAGGTCCACGTCGGGGTATGGCACCTGCGAATCGATGGTCATCTCGACGGTTTCGCCGTCCACCGTGCTGTCTGCCGTGAACCTGAGCGATGCGCTCTTTCCACCCAGCAGGTACCTGTAGGATGATTCGGAATATCCAAGCGACCCCATGGCGTTTTTCAGATACCCAGATGCAGATTCGTAGTTGTTTCCCGTGATTGCCCCGGCGATCCAATTGGCGAATCCCCTCACATAGTCTGTTGCGCGGTCGAGCGCCCCTAGTGCGCCGACGACCCCCAGGTACTCCATCCATTGGAGCACGAGGTCATCGAGGATCGAGAGCATCGCCTGGGCGTACACCGAACCGAGGTCTATCGTGAACCTCCCGTTGTCGGATACGTAGAGGTCTGCAAGGTCCACACCTTCGCTGTAGCTCAGTATGTTGTCGGACGACGTCCTGAAGCATATCATCTCGATGGCGGCGACGGCGTTCTTGTAAGCGGCCCCGATATCTTCCTCGGTGAGTATCTCCGAGGTTCCGAGACGGCCGTACTCGTTGAGCGATCCATATCCGTTGAGGACACGGGCCTGGGCGACCGCGGAAAGCTGGTAGTTCATCATTTGATACAGTACCGATATCCCGCCGGTGAGGGACTGCTCGAAAAGCGATGCGCGCTCTGCCAGCAGCGGGAGTGCGAAACTGCCGTCCGAGGCAATGTCTATGGTCCTCTCGGATGTTCCCGACTCGGAGGAGAACACGGCAGTGAATTCGCCGTTAGCCACCAGGTATGCGGGCACCGATGCGGCTGACGCGGGCTCGTCCTCGTCGTAGAGCTTCAGGGATTTTACGTCCAGATCGACATTGTACGAGACCAGTGTGGCCGTCACGCATCCATCGGTCATCGGGAATTGTGCATCGAACCATCTGTCCGCACGCTTTTCGAACGTGTCCGCACGTTCGGCCAGGGTGCCGCCGGACGACGAGCTTATCCCATACAGGATCTCGCCCATTCCGCGGTTGACGAATCCGCCCATGTCGTCCATGGCGTCGCCTATCGCCGTAAGTTCCGTGCTCACATCGTCTGTGTTTTCAGCAGCTCTTTCGACGGAGGCGTAGACTGCTCCGTATGTGCATCCGAGTATCAGGAGGACCACGGCGATCATGGCGAACGGCATCTGCCCGCCTTTAGACCGATTCAGTCCTTTTGCCATCGAGGTCATACGCGAAGACTCGCCCCGAGGTCCAATATAAACGGGGTCGTACAGTTAGCGGTTACGTCGGCGCGCGTCCCTAATATAAAAGTAGCGCGACAAACAGTTATAACCAAAGAGTCGATTCTCGGACAGGATTTGGGTATTATGACCTCAACCGCAATTGATTACGCTCTTTCAAAGGGATTGCCCAAGAAGACGAAGACGATCTGCCCGGAATGTGGCAAGATCCTCGAGGGAACCCTCTATGAAAAGGATGGGAAGGTTTACATCGACAAGGAGTGCCCTGAGCACGGTGTGTTCAGCGACATATATTGGTCCGATGCTGAGATGTTCTTGAAAGCGGAAGAGTTCGCGCTGGACGGTATCGGCCTTCAGAATCCCTGCGACCCCACGCTTGCAGAGGGGGAGAATGTGCACATAATGATCGACGATCAGAGGGTGGACATGCTGTCCTGCACCGCTCTGGCCAACATCGATCTCACGAACAGATGCAACATGAACTGCCCCATCTGCTTCGCCAATGCGAACCAGCAGGGCTACGTCTACGAGCCTAGTTTCGATGAGGTCGTGGCGATGCTGACGACGCTCAGGTCAGAGAAGCCGATCAGATGCACGGCAGTGCAGTTCTCCGGAGGAGAGCCCACCGTGTACCCCCGCCTCGTGGATGTCATAAAGAAGGCCAAGGAAATGGGATTCGCCCAGGTCCAGATCGCCACGAACGGCATCGAGTTCGCCAAGCATCCGGAGCTCCTCCAGGCATGCAAGGATGCAGGGCTCAACACGATCTACCTTTCTTTCGACGGGGTCACGGAGGATGTCTACCTCCAGGCCAGGGACAGGAAGATGTTCAACGTCAAGCTCAAGGTCCTCGAGAACCTCAGGGCGATGGAGCGCCGTCCCTCGGTGGTGCTCGTCCCCACATGTGTGAAAGGCGTCAACGACCATCAGATCGGCGATATCGTCAAATTCGCCTTCGACAATTCGGACGTTGTCCGCGGTATCAACTTCCAGCCTGTGGCGTTCACCGGCAGGATCACCCGCGAAGAGGTGTCGTCGGGAAGGTTCACACTTCCGGACCTGGTCAGATGCGTCGATGAGCAGACAGGGTACGCGAAGAAGAACGATTGGTATCCGGTCCCCGTCGTAGCACCCATATCGAAGTTCGCCTCCATCATCATGGGCGAGAACAAGGTCACGTTCACAACACACCCTCACTGCGGCATAGCGACATACCTGTTCCAGGATGACAAGGGGAATGTGGTCCCCATGCCGAGGTTCATAGACGTCAAGACGTTCTCTCAGGCTCTGAACAAGATCGCCAACAAAGCGGACGATTCCAAATTCAAGAAATTCTATCTCCTCAAGGTCGTCTCCCTGCTCAACAAGTGCTTGGACGAGTCGAAGATGCCCGAGGGATTGAGCAAGAAGAAGATAATCGAGCTCATGAAGAACGTCATGAGTGACAAATCCAAAGCGACCCTTGCAACGTTCTCGTGGAAGATGATGTTCATCGGCGGTATGCACTTCCAGGATTCTTTCAACTACGATGTGGAGAGGGTCAGGCGCTGCGCCGTGCATTACGTCACCCCGGATCAGAGGGTCATCCCCTTCTGCGCGTACAACGGAGGGCCGGAGTACCGCAAAGAAGTGGAGGAGAAGTTCTCCATGCCGCTCGCAGAGTGGAAGGAGAGGAACAAGGAAGAGGCCAAAGCCCTCGAAGAGGCCATGATCGTCCCCGAGGACCAGAGGCCAGACGCATAAATCGGTGTTAACAATGATAGTAAACGAGTACAAATGCCTTCACTGCGGCGGATGCGTGGGCTCCTGCCCCGCCAATGCCATTTACCTCAATGATTTCGTCCTCGAGTTCAGCGATAAATGCACCAGGTGCGGCAGATGCGTCAAGCTCTGTCCCGTTGGCGCATTGGCCATGGAGGCGAAATCATGAACACCTACGAGTGCGACGTCGTCGTCGTGGGCGCGGGTCCCGGCGGGAGCATGGCCGCGAGGTACTGCGCCGAGGGCGGTCTGAATACGATCCTCATAGAGAAGAAGGCCGAGATCGGAGCCCCCCTCAGGTGTGCAGAGGGAGTGGCCAAGAAATGGCTCAAAGAGGTCAACATAGAGCCGGACCCCATGTGGATCCGCGGTGATATGAAAGGTGCGATCATCAAATCCACCAAGGGGACGACCTATCAGTTGGACGAATCGAAGGCAGGGGCCGAGGTCGGATACGTGCTGGAGAGGCACCTTTTCGACAAAGCGCTCGCCAGGGACGCGGCCAACGCCGGCGCGAAGATCATGATGAGGACGTCCTGCACGGGCATAATCCGCGAGGGCGGAAAGATCGTCGGGATAGAGGCCAAATGCATGGGCGAGGATATCCAGATCCGTGCCAAGTGCGTCGTCGCCGCCGACGGTTACGAGAGCCAGGTCGGCAGGTGGGCAGGCATAGACACCAATCTCAAGCTGAGCGACATCGATTCCTGCATACAGTACAGGATGTGCAACATCGACATAACCCCGGATTACTGCGAGTTCGTGATAGGGTCCGTGGCCCCCGGCGGATACGTCTGGATATTCCCCAAGGGAGACAAGGTCGCCAATGTGGGGATCGGAGTCATGGGCAGGCTCTGCACCAAGGGCTCTGATGCGAAATACTACCTGGACAAGTTCATAGCCGAGGATCCCCGCTTCAAGAACGGCCAATGCCTCGAGATCATGGGCGGATTCGTGTCCACATGCCCCGGCATCGATTGCGCCGTGGATGATAACCTGATCCTCGTCGGAGACGCGGCCAGGATCATCGACCCCATCACAGGCGGCGGGATATGCCACGCGTGCAGGACAGGCATGTACGCAGGAAAGGTCCTTTCCGAGTGCGCCAAGACCGGAGACTTCTCCAAGAAGGCCCTCATGCCATACGAGAAGATGTGGCGCGACAGGATGGAGGACAAGCTCTACAGGAACTGGATGGCCAAGGAGAAACTGGCCAGCCTGGATGACGACACCATCGACGAGCTCATCAAGATGATCAGCACCGCCGACATAAAGGAGGTCAATGTATACAACCTCCTCAAAGCCGTCAAGGAGAAGTTCCCCCAGGTCGTCGAAGGGTTCGAGGACCTGATCTGAAACTCATTCCCGCGGGGCGGTCCCCGCGGGTTCAAAACATATTATCTATTCTGACGCCCGCTTCTCCGGTCTTCACCACGAACGGGATGCCGCCGTGCATGCGGAGCGTCTCGCACACTTTATCCGGGGTGTCGGTCAGCGCTATCATGCAGCCGCCTCCGCCGGAACCGGTGAGCTTTGCCCCGTAAGAATACCTGAGGGCGCTGTTCACCAGGACGTTCAGCTCCGTGCAGGACACGCCCAGGATGGACAGGAGCTTGTGGTCTTCTGTCATGAGGGCTCCGAGCTCCTCCACGTCTTTACGGCGGAGCGCATCCATGCCGTCGACGGTTATCCTTCCGATCTCATCCACCATGTCTGATGCGAAGCGGTTCTTGCTGCGGTATTTACGGACTTTCTCGACCAGCGGGCCCGTGGGTGCCTTGATCCCGGTGTATCCGACGACGAACGTCATCTCGGGGATCTCAGCCTCTGAAACCTCCCAGGTCCTTTCATCTTTTGATATGGTCCACAGATGGTTCCCGCCTGCGTTGAGTGCGACGCCGCCTCCGTGGGTGCTCACTGACGTGTCCATGGGGCTGGCACGCCCTTGGGCGGCCCATTCGGCCTCGAATGCGTCATTGGCTACGGACTCCTCATCGGTCGGATTCCCGCAGAGCGTGCGCACGGCCATGGACAGGGATGCGGAGAGTGCCGCCGAGGACCCGAGGCCCGATCCGGACGGGATCGTGCTTTCGGTATCCACGGCGATCGGTCCGCATCCGTTGCGCTGAATGATCGTCCTGACATGAGGATGCGCCTCCGAGTCCGAGGTCCTGCCGTTGAGCCTGAGGTCCTTGGACAACCTGACGGTGCATGAGAACCTGCGGTCTATGGCCAAAGCTACCGCAGGCTTGCCGTACACGACCGCATGTTCCCCGAGGATGATGAATTTCCCAGGGGCGGAGGCTGTTATCGTTCTCATTTCAATCCATGAGGCCGTATTTGCCCAACATCTCCACTATGGCATCGCCTGGATTCCTCTGGTCCAGTTTGGGTTGGGATATGCTCCACCACTGCTCTTCGAACTCGGCCAGTCTGGCCTCGTAGGCGTCATCGTCGGGGAAATCATCCCTTTTGATCTGAGACAGCGCTTGGTGAAGTTCGGTGAATATGTCGACTTCGTACTTCTTGCCGATCAGCGAGACTGCCAGGTAGGTGTCGAAGCAGAACGACATGTCGGCGGCGTCTTCGATGGGGACCGATTCCATGATGACATCCATGGTGCTGTTGGCGGTCATCTTGAAGACCATCTCCAGTTTCCCTTCCACGGGGAGGTCCTCGGCCTCATTGACGACGGCTATCATGTCTTCATACAACAGGTCCTTGAGTGCCGAGCATCTGTTCGGGTTCTTTCCCCAGAGCTGCTCTTCGATGGGCATTTCATGTTCTTCTTCGGGGCTTCCGAATAGGTCTGCATTAGGGTTTTCCGTCATTGTTGTCATCTCCTTGAAATCTTGTTTGCAGTTTCTGCAAGTATGTCCATGCCTGCATCTATCTTCTCTTCGTCCGCGGCATATGAGAACCTCAGATGCCCCTCGCCATAAGGACCGAACGCCGATCCCGGGGTGCAGATGAGCCCTGCCTTGACGAGCTCCATCGCGAAATCTGCAGAGCTGATATCGTAATCGAAAGATGGGAATGCATAGAACGCGCCTTTGGGCGTGATGATGTCCATGCCGTCGATCTCGTTGATCCTCTTGCATATCAGGTCCCTCCTGGACTTGAATATCTTACGGGCATTGTCCAGGTACGGGTCCAGTGCAGGCATGGCCTTCAGCAATCCGTACATCGCCGGCATATTGGGGCTGGCACACAAGTGGTACTGCATCTTGATGAGGTATTCCATGGCCTCGGGGTTGGAGAATATCATGCCCATGCGCCATCCGGTGACCGCCATCATCTTGGAGAACCCGTTGACCACGATGGCCTTGTCGAGGTGGGGCAGGAAAGACAGGTGCTCCCCTTCATAGATGAATTCGTTGTAGACTTCGTCGGCGAGTATCGTCAAGCCCCTGTCCTCGGCGATGTCCAGCAAAGCATCGTATGCATCCTGTCCCAGGATCCCGCCGGTGGGGTTCGTGGGGGTGTTCACAACGATCATCTTCGTCTTCGAGGTGATCTTGGATTCGATGTCCTCGATATCCGGCTGGAAATCGCCGTCTGTCAGGCGGTAGTAAACATCCCTGCCTCCGCACAGCACGGCCTGGGGGCCGTAGATGACGAAACCGGGGCTGGGCACTAGGACCTCATCGCCCGGGTTCACGAATGACATGAAAGCTTCCAGCAATGCAGATGACCCGCTCGGCGTGATCATCACGTTTTCCATGGTCAGCGGGGCGTACCTGGCGAATCTTTCTGCGACGGCCGTCCTGAGCTGCGGGATGCCCGCAGTGGGGCCGTATTTGTTGAATCCGGAGAATGCGGCCTCGGTCATTCCCTCTATGGCCTCTTTCGGCGGATCCAGGTCAGGTTCGCCGAGACCAAGACTGATGGAGTCGGGACCGGCGAGGTCGAACATCTTCCTTATCCCCGACATGGGGATGGATTCGAGCCTCTGGGATGGTTTCATGTCCTGTGAAACCACTTCCTTGTATTAAGACTGCTCGCGCGCGGAATCATTATGAACGTCACGAGGCGATACAGGCATCATGGATCTCCCAAAAAGTTTGGAGCCTGATGATTATTTTGTCATCACCACGTTGATAGGATGCATCGTCATGGTCATCAGTGCAGCCGGTTTAATCGGACTGTACCATGTAGACAACACCGTTCCGACGATATGGGCCTTCATCATCGGCCTGTTGGTGCTCATCATCGGTGTTGTACGTTTCTACAGTTTCATGAGCGGCGATGCAAAGAGTCCGAAGGAGTGATGGAATTGTCAAAGGTCATGCGGATGGACCTGATCTACGCGTTCTTCGATGCTGCCAACATGCACAGGTGGAACGATCGCATCCGCCCGATAGACCTGACGGAGTTGGATAAGCAGGCCCATAAGATGGCCATCGCCTGGGTCATTGGAAAATACGAGGAGGATGCAGGCATGGCCGTTCGGTGGCGCTCGGTGATCGAGAACGTGCTCTTCTCGTTCATGCAGAGGATGGCCCTGACGGATCTCAAACCGGAGCTGTTCCACAGGATGAGGGCGGATAAGAAGGAGGAGATGAACTCCTTCGTCCTGTCGGAGATGGAATCCCGGGTGCCGTGCCTAGATCGCGGTCTCCATTCCAGGTTCGAAGCGTATCTTGATTCCGACGGCGGATCCGAAGAAGAGAAGATAGTCGATGCCGCCCATTATCTGGCCAGTCGCTGGGAGTTCAATCTCATTAAGGATTCCAACCGTTCCATGCATGGAATGGGCGAGATAGCCGCTGCCTTGGATGAGGAGCTGGAAAGCCGCCGCTGCATGGTCGGCGTGGAGAGGATAATGTCCGAGAGCACGTTCGGATTCGTGGATCTCATCGGCCAATTGCGGTTCCAGCAACGTTGGGCGAGGACCCCGAGGGTGCCTCAGACCACGGTCTTGGGGCATTCTCTCCTGGTGGCGGTCATGACATACCTTCATGACCTTGACGAGGGCGCAGGGGACAGGCAGGTCTACAACGATTTCTTCACCGCGTTGTTCCACGACCTGCCGGAGGTGCTGACGAAGGATGTCATAACGCCGGTGAAGACGAGCATCGACGGGCTGGTGGAACTGCTCGATGATTACGAGCGGGAGCTGGTCGAATCCAAGATCGTGCCATTGATCCCGGAGGGATGGCGCGGCGAGTTCCGGTTCATGGTGTACGATCCGTTCACGGACAAGAACGATCCCGAATACGGCATCCGCCACGGGAGGGACATAAAATCATGCGACACCATGGGAGCATACATAGAAGCCCATGTATCGGGCTGTTATGGTATTACATCCCGGACCCTCACAGAAGGGGAGGCGAACCTCCGCATTAAATTGATGGGATCCGGGGAAGGGATTGATGCAAAGGGTTTGATCGAGCAGTTGGATCGGATGCGGATTTAACGCTTCCCGATCGTGGTCTGCCCTTTCATGTACGGCCTGAGCACTTCAGGGATGGTGACGGTGCCGTCCTTGTTCTGATAGTTCTCAAGTATGGCGACCATGGTCCTGGGGAGCGCGAGTCCGGACCCGTTGAGGGTGTGGACGAATTCGCTCTTCATGTGTGGCTCCGGCCTGTACTTGATACGTGCCCTGCGCGCCTGGAAGTCCGTGAAGTTACTGCACGAAGATGCCTCGAGCCACGCCTTCTTTCCGGGTGCCCACAGTTCCAGATCGTAGCATTTGGTGCATGAGAAGCTCATGTCGCCCGTGCACAGCAGGAGCACATGGTACGGGAGGTCCAGGCCGCGGATCAGGTCCTCGGCGTTGCCTCTGAGCGTCTCGAGCACATCATAGGATGTTTCAGGCTCCACGAACCTGACCATCTCCACTTTGTTGAACTCATGGACACGGATAATCCCCTTGGTATCCGCGTGCTTGCCGACCTCTCTTCTGAAAGATGGGAGGTATGCCGTGTACAGGATGGGAAGCTGGCTCCTGTCCAGGATCTCATCCTGCAGCAGGTTCGTGACGGGCACTTCCGCAGTAGGGTTGAGCCAGAGGTCATCCCTCTCCAAGTGGTACATGTCATCTTTCAGGTTGGGGTATTGGCCGGTGCCTATCACTGCCTGGGTGTTCACAACCACCGGCGGGAACACCTCGGTGTATCCCTGGTCGTGGTGGACATCGAGGAAGTAGCTCACGAGCGCCCTCTCGAGTCTCGCCCCGTCTCCTTTGAGGACGTAGAATCCGCTTCCGGCGATCTTCACGCCCCTGTCGAAGTCGATTATATCGAGGTCCTCTGCAATCTCGAAATGTTCTCTCGGTTCGAAATCGAATTTGCGCATGTTGTCGATGTACTCGTGCACGACGACATTGTCGTTCTCGTCTTTCCCGAGGGGAACAGACGAGTGCGGTATGTTCGGTATGTTCAGGACGCACTCGTTCCTGATGGCATCGAGCTCGGCGAGCCTGGTGTCGATGGATTTGATCTCGTCGGAGACATCGCGCATCTCCTTGATCTTGGAATCCTTCTCATCGCCCTTGGGCATCTTGGATATCTGCATGGAGACTTCGTTCCTGACCTGCTTGAGGCGATTGCTCCTGTCGGTCAGCTGTCTCCATTCGCCGTCTGCGGCGAGGAAATTGTCCAGGAACGAGACGTCCTTGTTCCTGTTGATTATCATGGTCCTGATCATATCAGGATCTGCCCTGATGACATTTACGTCCAGCATTTCGATGCCTCAGAACTTCTTTTGCGACAGAGATGTCCACGTCCTCCTGTCGGTGAGGATTATCACGCTTCCGCGCACATCGACTGCAACGGAATCCGTGGCGGTCGCAATGGCATCTGCGGCTTCTCTTGTATCGCTCTCGGCATTGGAGAGCACTTTTATCTTGATCAGGCGGGCTTTCTTGAGCTGCGCCGTTATCTCTTCGTAAAGACTGTCCTTAAGGCCGTCCTTGCCCACGTGCACGGTGGGGCTTAACTCCAACGCGCGCCTCATGAGCTCTTTCCTGGCTTCTTTCTCTGTCATTGTCTCTGCTCCTTTAGATACGGCCTGCGGTGAATACGCCCGCAGGACGTGCAACACGTCGTGACGTGATGGTTGGACAGGCGCACCCTGCAGTTCACGCCCGGTACCAGCGGGAGCATGCAGCCTTTGCAGAATCCGAGTCCCTCGGGCATCTTGGTGCGTGTCTTCATGCCGATGCGCCGGGCCAGCTCCACATAGCGTTTGGCTCTGTCCTCGTGACCGTCGGAGGCGGCGACCCTCGAAAGGGTCAGCAGCCTGTCGATGCGCTCGGCACCGATGGCGTTCTTCTTCTGGGAAGATATCCGTCTCTTTGACATGTCGCTCGGTACGCTTAGATGCGCGCACGATATAAAGGTTATCTCGGGATGCCGCCGCCTTGGATTCAGAGCAGGGCGAGGAGGGAATCCCTGATGTCCTTGTCCTCGCCCTCCAGTTCCTTCTCCGTTTTGCCGGCATACGTCTCCCAGAGGAACACGAAGTAGTCATGGAATGCCTCGACCGCAGAGTCCCAGTCAGATTTAGTCACCGAGATCCCGAGGGGTTCGCAGGATAGTTTCCAAGAGTCCTTCATGCCGTCGTACGTGACATCCGATACGACAGGCGAGGACAGCCTGACATCTCCTATATCGGAGATCATGCGGCGGAATTTTATCGTCTTGAGCTCGACGACCTCGTCCACGCCGCGTATCTCGGCCAGCTTCCCGTCGCCGGTGTACATCATCATCCCGGATACTATGACTGGCACGCGGTCTATGAAAGGCTCGGACGACATCTCGGCACGCGGATTGGCGAAGGATATGCGGGCCCTGGTATCGCCGTTCTTGAGCTGAACGCTCGGTTTCTTGGACCTCATGTCCGATCTTATCAGAACGCCCGACGTGGCACCCGGTGCCGAACGTCCTCCGTCGCGGAGGTATCTCTTAAGCTTCTCGATGTTGGCGCCCTCGAATCTCTTATGGGCGCCTTCGGCACCGAACTCAAGCACGAAACCCGATCCGGAGATGTGCTCGGATAGCGCGATGAAGTCGGCGGCGATGATGGCGCGGTAGTTCGGAAGGGCGAAATTATCATCGATCCAGTAACCTCCGGCACCGCTTCCCATGGCTTCCAATGCAGATTCCATGAGTGCGACGACATCGTCGGATACGGACCCATAGCCAGTGACCGTCGGGTCTACCGGGGACGATGCCAATCCTATGCCGCCCGCGTTGTCCAGGTACAGCGTGAGTTTCCCCCTCAGCTTGTCAGACAGGGCACCCTGGATCCTGAGCTCCCTGGATATGATGTATTCCCCGATGTGCGTGAAGAGCGACTGGATATCCACCATGGTCTGACCGGCCACGGCCACCGGGATCCTGGGGTCTTCTTTCTCCGAAACGACATTGATGTTGAACTGCATTCGCATCCCTGCCATACTAATGCGCAAAATCGTATATTTGGGTTGCCGTCGCCCCCGTGGGAGCGCATACGGCATCGAATCGGGGAAACACTTATATTCAATGGTCTTATGGTCAGAGTATACAGCAGA
>CAZLEI010000019.1:0-29326 GCA_964558505.1 uncultured Methanomassiliicoccales archaeon | reverse complement strand
CGACGGCCTCGCGTAAGCGGGGCCGATGTACCTACAAAGTCCGAGAATTTCAGCTTGAAATACACAGGGCCGGATGACCCGAAGGTCCTCAGCGTCATCAAAAAATACACTGACAGAACACCGAACAACGATGTGTACAGCGTCTACGAGTACTATCGCGACCTGTCCTACGGTGCGATAACCAACGTGACCGTGGGGTACAGCATATCGGATGTGACCGATGTAAGCGGCTCGACCTTGTTGAAAACGGAGAAGAGCAAACAAGGCGATATGAAATATCAGATCTTCGAGCTCCTCTCCGGGAAGAAGGTGGATGATTATGACATCTCCATCAATCTCTTCGCCTATCACGGCGGCAGCTCCGGAGGATTCTTCCATCCGTCGATATATTACGCGGTAGGTCTGACGACGCTGACCTCCGACACCGTACTCAGCTCCGTCCCGCACCATGAGTTCTTCCACGGCATCGGCTGGACTGACCCCACGATATTAGACCTTTATCTGGACGATAACGTGGAGATGCCCATGTACATGTGGGACCTCATGTCGATCAACAAATGGGATGTATGCACCACCAATACCTGGTACAAGTACAAGTGCGGTTGGGTGTCGGACACCGTCGATTCCAAGAAGCCTTCGGTTATGACGCTGACTGACAGCGGCACATACACGATCTATCCCGCGTATTCTGAGAAGGGCAAGACCGGAACGATCGCGGTGAAGTTCGGAGAGAAGGGGAACGAATCATTCTATGCCGAGATAAAGGCCAAGCAGGCCGAATCCCCCGATTCCGGCATACCGGATTCCGTGACCAAGGGCCTGTTCATCTACAAGGTGGACAAGACCTACCAGGGGAATCTGAACGGCAAGAACAACTATGAGGTGTGCGCGGTGAGGAACACAGATTCAGGCACCGTGAAACTGTCCGATTACATCTGGACGCCGGACACCACATGCAGCAAGTTCGTCTATCACGACGGCTCCGTGTTCGGCGGCAGCGTCAAGGTGGTCGGTTGGACCGACGACGGCGGACTGAAGATCCAGTATACGAAGGGATGATCATGAAACACAAGATCCTGTCATTTGTGCTGGCGGCCCTGATGGTCGCCGGACCGGTAGGGATGATCGCGTTCGCGGACACGTCCGATGGCTCTTCGGGGACATCGGAGATGAAGACCCTCGTGGCGTTCGTCAATCTGAAGGATGAGACGTTCTACGGTGAGACGTTCTTCACCGCCGATACGATAGATGATTACATGGACGATCTGGAGAATTCAGTTCCGGGCGGGACCTACAGCGTCAAGGAGTACATCTCGGCATATTCCAAGGGAGCTGTCGACCTGACCTTCGACACCGTGATCTACAACGATGCGAACAACTACCAGCATTACAGCGAATACGATATGGCCGAATGGGCAGAGGTCAAGTCTGCTCTGTTGGCCGAGATATGCTCCGACACAGGGAAGAACGTCGCGGATTACGACATGTACGTCCTCTACTTCGGTACGATGAAGGGGTACGAGACCGTCGATTTCTACAACGGCGACCCGTTGCTGGAAAGCGGGCTGATGACGTTCAATGCGATCTACAGGGGATTCATGAACTTGTATGCGGAGGACTTCTACAAGTGCATCGCATACAAGAGCGGCGTGCTGCTCTCGGACCTGTCGGTGCCGTCGCTGAGCGATCACGAGGAGCCCATGGGCGACATGGACCTCTTCGCCAACAGCGTTTGGCCGGTGCAGACATCCAATGTGTACTTCAGGGAGAAGGTCGGATGGCTGACCGAGAGGCAGGACGGCACGGGCGACATCCTCAACGTCACCCGCAGCGGCACGTACACTCTGAATCCCTCGGCTTCGGGCACTTCGGACATCGCCATCAAGCTCGGGGTGTACAAGACCGAGTTCTTCATGATCGAGTACAAGATGCAGGCGGACGACACGCCGGACATGAACATCATGACCGACGGGCTCATCATATACCGCGTGAACACCGAGGCCAGCGGCAACTCCGGTGGTCTGGTCGACGATTACGAGATCAGCGTGCTGAAATCATCCAAGGTGTACGATGCCGAGGACAAGTACATGATGTGGGTCCCCGGACAGACCTGCAGCGATTTCACATACAGCAACGGTCAGAAGCTCGACGCCTCCATCACGAACATCGTGTTCAACGTCAACGGGACCGTGACATTCGACCTCAAGGTCGGTGACGTTGTCACCCCGGCGGCGGGCGGCAACAATTTCCTCACGGTATCTGTTGCCCTTGCGCTCGTGGTGATACTCGAGACGGTCCTGCTGGTGTACGTGTACGCCAAGTCCAAGGAATAAACCTGAACGGGGGATAATCCCCCTACTTTCTTCATTTGCCATGGGAATCCGTCGGAATCCTCATCCTTCTTATATAGGACCGATATCAATCGCGTCCTCATATGGCCGACGACGACCGTGCGTTCTGTATCCATTGCGGAGCTCATCTCGAGGACGGGATGGAATACTGCGGAGAGTGCGGATACGCCATATACGGCGGCATGCCAGTCTCCTCGGCTGTCATGGATTCCGATTCGGAGGACCAAATCCGCCTGGGATCGGAGATGGCCGAGAGGGCGGTGCCGTGGATCCTGATCCTGACCGGGATGTACGCGATATTCACGTTATTGAACGGGCTCTACCTGATGCTGTCCGCCGATCAGGTGGCGGGTTCGATCAAGGATCTCCTGATAACCGGCGGATATGACTGGACCCGTTTCCTCGCCACGCTCGGGCTGACCGAGGAAGGGTTCGCGAGATTCATCATGTGCATGGGGATAGTGGCCTCCTCGTCGGGGTTGCTCGTTGCGATCAGCGCCATCCTGTCGTACATCCGCAGGTCCTGGATTGTCGCAGTCGCGCTGTGCGCCACGGGGGCCGTCGTCCCGTTCACCCTGCTCTATGTGTCTCCTCCGGCGCTGTTCGTCAACTTGGCCGTCATGATGGCCCTGGTGTTCACAGTGGGGATGATGGTGACCTTCCTGATCTACAAGTCCAAGGACGCGTTCGAGGATTGAAGGTGCCGCAGATGGAATACTCCAAGAGAGAAAGGTCGATAGTGCTTCTGGCCTGCTGCATGTCCGTCCTCATCGCTCCGATGACGGGCACGATGGCCAACCTCTCCCTGAAGTTCATCGGGGCGGACATGGGCGTGGGAACCCACGATCTCGGATGGGTCTCGACGATATTCTTCCTGGCTTCGGTTCTTGCCCTGGTCCCGCTGTCCAAGGTCGCCGACATACACGGCAAGAGGAAGGTGATGGCCATCGGTCTGATGATCATGGCCGTCGGGTCCCTGTCCTGCGGCCTGTCGCCGAATTACCAGATGCTGCTGGCATCCCGCATGCTGACCGGGATCGGGACGGCAGCCATAATGTGCACGGGGGTTTCCATGCTCGCCGATGTCTACCCTGCGCAGAGCCGCGGGAAGGCGTTCGGGATCAACACCGCGTCGGTCTACCTCGGGCTTTCCATGGGGCCTCTGGTGGGCGGAGTGGTGGTGGACGTGCTCGGATGGCGCAGCGTCTTCTTCATCATGGTCCCCATAACCCTGTTCACATTGGTCCCCCTTTTACTGTTCAAGGGGGATTTCAGACCGTCTTCGGGAAAAAAGCTCGATGTGAAGGGATCGGCCATGTACATAGCGGCCATGGCGCTTGCGCTGTACGGCCTTACCATGTTGCCCGATCCACTCGGCATCCCGTGCCTCGCAGCGGGGGTGGCGCTCATCGCGATGTTCGGCAGGATGATGCTCAGGTCGGAGGATCCGGTATTGGATGTCGGCATATTCCGCAACAGCGTCTTCTCGCGTTCCATGGTCGCCCTGTTCTTCAATTATGCATCATCGTTCATGGTGGCGTTCTTCTGCGCCCTGTACTTCCAGGGCGTATGCGGCATGTCCGCCACCTCGGCCGGACTGATGCTGATCGTGCAGACCGCCATCCAATGCGCTTTGTCGCCGTTCTTCGGGCGCATATCGGACAGGACGGATCCGCGGCTGCTGCCTACCGCAGGAATGCTGATAACGGCCACCGGCCTGTCCATGGTGGCAACGTTCGGGGAGGGCACCGACCTGCTGTTCGCAGGTGCGGCGTTCGCCGTGCTGGGCATCGGGTTCGCGATGTTCACATCTCCGAACACGAATGTCATAATGTCGTCAGTCGGATTGAAGGATTACAGCGCCGCATCCGCCATGATCGCATTGTTCCGGCAGGTGGGGTCGGTGGCATCGATGGCGATGGCGATGGCGTTCGTAGCCCTCATCATGGGGTCCCTCGATGTATTGGACGAAACCACGATACCTGCGTTCATCCAGACGATGCACGTGAGCTTCGCCGTATGCGTCGTGCTGTGCATCGTAGGCGCGGGATTCTCATGGTTCCGCGGTTCGTCCCCTGAAGCGGACGTCCGATGACCTAGTCTCTTTTGCCGTTCCGGTGTCCCGTGGGAGACGCTGGAAAATCACCTTTGTCTCTATTGCGTCTTATATACTCTGCAGGCCAAAACCGCCGAGGTATAGTTTCAAATACTGATAGCAGATTCGAAAATTATCGCAAGGCACCGTACCTTGCAGGGTGATCCTATGTACAGCATGAGTCCTTATTCGGGCAAACTCCTGACAGATCAGGAGTGCATTGACAAATACAACAGCGAGGGCCAGTGGGGGCTCCAGGTCTGCGTGGACCTCGGCGAGTGCGACCACAAGCTGATCTCCGACGGCGAGCGCATCAAGCAGTTCGCAATCGACCTCGCTGATTACATCAAGATGAAGAGGTACGGGGAGCCAATCGCCGTGTTCTTCGGCGACCACCCGAAGGTCCAGGGATACTCCCTGGTCCAGCTGATCGAGACATCCCAGATCTCCGGTCACTTCGCAGAGGATACCGACAGGGCGTTCATCGACGTCTTCTCCTGCAAGGAGTTCCCTCCGGAGAAGACCGCCGAGTTCTGCCAGAAGTACTTCGGCGCGAAGAAGATGCAGTACTCCATCTGCTTCAGGGACATCTGATCCTTAAAACTCAAAGGGCCCGGATATTCCGGGCCCGTATTTCATCCCGCCGGCCGGCGGATTTGTTCTCTAACCATCATCCGCCTGTGAATGTCCCCGCGATCGTCAGCGCCCATGCGAACGCGGTTATCACCAGTCCCGTCAGCCACTTGCTGCGTCCGATGTACGGCGCTATGAGATAGCCGATGAAGAACAGGCACACCGACGATATCATCGAAGCCACCGCGAGGCCGGTGCTCAGGTTCGGGATGAGGAGTATCGGAAGGATGACGGGGATCGTCGTCAGCATCGTAATCAGGAAGCACGCGAATCCGCTGCGAATCATGTCGTGCCTTTCGCGGACCAGGTCCTCTTCCGGCTCGAGCCTGGAGCTCATTATGTGCCTGATGACCCCTTTGGCATCCTCGTCGTCGAGGATGTCCACCAGCGTTCCTGAGAGCTCGTCCTTGATGATCCTCTCCACATACGCATCGTCGTCCACTCTGTCCTTGGAGTTGACGATGTTCACGTAATGACGTTGATCCATCGTGTCGACGAGAGTGAATATTATCATGTCGATGGCCCCCCAGGTGAAGTTCATACCGATGATGAGGAGTATGAGCCCTGTCCTGTCGGCGGCAAGGACCCCCGCGCGGGCGGCGGTGACGAAAAGAAGGGCCATGATGAAACCGTACAGGAACTCCTGCAGGGCGAGGCTTGGGCCGGTTATGTCGACTATCTTCTTCAGGGCACTGCGAGGCACATACCTTCATCGCATTTTCCTGATATTAGAATGACGGGGTCTCCTCAGGCCTCATCGTGATAATACGAACAATCAGAGGATAATATTTTTTTAGATTTGTACAATTGTAAACACAATATACGATTGTGATAAAATTCGCAGGTATTATATACGCTGGCGAATAATCGGTATCGATGACAGTGAACAATAAAATCATTGCAGTCGTCATCGCGGTGATCGTAGTCGCCGCAGGTGTCGGAATATTCCTGTTCAATTCGAATATGAATACAGATAAAGAGATCAATGTTGTTGCCAGGGTCAACACCGAAGGTTCCGGTATCTACCTGAAAAACGGAGAGATCGCCGGAGATTACCTTGAGGTCATGACGCCCGAGGCATACGAGGTGTACAAGACCACCATGCCCGAGACCGATAAGGCGCTCGTGAACGACACATCCGTCGTTGTGTTCCACACCGAAGCCTGGGAGAAGCAGATCTTCGGCACTCCGGGAACCACCACCATCCAGCATATGCAGTTGAAAGAGCTTGTCGAGGAAGTCATGGATCTGAAATTCACTCTCTTCAGAGACGGCATGCAGCTCCAGGACGGCTATGTCTATTTCGATTCCGGTATTCAGAGTTATTCGGTTTTCAAGGGGAAGGCGACCTACCTCACCGGCGCATTCATCTGGCAGGCACAGTACACGGTCGCCGTCTCCGACGGATGCGTGGGCCTGATCATGACGGATGTCCTCTTCCCAGAGCACACTTGCTGCGTGCTCGCCGCCAGCCACAAGTACGCTGTAGCCAACGAGGCATCCACGGTCGCGTTCCTCGCGGCATACATCAAATCTGTCGATGCCGTCAACAAGATCCTCTCCGAGGGATCCGGCGAAGCCTATGACGGGCTCATTCTCCTGACCATCAACAAGCTCGGTCTCGAGGACAACGAAAAGAACAGAAAGATAGCATCAGATGCTCTCAACACGATCAACTACGTGTATGCAGACAAGGACAGTGCCAACCCCCTCGGTCATCTGACCAGCGATATCCGCGACCTCGTCGATAAGTACGAGGCCACCGGACAGCTCAACCGCACATTGGCCGAGCTCGGTTTCAAGGACAGCGATCAGTTCGCCAACAAGTTCGTCGAGGACAAGTACATCGTCGCGGCCATCGGAGGCAGTGCGACTGTCCAGAAGGATGTCAAGATCAACGTTGCAGCGATCAAGGGCGATGTCCACCAGATCGCCATACACTACGGCATCCAGCAGGGTTACTTCGCAGAGTACGGTATCTCCATCGAGATCTCCTTGCAGGACAACGGACCCGGAGTCGCAACGGCCCTTGAGAACGGTGCCGCCAACTTCGGTCTGCTCGGAGCGCCCCCGCTGACCATTAGAGCTATAGATAGCCAATTGGTTAGGGCTTGATGATATGTCAATAGAAGGTCATTCATTCAAATACGATGAGAACAACAGATATCACCGGTTCCTGAAGCTGGTGATACTGACGGCAATCTCCATGACGGCATTCGTCGTCATATGGTGGGTGCTGTCGATAGTTTCCGGATCGTCGGCCATACCTACGCCGCTGGAGACCTGGAACGCCCTCGTGAAGCTCTCGATGAATGGTGACCCGATGACAGGACTGAGCTTGTGGGATTACATCTTCACAAGCCTGTCCACCTTCATCAAGGGATTCTTGTTGGCACTCGCAGTGGCAGTCCCGGTGGGGCTGCTGCTCGGGTACTCCAAGACCCTCAACAGCCTCTGCACCCCCGTGATAGAGGTGCTGAGGCCGATCGCCCCTATAGCATGGGCGCCTGTGTTCATACTCAGTCTCGGATACTCGTTGGGTCCGATGCTGGTGGTGTTCGTGGGTATCTTCTTCCCGCTTCTCACCAATGTGATATTCGGCGTGCAGAAGATAGACAGGACTCTGATAGATGCGTCCAAGACACTCGGCGCATCCCAGGGGCAGATCTTCTACAAGGTCATGGTCCCCAGTGCCACACCGTACATCATGAACGGCATCAAGGTCGGTCTCGGTATCGGCTGGATGTGCATCGTGGCCGCGGAATTGTACGCCACGCCGTTGGGCGGCATAGGGTTTTATCTCAACGAACAGGCCACCATGGGATACTGGCCGGGAGCTTTCGCCGCTATAGCGGTCATCGCTGTTCTGGGCCTTTTGACCGTTGGTGTCGCCGATTACATACACAGGGTCGTCACGAAGAGGATGGGGATGGCATGAGCGAAGAGAACAATGAATGTCAGCGGGTGGCGGACGTCATCAGTGAAGGCGCCGATATGATCAACATCGATGGTCTGGGGATGGTCTTCAAAAGAGATGATGTCGAGACCACGGTCTTGAAAGATTTCTCTTTGAAGATAAAGAAGGGCGAGCTTATGGCGATCGTCGGACCGTCCGGATGCGGGAAGACGACGATATTGCGGCTGATCGCAGGATTGTTGGAGCCCACATCGGGCGCGATATACATCGGAGATAAGCTATGCAAGAAGCCCGGACCGGACCGCGGCGTCGTCTTCCAGGATTTCGCTCTGTTCCCGTGGAGGACCGTCAGGAAGAACGTCGAGTTCGGTCTCGAGGTCGCCGGTGTCCCCAAAGAGGAAAGGCGCGAGAGGTCCCAGAGGTACATCGACATCGTCGGTCTGGGCGGTTTCGAGGATGCCCGCATCCACGAGCTGTCTGGAGGCATGAAGCAGCGTGTGGCCATCGCCAGGGCGCTGGTGTCCAAACCCGATGTCCTTCTCATGGACGAGCCATTCGGTTCCCTGGATGCACAGACCAGGAACAGGATGCAGGCAGGGCTCCTCAGGATATTGGAGAACACCGATCAGACGATCGTCTTCATCACCCACTCCGTGGATGAGGCAGTGTACATCTCCGATAGGATCGTGGTCCTTTCCAAGCGTCCGGCGAGCATCAAGGAGATAATCAACATCGACCTTCCAAGGCCGAGGGACAGGTCCGTTCCCGAGTTCACGGCGATAAGGAAGCACATATTGGAAGAATTGGACTCCGAGAACTCGGAGCTTTGAAACACCTTTCCCGCCCTTGCGGCGGGTTAATTTTTCTCAAGGCATAGTATGTTATCCCAGGCGATCCATCTGCGTGGCCATGGCATCGGTGATCGTCACGATGGGCACTTGCGGCATGGAGCATAGGATAACGGTATCGAAGAACCATGATGGCACGATGTCCGTCACTGCGGAATCCCCATGCGATCAAGTTAGACGGTACATAAGCTCGATCGGACCGATAACGGATATGGACCTGGTGGATTTCTCCACCAGCAGGCTGTTCGATCTCGAGTGCATCAGACCGCTCACCATGACCTGCTTGGTGCCGTCGGGCATCGTTCACGCGGCATTCCTCGAGGCGGGCATGATGGCACATTCGCTGGCCGCTTCGGCTCCGCCTGATTCTGTCAGGTTCATCCTCTGAGGATTGATGCGTCACCTTACCGGACCTGAGGTGACGTAATGCCATCCTTGGATGGACGAGCATGAGACGGGGTCCGCTGTACTTCATGACATCCCGCATCCTGACCCTCATGCCAGGAGCATAGCAATGGACCGGGCAGTTCTTGCAGGCCGGTTTGGAATCACCGAATCTGCAATGATCGAGTCTGCCCAGAGCATATTCCAGCAGTTCTCCGCATTCGTCGCATGGGCCGGCCTTGCGATGGTGTCCCCTGCAGTACATGCGCACCATCGTCTCTACGGTATGCTTCTCAGTCTCTATGCTCATCGATACATTCTCCGCATCGCATATCCTGATGACATCCTGCATCGGGCGTGGTCGATTCGCGAGCCAGATGCTTGACCCTGCATATCGATTGGCACAGTCGTTGCACGATATGTAGGGCCGAGCAGGAGGTTCGTGTTTCACGGTGTTGTCTGATTCATTGGATGACAGGCGTATTCACGCATTCTCTGCAGGCTTCATCGACTTTTTGTGGACGAACTTCCGGGTTATCAGCTGCAACATCATCGAGGCCAATATGGACAGGATTATCGCAGAGACCATCTTGATCGGGAATGCCCAGTCCTCGTTCAGCCATGGGCCGCAGAAGATGACCAGGTTGACTATGATGGCCGGGTGTATGATGTATATCCAGCCTGCCAGGTTGCGCCCTATGTATTCGAGCCAACGGCAGCGCAGACAATCCCCTGGTACCTGGTATGAGAATATGAACAGGCACACTGCGGCTGCAAGGGCCCCGACATAAAGGTTGGAGCCGCTGACGGTGATGGCCTCGAAGAATGTGAGGATGAATCCGCCGATGACTATGAGTCCGAGGGTGGTAGGTTTCGCCCAGCGCTTGGTCTTGATCTCATCCTGGTATCTGTGGACGGCATTCCCTATTATGAAGAACGGGATGGCGATGAACGGGTACATGTACTCGCCGATGTGGAATGTGCTGATGCCTCCGATCTCCGCTACGCCTATCATCGGCAGGATCTCCGCGAACAAGATGTCCAGGAACAGGATGATCGGAGCCAGGAAGTACACTTTGACGAAATCCACATGGTAGTGCCTGAGGACCAACCAGAAGACGTACACCAGGAACAGCGCGTAGAGGAACCAGAGGTGCATATTGGTCGTTGACCAAAGGATCGTGCTGTGGACGAACTCGTCCCACGTCATCAGGCCGTTGCAGTAGTATGCGAAGTCCAGCAACGTGTAAAGGACCTTCGCGAAGATCGCCAGCTTGAGGATGTGCATTGCTTTCCGGGGAAGGGATTTCTCCGCATGGCCGTCACGCGAGTAGCAATAATATCCGGACAGCATCAGGAAAATGGGTATTGCGAATCTGCCTACGCCGAGCACGACAATGCTGGCATTATTCGGTATGTCACAGTGTATGATGACAAGTGCCAGAGCTGCGAAGGCACAAATCGACCGTAACAGGTAATTCTCCTTCTTATCTGAATCACAGGAGGATCCGTCGGTTGAGATACTGGGATTTTTCTCCATTGCATTGAAACAACTGCGGACCTTTCCCTTCATTCTCTAAGTGATTGAAAACAATATTATAACCTTTTCTCAATACTGATTTCCAGCGGATTTTTTTTTGGAAAAAGAACGGGCGTTCCGCATGTGGGCAGCAGTTTTCCATGCAGAGCTCCAGTTCTTCGCTCGCATGCCTGGATCGTCCACCCTGCAGTAACATGAGGCGGGCATCCAACACAGCCTCAGCGTGATTGTGAACATGCCAGCATGGAATTGCCCGGCTGTCGCAAGATGGATGGTCATCAGCGTTTGCGGAAACACAGCCCGCATCATCCCGGCGGTCGAATCCCGCACGGGATGCCGTATCACCTCGGTGTCTAAGGTGGTGTCATCGATACGTCATGTCATCGGCATTCGACCTTCAGTCGACATCATCCTGGTGCCGATGGTATCAGATACGTGTGCCGAATGGACGTCGATATCTGTGGTTTTACACATTCTCATCGATATTTCACATAAACGGCGGCCTATACGCCATTTCATGGAATCGAATCATACAATGGTTTGATATAGGGTCCTCTTTGTTCAGGGTATCATGGCATCTGAGATCACAAATGCAGAGATCATCGAACTCAAACCTACCATGGGATTCCGCGTGGGCAACGCACCATGGGCGAAGTTTGTGGAGACACACCCCGATGGGTGCAGCAAGAGCGACCTCATAGGTTTCGTCAAGGAGTACATGAACCCTCCCTATACAGAGGCCGACCTGGACAAGTACCTCAACGAGATCCTCAATCTGTTCCTTGCGTTCATCAGGGAATGACGGGGTCATCGGGGCTGCGATCGCGCGGCCCCGTGCATCGTAATGCATCCGCGGCCCATCGTACGGGCCGGGATCATTTTTAAGATCAGACGGCGGTGTTCCCGTTGCGTCGCATCATAAGAAAAAAAGACGGCGGGGCCTCCCCCGCCGTTTGGAAGATCAGACGAGCTTGAGCTGATCGTACTTGTAGACCTTCACCGGGCATTGGAACTGGCATCTGTAGCACGCTGTGCCCAGACAGTCCTTGGTGTTGACGGTGATGGTCTTGTCCGCGCCCACGGTGAGCGTGTGCTCGGGGCATTCCCTCTCGCACATCTTGCATCCGGTGCAGCCGTCGAACTTGCCGACCAGCTGGGTGCCGATGTCGTGGAGGATGTACAGTCCTCTGGCTCCGAGGTCGGGGATGTCACGCGCGACGATCCTGTGGACATCCGGCTGCCCGCGGACCTTGGGGAGCTCCTGGATGCCGAACTCCTTGTTATTGTTGTTGTACATCTCCATGCTCATTCCCTCGTCCCAGTGGGCGAGCTCCTGCATGTAGATCTGCTCGAACACCTTGTCGGTGGCGAACATCACGTGGTTCGCCCTGATGCCGTTCGCGATGCTCTGAAGCTCGTCCAACAGCTCAGGCTTCCTGAGTATGTCGGTTGCCATGGCCAAGGATGTGTTGCCGATCTGGTAGATGGTGTTGCATGCAGGCGGCAGAAGTCCAACCTCGCGTGCCTTGACCGCGTCCACATATGTTCCGGATGCACCGGCCATGTACATTATGTCGAGATCGCTGAATTTGATGCCGGCATGTTCCAGCAGGGTGAAATGCCCTGCCCTCATGGCACCGATCGCCTTGCAGGCTTCGGATATGTCGTGGGATGTCACGTATATCCCATCCTGGAGCCAGAGCTTTCCATCGTCCGTGGTGAGCTTTCCCTTCCTCCACAGGTGGCAGTCCATCGCGGCGGCCACGGCGGCGATTACACCGGTCCCGGTGATGCCTGTGGCCTTTCCGTGCATCGGCCCCTCGGATATGGTGGCGGCGAGCCCCAGGTCGATCTTGTCGCCGTCCCTGGGCATGATCTGGTCGTCAAGGACCTTGCATATCCACTGGAAGTCGTACTCCAGGTCGCTTATGGCGCCGGGGGATGCGAGCATGCCGTATTTGATGGACTGTCCTTCCATGGCGGGTCCAGCGGCCGCGGATCCTGTGTAGATGTCATCTCCCACTTTGAGGGCCATCTCGGCGTTGGTCCCGTAATCGGTGACGAGGCAGTTCTCCTTCTGCTCGAGGAAACCGCTCTTGTACATCATCGCGAGCGCGTCTGCGCCGATCTCGTGCCTGATCGCCGGAGGGATGTAGAGCTCCGCTTTGTCCGGAAGGTCCAGGCCGACGCTGTTGGCCGCGAGGACGCATGAATTCCTGTCCTGGGCCTTGATGCCCTTGGCCTTATGCGCATTCTCCCCTGCGTATGCCAGATCGTCTATCGGGATCCCTTGGAACAGGGACAGCTGGATGGGGTTTCCGCAGATCGCGACCCTCTCGACCTGCTTCAGGTCGATGTCCAGGGTTCTGATGACCTTGTTGACAGTGTCAATAAGGATGTTGTGGGCGACGTCTGTCCCCATGCGGATGCAGAACGTCAGGTGGTCCATTATATTGGCACCGGGCAGCGGGTGGCACTCCGTGACGGACGTCGAGAGGATCTTCCCATTGGAAAGGTCCACGGCGTGCGCCCTGGTGCCGCTCGTTCCGATGTCGAGCGAAATACCGTAACTCATTTACTTTTTCCTCCTTACCTTATCCCAGAAGGATTTCTTCTCCTCCCGGTCCTCCTCATCGTGACCATGGTGGCCATGGCAGTGGCACTCCTCACCGTCGTGGTGGTGCTTGTGTCCGTCATGGTCATCATGGTCGTGGTCATGGCAGTGGCACTCCTCACCGTCGTGGTGGTGCTTGTGTCCGTCATGGTCATCATGGTCGTGGTCATGGCAGTGGCACTCCTCACCGTCGTGGTGGTGCCCGTGTTCATGATCGTGGCAATGACATTCGTGCTCGTCGAAGCAGATGTCCACGCCGGAATCCTCCAGCGCGTGGAGCATGACGTGCTTCAGCTCGTCTGCGTCGACGTCCACTACGGCCGCCATGAAGTTGTAATCCGCCTTTTCAGCGGGAGCCATCGTCCCGTGGTGCTCGACACCGATCGACAGGTCGATCAGATTCAGGGTGATGCCCTCGTCGCCTGTGTATATGGCCATCTTCACGTGCCCCAGGAAGTAGCCGGCGGTCTTGTCGATCCATTTCCCCACCTGGACCATCGCATTGTCCAGTCTGGCCTCCGCATCCGCGTTGAAGCCGTGTATGTGGCCGTTGACTCCGACCGCCACGCCTCCGGCCATCTCGGCCGAGGTCTGTTCGTGAGGTTCTCCTTTCTTGGATTCGCATTCCGCGCAGTGGCACTCGCCATGTTCATGGTGGTGCTCGTGTCTCTCGCGATCTCCCCACATGGTCACAGGCTCCCGTACAGTTTGTCCATGTTCTCGCCGGTCTTGGCCGAGACGGGGTAGATGGGCTTGTCAGGGTATTCCTTCTTGAGCCATTGGATGGCGGCATCCATCTTCTCCTTGGTGGCGAGATCGGATTTGTTGATGAATATGTAGTCCGCTCCGTACATCTGCCTCTTGAAGAACTCCTCTTTCTTCTTGATGAGGTCATCGAACCTCTGGATGTCGGCCACGCCGACGATCTTTATGTCATCGGGGTCGATCATGGAGATCCTTACCAGATCGGATACTTTGTGCGGAAGGGCAAGACCTGTCGGCTCGATGATGATTATATCAGGATCGATGTCCCTTTTGATGCTCTTGAGGGCGTTCTGGAGCGTACCGGACAGGGAGCAGCAGATGCACCCGTCAGGGAGTTCCACGGAATCGTAGCCCTGGGATTTCAGCGTGGCGCCGTCCACGCCTATCTCGCCCATTTCGTTGACGACAATCGTTACCTTTTCATCCCTTTTGCAGAACTCAGAGGCCATCTTCATCAGAAGCGTCGTTTTTCCACTTCCGAGGAATCCGCCCAGAATGTAAACTATCATGTCCCTCAATACTGACGGCTCGATATTTATCATTTTTCAACGGCGTTATCTGGACATCGGTGGGATGTCTGGGCAGAGGGGTCCTGCGGATGCCGCCGTGCGTGATTTATTATTTTATTGCGCACACATCATAATGGTAACACTTTACGACAATAACATATTTTATTACAGGTTATACCTGATTATCATAAATGAATCATGTTGGAATTAACACGTTCAGACAATGGTATATAACCTTTTTCCCACCTTATATAAACTATGGATGCATCATCCATCCTTCAATCGGATTATATACTTCGCAAATCATCATCGAGATTGTGGAAGTCGAGGCAACTCGGCGACCGCAAGAGGAGGAAAGAACAAATGATAAGCTACAAAGGCGTAGACTTCGGAAAGATCCTGAAACGCTACGACGTCGAGGCTCAGAACCAGGACACACCTGAGTCGATTGCGAAGAAGATGCTCCCCAGCGACCCTGTCTTCAAGAAAGTCGCAGAGGAAGTCCTCTACATGAGGTTCAAGACTGTTGGACCCGTCGTCGCAGAGGCTCTGAAATCGAAGAAACCCTTGGACGTCATCAATGACGGTCTCGTCACCGGGATGGAAGTCGTTGCAAAGCTGTACGCTCAGCACATCTACTACCTGCCTGAGATCATGATGGCCGCAAAGACCATGGAGATCGGAATCGCTCTCGCCGAGAAACAGATCCCCGGCGGAAGGGACACCAAGGGAACAGTTGTCATGCACGCAGCCGAGGGAGACCCCCACGACATCGGAAAGAACATCGCCGCTGTCATGATGAGGTCTGCAGGTTTCACCGTCATCGACATGGGTAAGGACGTTGCAGTCGACGATGTCGTCGACGAGGTCGTCAAAGCCAAGCCGTTCATGGTAACCGGAACCGCACTCATGACAACGACCATGACAGCATTCCCCGCAGCAGCGGCGAAGCTCGTGAAGAAGGGCGTCAACATACCCTTCATGGCAGCAGGCGGTGCAGTCAACAGGGACTTCGCAGAGTCCTTCGACCTCGGAATATACTCCGAGAAGGCACCCCAGACCCCTCCGATTGCAGAAAAGGTCATCGCCGGCGCTGACTGGAAACAGATCAGGGCTGACTGGGACGACATCGTAGGAGGTATCTGAAATGGCAGCAACAAGGTTCACAAAAATGGCATACGCGTCCGCTGACGAAATGGTCTTCGGAACGTCCAAATCCCCCGTCTCGTACGGTTTCGGGATTAAAGCAGGAGCAGGCAGGGTCATCCCCGAGATCAACTACGGCCCCAGGCCCGGATCCGAGAAAGACCCGGCCAGGCTCAAGAAGGAGTACGTCGACTACATCAGCAAGGATGCCATCACCAGGGCAGTAACCCTCGGATTCCCTGACGTCCAGCTCGAGACCGAGTGGGTTTCCCAGATGGGACAGACCAAGATGGCACAGCCTGTCGTCGAGGGTCAGAAGGCGATCTGCGAGAAATACCACGAGGAGTACGGAATCAACCTCGCTGTCAGGCACACAATCCCCGACCAGCGTGAGGCAGAGGAAGGAATGCGCGTCGGAATGGGCGGAAAACACGCCTACCCCGAGGCACTCTTCAACGCTGCAGAGGTCGCTTGCGAGAACGGAGCGGATGTGCTCTCTTGCGAGACCATGGGCGGAAAAGAGCTGGCAGACTACGCTACCACCAACGGTGACATCGTCGCTTTCCTGTTCGGTGTCGGTTACCTCGGATCCGTGGACATGGAGTATGTCTGGTCTGAGTTCGCCAACATCACCAAGAAGAACAAGGTCATCCTCGGAGGAGACACGAACTGCTCCGGTGCGAACACCTCCATGTTCATGGCCGGCGGTATGCTCGACAACGATGTTCAGAGGACCTACTCTGCAGTCACCAGGGCTATCTCCGCAGCAAGGACCATGGTTGCCATGGAATGCGGTGCATCCGGACCTGACAAGGACTGCGGATACGAGGGACCCATCATAAAGTCCATAACCGGCAGGCCTTCCGCACAGGAGGGTAAGAACTGCCAGTGCGCACACGCAGATCTTCAGGGTAACCTGATGGCACAGGTGTGCGACCTCTGGTCCAACGAGTCCGTCGAGTACCACCCTGAATTCGGTGGATCCTCCGTCCAGTGCTGGCTCGGATCCCTCGGATACGAGGTATCTCTGATGAACACCGCGATCGCAACGGGCAACGAGAAGACCCTCAGGGACCTGTACATGATCTCTGACAGGTTCAGAGGCCCCGAGGGACACATCCTCGCATACGACAACGCATACGAGATCGGAAAAGCAATTGCGGCCGAGGGCAACAACATCTACCTCAGGGTGAAGGCAGCCGGACTCACCGCCGCGAAGATCATCAGGAAGTCTGCAGATGCAAAGGAGCTCAAGCTCACCGCGAAGCAGAGCGATGTCATCAACGACATCATCAAGAAGCTCGAGGCCCTCCCCAGCGAGGAGTCCAAGTTCGTCGAGTACTGCGTAAAGGAGTACAAGGACGTTCCGAACTTCAAGATGTCCAACTACGGCCTGTAAGCAGGTTGTCGGAGTCAAAGTCCAAAACCTCTTCCTTAAACCCTTTTCTTTTCAAACGATTTAGCCCGGGCGGGTTTACCGCCTGGGTTCCCCCTATGTTCTTCGATAGTCACTCCAGATGTGCGTAACGTCTGGATCTCGAAATTTGGAAGAAAAAGTAAGTGGTTTTAAAAAAGTTCAATGGAGGGATTTGACGAAATCCATTGTTTTATCCTTGTACAGTTGACGGTTTATCTGATCCTTGTCCGCAAAAGGTATCGCTATGGTCCCGCAGTATTCTGCATCGAAGTATTCGCAGAACGACACAATCCCGTTCACTGCGAAGGCTCCTGCGAACTCATCGTCTCCCATCGTGGTCGCGATACCGAATTTCTTTCCCTTGAGGTTGTTGGGGCCAGTTTCTCCGGTGTGCATGCAGTGAAGACGGTCGATGAACGCCTTCAACGGGGCGGTGAATCCCCACATGTATATCGGACTGGCCAATATGACTGCGTCAGATTCCAGGAAAAGGTCGTAAAGCGAAGTCATATCGTCTTTCACAGCGCAGTGTCCATCCAACACCTTCTTCTGGCATGCCCCACAGTTCCTGCATCCCTTTATCGACAGCGTGTCGAGGAATACCTCGGTGACGTCATCGCCTTCAAGGTATTCTTTGATGAGTGATGTGAGTTCGGCGGTATTTCCGTTCTTCCTCGGGGTTCCGTTGAAAATTGCGATCTTCATGTTATCGTGACATGATTACAATCATCCTTCTTATCGATTGCACATCGGTATTCACGGTCTTTCACTGCCGATACCAATGCCAACAGATTCGAATTCGGTGTAGATAATGGCAATCCGCATCCCGGGGCGATAACGTTGAATCCTGCATCGATGCATCTGTCGGCCGCGTTTGCAACATCCGTTTCAATCCCGGACATCAGCGGCGTCACTGCACCGACATTGCCTATCAATGCTGCCCTGTCTCCGATGATCGCCTTGGCTTCAAAGGGATCGACGGCAGATTCCAGCGATATGCCGTCGACCTTCGTGTGCACCATGTTGTCCAAGATGGGGATCGCGTTTCCGCAAATATGAAGGGAAGAAGCAGCTCCCTTCACAGATGACAGGCATTTGAGGTGGACGCCCGCAAGAGTATCGAACATGGCAGGTTCTATCAGGTCCGGGGATGCAGATGCTTCGGACATCTGGACAACGTCCGCACCGGCATCTGAAAGGCATTGCACATACTCCTTGAACAGAGGCTCCAAACTCACGCCCCAATCGAACAGTTTCTCCGGGCAAACAAGGGTGCCCATAACCATGTTCTCGGTTCCAAGCATCTGTCCGAGGGTCGTCAACGGACCGGTGACGCCTGCTATGACCGGATAATCCTCACCATGGGTTTTCGATAAGATGGAGATCGACTCAATTATGGCGGATATCCGTCCGGATGAAACGAACTCCTCGGGGGAAGGCAGGTCGGACGGTGTTGCCAGACCGATCGTAGGGTCGGAACGGAAGGGGGAGCTTCTGACAACAGGCGGGTGTGTTCCGTTGCCGATATCGACAAAGCATCCCATGCGCTCCGCTTCTGCGGTCACATCGAAAGGAGCACGTACGGATTCGAATCCCAGGATGTCTGCCTGAGCGGAGGCCAAGGCAGCCATCTTGAAAGGGTTGGAATGGGCGGCGGGCCACGATGCGCCGGAACGGAGCATGAGTTCCGACGTGGCGGATTGGGTGAATATCGCCACGGGAGGTCTGTCGACGGGCCTCATCCGCATCGATTCCAACACCCTGTCCTTTGATGTGCGCAGATCCGTCATATGCAGCAGGACTCATATCAGCGGTGATGGGCCGTCAGTCAGCACATCGTCTGGTTTTTTACCTAGTTCCGCAAGTTTCATCATCATCAGATCGGCCCCTGCAGATGTCGCTCCGTATATCGGGACCTTCGTTCCAGCCTGTAGGGTCGCACGTGTCTTGGCGACTTCACGCACATGAAGCGAAGCACATGCCGTTATGACGTCAGCGTTGTCGAAGAACATGACGGCCTCTTCCTCGGTGATCCCTGTGGTGTGCACTCCGAAGATCATCACTCTGTCGCCGTACTTCCTGCGCATCCTGGCGGCCTGTTCCGCTGATGCGGTGGTTACGCCGACTTTGGAATATCCCATGGAGAAGGCCTTCTCGAGTCCGGCATCCTGATCTATGTCGGCGGTCTCTGCATCTAGAATCCTGTCTGCACCAATCTCTTCGATCACTTTTTTCACCGGTTCGGTCTCTATTATGGCAGATATCCTGCCCCCCATGCCCTGGATTATCTCCGGATCGTCGAGCACTGCAGTCCCACATCCGTCGGATGCTATGACCGCGGCTTCAAGCACCCTTTCTTTGACAGCGAGGCTAAGGACCTCTGATATACCGAAACTAAGGAAATAATCGAGGCGGACCTCTCTGTTCTCGGTGCACATGCCGAAATCCTTTATGCGGAATTCCATGTTCTCTTTGATGGATTTGCAGTTCAATTCATCGATGTTCCTGTACTTCTTGAAAAGAGGGCAGTATCTGACTGCCGGTTCCGACACTTCCACGACTTTGCCGTCCTCTATAACGACCCTGGATTTTCCCAATGCTTCCATGACGTGTCTGCTCATGAGCCGAAATAGGTTGCTTGCGATATAAAAAATCCGCCCAGATTAAAAAGAGGCCCGCATCATCAGTTTACCATAATGATTACGGGACGATGATGGCCAAGCTCGATCACTTCTCGTTCTTCGCCGTGTCATTCGCCACTCCTGTACAGGGCGGTGCGGACAACACGGTGTTGTACATCTGTATCGCAATCGCGGCAATAGCCACCATTGGATCCGTGGCATACTCGTATACTTCAGAACCAAGAAGGCCCGAATCCTCTGGAACAAACCATTTCAAACCCCTTCCATCTTCTTTTTGCACGCCGCATATCATGGTCGCCATGTGCGCGATCAGAACAATAGGACCATCCTATAGAGCCCTTCTTCGGATTCCGTGCTGACGAGGATGAAGCCATGGCGTTCGTAGTATGCGATGAGATTCCTCTTGCAATCCACGCATATGACCCTGCCACCGCACATTTTACGGATGGAATCGAATTTGGAGATGGCAAATTCGATCAGAGTCTGACCGACATGGTCCGAAGATGTTATCGGCTTTGCACAACTAACCGATGAGGAACGCTGGTGCAACACCGTTGGTGATGTTCATCTTCTTGACCATGGTCTTCGATACAGGCCATTCGTCCTCGATCTCAAGGACGGTCATTGACAATGGCACATAGCCGATGATGCGATCCTCGTCTATGATCGGGGATGTGCAGGACAGGTCTTATTACTTGAAAGATATCGCTTTCTCTCTCTGAAAGTTCTCCAGATCCCTGTCGCGGGAACAACAGAACGATGAGAGCAGTTCGGAAACATCGACCTCTTCTCAGATCACTAGAAATCACGAAGGGGGACAAGGGTCCCACTCAATGGCGAGGTCCCTTTTTTATGAACTCCTCGCCAGCTTTTAATTCGGCGGTGAAGTCCCTGATATCAAGAGGTCCTCTGGCATCCGCTGCTTCTATCGCATTCATCAGACGCCTGGCCTCTTCTTCGTTTTTGATGACGAGATTCCTCTCGAATGATATGGTTGCCATGATTTCGCCTCCTTATAGATTTATATTACAGTGATTGAAATAAGTTTGTTTGAACGATTTTACACTAAGGTCGAATCGATTCTTATCGATGAGAGGTCCGTAAGAATGATGATCGTCGAATGGGCAGTATTGCGGAATTCCTTAATCTCGTGAGGCATAGGTTTCATTTCGATAAGAAGGACCGAAGGATGCAGGATTGAATTCATTAATTTGACTGCTGGATGTGATGGTGAGTGCGGGGGATGGGATTTGAACCCATGAACCGCTAGGGACAGGATCCTAAGTCCTGCGCCGTTGGCCAAGCTTGACTACCCCTGCTTATCCACAGGAATGACGGAGTGATAATTAATCTATCGCCCATCGGGGCATCGTTGCTGTTCCCGGTATTCGTTCTTCACCGTACTTCGATGATGATCGATGCCCTGCGCACAAGGCGCAGGGCGGAAAAAGGTTCAGAACAGACCGAACACAAGGTCCGAGTACCCGGTGGTGTCCGTCAGCGGAACACCGGCGACGATGCATGCCTGAGCGTACATGATCTTGGTGAGCTTCCCTGCCTTCTCCTTGTCCTCTTCGAATGCTCTTTTGAGAGACTCGAAAGCCGGATGTGAGGCGTTCACTTCGAGTATGCGGCGGGCCTTGACGCGTTCGTCGGAGTCCGGGAAGTTCTGGAAGTACTTCTCCATCTCGATCGTCACTCCGCCTTCCGTCGTCAGTACGACCGCGTGGTTCTTCAGTTTCCTGGAGATGCGGACATCGGCGATGTCGCTGCCGAGGGTTTCCTTCATGAAGCTCAGCAGGTCCTTGGATTCCTCCTCCTGTGTCTCGATCTCCTTCTTCTCTTCCTCGGTTTCGATGCCGAGGTCGTCGGAGCTCACGTCGCACAAGGGCTTCCCGTCCACCTCCATGATGGTCCTCATGACGAATCCGTCCACATCCTCGCAGAGGCACAATATGTCATAGCCCTTGTCGCGGACAGGTTCCGTCTGCGGGAGCCTCTTGGCATGTTCGACGGTGTCAGCCGCCACATAGTAGATCTTCTCCTGGCCTTCGGGCATCGCCGATATGTAATCCTTCAGGGAGATCGGTTTGTCGTTCGCATAGGAATCGAACATCAGCAGGTCCTGGAGAAGCTCCTTGTTGGATCCGTACTCCTCCACCACGCCATACTTCAGCTGGCGGCCGAAGCTCTTGTAGAACTGAGCATAGCTGTCGGGATCGTCGGTCATCAGGCGGAGCAGTTCTGCTTTGACCTTCTTCTTTATGTTGGATGCCACTGCCTTCAGCTGACGGTCGTGTTGGAGCACCTCGCGTGAGATGTTGAGGGAGAAATCCGGGGAATCGACTATGCCGCGGACGAACCTGAAACAGTAAGGGAGCAGGTCGGAGCATTTCTCCATGATCATGACATTGGATGAGTAAAGCTGCAGTCCGGGCTCGTAATCGCGGCTGTAGAAATCATAAGGTGCCTTCTTCGGGATGAAGAGCATGGCCTTGTAGCTCACCGCGCCTTCAGCATTCACGCGTATGACCGACATCGGTTCGTCGAAATCGTGGAAATGCTCCTTGTAGAACTCTTTGCAGTCCTCGTCGGAGGCATCGTCCTTGCTCCTCTGCCAGATCGGGACCATGCTGTTGATGACCTTGTCTTCGATCTTCTTGACGTATTCTTTCTTGGGTTCGCCGGACTCGTCCTTCTCGCCGGTATCGACCCAGTCTCCGGATTCGACATCCATGTGGATTGGCCAGCGGATGTAGTCCGAGTACTTCTTCACCAGGTCCTGGACATCCCAGGGGCTGAGGAATTCCGAGTACGTCTCATCTTCCGTGTCCGGTTTCAGGTGCATCACGACATCTGTTCCGGCCGCATCTTTCTCGCATTCCTTTATGGTGTATCCGTCGACTCCGGTGCTCTCCCACATGTAGGCCTGATCGGAACCGTAGGCTTTCGAGATCACGGTGACCTTGTCGGCGACCATGAAAGCGGAGTAGAAACCGACACCGAACTGACCGATGATGTCGGAAGCATCTCCTTCGATGCTCTCTTTGAATCCGAGGGTTCCGCTGTGGGCGATGACACCGAGGTTGCTGTCCATGTCATCTTTGTCCATGCCGATGCCGTTATCGGACACGGTCACCGTGCGCGCGGGACCGTCCACCGAGATCGTGATGCGGAAATCGTCCTTCGACAATCCTACCGACGGGTCTGTCATCGCTTTGTAATTTAGTTTGTCGATAGCATCCGAGGAATTCGAGATTATCTCGCGAAGGAAGATCTCCTTGTGGGTGTATATCGAGTTTATCATAAGGTCCAGGAGACGTTTGGATTCCGCTTTGAATTGCTTCTTTGCCATTGTATCCCTCCCGATGCCTGAGCATCAGAATGTAGTATTTTGCCAAAAGTTTGTCCTTCTATATGAAATTATCTCAAACATCGGCATGTGAATCCGAACGGATATCTGCAGTGCTCCGGGTTCACGCCAAAGCAAATAAAGAGAGCAGGGTATATCCGGCCAGTAACGGAGTGGTCTGATGGCTGATCTGATGGCGAATGAAGGCAAGGAGCTGTTGTTGGGGAACGAGGCGATAACCAGAGGTTTGATCGAGGCCGGTGTGAAGTATGCATCCACGTATCCCGGAACACCATCTTCCGAGATCGGGAACAATCTAGAGAAATTGGCGGAGAAAGCCGGAATGTTCTTCGAATTCTCCACCAACGAGAAGATCGCATTGGAGGTGTCCGCGGCCGCGGCAGCCTCCGGGGTCCGTTCATTCGTGTTCATGAAGCATGTCGGTCTGAACGTGGCCGCCGATCCCATGATGACACTGGCCTACGGAGGTGTCAATGCAGGCATGCTCATAATGACAGCCGACGATCCTTCCGCCCACAGTTCTCAGAACGAGCAGGACAACCGCTATTATTCCACACTTTCCCTGCTTCCGATGATGGAGCCGTCGACTCCTGCAGAGGCGAAGGAGATGGTCAAAGAAGCCCTCGACGTGTCAGAACGTCTGACTTTGCCCGTGATATTCCGGACTACGACCAGGGTCAACCACGCGCGCGGAATCGTCAACATGTGCCCGGTGAAGGACCGCCCGGCGAAGGGCCATTTCAACAAGGATACCGCAAGGTTCGTCAACATACCTGCCAACGCCAGGCCGAACAGGGTAAGGCTTCTGGGCTTGGTCGAGAAAGCGGCGAAGATGTCCGAGGAATCCCCGTACAATTTCATCGAGGGAGAGGGAGATGTAGGGGTCATAACATCCGGCGTGTCATACACATACGTCAAAGAATACGTTTCCGGGGTCTCCATCCTCAAACTCGGATTCACCAACCCGCTGCCGGAGAAGAAGATCGCCGATTTCATAGCGGGCAAGAAACTCGTGGTCGTGGTCGAGGAGCTGGATCCGTTCCTCGAGGATCAGGTCCTCCGCATCTGTGCCGAGAAGAAGCTCAACGTCCCCGTCTACGGCAAGAGGTCCGGACATCTCCCCCGCCCCTGGGAATTCAACCCTGATACGCTGAAGAGGCTCAGCGGTTTCATGACCGTCGGAGAGACTCCTGTCCCTCTCGATCCCGTCAACATAAAACTGCCGGGAAGGCCGCCCACGCTGTGCGCAGGATGCCCCCACCGCGGAATGTACGCCGCGACCGTTAAGGCAGCGGGCAAAAAAGAGATGATCTACTGCTCCGACATCGGCTGCTACACCCTCGGGGTTCAGCCCCCGTTCAACGCGGCGGACTACATCATATGCATGGGCGGAGGCGCAGGTGCGGCAGGCGGATTCTCGGAGACGACCGATCAGAAGGCCATCGCGTTCCTCGGCGATTCCACTTTCTTCCATTCCGGGATACCCCCGCTGATATCAGCCAAGTTCAACGGCCACAAGATCGTCATGGTCATCCTGGACAACAGGACCACGGCGATGACCGGCCACCAGCCCAATCCCGGAACGGGCAGGGACTTCGGCGGCAGGGTGACCGAGGGGCTCGACATCGAGAGCATCGTCCGCGGAATAGGGGTCGGGTACCTCGAGACCGTGGACCCGTACGATGTGAAACATGCGACCGAGGTCATGAAGGGCGCGATAGATTACGACGGCGTCGCTGTCGTCATCTCCAAATGCCCCTGTCCCCTGGAGCTCAAGAAGCAGAAGAAACTGGAACCCAAGCATTGCGAGGTGGACCAGTCCAAGTGCATAGCATGCGGCATCTGCCTGAAGACCATCGCGTGCCCGGCGCTCTCGAAGGCGGACGGGAAGATCTCCGTCGATGTTACGCAGTGCATCGGTTGCGGCATGTGTGCGAATGTATGCCCCAAGGGTGCGATCGAGGTGATAAGATGAAATACACGGTTCAGATCGTCGGCGTCGGAGGACAAGGCGTCCTTCTGGCGTCCATGGTCTTGGGAAATGCCGCCATGAAGGCCGGCCATCAGGTGGCCATGAGCGAAGTCCACGGGATGGCACAGAGGGGCGGCAGCGTGCTCTCAACCCTCCGCATGGGCGATGATGTCATAAGTCCCCTCGAGGCGATGGGCGGTGCGGACCTGATAATGGGGTTCGAGCCCGTGGAGACCTGCAGGAACCTGTCCCTCGGCAACAAGGACACGAAGGTCCTTATGAACCTCGATCCGGTGTTCCCGTCGATGGTCGCGGCCGGGTTGGATTCGTATCCTTCCGTGGACAGCATCGTCGAAGCCGTGTCCGGATGCACAGGCAACCTGATGACCATAGGCGCTACGGATATCGCCGTGAAGGCAGGTAAGGCCGTGGCCGCAAACGCGGTCATGATCGGTGCGGTCGCCGCCGTGCCGGGATTCCCGCTTTCCAGGGAACTGCTCAAGGAGACCCTCATGGAAACGGTGCCGGAGAAGTTCAAGGACCTCAATTCCAGGGCCTTCGACCTCGGATTCGATCATATGGGGTCCGCTTAAACACATTGCAGATACGCACTGCTCAACGATGACGGTGCGTATCTCATCTTTTCACATCCGTGCGGATATCCTTAGACGAGGTTCCCGGGTCGACATTGAATGCCTTGAGGATCCTCTTCTGTATCGGATTCGTATCCGTGAGGTGCTTTTTCCTGACGCCCGGGACGGTGACGGTCTTGATGTTGTTCAGTTCGTCGATAAGCTCCTTGTAGGTGATCGTCTTGTTCAGACCGCTCGTTCCCATGACGCGTTCGATCTCGGTGCGCAGCACGAGTGCTATGAACTGTATGAATATGCGCGTCTGATGATATGATTCTGTGAAAAGGTTCAGGTTCGTATTGTCATAATCATTGAGGATGTTCCTGAACATCTCATTCACCAGTTTATCTTCGAAGAACGGGCTCAATGCCATTTCGGGGTCACGGTTGGTGTTGGACACGACCACGGAGAATCCGGTGTTCACGTCATGGTGCAGTATGTTCTCGCCGTTATGGTCGATGATCAATGCATCCTCGTCAGCCGAGCATATGAGGTATTTTTCGTATATCGCCTCGTGTTCCGGTCTGCGATCGCCGGTCTTGAGCTCATGCATGCAGCCGTTGACGATGGAGATGAACGACAGAAGTTCGCTGATCGCCCTGTTCGTATCGAAGCAAACGTGCGTGTAGTACTTCTTGCCATACAGATAGTTCATGCTGGATGCGATGAACAGCGGAGTGCCGTATATCACCCTGTAATTCTCCGGGTTCATTATCCTGTCCCTGACCTTCTCGATGGCGGCCTCGGCCAGGGGAGAATCTATGCAGACGCGGGCGGTCACATGTTTCTTCGGATCGCCCAGGTCTTCCAGCTCGAATCCATCTTCACGTTCACAATCGGAAATGATCGTCAATTTCTTGAAATCCGTGTGTTTGATGCCATAATTGTCAAGATTGCGCCCGAGGTTCATGTTCATGAGCGTATAGCACATGGGAAGGCCGTCTTTGGCAGAGAAGTACAGCTCCATGCTGCTGCCGTAGTTCTCCTTGTCGATCGTGACCCCCAATGTGGCCGCGTATTTCGCCAGGGCGTCGTATGTTGTTCTGAAAAGGATGGTGTTCGTGTACACCTCCGTGCATTGGTTCTTCTCTATCCACCTTGTGAAGAAATTGGATATGTGGTATGCGGCTATGTTCCCCAGCATATTCCTTATGACATCGTTCGTCAGGATATCTCCGTAAGGAGTATCGTTGGTCTCGCTCCATTGTTTGCAGAAGAGTATCTCATTCCCGGTGGCCGCGAGATAATAGGCCGTGGAGAGCATTATCCTCCAATTGATCTGGAACGCCTGCGACATCGTCTCGGTCAATCCGATCTTCTTGGAAACACTGTCGAACACCATGCAGAGTGCCGATGATTTCACTTTTGCACAGTTCTTCTCCTTGCGGTGCCTGTTGGATACTATCTCTCCTGTGTCTGGATCAAGATGCCCTATGCATTTGCGCTTGCATATGCATCTCTTCGTCTCGGGGTCCCATACAGACTCATTCAGATAGGCGTAAATGGTGTTGGTTTTCTTATTGTTGAGATATACGATGGAGGACACTTGGTTGTATAACAAAATTGTTATACATATACTTTTTCAAATTATACATATGTTTTTTTCAGAGGTTGGATGTGTATTCCATACCAAAGCCAGCACCAGAAAATTATTTTTATCAAACCGTTGAATAATCAATTTTCCCAAGGAAATCTAAAAAGGAAAGACTTATAAAGGATTATAACAAAATTCGTGATAAAAATTTTTGGAACAGATATAATCGGGTGGTTCCATGACCCGTCCAAACTGTTTTGAGGTGAATGAAATGTTAAGCACAGAAGGCGCAGATTTCAGTGTGGTTCTGAGACGCTACGATATCGATCAGCAGGTCTCCATCACACCAGAAGATATGGCTAAGAAGATGCTCCCCACCGACGAGGTTTTCAAGAAAGTCGCTGAGGAAGTCCTCTACATGAGGTTCAAGACCATCGGACCCGTCGTCATGGATGCATTGAAACAGAGGAACCCTCTGGATGTCATCAACAACGGACTCGTTGCCGGCATGGAAGTTGTTGCAAAGCTCTACGCTGAGCACATCTACTACCTGCCCGAGATCATGATGGCCGCGAAGACCATGGAGATCGGAATCGCCATCGCAGAGAAACAGGTCCCCGGCGGAAGGCAGACCAAAGGAACGGTCATCATGCACGCTGCAGAGGGAGACCCCCACGACATCGGAAAGAACATCGCCGCAGTCATGGTCAGGTCCTCCGGATACGAGGTCATCGACATGGGCAGGGACGTACCGATCGTCGACTTCATCGATGAAGTCGTCAAGGTCAAGCCCCTGTTCGCAAGCGGAACCGCGCTCATGACGACCACCATGTCCGCATTCCCCACAGAGGCGAAGATCCTCGTAGAGAAAGGAATCAACATACCCCTCATGGGATGCGGCGGAGCCGTCAACAGGGAATACGCCAACTCCTACGACCTCGGAATCTACTCCGAGAAGGCACCCCAGACACCCATCATCGCTGACAAGATCGCAGCCGGATACGACTGGAAGAAGATCAGGGAAGAGTGGGACGACATCATAGGAGGCCAGTAAACATGTCCGTTAAAAGATTCACAAAAATGGCATACACATGCGCAGATGACATGGTTTTCGGACGTTCCATCAGCCCCGTTTCCTACGGATTCGGACTGAAGATCGGAGCGGGCCACGTCATCCCCGAGATCAACTACGCACCCAGGCCCGGGACCGAGAAGGACCCCGAGAAACTGAGAAAAGAGTACGTCGACTACATCAGCAAGGACATCCTCGACAGAGCGATCACCGTCGGATTCCCCGACGTCCAGCTCGAGACCGAGTGGGTCTCCCAGATGAACCAGGAGAAGCTCTCCGCACCTGTCGTTGCAGGCCAGAAGGCCATCTGCGAGAAATACCACGAGGAGTACGGGCTCAACTGCGCTGTCAGGCAGACCATCCCCGACCAGCGTGAGGCCGACCACGGACTCCGCACCGGCATGGACAACAACCGCCAGTACCCCGAGAAGCTGTTCGAGTGCGCCGAGATCGCTTGCGAGAACGGTGCAGACAACCTCTCCTGTGAGACTGTCGGCGGCAAAGAGTTCGCAGACTACGCTGTCACCAACGGTGACATCGTCGCCTTCCTCTTCGGTGTCGGATACCTCGGCACCATCGACATGACCTACGTCTGGCAGCAGTTCGCTGACATCGCCAAGAAGAACAAGTGCGTCGCAGGCGGAGACACCAACTGCTCCGGTGCGAACGTCTCCATGTTCATGGCAGGCGGTATGCAGGACAACGACGTCCAGAGGACCTTCTCTGCAGTCACCAGGTGCATCTCTGCCGCAAGGACACTTGCAGCATGGGAGTCCGGTGCAATCGGACCCGACAAGGACTGCGGATACGAGGGACCCATCGTGAAGGCCATCGCAGGAATGCCCACCGCCCAGGAGGGTAAGAACTGCCAGTGCGCACACT
>CAZLEI010000018.1:0-30063 GCA_964558505.1 uncultured Methanomassiliicoccales archaeon | reverse complement strand
ATGTAATAGTAGGTCGGCGAATAGCCGTCTATCCACCCAAATCCCGCAGGAGTGGAAAGACCCAGTCCGAACAACTTATCGAAGAAGGCCCAAAGGAGCATCAGACCCAAGATTATCCTGGCGATTGCCAAAGGGCCGGCGACACCGGTTTCCGATATCTTATTCCGTACTGGGCATGAACTCATCTTATGCGCATCGATATGACTGATATATAATGCATAGATTCGACCGTGCGACTTCCCGAAAGATCGATATTGAAGAACAGGAAAACTCCTCGAAGAACAGATGCGACGTATCGATGACACAAAGGGGCGATTGCTTCATCACTGGATCCTGAATGAACTTGAAATATTACATCGAATCCACGTTGCACATCGGATCGTCGATATTCGATGTCCTTTGATCCTTCATCGGAACCTGAGGCCTCGGCAGACGGATATGACCCAGAACACAAAATTAGACCTGGATTCCCGTCAGGACCGGACGATCTTGGACCCTTCTCTCTTCGCCAGCGCCATAAGAGTGATGCCGCCGAATACGTGCATCGCAACCATGCAGAATATGATGGCTTCGAACGAGTGCATGCATGCGACAGCATAAGAGCCCAGTTTCAGAAAACCCCATAACATCATGAAACGCATCGACACCTTGGAACGTTTCATGGACTGCAGCATGGAAGACCCGATGCCCATGAGCGCACTGAACGGGATCAGCAGCACCGAGACCTGCATGGTCCACACCAACTGTGCGCGCAACGGCCTCATCGACTCCTCGGTCGTCAATATGTCCATCAGAGGTCCGGCGAATATGAGAAGCATCACCGACAGTGCCACTGATGTCGCCAAAGCTGCCTTGACGGTGTACGAGAAACCGGCTGATGCCTTCTCCGGATCCCCCTGCCCGTAGGCAGATGAGCATACCGGGACCATGGCGGTGCTCACTGCTGACGCAGGCAGATTGGCCAAACCGATGTACCTCCATGGATAATTATACAGTATCATGGCCGTGGTTCCCCCGGCTATCACCAGGAACACACGCTGTATCAGGTCAGAAGCATTGGATATCAGGGATTCTACGGTCTTCGGACCCCCTACGTCCAGGACCTCCCTCATGGATCCGCAGTCCGGTTTCAGATGCTTCCTCTCCAACTTGACCACCGTGCGTCCGCGGAGATACCATGCGAGCCCGATACCGAATGCGATCAGCGCCGATACCGCAGTGGAAAGCCCGGCCCCGAAAACCCCCATGCCCATGGTGTATATCATCAGCGGATCCAAAACGATGTTCAGCAAAGCAGCGGACATCTGCACTGCCATCGACTTCCTGGCGGCCCCTTCGGCCCTCAGGATGCCGCCCAGGATCGAATTCATCAGAAGAGCAGGGGACATCAGCACGAACGGCAGAACATATTGGATGCATTGCCAGCGCACCTCCCCCGCGCCCATCATGGATATCAACAGGTCCATGGAAATGGCGACGATCGCTGAAGTGATCGCGGATATCATCAGTCCCAACACAAGGGAGTTCGCCGCCAGCCTGTTGGCGTCCGCATACTCGTTCCGTCCGAGACGGTATGCGATGGTGGCCGTGGCCCCGGCACCGATCCCGATGCCAGCGCACATCATCAGGCCGTACACCGGGACCATGGCGGTCACGGCAGTGGTCGCCTGCACCCCCAGCCCCGAGACCCAGAATGTATCTGCGAACTGATTGATCTGCACCACTGCCAAGGCAACCAGGATCGGTATCGCCATGGCACGTATGGCGCGGCGCGGATCCCCGAGCATCAATGCAAGATCCCCGGCAGCCCGCGCATCGATGGTCGTCATACCGTCACCGTTGAAAATGAGAAAAATGGGCCCGAAGGCCCGTTTTACCTTCAGACCCCGTAATCGTAGAAGAAATCTCCCAGATTCACGAGGGCGCTGTAGTCATAGGACGCGAAGGTGTCAAAATAGTAGCTGAACAGCTCCTTGTAATCCAGACCTGTCTGTGCAGTGAGCCCGGGGTACATGACATTCTGATAGAATGCCAGCTCGACCACGTACAGCGGACTGTTCCCGGCCTCCCTGGCCATGCCCAGATAATGGACTGGTACAGTGGACGTGGACAGCATCTCCCTGTCTGCCGCGATGCAGGCGTCCAGATCGCGCTGGTGCCGCATGCCGTCGTGCTCGTTGTCCATGTAGTAGACGACGGGCTGCTTGTTGTTGTCGTTCAGTACGACGGTGAGAACCTGTTCGGGCGTGAGCTTGTTGTAGTTCTTGGACAGCGTTGCGCTGTGCTGCCCTATCGCGTGGACGCCGACCCACTCGGCATGGATGTTGTTCGTATTGTTCAATCCTGTGATGCTCACGGTGCTGGACTCGTACTGCATGGAGCTCCTGGCCATCATGAAGGCCGCTTTATCCTCCTCGGATATCTTCGACCCGGCCTCCTTGAGCTTGCCGAGGACCTTGTCGTGCCATTCCAGGTACTTGTAGGCCTTGTCCATGTCCCCCTGCAGCAGGAACCCGAACATCAGGATGGAACGGTCTATGGACTCGTTCGGATAATCGACCCCGCTGTTGTCCGCGGTGCTCATGAACATCACATCGATCCCTGCGGGATTCAGTTTACCCGGGGATATGGGATCGGCCGTGCTGTCGCAGTATCCTACGACGTACACATCGATGTTCTTCTTGATCATCGCTTCATAATCAGGTGTCTCGGTGACCCCGAACGAGGACGCGGCCGCGAATGCGGGGTTCATGCCCTTCCAATATGAAGCGATGGTCGCATCGACCATGGCGACCTTGTCGCACAGCCCCGTGACGTCGGCGGTGTATGCGCCGCTGCAGTAGCCGATTGCTATGGACCCCACCGGCCATCCGACCTTTGCGATCTTGTAATAGTTGTCGATGTAGTACACATCCATCTTGTCGCCTGCGATGATGCGGTCCAAATATGCCAGGTCTTTATCGTTCAACACGCCGTCGGCATTGACATCTGCGAGCTGCGTCGCATTCGCCTTACCGGCGAGGATGTCGACCAGGAGTGCCCTGTCGTTCTGATCCAGCCTGTCGTCCTCATTGACGTTCCCATATACCCAGAGTCTGGAATCCGTGCTGGGGGTCTTCTCTCCCGCTATAGCTTCTCCGACACGTGCCCCCGCATCGGCGTTATGATCGCCAGGGCCCGTCAGCATGACGATGCACGTTCCCGCTATTATCATGACCGCCACTGCGGCGATCGCTGCAATTACCTTCTTGTCCATTCGTTCACCTTCTGTTCAGCTTTCCGGCATCAATGCGATGTACGGTCTGCCGTCCACATCCACTATCCTCGCGTCCACGTCGTAGACGTCCCTTATGTTCTCCTGCGTGAGAACATCCTCGGCCATGCCGTCGGCATGCACACCGCCGCCGGACATCAGGATCACACGGTCCGCGTATGCCGCGGTTATGTTCAGGTCGTGGCATACCATCACGACCGTGATCTTCTTCTCGTGAGAGTAATCCCTGAGGAACCTCATGACGTTCATCTGGTACTTCACATCCAGATTGGAGGTCGGTTCGTCCAGGATCAGGACCCCGGGCTCCTGGACCAGCCCTCTGGCGATCATCACCCTTTGCAGCTGCCCGGAGCTGAGCTCCCTTATGTCGCGGTCTGCAAATTCCTGCAGGCTCATCGTATCGATCGCTTCATCCACGATCTCCAGGTCCCTGTCGGATGTCGTCCATCCCGCGTGCGGATGACGGCCCATGAGTATCGCCTCGGAGACGGTCATGGAGAACACGCTGCTCGTCGAATTCGGAACATAGGCCATGATCTGCGCCAGTTCCAGGAGGCTGTAATCTTGGACATCCTTCCCGTCGATCAGCACCTGCCCGCTGTCAGGTTTGAGCAGTTTGTTCATGCACTTCACCAACGTGGTCTTGCCTACGCCGTTCGGACCCAGGATGCACAGGAGCTCCGGACGGTCGGAAACGAAGGAGATGTCGTCGAAGACCTGCTCATCTCCGTATCCGAACGAGACCGCGGAGAACTCGATCACTGTCATGACCATGTCTCCTTGTTGTTGCGCAGTATCAGGAACATGAAGAGGGGGCCGCCGATGCACGCGGTTATAACGCCCACCGGGAGCATGAGCGGCGCCGCCACTGTCCTCGCCACGATATCCGAGACCACCAGCAGCAGGGCGCCGAATGCGGCGGCGGCCGGGATCAGGTATTTGTTGTCTGCACCGATGAAGATGCGGGCTACATGAGGGGCCACCAGTCCGACGAACCCGATTATGCCCGTGAAGCTCACGACCGATGCCGCGACCAGGGTTATCACCAACAGGACCGACAGGCGCTTCCTCTCCACGTTGACGCCCATGGTCTTCGCGCTCTCGTCACCGATCCCCATGATGTTCAGCTGATTGGCCATGTACTGCACATAGACCGAGCCTATCGCCGTGATGCCCAGGATCGTCGCGATCTTACCGAAATCCAGACCCTCGATGGATCCCACCATCCACTGATAGACGGATGCAAGGTCCTCCGGATCTGCGATCAGCATGAACAGCTGGGTCATCGCATTGAATAGGTACATCAGAGAGATCCCGCATAGGATCATCATCGTCGGCGTGGCCTTCCTGAACTTGCTTAGGAACAATATGACGAGAGCCGGTATCAATGCGAACACGAACGCATTCAGGACTATCCCGCCCCCGGATATCAGCTGGATCCCGAGGATTATGGCTATCGCGGCACCGAAACCTGCACCTGACGATATCCCCATTGTGTACGGATCGGCCAGGGGATTCTTCATCATGCTCTGCATGGCCGTACCGCACACGGCCAATGCAACACCGCAGACGACCGCCCCGACGATCCTCGGGAGCCTGAGGTTTATGACAATATGCGCGATGTTCGCATCCGGCTGCGGTGTCCCGGTGATCGCATTCCAGATCACCGTGTAGACCTGCTCCGCAGATATGGGGTACGAGCCGAGCGTGGCGGAATATACGGCCAATACCGCACACCCGATGATGCAGATGAGGATGAATGCCATCTTCCTCACCATCTTCTTGTGGTAGGTTATTTTGAAATTCGAAATAGGTACGGACGGCTCTCCCTCTATCTTCCCACCAGCATTTCAGGCAGACGTTGGTTGTATTTAGTGTTATTTATCTGAAATTCTTGTTACGTTATACATAAAAAATTAAAAAAATTATGCACGATTCCAACGATATTCAGGCCTTGAATGCAAAAGCCTCGGCTCCGCCGTAAGAAACCGATACCATGACCACAGATCTCCCGTTCATGTGGAATTCAAATATGCTATCGCTCTCGGCTTTCGGAGACCAGATGGAATTCCCGTCATCGTCCGTGCCCGTGAACGAGTACAACTCCGTGTTGGGAAGACCGGTCTCAACATCGATGAACAGGATCCCCTGAGCAACTATCACTATCCCGGGATCCTTGCCGCATACGACATCGAAGGAGAACCTAGCCGTGGTCTCCGATTTCGACTCCGCGAATTCTTCATACACGACGGTACCGGTGCATGGGGCATCCGAACCCCCGATACGGCACGTACCTGACAGTTCGTATACGGCCTGCTGAGTATCATCAAGGGCGAGGGACAGCGCCCATGTCACCGCTCCGCCCGCAAGGCAGAGGATGATGACCACCGCTGCGATCATCGGCAATGGACCGGAAACATTCATGGACCATATGAAAGGGCATGTTGAGATAAACCTTTCAGCAACCATCTGAAACCGACATATTGTCGCGACAGACGGTCCCCGAATCTGCATTGTTTCCACAGAATGCATAATTTCGACCGCCCGGAAGCCGAGTAACATCTTTCTTCCGTGCAATAATACTAATACCATTTTCGTGTTACCGCATTCGATCACGATGGATTACCAAGATATCATGAACGTCCTGAACAGTGCGGATGCCGAGACCTACATGAGCATGGGAAGGGTCATCTTCGGACACGAAGTATGGCTCAGCAACCCTTCATTCTGCAAAAAGACCGGCATATGCTCCGCAGACCTGCTGTACGGGCACAACATGGAGCCGGACAAGAAGGCCCCGACCGAATACGTCAACGTCACCGTTCTGGATGCCGGAGGAAATGCTATAGAATCCTCCATCGAGGAGATCGAGAAAGGGCACAGGATCACCTTCAAGGGGAACGGGAACGCGCCGTACACGATGTACAACGAGACCCTGCCCGTCATATGGAACCTCATCAACGACGGCTCGTGGACGGCAGGCGTCAAACGCGACTTCACGAATGTGAAGACATCTGCGACCTATCAGATGTACGCCAAGATGGTGTTCTCAGAAGGGGAGCCCACAAAACTGGAGCAGGCGATGCTGGAGATCGTTCCCGACACGTACGAGCTCGCGGTCGGCAAGAAAGCCTCTTTCAAAGTGCTGTACGAAGGGAAGCCGCTCTGCGGGAAGGAGATGAAGTTCTTCTCCAAAGAGAGCAAAGAGGAGATCTACGACAAAACGGATGCGAACGGCATCGTGTCCTTCGACGTCAACTCCCCCGGAGATTGGATGATCCTCATGAGGTTCAAGGACACGGCAAAGGCGGTTGCCGACGAGTTCGACGAGACTGTGTTCATTATGACCCTCGTGATGAAGGCTGAATGACATGAAGAAGGTCATTGCGACGGGCAAAGGAGGGGTCGGGAAGACCACGACGCTCTCTACACTCGCCGTCCTCATGGCGAGGGAAGGGAAGAGGGTGATCGTGTTCGATACCGATCCCAGCATGAACCTGGCACTCACGTTCGGCATACCGTACGACAGCATCACCACGATAACCGAGGACAAGTGCGGAATATCCCACGACCTCGAAGAGAACGGCATAGAGATATCCGGGAAGGAAATCCTGGAGGAGCACTCCGCGGTCACGGGCGACGGCGTGCGCGTGGTCATCATGGGCGCGATCATGCAGGGCGGCGGCGGATGCCTCTGCTCCGCCATATCGCTCATCAAGATCCTGCTTAGCTACGTGGATGAGCTCGGAGAGTACGATATCGCCATCGTCGATTCCCAAGCCGGGCCCGAAGTCCTCGGCAGGGGGCTCGCGTCCAGCTTCGATTGCAACATCGTCCTGTCCGAGCCAACGGCGAAATCGTCCGAGGTCTCCAGGCAGGTCATGAAGCTCGCTGCGGACCTCGGCGTGAAGGACTCGCTCCTTGTGGTTAACAAGACCGACAGCACCGAGGATGTCATGTCCACCTCGAAGATGGTCGGGATATCGCCACTCAAAGCGGTCGGTGTCAGGTACGACAGGGATGTCGTCGAGGCCGACAAGAACGGGGACCTGCTGGTGGATAAGTACCCTGACTCGAACGCACTGAGCGACCTGCGTGCGGTGAAGGGAAGGATAGAAGAAACGATAGGATGGTGAAAGAGGATGTGCGAATTCACAGTGATGATGGATGACGAGGTCGTGGCCAGGAAAGTTATAAAGGCCAAGGAGAGGGACGGATGCGTGGTCATGGCGGACACTGCCGGGAAAGTGCTCCGCATAGACGGGGCCCATATCCTCAATGTGGACACGATAATGGCCGAGATGGTCCTCTCGAAAGCGGGACCTTCAGGATCGTGAAAGGAAGCAGTGGCATAGGCAATGACGATCTTCCGGGAACTCGGGGCCGACTGCCCGAGGGATCGGATGCCATATCGCATGATCTTCAACGAACCTGGAATATAATGGTAACTTTATCCTATAACATGGCATCTTCACATCTGTTCGGAGCAATTGAGCTCGGAGGCACGAAAATAATATGTGCCATCGGAGACGAATGCGGCAATATAATCTCATCCAAGACGATCGCAACCTCGGTTCCGGATCGTGTGATCCCCGTCATCGTCGATTACTTCGGCAACAGCGATGTGGAATCCATCGGGATCGGAACATTCGGACCGGTGGATCTGGATGAGGATTCCGAAGATTACGGGTCCATATTGAAATGCGTGAAACCTGGATGGAGCGATTATCCCCTCCTGAAGGTGTTGAAAGAGAGGTTGAACGTCCCTGCTGCGATAGACACTGATGTCAATGCGGCATGCATAGGCGAATGCCAATACGGGATCGGCAGCGGGATGGGATCGGTGGCGTACATCACGGTCGGAACCGGCATCGGCCTCGGGCTGGTCATCAACGGCCTCCCGGTGCATGGGCTGATGCACCCGGAAGGAGGGCATGTGAAATCCATAAAGCATCCTCTTGAGACCATGGATTCGATATGCAGATTCCACGATGACTGCGTCGAAGGTTTTGCGTGTGGACCTGCCATCGAGAAAAGGTGGGGTGCCAAGGCAGAACACCTTGCAGAGAACACGGAAGCCTGGGAGATGGAAGCCTTCTATCTGTCCCAGCTGATCAGGGAGATTGTGATGATCGTATCTCCGGAACTCATCATAATGGGCGGCGGCGTGATGAAGCACAGAGATCTCTTCGAACATCTGAGAGATGAAGTCCACAGCGACCTCAATGCCTACATACCCTCGCTTACCCGTGAGAAACTTGACTCATACATCGTTCCTGAATCGTTGAACGGAGAGCAAGCGATAAAAGGATCTCTGTATCTGGCAAGAAAAGTCCTCGAGGCTGATCATACTGCATAATTATGTCATGTCTTCCGGCATCTGAAACATCGCAGGCATGGCGGAAAACTCATATATCCTTCACAGGACATGGGGCCCGTATGAGATTCGCGGATTCGCACCTCCATATGACAGATCCGGTATTCGGAGACGGATATCCCGATCTGGATGATGCGGACATGCTGTTCTCCTGCACCGCCACGCCCTCCGAATGGGAGTGTCTTGATGCCCTCGCGGAAAGTGACGGCAGGATCGTCCCGTTCTATGGGACCCATCCCTGGTATGCTGATTCATATCCTGGAAGTTCAGACCGTCTCAGGGAACATCTGGAGAAGAACCCGAGGGCATGTGTTGGCGAGATAGGCTTGGATGCCTCCCGCCCCGGCGGCATGTTCCAGACGACTGCTTTTTTGGAACAGCTGTCCATCGCGGCCGAGTACGGAAGGCCGGCGGCCATCCACATCGTCAGAACGGAGAAAGAGACCTTGGATGCCCTCCGTTCCGTCGGATGCACCGCGATACTGCACTCGTTCACGGGGCCCAAGAGCTACATCAAACCTTTCTCCGACTGCGGATGCTATTTCTCCATCTCCCCCCGGCTGATGAGGAAATCCGAGAAGAATGCCGCAGACATCCTATCCGCCCTGCCGCGGGACAGGATGCTCCTGGAGACCGATGCCCCCAACTGCCAGAGCATATACGCGACCATGGGAGAGCACATATCGGCCGTGGCCGGCGCGATGTCCGTAGACCGTGGGGAATTGGCACGCATCACATCCGAGAACGCAGCGAGGCTCGTCCCATGACCGGAGACAGCACATCCAGGACCGAGCTGATGCTCGGGAGGGACGGCGTCGACAGGCTGAAGGACTCCTTCGTCATACTCGTGGGAGCGGGCGCCGTCGGCGGCTATGTCCTCGAAGGATTGGTCCGGGCAGGTGTCGGGAAGATACGCGTGATCGACGACCACTGCGTCGACGAGAGCAATCTGAACCGTCAGATCCTGGCCACTCGCGACACCGTCGGACGTCCGAAGGCGATCGTGGCCACAGAACGTGCCAGAAGCATAAACCCGGACATAGACATCGAAGGTCTTCCGGAATTGATCAACGTGAAGAACGTGTCACGTCTCCTCGGCGGGGAACCGGATATAATCGTCGATGCCATCGATACCGTCGCCAACAAGGTCTTCGTTCTGAGATATGCAGCGGAGAACAGGATCAGGACATTCTCATCCATGGGCGCCGCCCTGCGCACGGATACCACCAAGATAAGGATCAACACGCTGAAGAGGACCCGCGCGTGCCCGTTGGCATCTGCCATGAGGGACGGGCTGAGGGACCTGAACACATCCATGATAACATGCGTCTACTCTGAAGAGCCGATAAAATTCAAACCTACCGAACGCGACGAGCATATGAAGAGCAGGCTCGGATCGCTCCCGACACTGCCTGCCATATTCGGGCTCACCGTAGCGAACGAGGCCATAATGTACCTGTCATCGCCCGAACGCGACATCGACGGCGAAAGGGAACAGTGATGCGCCGTCGATTCAGAACAGGCGGGTCTGGAACGTTGCGGACGGCGGCAGCCCGATGCGCGGGCATATGTCCGAGAACGGGCAATCCTCGATGCCGTGCGCCATGCACCTGTCGTTCCTGCATACCTTGCGGATGCCGATCTCCCAGCATTGGAGGTCCAGCATCCCCGGGTACTCCGGGCACAGCTCCCTGGCCTTGTACACCACTTTAACGGGATCCACATCCCCCGGACCGCCTTCCGGGATCTCCACGAGACCCAGACGGCAGAACGTGCGCTTTATGTGTATATCGGTCATCACATCTATGGAATAATGATCCGACAGTGGAATGCGGTAATCCCGTGCGAGCATGCATGCGGCCATGGACGCGAGGGATGCACCGAACCCGTTGAAATCCAGGAATCTGCCGATCAGGCATGCGCTGCTCGGCCTGTCCGACCAGATGCGGGATGCATCCGACCCGTAGACGTCCCTTATCCTTACGAGCGCCGAACAGAACACATGCGACATCGCCCTGCTGTGAGGGTGCAGTCCCCGCCGCTCGAAGACGTCTTCATAATATCCCTGCCCCGCGGCCGCCATGATGTCCAGGTCAGGATGATCGGCATCCTCCAACAGACCGAGCGCTGCCATGTCCTCCGCGACCTTGCGCGGGATCGCCCAACCTTCCAGCGGCGATATCTGCCGTTGCATGAGGCAGCTCAGCAGGAACATGTGAGGGTACGTATAGACCGGACTTGCGGTCATGGGGTCAGGTGCCGCGGACGCGTTCCGCCGGGAGCATATCCCCAGGAACTCGGCGACATCCTCATCATTCATCTGCTGTCATCGTCCCGTGCTCTTTCAATGCTCCCAAGGAGACGAACCTGGCGCAGGCGGGAACCTGATGGCACAACTCCATTGAATAGAAGAACTCGGCAGACTCCGACATGGACTCCGCCACGGATTCCCATCCGGGAACAGCATCGGCGTCCACCACGAGCACATAATTCCGGACGCCTGGATCCAATGCAGACGCTATCGATTCCGCGAGCTTGGCAGGTTCATGCGTGCCTGTCTCGTCGCAGAACCTGCGGTCTATGCGGATGATGTTGCATGCCTGCATCCCAGCAAGCGCGTCTGCCACTTCATCCATCAGTGCCGACTTGCCCATGCGCCTCTTCCCCGCGATGGCGGCTGCGCTGCTGTCACGCACGAAGGTGTGCATCTTGATCCCGAGGTCCGCAGGACATGAGCTCATGAACAAGTATCATGGTACTCGTTGATATTTTTGTCTCGACAACCTATATATCCATAATCTGCAGTGCCAGCATCATGGAGGATGCCCAATATTACACGAAATGCCTGCTGAAAGCGATCCTTGCAGGCATGATGATCTCCATCGGAGGCGTGGTCTGCCTCAGCTGCGATGTCAGATATGTCGGGGCGTTCCTCTTCTCCGTGGGACTGTTCACGGTGCTCTTCTTCGGTTTCAACCTCTACACCGGGAAAGTATGCTACATATTCGACAACAAGCCTTCCTATCTCATCGATATCCTGGTCATCATCGTGGGCAACTTCATCGGTTGCCTGATTGTCGGGCTCGCATTCCCCATAGATGCGGCGGCCATGTCCTGCACCACGCGCCTGGAGAACTACACGTTCCCCACCGTCCTGTTGAAAGGCGTGTTCTGCGGCATACTGATGTACATAGCGGTCGAGGCGTACAGGTCCAAAGGATTGTGGATCGCCACTTTCATCTGCGTCCCTGTTTTCATCCTGAGCGGCTTCGAGCACTCCATCGCAGACATGTTCTATTTCGCATCCGCCGGCCTGCTTGGCCTGGATGCACTCGTGTTCATACTCACCGTACTGCTGGGGAACGCCATCGGATGCGTGCTCATCCCCGTATGCAGGAAATACCTCGACGAACCGGAAGCGGCCGCGGATTGAATGTTATTTATATCTTAACGCCGTTACAAAGCTCATGTCCATGAAAGACGATGTTCTGAAAGCGATGAGCGATGCCGGAAAGCCTGTCAGTGCAGGCGAGGTCGAAAAGGCCCTCGGCGCAGACAGGAAAGAAGTCGACAAAGCATTCAAAGAGCTCAAGGCGGAAGGGGCCATTGTATCGCCCGTCCGCTGCAAATGGGAACCTGCCAGCAAGTGATCCGACATCGGCGCCCGGAAGGGCGCCGACATCATACTCCCCCTGGTCCGTCCAGTTGTGGATCAAAGCGCATCCTTGGGCGGTATCTTGTGATACCCCAACGTCCTCGAGTCTCCGGCGGCCAATGCCACCAATTCCGTTATGTGCATTACCGGCACCCCGTCCGGATATGCGTCGTAAACGTTGAAGCAGAACGGACAGGCGACGATGACCGCATCCGCCCCCTCCATGTCCGATTCGCGTTTAGCCATGATCGCATCTGCAATGCCCTTCACGTTCTTCCCGCAGCACCCGGTCCTGTTGCCGATCGGTTCTGCACCGCATGCGCGGATGACCTCCTCCAACTCCCCCCCGAACTCGTGCTCGTGACAGCCGGGCTGTATGGCGACCTTCATCCTCACCCCATGCAGGGCACGTATCTTGTCCAGATTGTCATGGAAGAGATGGATGACATGCCTGGCATCCGCACCGGATTGCGACAGTTCCGTGGCGCATCCCGGGCAGATGGTCACGATCGGCATCCCGCCGGCGGTAGACGATATCTCCTTCTTCTTGCTGTCGCGCTCCTCATCGGACCATGCCCTGAAGTGAACGGGGTAAGTACAGCACGAACCGTCCGGCAACGCGGAGCATCCGATGCCGAGAGCACGCAGGGATACCGCCGAAGCGGTCTTCAGGAACGGGATCAGGGCCTCCACGGTGCACCCTGACATCAGACGGACATCCTCGCCGTCCAGCAGAAGATCGGATTCCTCGCGAGAAGGCGATTGCAGGCGGCGCATAGTCAGGCCGGTCTCGTCGTACACCTTGGAGGGTTTGAGCCCCAATGCGGCGCAACGGACGGCCATCATCACGTTCCACGGATCCGTGTTGGGGCAGATGCGGGAGCATCTGCCGCAACCGATGCATTGACGGATGTTCCCGTCCTCGCCCTGCATGACGGCGCGCGGATCGCACCCGCCTTCCGCGAAAGAAGGGCACACAGTCTCGCATTGCCCGCAGCCGATGCATTCGGACATGAGCTTCTTGATTCCCTCGGGGATCTCGACCATGGGATGTGGAATGTTCGTGCCATATTTAGAATGTCATCACACGGAGAACGGGAGAACGGTCATCTGACCGCGGGCATGATGATGGTGTCGTCGAAACGGACCATGTTCGGGAACATGTTGCACAATCCCCATTCGGCCATGGACTTGAGCACCGGAGCGAGGGATTCGCCGCGGGACGTGAGCGCATAAGTGCTGAACCCGTCGCCGCGGTCGCTCTTTTTGACGATGAAGTCCGCCTCCATCTCCTTCAGCTGCAGGGACAGCATGCGGGACGAGATCCTCGGTATCGCATCACGCATCTGGTTGAATCTCATCGGGCCCTTGATCGCAAGATTGCAGATGATGACAGGTTTCCATCTGCCCTCGATGATGGACATTATCGCATCAAGGGGGCAATCGGTCCTTGGTCTGGAAACTTGCATGCCTTTTGATACCTTTTATCGGTATAAGAATGTTATCTGAGTAGTATTAAATAGTACAGGTAACATTTTGTAACTGATAACCATGGCAAAAACCGTAGTGATCATATCCTCGCCAAGAAACGCGAATTCCAAAGAGATTGCAATGAAGATGGCCGACGGTGCCAAGAGCAAAGGCAACGAGATCGAGGTGTTCGAACTCAACAAGCTCAAGGACGCCAGAGGTTGCCAGAGCTGCTTCGGATGCAAGAAGACCGGAAAATGCATCCTCAAGGACGGACAGACCCCCATACTGGATGCCATAAGGGCGGCAGACAGCATCATAATCTCCACGCCCACGTACTTCGGGCACGCCACCGCACAGTACAGGCTGCTCGAGGACAGGTTCTTCGGCTTCCTCGGCGGAGATTTCACGCCCAACATAGCCGCCGGGAAGAAGGTCGCAGTCGCAGTCACCTGCGGCAGCGGACTCGACGGCGCCGAGCAGATCGCCAAAGACATCGAGGGCGTATGGAGCGGATTCCTGAAAGGGATCGTCGTCGGCGATGTCGTCGTCGGCGATATGATGGCCCCGGATGCTGCCGCCAAGAACGCCGATGTCATGGCGAAGGCCTTCAGCATCGGAGAGAAACTTTGAGACCGTGCCTCCGGCGCGATGCCGGAGGCCACAAACCATTTTCCGGGATGACCGCTGAACAGCGCGATACCGTCATATTATACCAGTTAGTCGATGTCGTCCCATCCTCATGAACAGAAGTGCATGGAAAAGAGCGAAACTCACCTACTTCTTGGGCATCACCATGATAGTGGTCGGGATCCTCGGCATGGAGACCCAGTACCACTCATTCGAGATGAGCATGGGTCCAGTTCTCCTGATGCTCTCCAAAGCTGTCCTGGTCATATTCGGCATCGTGATAATCATCGATCCGAGCAAGACGAACATGAAGGCCATCGGGATGTACGCGATCGCCATGGGGACCGGGCGTGCGTTGCGCGCCATGATCAGCATCCCGTCTCCTTCGGATGTCATCTTCATGTTCGGCATGGTGATGCTGATCCTGGGCGCCAGTCTTGCCCTGTGCGGGGTTTCCTACATGCAGGGCGTGTCCAAGAATGCCAGCAGGATGAAGATCATATCGTCTGTCATCGTCATCGGCTATGTCGGCGCCTTGCTGTTCGTGCTCCATTGGGGGTACGAGGTGGAATACATCATAGGATCCCAGCGCGACCTGATATCCATGGTCGCGATGTTCGCTGTCCTCGTGTGCGTCCTGAGCACGAAAGAGGTCCATGACAACATACCCGAGGAGAGGATGCTCTTGGACTTACAGACGGTGTCCGGCCATGCCAACCGCGGCAACCGCGTCCAGATCTCCGCAGAGGACCTTGATGCACTGAGGGATGGATTGACCGATGCCCGCTCGTGGGCAGCCCCTGATTACGATGGCCCCGTGGAATCGGAAACTTGTGTGAAGCTCGTATCGGAGAACGGGACCAAATGCGCCATACTCCAGAGATGGTCCGGCATGGAAGGGATATTCCTGAACCTTGCAGACGATGCCGGCGGATCGTTCATAAACGGATACCGGTCCCGCATAATGTCCATGCGGCCCATGGAAGGCACATGGGATGATTGCAACGCCGTGGAGCTGATAGATACCGAAGGGAATGCGACGATACTGCATGTCATCAGGAGGAAGATCCTTGGCCGATGATGATAGCCGCGGAGCGAGGGCTTCCTACATCATGGCGGTCCTCTTGATCGTTTGGTCGGCATGGGACATTTACGCATCCTATTCCAACTCGTTGTTCGATCCGATAATATTCGCCCGTCAGTCCGTACCGTTGATCGCAGCCGCGATAATCATAGTGGCGCCGAGGAAGAACCTGCCGCGTCTGGTCGGCATCGTCGCCGTCTCATGGGGCATCGTCAACATCCTGGACGGATACTGGCAGATAGATACGTTGGGGAGCATGGACCTCTTCTTCGGGTTCGGGATCCTGTTCATCGGCATAGGCATAGCCCTGCTGGTCAACGGGATAACGTATCTCCGCGGGATGACGCGCACCATAGATTACATGATGTACTCCATCTACATCATGCTCGGCATCGAGATCGTTGCATTCGTCGTGATAATGCGCTCGGTGTCGATCGACATGTACATCTCGATCCTCCAGAGCTATCTTCCCAAAACCCCGTACTATGCCGCCATTATCTACTTCATAGTGCTCCTGAAAACAAAAGGAGTGGGCGAGAAGACCACGCTGTGGAAGATCTCCAAGGCCGTACGGGAGATCAAGCAGGGGCAGATCGCCTGCAGTACCGAGGCCATGACACGCGAGCATCTCGGAAAGCTCATTGCATTGGCATCCGATCCTGACTGGACATCCGCCTCGTTCCCGCTGTACTCCACTGAAAAAACGGACATGGTCCTGATGCTGAGACGGGATGACGATGCGATCATGTCCGCCATAACATCCATGGAAGACGTCTCCATGATGAACGCGTTCCGTTTCAAACTGGTATCAGTGTCCCCTCATGGCGGGGATCCGGCCGTATGCGGTACGGTCAGGCTATACGGGGAGAACGGCGTCTTCGTGCAGCTCATCGTCATAGAAAAGGTCAAGAAGACAAAACGGACCGTATCGATAGATAGGCCAGATGGAATAGAAGGGGAGGGCGCGCCTGAGCGCGCCGACCCCGCTGTTGTTTGAAGGATCACTCGGTCGAGGGGTTCCTCTTCTCTTCTATCTCGGCCGTGATGTCCTCGATGAACTTCGCCGTGGATATGCTGCCGAGATCTCCCCTGTCCCTGCTCCTTACCGAGACAACGTCGCCGGCCTCGGCTTCCTTCTCGCCGAGGATGAGCATGTACGGGACCTTTTGGAGCTGGGTCTCGCGGATCTTGTACCCGATCTTCTCGTCCCTGTTGTCCGCCTCGCATCTGACACCGGCCGCCCTGAGCTGACCGACCACCAGGTTGGCGTAATCCCTGGACCTCTCCGAGACGGAGAGGACCTTGACCTGCACCGGAGCGAGCCATGCGGGGAATTTACCCGCGTAGTGCTCGATGAGGATCCCGATGAACCTCTCTATGCTTCCGAAGATCACACGGTGGATCATTATCGGCCTGTGCTTCTCGCCGTCGGCCCCCACGTAAGTGAGGTCGAACCTCTGGGGCATCTGGAAGTCGAGCTGGATGGTTCCGCACTGCCAGGTCCTTCCGATGGAGTCCTCCAGGTGGAAGTCGATCTTGGGCCCGTAGAACGCACCGTCGCCTTCGTTGATGACATAGGGCAGGCCGGTGGTGTCGAGGGCAGCCTTGAGCGCGTCGGTCGCATGCTCCCAGTCCTCGTCGCTCCCCATGCTGTTCTCGGGGCGGGTGGAGAGCTCTACGTGGTATTTGAATCCGAACAACTTGTAGAATTCGTCGATGAGCCTGACGACCCCTTCGATCTCCCCCTCGATCTGGTCGGGGGTCATGAAGATGTGGGCATCGTCCTGGGTGAAGCACCTGACCCTCATGAGGCCGTGAAGCGTTCCGGACCGCTCGTGCCTGTGGACGAGGCCGAGCTCTCCGAGCTTGAGGGGCAGGTCCCTGTATGAATGGGGCTCCGTCCTGTAGACGAGGGTGCTGCCGGGGCAGTTCATGGGCTTCACGCAGAAAACCTCCTCGTCGATGACGGTGGTGTACATGTTGTCCTTGTAGTGATCCCAGTGCCCGGACTGGAGCCAGAGGCTCTGGTTGAGCATCATGGGGGTGGAGATCTCCTTGTATCCCTCGGCCTGGTGGATCTCCCTCCAGTACTCGATGAGGGCGTTCTTGAGGATCATGCCGTTGGGGAGGAAGAACGGGAATCCGGGACCTTCCTCCATCAGGGCGAAGAGGCCCATCTCCTTTCCCAGCTTGCGGTGGTCCCTCTTCTTGACCTCCTCGAGCATGACCAGGTACTTCTCCAGGTCCTCTTTGTTCTCGAATGCGGTGCCGTATATGCGCGAGAGCATCTTGTTCTTCTCGCTGCCGCGCCAATAGGCTCCGGCAAGGGAGGTCAGCTTGAACACTTTGACCGCTTTGGTGTAGAGTGCATGGGGGCCTGCGCAGAGGTCCACGAATTCGCCCTGTTTGTAGAATGAGATGGGTGCGTCGGCGGGGAGGTCCTCGACCAGCTCGACCTTGTATATCTCGCCTTTGGACCTGAGGTACTCGATCGCCTCGTCCCTGGGAAGGGTGTAGGTCTCGAGTTTGAGGTTCTCCTTGACGATCTTCTTCATCTCCGCCTCGAGCTTGTCGAGGTCGTCCTGCTCGAAACCGCCGTCCTTGTCGAAATCGTAGTAGAAACCGTCATCGATCGAGGGGCCTATCGCCAACTTCGTGCCGGGATACAGCCTCTGAACGGCCTGCGCCAGGATGTGCGAAGTAGTGTGCCTGAGAACCTTAAGACTGTCCTCGCATTCCTCCACTCTTCCGTCGCTGTACAATGCCTTCATACTATCGTATCTCCAAATGCCCCTCGGGGCTACGGATGCGATTAGGGTCTCCTTATAAAAACATTCCAACCGAGCGTTCGCCTCTGAAGGCCGATAGCATTAAATCTGCCCATGACCGTGTTGTTGAACAAGTTCAAAAGAGGTCATCCGCATGTCCGTGGAAACTAAGATCGGCGATTCGAAGACAGAGACGCAGGAGGACATACTATGGGCGGCCTTGGACCTGTTCATAGAGAACGGGTACGATGCCACCACGATGAGGATGATCATGCAGCGTACCGGCAAGCAGAGCGGCAGCATCTACTACCTATTTGACGGCAAAGAGGACATCCTCAGGATGGCCGTGGCGTCCGTCTACAAGAAAACGTTGATCCTGGCCGACATCACAGCCGGACCGTACCGCGGGGATTTCACGGTCCTGATACTGCCGCAGATGGTGCTGCTGTACTCGGCCGAGAGGGATCATGACCTAGCAAGGCTGCTTCACCGCGCATTCTCCACATCATCCGTCGCCCGCGGCTGCACGGACCTCGCATGGGAATGGATCGGAAAGTACGGGATCGAGGGCATAGGCGAGGAGGAGTTCAAGATGGACTTCCTGTACGCCCTCGGCGGGCTGGGCGCCATGTTCGGAAGGATGTGCGAAGAAGGGGCCGAGAGCTACCGCGTGATGCTGAACAGGTACACCATGGCACTCTACGGACTGTTCGGATTGGACCGCCCGGAATCGCTGGAGAGGACCATCGATTCGCTGTGCTCCATCTATGAAGAGAGCGACATCACGATAATGAGCAGATTGATGAGGGAATCGATATGACGAAAGGTACGATGGGCATAATCGGATGCCCGATGCTGGAAGACGAGCTTATCTACGACCTGAAATGCGACAAGGACGAGAAGACCATATACCTCACGGACACGGGGCCTGCATCCAGCCTGAGGAGGAAATTCGACCGTTACGGCATAGGATACAAGATCGTTGATGAATTCCAATTCTGGCACGGTATCGACGGGCTCGACCCGGCGGGATACAACATCGTCATCCTGATGAACTCCCTGGGACTCCATACCGAGCCCAAGGAGCTCAAGGCTAAGATAGAGGACCAGGTGACGATGCTGCAGAGCAGATTCGACGTGCTCATGCTGTTCTACGGGCTGTGCGGCAACTACGGCTGGGACATATCGGCATGGGCGAAGGAGAAGTACGGCACCGAGGTCACGGTGTTCCGCGACGAGGACGGGAAGGTCTGCGACGACTGCATAGGCGTCGCCGTCGGAGGGACGAAACCTTACTGCAAGCTCATAAGGACATACACGGGAATGCTGCTCCTCACCCCCTGCATGGCCACCAATTGGAACGATTTCCTCAGCTGCAGCGAGATGATGAGAGGATGCGACCCCGGCGACCACTCCATGATGCGCATGATATTGGAGATGTGCGGATACGAGAAAGCAGTGAAGATAGATACCGGGCTCGGGGATCCCGAGGATTTCCAAAGGTGCGCCGACGACCTGTGCAAAGAGATGAACCTCAAGCTCATAACAGCGGAAAAAGGATGGACCGACCTGAGCCCCTCGAAGAAGATATATGAGGAATCGAAGGCCATCATGGCAATGAAGGGATCATTATGACAGGACTGTTCGACGATATAGCAGGGATCGCCAGGGGCATGGGGATCGTAGACATATCATCCGCATCCGCGGACCTATGGGACACGGACCCTCTCGTCAGCGCCAGGATCGGCACTGAAGCAAGACCGAAGGCCATCCTGCCGTCGGCCAGATCCGTGATCGTGATCGGGATCCCGATGCAGAAGGCCATCGTGGACACCGCCCCCTCGTCGTACTACAAGCACCTCTACGACCTTGTCAACAGGTACTTGGACCAATCCGCCGAGAGGATAGCGCTGGAACTCAACATATTGGGCCACGAGGCCATCTACGTCCCCCGCGACGGGTACCATGGCATCGCAGGGCTCAGGGAGATCCCCGCATCCTATTTCTCCCAGCGCCATGCGGCATACCTGGCAGGCATGGGCACGTTCGGAGACAACGCGGCGATAATCACGAAGAGATACGGTCCCAGGATCAGATTCGCCTCGGTGATAACATCCGCGGAGATGCCTTCTCCGGGACCCATGAAGGGGAGTCTGTGCATCCACTGCAAGAAATGCGCCAGGGCCTGCCCGGTGGAGGCTGTGTCCTCCAAAGCATACCCCCAAGGCAACACAAAGAAACAGCTCTGCGTGGAACGCGCTGCGGTGCTGGCGGAGAAGGGGATATCGCCGTGCGGCATATGCATACAGGCCTGCCCGGTCGGAGAGGACCGCACCGAAGGGCCCACGGAAGAGGCGCTGGACAACATCAGGAGGTACTGACGCATCGGCGTCCGCAGGCGCCCGGATGCCGTCCCCGTCGTGACCGCACACGGCAGATGCGGAAACATTATTTCAATGCCATCCCGATGTTTAGGGCATGAACAGGATCGCCGTGCCATCTATCGTGGTTATCGTGATGTTCATCATGATCTCATGTCCCATGATGGACCTGGACGCCTCATCGGCGGACATGACATTGAAGTTCGACGAAAAAGGCGAGTTCAAGATGCTCATCGTGGCTGATGCCCAGGACACCGATGCTCCGCAGCAGGCGATGCTGAATCTTCTGAACGCCTCCCTTGATGCGGCGGATCCCGATCTGGTCGTTTTCCTTGGCGACAACATCTACGGGAACTACATAGTCAACGATCCGCAGGTGGTCCGCAAGGCGATCTCGAAGATAGTCTCGCCCGTGGTCGACCGCGGCATACCGTTCTCCGTCGTTTTCGGCAACCACGACGACAACGGCGGGTCCAGCAAGGAGATGCAGATGGAGCTCTACCAATCCTTCGAAGGCTGCCTTTCCATCGAAGGGGAGGACCTCACGGGTTGCGGGAACTACAACCTGACCATCAAGGACCGCACGGGCACAGATGATGTGTTCAACCTCTGGTTCATGGACAGCAACACCTATGCCTCCGACGGCGGGAAATACGATTACGTCCACCGGGACCAGATAGACTGGTACATCGAGAAGGGGAACGAACTGGCCGAGGCCAACGGCGGGGTTGCGCTCCCTTCGTTCCTGTTCCAGCACATACCTGTCATCAACGTCTACGGCTCCTTGACGGAGCATGATTCCCCGACGGACGGCGCCGTCAGGGGGTTCGGGGCCCATAGCGGCAAATACTACTCCCCCGACCCGGGACTCCTGCGTGCAGGCAGCATGAAGATCGCTCCCCGCACATCGGATCATGACAGCGGGGAATTCGATGCATGGACGGAACAAGGCGACATCGTGGCCGCTTTCTTCGGCCACGACCATGTGAACGATTACGTGATCTCCCATGAGGGCATAGACCTGATATCCACCGCCGGGGCCGGTTTCTACTCCTACGGGAACGGGGGCGAACACGGGACGAGACTGGTGACGCTGCATGAAGAGGACCTGTCGTACGATACCCGGATGCTCTACTATTCGGATATCGTGGATGGTCCGCTGCCGTGGGGGCTGATCCCCACAAGAGGCGCCCTCGTACAGAATGCCATCATATACTGTGCGATCGCGGCCGTTGCGATAATATCGGCGGCCGTGATACTGTACACGAGGCGGAAGGCACACGATGAGGAGCGATGATGCATGACGAACCGGACGACGATATCGATGGATGAGCCTGGATCGGATGCGCACGGACTGCGGACCCCGGCAGCGAACCTTGTGATATGTTAATGGTCGTTTAGATAATATTTAAATACAGTAACGCGTACGCGCATACTTGCTTAGAACAGCGTAGCTTGTGACATGATGTACAATGGAGGATTATCCTGATTCCTATTGAGTTTTTCCTCGCATTCCTGACGGTGCCATCAGTCGCGGGCATCGTGCTGTCCGTCGCCCCCGGCCGCCATTCGAAGACCGCGGGCGCGTTGCTGTGCTGCGTTTCCTGTGCGGCAGGCATGCTCGCGTACCCGCTGCTCGGACACTTCGATTCAGTTTCCTATTCATTCCCCGTATCGTCCATGCTCGGACAGTACGCCATCCTGATCGATCCGCTCTCTGCACTGATGCTGTCGTTCTCGTCCGTGGTGTACCTCATCACCATGCTCCACCTCATCAGGTCCGGCATCCCGGACGGCAAGTACGCAGGACTTGCCAACATCCTGTTCCTCGCCGTCGCCTTGGCATCGATCGCCGACAGCGTCATGCTCCTGTTGGTCTGCTGGGAGATGCTTACGCTCTCCACGTTCCTCATGGGCAGAGGCGCCGACGAGAGCGTCAGGTGGAGATACTTCGTCATAACCCATCTCGGCGGCCTCATCATAATGACCGTGTTCGCGGCCATGTGGGCGATGACAGGCACCTGCATCCTGTCCGATATGGACCTGACCGGTGCCGGTCCGATCGCCGCGGTGGTGATGATCTTCCTGCTCTTCGTAGGGTTCGGCACCAAACTCGGGATCATGCCGTTCCACGCCTGGATGCCCGACATGTACAACGATGCCCCCGTCCATACGGTGACGCTGCTGTCCACGGTGTGCTCCAATGTCGCCGTCCTCCTCCTGTTCAAATCGGCATTCACATGGATCGGAGTGCCGGATGACATACTGCTGCCGATAATCATACTGCTGGGAGCATCCCTCACCGCCATATGGGGCGCGATGGAATCGCTCATCCAAACGGAGCCCCGCAGGATATTGGCATATTCAAGCATGGAGAACATGGCCATGGTCGTCATGTGCCTCGCCCTCGGAATGCTCTTCACGGTCATGGGCTTCAAGGACAGCCTGTCCCTCCTGATCCTGGTGGCCGCGGTGTTCCACACGATAAATCACTCATTCTTCAAATCGCTGATGCTCCTCAGCGTCGGCACGGTAGAGAGCACCACGGGCGAGCGTGTCCTCGAGAGGATGGGCGGACTCGCCAAGGTCCTCCCGGTCCTATCGGTGCTAGCCCTCGTCGGGACCCTGTCGATGGCCGCCATACCCCCGATGAACGGTTTCGTCAGCGAATGGCTGATGATCAAGACCGTTGTGCTCGCAGGCGTCGGCACCAGCATAGTGAATCTAGTCATCCCGCTGGTCGTGGCCGTGCTGGGCATCTGCGGCATGATGGCGGCCGCATCGTACGCCAGGCTCTACGGGTTCATGTTCCTGGGACGTCCGCGTTCCGAGGCCGTCACCAGACCGAGTCCCGTGGGACTCGGCCGTTACATCCCGCTGTGCATACTGGCAGCGGCCTGCGCCGCACTCGGCGTGCTGTCCTTCCCCGTGATGTTCGCCATCATGGGCGGCATTTGCGCATCCCCCGGGATCGTGACCGAAGCGGAGAACATGATATCCTCGTCCCTCCAGCCGATCGTCATAACCGCGGTGCTCGCGGGCATCTGCATCATATTGTACGCCGTCTTCAAGATCAAGAAGAAGAAGGTCACCGCCGCATCCACCTGGGACTGCGGGACCGAACTGGAACCCAACATGCAGTACTCGTCGGTCGGGTTCACCCAGCCTCTTGTCCGCGTGTTCCACCCGTTCTACGGTGACAAATCGGAGGTCGTGGACGATCCCGACGGCTTCGGAAGCTACCGCGTCCGGTACACCGAGCCTTTCATAGAATACATACTGGTGCCGATAGGCAGGAGCGTCGCGTGGATCTCCGCACAGGTGGGCAAGATCCAGACAGGCAACATCCAGACATATCTCGGATATCTCCTCCTAACCCTCATCGTGGTCCTCCTGGGGGCAAGATTCGCATGATGACCATAGCCATCTCCGCGCTCGAGGCCATACTGCTCGTGGCGATATCGCCGCTGATAACCGGCATAGTGAGGAAACTGAAGGCCCTGATGCAGCACCGCAAGGGGCCGAGCCCGTTCCAGCCATACAGGGACCTGGCGAAACTGTTCTCCAGGAACGAGACCGTGTCATCCAACGCATCATGGCTGTTCCGCATCATCCCATACGTGTGCATGGCCACCATGCTGCTGCTCGCATTCATGGTCCCGTTCATGTTCACGGGCGTCCTGGCACCCTACGGCGACCTCATCGCCCTGGTCTACCTGTTCACGCTTTACAGGTTCATGATGGTGCTCGGCGGACTGGAAGGCGGATCCGCATTCGGCGGCATGGGGAGCAGCAGGGAGGTCATGATGTCCGTGCTGATCGAGCCCTCGCTGCTGCTGTCCATAATGGCCATGTGCGTCCTCGCCGGAGGGAGCACCGCAGTCGCCGATATACCTGCGGCGATAGTCCAGATGGGGGCGGTGGCATTCTGCCCGGCGCTCATCATGGCCACCGCATCATTCACCATAACCCTGGTCGCGGAGAACGCCAGGATCCCGTTCGACAATCCCTCCACGCACCTGGAACTCACCATGATACACGAGGGGATGCTGTTGGAGTACTCCGGACGCGGCCTGGCGATGATGGAGCTTTCCAACATGCTCAGGCTCACCGTGTTCATGACCATGCTGGGGACACTGTTCCTCCCGTGGGGGATCTCGCTCACCACCGAGCCGCTGGACCTGCTGATCGGTTTCGTCTCGATAATGGCGAAACTGCTGCTCTTCGCATTCGTGCTCGCGGTGCTGGAGAGCTCGTCCACCAAATTCAGACTGTTCAAGGTCCAGAACCTGCTGACGGCATCGTACGTCCTGGCTCTCCTGGCCATAATCTCTTTGTACATATTGTGAGGGAACAAGATGGAGAGCGCGATATACGAGAACCTGATTGACATATGTGCGATTGCCATGCTCCTCCTGTCGGTGCTGGCCATTTCGAGCACCCGCATGAGGAGACTGTCCCAGATATTCTCCCTCCATTCGCTTGCCCTGTCGATGCTCGCGTTCATCGTGGCGCTGTACTCCGGCAACAGCCACATCTACATCACGTGCGCACTTACCCTGGCGCTGAAAGTGCTGCTGATTCCCAGGTTCCTCAACTACACGATGGACCGCATAGGCATGGAGAAAGAGGTCGAGCCCCTCATAGGCATCCCGGGATCGCTGCTGATATCCACTGCCCTGGTCTTCATATCCTATTTCATAACCGAGCCGATGGTCGGGTCGCTGGACACCATGGGGCGCAACTGCCTCGCCATCTCGCTGTCGATCGTGCTCATCGGGATGTTCATGATGGTCTCCCGCAGGAAGGCCCTCACCGAGTCGATCGGCCTGCTCCTGATGGAGAACGGCCTGTTCCTCGGTGCGCTGACGCTATCGTACGGCATGCCCCTGATCGTCGAGTTCGGTGTGTTCTTCGACGTGATAATCGCAGTGGTGATCATAGGCATATTCGCATACAGGATCAACAGGACGTTCAACTCCGTCGACACGTCGTTCATGAGGAGGCTGAGGGATTGATCCCCGTCGAAGCCGTCCTGCTCATACCGGTGGCCGTCGCCTTGGCCTCCGCCGTGTCCCCCAAGGAGAAGTGGATATCATGGATGTGCATCGGCGGGGCCCTGGTCGGGTTCATCGCCACCGCGCTCCTCTGCGCCCCGGTGTTCCTGGGCGGAGAGGTCGTGAGATACGGCCTGTGGTACATCGACGGGCTCTCCGCGATGTTCATGACCGTGACGTCGCTGATAGCCCTGATGACCATCATGTACTCCCGCGGGTACCTGGGCCACGAGAGGGCGGAGAAGGAGCTCAGCGCCAGGTCCGAGAAGGTCTACTACGTGTACCTCAACCTGTTCGTGGCCGTGATGCTCGCGGTGTTCGCGGTATCGTCCCTCGGCATACTGTGGATCGTCATCGAGGCCACCACGCTGATCTCCACCTTCCTGGTGGGCTTCTACAAGGACGACAAGTCCACCGAGGCCTCGTGGAAATACCTGATAATATGCTCCGTGGGCATCACCTTGGCGCTCCTGGGCATAGCGCTGGCCTATGCATCGTCCATCGGTGCGATAGCCGACGAGTCCACCGCCCTCGACTGGTGCGTCCTCATGTCCGTGGCCGACCAGCTGGACCCTGCGCTCATGAAGACGGCCACAGCGCTCATCGTGGTCGGGTTCGGTACCAAGGTCGGTCTTGCCCCCATGCACACATGGCTTCCGGACGCCCATAGCCAGGCCCCGACGCCCGTCAGCGCCCTGCTGTCCGCCACCCTGCTCAACTGCGCCATGTACAGCATACTCAGGTTCTACGCCATCTCGGAGATCGCAGTGCCAGGGCTGACCAAAGGGCTCCTACTGGGATTCGGGTTCCTGTCGCTGCTCATAGCGGCCACCTTCATCCTCCGCTCGAAGAACATCAAGCGCATGCTGGCATATTCGAGCATAGAGCACATGGGCATAATCGCCATCGGATTCGGCATCGGGACGCGCGAGTCCATAATCGCCTCGCTGTTCCTCGTGGTTGCCCATTCCCTCACGAAGCCGATACTGTTCTACTCCGCAGGGAACATGATCCACGCCTACGGGACCAAGGAGATGGCCGACATGAAAGGGATGCGCGAGAAGATGCCGTTCACGGCATCCATGCTCGCCCTCGGGTCGTTGGCGATCGTGGGCATGCCGGCGTTCTCCGTGTTCGCCGGGGAGCTCGCGATGATCATGGCGATGGTGTCCTCCCAGTGGCTCATGTGCATACCTTTCCTCATCCTGCTGCTCCTCGTGTTCGCGGGGTTCATGCTGCACATATTCCCCATGCTGTCCGGGCACACGGACAAGGACGTCCGCGATCCTCCGGGCATCGTGTCGAAGATACCGTTCGTCGTCCTTGCCGCGCTCACGCTCCTCCTCGGGCTGTTCATGCCCGAATCCCTGTCGTCCGGATTCGACAGCATAGTTTCCACCGTCTTCGGGGGCGCCATATGAACAGCGCATCCGTGGACGTCCGCGGCCTGGGCGACGAGATTGCCCGTCTAAGAAGGGACGGGTACGGCGTCGTCTGCATGTACGCCACCGAGGCGGGCGACATGCCCCGCTCCATACAGACCGTCCTCCGCAAGGATGCGGAGGTCCTCCACATCGAGACCATATTAGAATCAGATTCCTATCCGTCCTTGTCTTCGGCCGTCCCGGCGCTGCTCCCCTATGAAATCGAGATGCGCGAGATGAACGGCCTGGACCCGGTCGGCCTCAGGGACTGCGGCCCTCAGAGGATGATGTGGGCCTACGAGGACGGCCATCCGCTGCAGAAAGGACCGCTCCCCGAGGAACGCGTCCCGGTCCCGATACCCGGGAACAACATATCGGGAGAGGGCGTGTTCGAGATACCCGTGGGCCCCGTACATGCAGGCGTCATAGAGCCTGGGCATTTCAGGTTCTCGGTGGCCGGGGAGCCGATCCTCAAGATGAAGGCGCATCTGGGATATGCGCACCGCGGGATAGAGAGGCTCATGGAGGGGGATGCCTCGGCCGACCGCACGCGCATGGCGGAGAGGATATCCGGGGATTCTCCGGTCGCCAACTCGTTGGCCTACGCCCACGCCATGGAGGGAGATGCGGATGTTCCGGAACGCGCCAGGCTCCTGAGGACCGTGTTCGCAGAGCTCGAGCGCATCCATTGCCATTTCTCGGACATCGGCGGTCTGGCGCAGGACACGGGTTTCACCGTGCCCGCCGCCACCGGTGCCGGCCTGAGGGAGAAGATGATGCGCCTCAACGAGTACATCGGCGGCCACAGGTACCTGATGGGGACCGTCGTCCCCGGCGGTGTCCGCAGGGACATATCCGACGACTCGACGAAGGCCATAGAGAAACGCATGCTGAAGGTCAACTTCGACATCGAGGACCTGATGCACATGCTCACCGGTTCTGTCTTCTTCATGGACCGCGCCGAGACCACCGGGGTCCTGACGGAAGCGAAGGCCGTCGCCCTCAGGGCGGTTGGCCCGCCCGCCCGCGCGGCCGGCGTGAAGACCGACGTCAGGAAGGAGAGGCCGTACGACGCGTACGGCGATGTCGGGATGCGCGTGCTGACCATGGACAAGGGGGACGTATGTTCCAGGATGTACGTCAAGGCAGGCGAGATCGTCGAATCCGTCAGCATGATAAACCAATGCCTTGACATGATGAAACCCGGACCCCTCAGATACGAAGTCCGCCCCGAAGAGGGGTTCTCCGCAGGGATCGTCGAAGCCCCGCGCGGCGAGATGATGCATGCGGTCAACATAGTTGACGGGAAGATATGGAGATACAAGATAAGGGACCCTTCGTTCGTGAACTGGGCGGCCCTCGAGACTGCGCTGCCCGGGAACATCGTCCCGGATTTCCCGCTGATAAACAAGAGCTTCAACCTCTCGTACAGCGGTAACGACCTGTGAGGTGCATGATGTACAAGAAGAGCATGAAGAACCTGGCATCCGATATGAAACCCAGCGAGCCCTTCGACGTCATGGCGTCATCCCATCTCAGGATGCCCCTGGCCGACGGGCACTGCGACCTGTGCGGCAGATGCGAGAGCGTCTGCTCCGGGAAGGCGATCAAGATAACCGACGGGCAGTGGACCGTCGACCTGGGCAGATGCCTTTTCTGCCGGGACTGCTACGAATCCTGCGAGCACATCAAGGCCGTCAGGGCTCCCCATTACGCCCTCCGCAGGGAGGACCTGGTGTTCGCGGCCGGAGAGCACGTACAGGACACCGAGGGACTGTTGGACGAGGAGAGGGCGAAGAGGTTCAGGAGGTCCCTGAGCATCAGGGAGCTGGACACCGGCTCCTGCAACGGCTGCGAGGCCGAGATCAACGCCATGTCGAACAAGTACTACGATATGGAGCGCTTCGGACTGAAGATCGTTGCATCCCCGAGGCATGCCGATGCCCTGCTGGTCACCGGACCTGTGACGAGGAACATGCTCACGGCCGCCAGGAAGACCTACGACGCCGTCCCGGACGGGAAACTGGTCATAGCGTTCGGCACCTGCGCCATCTCGGGCGGGATATTCGTGGAAGGCGACGTGGTCGGCGAAGGCGTCAGGGACACGCTTCCGGTGGACATGTACATCGTGGGCTGCCCGCCCTCGCCCGGCATGGCGGTCGTATCGCTGATCAAAGCACTGGGTCAGCATCACTGAACGACGATCACTATGCATTTCCCGCTGCGGATCACCGCATCGGACACGCTGCCGAGCAATGCACGGTCGAAGAACGTCTTGTCGGAACGTCCCACGACCACGGCGGACGCATCGAACCTGGCGGCCGCATCCAGGATGCTCTTCGCCGGATTGCCGGACTCCAGCACCGCGACGGCATCCGCACCCGCCTCGACGGCGACTGCAACGGCCTCGTCCAAGAACGCGTTCACACGGGCGACCTCGTCGTCGTGGTCCAGCTTGTCCTTGGACACGACAGAAGAGAATATGTAGAGCTTCTCGCCGAACGCCATGGAATACCTTATCGAGTAGTTCAGGGCCTTCTTCGTATGCTCCATCCCGTCGTACGCTACAAGCACGGACATACGCGGAAATCCGAGCGGTGTTATATATCGGTTCCCTTGGAAATCCCTGCACGGCCGCTTCCGGTGGTGGGTCCGGAGGTCGGGATGCATGGTGCCGGTCCTTCCACGCACTTTCCGATCTGCATGAATTACACTATGAGATCGGTCCTTTCGTCCCGATATTGCCTATCTGCATTCTTTCAATGGATACAGTGCCCCGGTACCTGTCATCCGCCATACTTTTTCCCGGATGGTGATCAGACACTACGTGAAACCGCTTTGATTGTCCATTTCAGCCTGTTTCAAGCATGTTCTTCGGATTATCGGATATGGACGCCCCGGTGATGGATTGCACCATTGCAAAATCTTAAGCAAGCTTAGGTT
>CAZLEI010000017.1:10727-32432 GCA_964558505.1 uncultured Methanomassiliicoccales archaeon | reverse complement strand
TCGACGGCCTCGCGTAAGCGGGGCCGATGTACCTACAAAGTCCGAGAATTTCAGCCATCATGGTCACCATGAGCCAGCACCATAGGTATAGCGGATATGTGGTGAGATCAGATATGGACAGACGCTACACTATGGCTTCAGTGATGCATAATCGGGCGGATGCCTGCCGATCTTGTGCGGATAGAACGAAGTGGCGCGGAGGGGGAGATTCGAACTCCCGAGGCGAGTCGCCACCGGTTTTCAAGACCGGCGCATTAGTCCAAGCTGTGCCACCTCCGCTCATCACACGCAATGGGCCGGCAATATTTAACTCAAACGCCTAGTCCGGGTTCATTGCCGTCTGCAGACCTGCTCGGATTGTAGAACCATAGAACGAAGATGAGCCATATCATATCGACGACCACGGCCAGCGCACATGGGAGCGCGGCCTCGGGCATGCCGTCGAACAGCACGAGGGCCATCGCAGCACCCATCCCCGTGTTCTTCCAGAAGCTCATGAGAACATAAACGACACGGTCGTCCCGGGGAACACCGCGATGTTTGAGCAGTGCATCCATCGGGAACATTATCACAGCGAGCCTCAACGCGATCATCACCGCGAGGATGGCCACCAGCAGGGGGTCGGAAAATAGGTATCCGCGATTCGACCCGAATGCTGTGAAAATCAGCAGGAAGAACGATATATTGATTATGATCGATTTGGGGGTCCTTCCAATCTTGAGCTTCCTGATGGGCAACGTGAGCATCAACGGGATGACGATGAACAGGACTGTGTACCTCAGGATCTCCAGCGGACTCATGGAATCCCCGAGCATCAATGCAGACAGCAGCGGTGTGAGCGCGAGAGCGACGAAATACACAGCTGATAATCCCAACACGGACAGTTTCACATTCCCGCGGACGAGGAACGTTGTCGTCACCACCGATACAGCGCAGGGTATTATCGCGAACAGGACCCAGCCGATCCAAAGCTCCTTGTTCGAGAAGTAGAACGGCAGTCCAAGCAGCAGCGTCACACCCGTGGAGACGACATAGCAGCACAGGAGCATCAGCACCATGCTCTTGCCGTTGTTCTTGAAATCTCCCTTCTTGAACTCTATGCCGTCGAGGGAGAAGCTCATCATGATCATCAATGCGATGGTGATGACCTCTGAGGCATGAGGTATGGGGCCGACCAGAAGACCGACCACGACGGCCGCGAGTATCCAATAGCGTATATTCGTGAGAACGTCCATTGCGGCCATGTTTTCTCCTCGCGTGATTCGGAAAGGACGTATTTCAATATTGCCCGTCTCCCTCTGAGAAGAAGCGCACCATGTCGCCCACGGGGTCCGTGGAAAGTCTGGCATCCAGCTGCTTCTCGTACTGTTTGCACCTATGATCCAGTATGACGGCCATGCCGCGGTCGTTCTCCGTTCTGATCAAACGGCCGATCGCCTGCTTCATCTTCCTCAGTGCTGGAACTTCGCTCGTGTACCTCTTGCCGGTGCCGACGCCGTACCTCTTGTCGAACAACATCTTCATCGCATCCGATTCCAGCGACGGTGGCGGATATGGTATCCCGACTATTATGGCGAAACAGAGCTCGTCCCCCGGGAAATCGATGCCTTCTGCAATGGAGCCTCCCATGACTGTGAAGAACACCCCGTCGCGCCCGGCACGGAACCTGTCCAAGGAAGCCATGGTGCGCTTCTGCTGCCTGGGCTCCTCCCAGTACAGCGCCTTGTCCTTGACGTCCCTCTCCAGGAACGGGCGCATCTTGAACATCAGACTGTAGGACGGGAAGAACACGAGCGTGTTCTTCTCAACTGCGTTGCACAATCTGGCTATGTTCTTCTCGATGCGGGTGTCCATGCTAGGGTCCGCATTCCTCTCCCTGAAGCTGGTTGTCACATTGCCCAAGTAGATGACGCTGCGGTTCTCCGGCGGGAACGGCGACGGGTATATCCTGGACTCGGTGTCCCTCGGGAGCCCCATGACGCGGACGTACTGATTGAGCGGCTGCAATGTTCCCGACATGTGGACTGCGCCCGACAGGCTCCTCATGAACCCGGTGATATCGGAAGGGTCGATGCATGAGGCCGATAGAAACTCTCCGTCATCATCGACCTTTATAGCACGGATGAGGCTGTCGGACGGCGACGATACCCAGCGTTTCAACAGCGTGCCCAGTGTGAATATGTCGGACATGCGGTTCTCGCCTTTTTCCAACAGCAGATCCGTCCTCTGCTCCCCCAGTTCGATCAAGCGGTCGACAGCCTGTTCAACATCCTTCATCGCCAGACTGAAACGGGCGATTATCCTGTCTTCCAGGATGTTTCCCTTGAGCTCCGCCTCTTTTATCTTCAGGTCCAGATTCTCGTTGGCAAGGGCTTTCATGGAGGCCCTGATGAATGTGATGAAATCCTTTATCTTAATCCCGTCGGCCACCTCCGGGTCCCTTAAGGTGGAGCACTCGTCCATGGCCGCCTCCACAAGACGAACGGGTATCTTGAAGCTCTCGGAATTGCGAGCAGCATCGATGATGTTGTGGGCTTCGTCCACGATCATGACGATCTGCTTCTCGCCGTCCTCTCCGAGGCCCATGTTTGACAGGAGATTCCCGCGAATGTCCTCGGACAGGATGTGCACATATGGGGCCACAACGACATCTGCATCCTTCATCAGGATCTTCTTCGCCTCATAGGGGCACACGCCTGCTTTTTCGCAGAATGCATCCAATGACTCGGATGTGGGGAACGATGTGCTGCAGTACTGCGTTATGTCGGGCATTTCCGTCTTCAGCTTGTCGAAGTACCTGCATCCCCCTGCCTGCCCGGTCATGCTCTTGCGCTTCCGGTCCTCGCAGAGGCTGGATAATGCCTGGGGAGGTATGTCCTCGTATCCAGCCACGGCCTTCATGAGGGGGCATGAGCGTCCGCGGCCGGTGATGGTGATCCCAGACACGGGCTTGATGGAGGATATCGCGCGAAGCTCCTTCATGACCTGGTCGCTCTGCGAGATGGTCCTGGTCAGATACACGACCCTCTTGCCTTTGGCCTTGGCATGTTCCAGGGTACCGGCCAGGGCCACGATGGTCTTGCCTGTGCCAGTGCCGGATTCCATGACGATGTGCTTTGATCCGGCCAAGGCTTCGCGTATGTCCGCGACGATCTGCATCTGCAGCGCACGGGGCTCGTACGGGAAGTAGGGAGCATCGGCATTCTCGCCGGAGACTATTTTGGGCGCCTCCCGGACCCTGGATATATTCTTGCCGCCTAGGCACGACTGGTTGCTGACGGTGCCATCCATCCCTTTGCCGCAGATACGGCATGTGATGGAGCCGGGCGGCATGAGGCTCTTGCAGTTGCGGCAGAACAATCCTTGCATGTCCGTAGTCACGCGGGGGACCGATATAAAGAAGACGGAGAGGTTGTCGAAACTAGTCATTCCTCGCGATCTGAGTGGAGGCTGATGTAATCCTTCGCCCCGCCCACGCCAAGTTCCATCGCACGGACGAGGTGCTTCTCGGCCTCTGATATCTTGTTGGCTCCCATCATCACCTTGGCGATCTCCTGATGCAGGTTGATGAGCAGTTCGATGTCGTCCAGTTTCCTGGTGCTGTTGAGCCCTTCCATCAGATCTGCTGCGAGACAGTAGTCGGCGAGCATGAGCTCGGGAAGTTCGCATTCGGACTCCACATCCCCGCGGGCGACCAGGGAATATATCACGGACATCGGGTCGTCGAGATGCCCGTACTCCATCAGCTCCGTGGCGGTCTCGATCGATTCGGAAAATGCGGCGACGGCATCGTCATGCATCTTCCTGTCCTGGAATGACTGACCCAGCAGGCTCTGGGTCTCCTGAAGGCGGTTGAGGAACCAATCATCGCGGTTGTTGCCGATCATCGAGATAGATTTGCTGATGAACAGGACGGCATCCTCTGGGTATCCCTCGTCCACGAGGTCTTCGGCGCATCCGATGCACATCCGGATTATGCTCTTCCTGTCATAATGCCTGACACCCTCTTTCAGCTCTTTCAGCCTGGACGCGGCCACGATGTAGTCCTGGCGCATCTGTCCTCCGTCGTCGCTGTACAGGAGCTGTCCGCGGCCGACGAACGCACGCACGTACGTGCCCGCATCGATCTTCTCCCCGGCGACCTCGGATTCACCGATAAGCTCTATCGCATCATCGAAATCTGCAAGGGCGGAGACATACGATTCCATCATGGAGAGGATGCATGCGCGGTTGACATAAGCTTCCAGCAGCTGTTCCCTGGTACCTCCCGTCTCGAGCTCGTTGACCTTGTCGTTGTACTCCGAAAGCGCGGCTTCGAGATGGCGGTCGGAAATTGGCATCATCGCAACCGAATACCGCACATGGATTTATAGGGACTCGGTCTGGACGCGCACCTAAATCTTATCAATCAGTCCGACGATAGGCGGCGCATGTCCAACCAGAAACGCGCATTGGCCGTGCATGACATCTCATGCTTCGGCAGATGCTCTCTCACTGTGGCGCTTCCGATCATATCATCTGCGGGGATCGAGACCACGGTGATCCCCACCGCCGTGCTCTCGACACATACCGGAGGGTTCACCGGCTTCACCTATCGCGACCTCACCGACGACATCGAGCCGATACTCGCACACTGGAAATCATTGGACCTCCGTTTCGATGCTGTTTACACAGGATTCCTGGGATCGTTCGAGCAGATCTCCATCGTATCCAGCATGTTCGACGACCTCAGGGCGGAAGGGACGAAGGTGTTCGTCGACCCCGTCATGGCGGACAACGGCGAACTCTACAAGATATTCCCGCCGACATTCCCCGCAGGTATGCGGAGCCTCTGCGAGAAGGCAGACCTTATAATGCCCAACGTCACCGAGGCAACGCTCATGCTGGGCGAGGAGTATGTCGAGGGGCCGTACACAGAGGAGTACATAGAAGGGCTGCTGAAGCGCCTGTCCGACATCGGAGCAGGCACAGTGGTGCTCACGGGAGTGTACTTCGAAGGCGATAAGCTGGGTGCGGCTTCGTACGAGAAAGATGCCGACAGGATTTGCTACGCGTTCTCCGAACGCATCCCCGGGTACTACCACGGGACCGGCGACGTATTCGGTTCGGCGTTGGTCGGTGCGGTCATGAGGGGACTCCCGGTAGGAAGGGCCATAGAGATCGCGGTAGACTACACTGCGGGCAGCATACGGCGCACATTCGATTCGAAGACAGATGTCCGTTTCGGCGTGAACTTCGAGGCTGGAATAGAAAAATATATAAAAGCATTGAATGAAGACCGAACATGAGATCTGTGCTCAAGGCAGATGCGTCATGCGCCGGCCGCATCTCGGACATCGGATCGGTCGTCTGGTACGAGACGTATTCAGGACTCCTCCCTCCGGGGCAGATAGAGTACATGCTGGACAAGTACCAGAGCCCCCAGGCCATCATCAGGCAGATCTCTGAAGAAGGCTACTCTTATTACATCATGTCCGTGGATGGAAACGATGCCGGATACATCGGGATCGTCCCCGAGATAGACTCCATGTACGTCAGCAAGATCTACGTCCTGAAGGAGTACAGGAGATTGGGTCTGGCGCGCTTGGGCGTCGAGAAGGCCGCGGAAGACACCCGCGCGCTCGGATTGAAGAAGATGTACCTGAGAGTGAACACCGGGAACGAAGGAGCCATCGCGACCTATCGCAAACTCGGGTTCCGCATGGCATACGATGATGTCGCGGACATCGGAAGCGGGTTCTTCATGGACGATCACATCATGGATTACGACGTCCGCTGATGTTGCGGAACAGATGTTTGCCGGCCGAGCCGGTTCTATAGATTCCGCGGTCGTCCGGCCGTTATGTGTTATGCCCTCTTCCTGCATCATCTGTTTCCGATACGATGCATCTCACTCTTTCGAAATGTTAATATACAGGATTATTTTTTTCATATCTAACGTAAATAATCCGAATGATTTATCTGGCTGACAAAAATTATTATCAATGAATCAATAATTATATATACAGCATCTATTTATTTTAAACAAAAAATCGAAAGTTTGATATATTACTTTCATCATTAAACGGTAGATGTCGCTTTTTACAAAAAAGCCGATCGGCGATGCAGATTCACTGTTTGAATCTGGGCATTCGTTCTACATGTCGAATGCCGGCCGTGCTTCCCTTGACAAGGCGTTCGAATATCTCTCCGCTGCAGCTGAGCTCGGACATCCGGGTGCCAAATTCTATCTCGGGTGCATGTACGACAACGGCGATGGCGTCATCGAGAATTGCGGGAAAGCACGTCAACTGTACGCAGAATCCGCTGAATCCGGATTCGCCCCTGCGATGTTCAGCCTGGGCATGATGTACCTCGACGGGGCGGGTGTCGAAGAGAGCGACGAGAAGGCCATGTTATGGTTCCGTAAGGCCGCGGACGCAGGAGATGTGCAGGCCATCGCGGCGATCGGGGCGATGTACCGCAACGGTGCGGGCGTGGACAAGGACGCCCACAAGGCGGTCGAGTATCTCCAGGAAGCAGTAGATGCGGGTTTCTCTCCTGCCATGTACGATCTCGGAGTGATGACATTCAACGGCGAGGGCGTCCCTGCCGATCGCGAAGCCGGTATCAGGATCCTTCGCAGAGCAGCAGAGGACGGTGACGAATCCGCGATTGATTATCTTAGAAAAGTAGAGGTGTTATGATATGTCGTTTTTCAAGAAGACAACAGGAAAAGAAGATTACGACAGAGGCATGGAACTCCTCAGCAAAGGCGATCCGAAAGCTTTCGATTACATCAACAAGGCGGCGAAACAGGCGTATGTTCCCGCATTCTACCAGCTGGGACGCATGTATGATTTCGGCAGGTATGTCGAGATCGACAAGAAAAGGGCGTTCAGATGGTATTCCGAAGCATACAATACAGGATTCATCGATGCAGGATTGCCATTGGCGCTCCTGCACATCAAGGGCATATATCCCGAGGATGACGAGGAGGGATGCCTGTCCATCCTGGAGGATCTGTTCAACAGCGGCAACGACAAGGTCCTTGAAAGGCACACGCATCTGCTGTATGAGATCGGCTGCACGATGTGCGACGGGTCCGGATCGTTCAAAGATGTCACGGTGGGCATGGAAGTGCTCCATAAGGCTGCGAAGCTCGGCGATAAGAAAAGTATAGAATATCTCGAACGTATCAAGGGCAATGAGTGAATCGTTCATACCTGTCCTTAAGAGCGAGATGGATGCGAGGGGATGGGACGCATTGGACGTCATCATCGTGTCCGGGGACACATACATCGATTCCCCGTACAACGGTGCGGCCGTCATAGGGCGTTGGCTGATAGGCAACGGTTTCCGCGTCGGCATGGTGGCACAGCCGTCCCTGGATTCTCCCGACGACATACTCAGGCTGGGCGAGCCCGAGCTTTTCTGGAGCGTGACAGCAGGTTGCGTGGATTCCATGGTCGCCAACTACTCCGCCACCCGCAAAAGGCGGAACGATGATGATTTCACACCCGGGGGACTCAACGACAGACGCCCCGACCGCGCATGCATCGCGTACACCAACTTGATAAAGAAATATTCCAAGAAACGGCCGATCGTCCTCGGGGGCATAGAGGCGAGCCTCAGGCGGATCGCGCATTACGACATGTGGTCGGATTCCGTCCGCAGGTCGATCCTGTTCGATTCCAAGGCAGACATCATAACATACGGCATGGCAGAACGTTCCAATCTGTCATTGGCCAACTGCCTCCGCGACGGCAGGCCGTGGGAGGATGTGAGGGGCATCTGCCGCATATCGCGCGACCGTCCTGATGGTTTCCTGGAGATCCCGTCGTACGAGGCGGTTGCAGAGGACAAGACGGCATTCATGGATGCTTTCCGCACATTCTACCACAATTGCGATCCGATAACGGCGAAAGGCCTATGCCAACGTCATGGTGACAGGTACCTCGTACAGAATCCCCCGGCGGCCGTCCTCTCCCAATCAGAGCTTGACCGCGTGCACTCCCTGCCGTTCACCGGCAGGATACATCCGCATTACGCTGAACAGGGGAAGGTGAAGGCGATCGATACGATCAAGCAATCGATAACCACCCATCGGGGATGCTACGGCGAGTGCAATTTCTGCGCCATCGCGGTCCATCAGGGCCGCACGGTCGTCAGCAGAAGCGAGGATTCCATCGTCGAAGAGGCAGAGAGGATGGCGGCGGCACCCGGATTCAACGGCATCATCTACGACGTCGGCGGACCGACGGCCAACATGTACGGCATCGAGTGCCCCAAGATGCGCACGCACGGCGCATGCGAGGACAGGCGCTGCCTCTATCCGCGTCCGTGCCCGCGGCTCCCGATCGACCACTCGAGGCAGATCGCGCTCCTCGGGAGGCTGCTGGACATCGACGGCGTCAAACGTGTCTTCGTGACCTCCGGGATCAGGTACGACATGGTGCTGGCGGACGCGAACCATTGCGACGAGTACATCGACTGCATCGTCAAGGACCATGTCTCCGGGCAGCTGAAGGTCGCCCCCGAGCACATAAGCGATGATGTCCTGAGATTCATGGGGAAGCCCGGCAGGAAGGATCTTCTGGAGTTCAAGAGCAGGTTCGACGAGTCGAACCGGCGCCAGGGGAAGAACCAGTTCCTCACATACTATCTCATGGCCGCCCATCCAGGTTGCAAGATGGAGCACATGGAAGAGCTCGGTGATTTCGCCAGGAGCAGGCTCAAGACGAACCCGGAACAGGTTCAGATATTCACACCGACGCCTTCCACCGTGTCCACGGCCATTTACTTCACCCGCCGGGATCTGGAGGATACGATGGATGTGAAGTGCGAGCATTCCATGCAGATGAAGCAGAAGCAGAAGGATGCCGTCATCAGAAGAAGGGATCGCAGGGAATGACCGACGAACGCCTGGGGAGGTTCTTCGAGGATGCTTCCGGCATGCCCTGCGAGGCGAAGTGGCTGGCCGCCAAGGATTTCCAGGCCAGATGGGTGAACGGCAACGGGCGTTGCTCGTTCTCCGTTTCCGATTATCTGGAGGATGCGCCGGACATCGTGCTCATCCAGTTCGCCGAGGCCATAGTGTCCGCGATGCGCGGCCGCAAAGCGCACTACGGCCCGGAGTACATGGAGTGGATGACCTCGGCTTCGTTCGTCATCGGACATCGTCCGACATATCTCCGCCGGAGCAAGAACCTTGCCCGCACCACGGTCGGGGAAAGGGACCTCCTGGATTCCGTCCAGCGGCTGCTGGATTCGGAACTGGTATCCCCGTCGGACATCGACACCTCTTACTTCTCGTGGACGAAACACCCGAACGTCAGGAAGTTCGGGTACTGCTCCCCGCTGATGAGGACCGTCGCGATCTCCTGCGCCCTGGATTCCCCGGATGTGCCGGAGGATGCCCTCGATTACGTCGTCTACCACGAATGCCTGCACCTGAGGCAGGGGTACCGTCCGTTCGCCCGTTCCCACGATGCCGAATTCCGCAGGGAAGAATCGAAGTATCCCCGGAAGAAGGAGATGGATGCCATCATACGGAGTATCGCCGACGGCAAGTGATTTATCGTCACGCACGGTTCCCGTGGCATGGATGGAAGGGGCGAGAAGCTCGTCGTGTTCGACACCGATGACGGAGAGGTCGAGGTGGGCATCGACGATGTCAGGAAGATGGCCGACGACGGCGACATGAACGGACAGTACGCGCTCGGCATGGCATACCTGTATGGTTGGGACGTGGACCAGGACATGGCCAAAGGCTACGGGTTGCTGGAACAGGCCTCCGAACAAGGTCAGACGGAGGCGATGACGCTGCTCGTCAAGCATTTCTTCTCCGGTGATTACATCAATATCGACATAGAGAAGGCAGTGAAGTATGCCGAGGCCGGCGCCAAGGACAGCATCCCGGAGGCCCAGCTGTACCTCGGCATCGCATATCAGGACGGAACAGGCGTTAAGCAGGACCATGCCAAGGCGGCCGAGCTCTTCAGGAAATCAATGAACCAGGGCAACATGGACGCCAGGAACAGCCTGGCCTACCTGTACCAGGAGGGCCTTGGTGTCGGGAAGGACGAGGCGAAGGCATTCAAACTGTACAAGATCGCCGCGCAGAAGGGCAATCCGTTCGCGCAGTTCCAGCTCGGCGTCTGCTACGAGTACGGCACAGGCACGAAGAAGAACATTCCCGAAGCCGCCGAGTGGTTCTCCAAAGCGGCCGCCCAGGGAGATCCGTTCTCCATGCTCAGGCTCGGTTTCATGTACTACGACGGTGCCCCGGATTTCCCGCAGGACCCTGAGAGATCGTTCGAATGCTTCCTCAACGCCGCCTTGAAGGGCGTGGATGAGGCGCAGTACTACGTCGGCTGCTATTATGCCGACGGTTTCGGCACGGAACGCGATGTCGGAGAGGCCAGGAAATGGCTGCAGATGGCATCTGAGAAAGGCATAGAGGGTGCGGACAAGGCACTTGCATCCTTGGGATGACATAAAGGAATTATACAGACTAGTCGATTGGAGTGCGATACAAATGTCATCAGACAAGATCAGGGATGCCGCAGAGTCGGGGGATGCGGAGGCACAGTACGAACTCGGACTCATGTACACCTACGGCGGGGATGTTCCCAAGGACTACGCCGAAGCTGCAGAATGGTTCGCCAAGGCCTCGGCATCGAAGCATATCGGAGCCACCCGGGAGCTGGGTGTCCTGTACCTTCTCGGCGAAGGCGTGGATGCGGACATGTCCAAGGCATACTCGCTGTTGAGCGAAGCCGCGAAGTCCATGGATCCGCGCGCCATGTACCATCTCGGCCTGATGTACGAGAAGGGGAAGGGTGTTCCCCGTAACCTTTACGAGGCCGTGAGGCTCCTCTCCTTCGCCGCTAACATGAATTACGAAGGTGCGGACATCGATGCGGACCGCGTGGATGCCATCATCGAGGAGGAACGCACCGAGAAGTTGATGAACCGGCCACTGGGGAAGCTCGTGATATCAGACGATGATGTGGAATCCGCCTGCTGCCATCGCATGCTGGATGATATCCTGGAGGGAAGGTGCTACTTCATGGATACGTACCTCGGACCGGCTTTGGTTTCCGAAGATGAGATCAGCGGCTTGGAGATACCCCTTGCGGAATGCCCGTTCTGCGGCGAGGCCATCGTCAAGATCAAGAGCCGTGAAGAGTGATCATATCACGATGATGTGAGCCATATTGTACTTGTCGGGGATCACGCCGACGTTCGTGTTGGATGTGGTCTCGCAGTAGTAGTACCTCTCGCCGTTCACCTCGTATGACGAACCGCGTCCGTCGATCTTGACGGCGCAGGCCATATGACCGACATCATAACCCTGGGATGCAGAGTACATCAACAGGACCGTATCATACCCCATGTTCTCCATGAGGGCACAGTAGAGTATCGAGGTGTCCTCACAGTCGCCGTTCTTGTCCACCAGCGTCTCCACGGGATATTTGAACCATTCCACTGTGCCGCGGCTGACCTCGTCGGAGACGTAATCGGTGCTCTGAACGAACTTCAGCACGAAATCTGCACGCTGTGCGTCGGTCATGCCTGCGGATTTCTCATACAATGAGTCGGATATGAACTTCACGCTCTTCATCCCCGATGTCACGAACGCGCTCCTCTTGCTGTCCGTGTTCGGGAAGCGCCCATCCTTGTTCACGGATTCCCAGTACTCGCATGTGCTGAGGGGGACGCTGAAGGACAGGGTGTACATCTCGTAGTTGTAATACCATGTGTATCCCACCATCTTGGTCCCTATCCCGACATCATCGGTGCGCTCATATGGATCGCCGTTGAACAGCGTGGTCTCGACGGTCACAGTGTAGGTGCCGACGGCCGCATCGTATGTCGTGGCCGCACCATCGAGAGTGGCCACGACCTGTCCCGTGGACCTGTCCTTGATGGTCCATGTCGTCTGCGGGCCGGGGTCGATGGGGCATACCATCGATATCGTGTTCGACGACACGTTCGCCATGATCTCGGTTTCTGCAATGGCATGGACTTCGACGTCGGATGATACTCTGACAGCACAACTTATGTCGCTGCTTATCAGACCTTCCTGGGAATACCATCCGAGGAAAGAATAGCCCTCCTCCACCTGCGCTGTGAGGTACGCGATGTCCCCGGTATGATACGAATCCGCTCCGGATACGGCGGAGATGCCGCCCTCCGCGATGACCGAAACGGTATGAGTGCCGGGCGACATGCCGATGACCGCTATCAAGACGATGATTATCACGGCAACGGCAACAAGGACCTTCCCCGATAGCACAGTGGACAGAATCCTCCTCTCTTTGCCGACCTCGTCAAATCCGCTGCATCCGCATGTACGGTCATCCGGTCCCGGTGCATCGTCCGCCGATCTCGCCGATGTCGGGCAAATATGCTGTATCTTCCCACAATAGGGGCAGAATCCATATCCCTTCTCCCCCAGGTCCTTGCCGCAATTGGTACAGAACAGATGATCCCAGCATATGCACATATTATGCTGATTATAAAGAATGATGTTCCACGGGCCCCTCGGGCATAGATTATATCTCCATACGCCCATCGGGATGGCATGCCGATCTCGGAAGAGACCCTCAAGAGAGCCAATGCAGGAGATGCGGATGCGCAGTTCGAGGCTGGACGCATATGTCTCGAAGGTGAGGAACGCGACCAGGAAGGCGCATTCAGATGGTTCACCCTGGCCTCATGGCAGAATCACCCCGAGGCGATGTTCTACCTCGGGCGCATGTTCGACGACGGTTACGGCGTCGAACAGGACGTGGGCAAGGCTGTCGGATGGTACGCCAAGGCGGCGGACGCCGGACAGCCCGATGCATTGTTCATCATGGGCTTCGGCTACATGGACGGCCACGGGGTCGAACAGGATGTGACCAAAGGTATCGCATGCTTCAAGGCCGCCGCATCGAAGGGGCACCTGGGCGCGATGTACGATCTCGGCACGATATACGAGCATGGCATGGGGATACTCCAGGATTTCGCCGAGGCCGCCTCGTGGTATTCCAAGGCGGCCGATCTAGGTGATGCGGACTCCATGCACAATCTTGCAGTCATGAAGATCAACGGCCTGGGATCGCCGAAGGACCCGGAGGGTGCGACCGCCCTCTACCGCAAGGCTGCCGAGCTGGGGGAGTCGAAATCCCAATTCGCACTGGGGTACCTGTTGTTGAACGGCGTCGGCGTCGAACAGGATTCGCAGGAGGCACTCGGATGGCTCCTCAAAGCGGGCGACGACGGGAACGTGTCCGCACAGCAGATGCTCGGGCTTCTGTACAGCATGGGCGAAGGGACCGAACAGGATTTCACAGAATCCGCGCAATGGTACCGGCGTGCGGCCGACCAGGACGATCCGGTCTCGAAATACAAACTGGGGATGCTGTACTACGAAGGACTGGGCGTCGAGCAGGATTATGATGCCGCATGGGACCTGTTCATGGAGGCGGGGGATGGTGGCGTGTACGCCGCGTTGTTCAAATGCGGATACATGTGCGACTGCGGCGTGGGCGTCGAGCAGGATTACGAAGAGGCCATGGTCTGGTATGTGGCTGCCGCAGACATGGGAAGCACGTCGGCCATGCACAACATGGGGCTCATCCATCTTTCGAAAGAGAAGGGATATCACAGCCCGGCAGAGGCCGTCAAATGGTTCAAGAGGTCTGCCGAGGCGGGGGATTCCCAATCGCAGACCCAACTTGGCAAGATGTACCTCGAGGGAACGGGGGTGGAGCCTGACCGCATGGAGGCCGCCAGATGGCTGACCATGGCTGCGCAGCAGGGCGACGAAAATGCCGTCAAGCTCTTGGAGAAGATGTGATCACTCGCACAACTTCTCCCACTTCTTGGATTCTTCCTCGTCCATTGGCACGCCTTCGCCGTGCGCATACATCTCGGCCAGCATCTTGCAGGCGGGCTTATGCCCCTGCTCTGCGGCCGCTGTGAACATCTTGGCGGCCTTTTCCGGATCTGTCGGATATCCCACTCCGTTGTAGAACATCACGCCGAGGTTGTACTGCGCATCCGGATGACCGCGGTCCGCTGCCATCGAGAAGAACAGGCCAGCCTTCGGGATGTCCTGCCTGACGGTGTCGCCGGTCATCGCGATCACCCCGAGCGCGTACATGGAGCATGAATCGCCCGCTTCCGCAGATTGGAGATACAGGTCGACTGCCTTCTTGGTATCCTTTTCCACCCCTATGCCCATGTGATGGAGCCTTGCAAGGTTGTACTGCGCATCCTTTTGACCTTGGTCGGCGGCCTTGCGCAGCCATTCGGCACCCTTGGCGGCATCTGCGGCCGCTCCTTCCCCGGACAGGTACATGAGACCGACATTGCATTGGGCTTCGGCGAGGCCCTGTTCTGCGGCAAGAAGGAACCATCCCAAGGCCTCCTCATCGTCCTTGGGGGTGCCTATCCCCATGTGGTGCATGACACCTACTCCGCATTGCGATCTCGGATGGCCTTTCTCGGCGGCCGAGGTCATGAGCGCGAAACCTCCGTCCGGATCCTCGGCGGTCATGACGACAGCTTCCTCATAGACGCTGTCCAGATCTTCTTCGGGTTCTTTCGCGGCGTAATACCCTGCCGTCGCGTGGCAGGCCTTCCTCTCCGGGATCTTAGGCATGATCTGCCATCGGCTTGCCCGTATTTTGTTTGTGGCCTCCCGACCGGGACGTGCCGTTCAATCGTGTCCGGTATCCATGCCGAATCTTGTGAAATCGCCTTCGACCCTTATGCACAGGAATTCCACGAATTCGGATGCTTCAAGCCATTGGTTGTCCTCCCTGAACACCGTTATGGCCTGCTCGGCATCCTCGGCCTCGATGAAATCCAATATCTCCATCCTACGTCTGCCTCCGGGCCCAGGTTCTCCGAAATACGACATTATGGCGAATCTCATGGGGGATATGAAGCGATACGGCCTTATCTACGCTACGACGGCCTGCCCGGCCGCAACTGCATCCAAGAGCGGATTCGCAAGGTGATATGACCGTCCAGAGCAATCGTTATCTAATCATCAACGCGTATCTGGGTGCATGTTCGCAGATGCCTGTGAGAAAGCGGCGAAGTTCACCTGCCCGGTGATCATTTCCACCCGTCGTGCCGATGGGACGGTCAATGCCGGATGCGGCGCGTTCGTGGTACTCAATGACGAGGGCTGGATAGTCACCGCGGGGCACATCTTCGATTCCTTTGTTCAATTCCAACAGGATCAGAAGAAGATAGCCGAGATAAAAGGTCTCAACGATATGAAGGCCCATCGCCCCAAGCCGGCGACCATGGACATAAAGATGGATCCCAAATGGATAACCAACCACTCGTTCTGGTGGGGCCATGACGGGGTCCGCCTGGTGAATGCGTACGTCAACAGGCAGGTCGACCTGTGCATCGGCAAGCTCGAACCTTTCGATCCGAAATGGGTCGAATCATATCCCGTGTTCAAGGACCCTGAGAAGATGCGCCCGGGCACCAGCCTGTGCCGCCTCGGATTCCCGTTCCTCAACATCGAGTCCGACTTCGATGAGAATGCCAACGCATTCAGGATAAAACCCGGTGTACTCCCGATGACGCTGTTCCCGAACGACGGCATACACACGAGGAATGTCAGCAAAGGCAAGAGCAAGGACGGGGAATACGACCTCCTTTACGTGGAGACCTCCACGCCCGGTCTCAAAGGCCAGTCCGGAGGGCCGATCTACGATAAGGACTGCAGGATCGCCGGCATACAGGTCCAGACGGCCCATCTCCCGCTGGGATTCCAGCCATCCGTGGAATTCAACGGCGAGAAGGTCGTGGAGAACCAGTTCCTCAATGTGGGGATGGGAGTCCACGTGAAGACGCTTATCGAGATATTCCGCTCCAAGGGCGTGAAGTTCTCATTGGAAGGAGAGGAATCCGGATACAGGATCAACTACTGAGGTGATATGATGGTAGAGATGACAGACAAGATGAGAGAAGAGATTTCCAAACAGGGCGTGTTCGCGCTCGCGACGTCTTCGGCATCCGGCGTTCCCAATGTTGTGCCCGTCGGCATGCTGTTCGTGGAGGACAACAGCACGATCTGCGTCGTGGATAACTACATGTGCAAAACCCTGGCGAACGTGAAGGAGAACCCCTGGGCGGCATTGTACGTTTGGAATCCCGAGCTGAAGACGCCCTGGCAGATCAAGGGAAAGGTATCCGTGGAAACATCCGGGGCGGATTACGAGAAGGCCAGGGCGATGGCCAAGTCCAAACGCGAGACCTTCCCTGCGAAGAGCCTCATAAAGATCTCCATAACCGAGATCTACTCGGTCGCACCCGGTCCAGAGGCCGGTAAGAAGATCGCATGATGCCCTTCACGGACGGCTTCGGCCGTCCGGTCATCCTCACGTGACGGTCCAGCATCGTTCCCGATCTTGTTAGACACTGCAGCATCGGAGCGCGAGGTGCCTGTCGGGATTGCCATACGTGTGCTATCGGGCCATCGCGGCCGTTCTGACGCATCCCATCTGTGTTCCGTCCATCCAGAAGCCGGATGGCGCACGGAGGCTGCTTCAGGCGATGATTTTTAAAAATACAAGGAAATGGTTTCGATCGGACCGCTGCAAAGAGCGGTCCGATCGTCATCAGACCTCATGGAACGTCATCGAAGTTGCCAATGACACTTCGTAGTATCCGTCGTACCATGCGTTTATCGTCTTGCCGTCCTGACTGACCACGGCGGTGATGAGGGTGCCTCCGTCTGTGGAGAACCTGAGGGTCGTGGTCCCGTCATCATTCTGCTCGTTGTAACCGCATATCTTGTATGCTGTGCCGTCAAGTTCCATCGATGTCATTGGACTGCATGGCGGTCGCAAGACAGATGAACGCCTGCACCGGATCGGCAGCGGCCTGTACGGTCGAACACTGCACATGGCACCTGTGCCCTATCGATCGGCACGGTCACTCTTCGTCTTCCTCGTCGCGGTCCGGATACACGAATGCGTAACCGCACCCCATGGCTATCGTCAGCGGTATGAAGACGAGGTAGACGGGATTGTTGTTCATGGTGTAGAATATCGTGAACACCATGATCCCCGCTACCGTCCCGAAGATCGCGGCATATGTCAACTTCTTCTTCTTGCGAGGGGACAGCGGCATCAAGGGGTTCACACCTTCTTGTCGACGCATTCCTCGACAGCGGAGACCATCTTGTCGACGATCTCTCTGGCCCCGCCTACGTAGTTCGCGGGGTCCATGACATTGACTATGTCCTCCTTGGTGACGATGCCCTGGAGCTCCTTCCTCTCCAGAAGGACGTCCCTGAGCTGACGGTCGGTGGCCGAGGCCTCCATCGAGGCTTCGCGGACGACCTCGTGCGCATCCTGTCTCCCCATCCCCTTGCCGACGAGCATCATCATGACAGGCTCTGCCATCACGAGCCCCTTCGAGGATTCGATGTTTGCGAGCATCTTGTCGGCGTGGACATCCAAGCCGGAGAACACGCCGTTCATCTTATGGAACATCTCGTCCAGGAGCGTGAACACATGCGGGAGGGTGAACCTCTCGGTGCTGGAGTTGGACAGGTCCCTCTCGTGCCAGAGGACCTGGCTTTCGAAGGTGGGGAACACGAATCCCCTGACGACCCTTGCGAGGCCGGTGACATTCTCGGATTGTATGGGATTCCTCTTCTGCGCCATGGTGGAGCTTCCGACCTGTTTCTTGACGTCGAACGGCTCCGACGCCTCGGCGATCTCGGACCTCTGGAGGTTCCTTATCTCGGTGCCGTACCTCTCGAGGGAGGTGGCGATGGTGGCCAACAGGCAAACGAGCTCGGTGTACCTGTCGCGTCCGACGACCTGAGTGGCGGCAGGTTCGTAGGTGAGGCCGAGATCGGACATGACCGTCATCTGTATCTTGAAGAAGTTCTCACCGAGGGCGGCGCCGGTGCCGACCGCCCCTGCCATCTTCCCCGCACATGCCCTCGGCATGATCTGGAGGATCCTCTCCCTGTGCCTGAGCATCTCGGCGATGTATCCCGCTATCTTGAATCCGAAAGTTATCGGGATGGCGAACTGTGCATGGGTCCTGCCGATCTCCAGGGTGTCCCTCTCCTTCTTGGCCAATTTTGCCAATGTGTAAAGGAACATGTCGACATCGTCCATCAGGACCTCCAGCGCCGATTTGATCTGAAGCGCGGTGGCGGTGTCCACGATATCATTGGATGTTGCGCCCAGGTGAACGTACCTGCCCGCTTCGCCCTTGCACTGCTCCGTCATGGCCTTCACCATCGCCATGACATCGTGGCGCGTCTCGGACTCTATCTCCTTGACCCTCTCTATGTTGACGATGTCCAGATTGGCGATGCGGCCGATCTCCGCAGCGTCCTCTTCGGGGATGGTACCGAGTGAAGCATGGGCCCTTGCCAGCGCTGCTTCGACATCCATTTGGTACTGCAGGCGGCTTTCTTCGTAGAAGATGGATTTCATCCCTTCACGCCCGTACCTGTAATCAAGAGGACAAAGATTATGCATTGTGATCGGGTCTTGGATTGTATGGGATTATATATGGCTTTTTGCCGTCTAGCGACAGCGGATCGATGTGCTGTCGAGAAGTCGGCAAGGTCCATGGCGTTCTTCGCGGTGTTCGACCGCACAGGACGATGCAGGCAGCATACCGATGCTGGCGCAGACGGCCGTGCGGTTCCATGGAATCGGCTTGAACGCCGATGCGGTCCGGATGCATATGAACGGAACGAAAACCTCGCATGGAGGACTGCCGCCGGGATGCAGACTGCCCATTCCATTTCCACGGGGCTTCGTCAGATTACCGTCGGTAAGAAACACTTATAAATGATAGGCATATAGCCTCTTCTGTCAAGTGGGCCATACTTTTATTATGGCACGTCGAACAACGAGTGTGGATTTATGGAAGAGTTTTCGGAGGATATCACCCAGCAGAATGAGGCTATCGAAGAGCAGAAGCCCGTCGAGGTAGTGGAGACGACAGTCATCAAGACATCCAAGGTGGATGTTGATGGCGACGGCGTCCCCGACATTATCAAGACCGAAGTCGTGAAGACAGTAGAGGTCGACGTCGACGGTGACGGTGTGCCGGATCAGGTCAATGCGACCGTTGTGAAGTCTACGGCTGTCGACATCGACGGTGACGGCGTCCCTGACGTCGCCCAGGTCGATGTGGCCGAGATCGAGATGACCGCAGAGTCCGAAGATGGAGTCGTTACGCCCGAGGATGTAGAGCACCTCGAGGATATCGAGCAGAAGCGCAGCATCATCAACAACGATGCCGACAAGCACAGGCGCCTCAGAGACGAGCTGAACGCCCAGACCAAAGAGTGGAAGGCCCAGAGGGATGCACTCAACGGTCAGGTCCGCGAGCTGGTCGAGGAAGCAGGCAAGTGCAGGGAAGAGCGCGACTCGCTCAACCAGAAGGTCAGGGAGACGAAAGTTCTCAGGGACGAGTGGAACCAGAAGGTATCCGCCCTCAAAGAGCAGATCGCTGCCCTCAGGCCTGCTGACAAGAACGACGAGAAGAACGGCATGTCCGTGAAACAGCTCAAGAAGCAGCTGCAGGACCTCGAGTACACCCAGCAGACCAAATCACTCGGAAAGGACAAAGAGAACGAGATCGTCAAGCAGATCTCCACCCTCGCCCGCGAGATCGAGGAGAAGGAGAAGACAGTCGAAGCTACCGGAGAGGTCAAGGAGATCGTCCAGCAGCTCAGGGATGCCAAGGCCCAGGCCGAGACCCACCACCACGAGGTGTCCGTCTACGCCGAGCAGGCACAGGCAGCCCACGACAAGATGATCGGATTCTACGAGCAGGCTGACAGGCTCAGAAAGGAAGCTGACGCGGCACAGGCGAAATTCGTCGAGTGCAAACAGGCGGCCGACGAAGAGCACAGGAAGCACATCGAGCAGATCAAATCCGTCCACGAGATGGACAAGGACGCTGCGAGCATCAAGAACAAGAAGACCGCAGCACGCAAGAAGAAAGTCGACGCCGAGGGCAGGGTCCAGGCAAAGGAGATCTTCGAGCGCTTCAAGTCCGGTGAAAAGCTCAGCACGGAGGACCTCATGGCCCTCCAGAAGTCCGGCTACCTTTGAAACCACAGGGGCCCCGTGGTAATTCCACGGGGCCCCGTTTATACTTAACCCACAACTATTTAAGCACACACCGTTATTTTTTGTAACAATAACAAGTATTAAATATTGAATACTCAATCAAGTCAATAGGGGAATCAGGCTGGTTCTGTAGAGTGCATCCCATCCCTTCTGACTGACTGGCCTCTTCCCGTACCTTTTCAACATACCTGCATCGTTGCTTTCAGGATGTGATCACATGGATAGTGGAGAATTCGGATTCTGCGGCGCCGACTGCGGTTCCTGCGAGCACATGGGCTCTGATTGTTCCGGATGTCACGCATCCAAAGGCATGGTGTTCTGGTCCGAATACATCGGCGGCCCGTGCCCGGTGAACGTCTGTTGCACAGGAAAGGGATTCCCGCATTGCGGTAAATGCCCAGATGTCCCATGCGCACTCATCCTGGACAACCAGGATCCGAATAACAGCTGCGAGGAGAACGAGGAGATCCTGAATAGATGCCTCGAATCCCTTGCATTCCTCGGATGATACTGAGAACACGCATGTATCCGCCAGAGGAAGCAGTGGTAATGTATTAAATTGAAAAAGGGCATCAGGATTTGATTTCATGGTTCTAGAGGGATTGGGAAAATCTTTGAGGGCGGCACTGAGTCGCATTTCCGGTGCGACATCCGTCGATGATGAGCTCATAAAGGAGGTCGTCAAAGACCTTCAGCGCGCGCTCCTCCAGGCCGATGTGAATGTCCAGCTCGTGCTGGGTCTCACCAAGACGATCGAGGAGAGGGCCCTCAACGAGAAACCTCCTGCGGGAAAGAGCCCGAAGGAGCATGTCATGAAGATCATCTACGACGAGCTCGTGAATCTCCTGGACAACGGAGAAGGGCTCAAGATGGCACCGCAGACCATCATGATGGTCGGTCTTTACGGACAAGGTAAGACGACCTCCACCGGGAAGCTCGGACTGCTGTTCTCCAAGAAGGGCCTGTCCACCGGCCTGATAGCAGCTGATGTGTACAGGCCAGCCGCATACGACCAGCTGAAGCAGCTCGGAGAGAAGATAAACGTGGAGGTCTACGGAGAACCGGGATGCCCGGATGCTCCCGCGATAGTGAAACACGGCCTTGCGCATTTCAAGGACAAGAAAGTCGTGATAATCGATACCTCCGGACGCCACGGCTTGGAAGAGGAGCTCATCCAGGAGCTCAAGGACATCGCCGCCGTCGCAAAACCGGACGAGAGGCTGCTGGTGCTGGATTCACAGGTCGGCCAGCAGGCCGGACCTCAGGCCGAGGCATTCCACAATGCCGTCGGGGTCACCGGAGTGATACTCACCAAGATGGACGGGACGGCGAAAGGCGGCGGAGCGATATCCGCAGTCTCGAAGACCAATGCCAGGATCGTGTTCATCGGTACCGGGGAGCACATCCGTGATTTCGAGCCTTTCGATGCCAACAGGTTCATATCCCGCCTCCTCGGCATGGGGGACCTGTCATCGCTGATGACGTTGGCACAGGACGAATTCGGAGCCGACGAGCAGCTTGAGCAGGTCAGCAAGAACATGATGTCGGGGAAGTTCACCCTGAACGACATGTACACGCAGATGGC
>CAZLEI010000017.1:0-10627 GCA_964558505.1 uncultured Methanomassiliicoccales archaeon | reverse complement strand
GCAAGAACATGATGTCGGGGAAGTTCACCCTGAACGACATGTACACGCAGATGGCCGCCGTGTCCAAGATGGGCACGTTGGAGAAGCTCATGTCCCTCCTGCCGGGAATGTCCAAGATGGAGGACAAGATAGACTACCAGGCATCCCAGGCCAAACTGGCACGCTACAAATACATCCTGGAGTCCATGACGGAGGAGGAGAAGGATCAGCCGTCCGTCATCAAAGCATCCCGCATCGACAGGATCGCCCTGGGGTCCGGGACTTCCACACACGACGTCCGCGAGCTCCTGAAGCAGTACAATCAGAGCAAGAAGATGATGGGCACCATCGGCAAGGACCGCAAGATGCGCAAGCAGATGATGAAGCAGTTCGGGAACATCGACATGAACGATTTGGAGTCACAATGACATCTTTCATAATAACCGGCCATCGCGCCGTAACTTCCGGGGATTTCAAACTCGACGACATCGCAGGAGGCGCCGGAAGGCTCGACATCCTCGTGAGATGCGTGAATTCCGCGTTCTTCCTGAGCCACGACCTCCGCAAGGACGTGCAGCTGTACCTGGTCCTCGAAGGAGGCAACGATGCCCCCAAGACCGTCAGGTTCTCCGGAGGGGAGATAAGATATCTGAATCCCGACGAGAGGAGCACCGCGTCCCTGATCAGGAACGCGCTATTGAAGAAATGCGCACCGGGCGAGGAGATCAGGTCGTCCCCCGGGGTTTACATCTCCCGCAGGTCCTTCGCGGACATCGTGGAGCTTCTGAAGGACAGACCGTTCGTCTACCTGAAAGAGGATGGGACGGATTGCAGGGACTATGCGTTCCCCGACGACCCCGTCATCGTACTCGGAGACGACAAGGACCTCACCGAAGAGGAGGAAGCGGTCCTGATGTCCACCGGCCCCGACAAGATATGCCTCGGGCCCCTGAGCCTTCATGCCGACCATTGCATGATAGTCGTCCACAACGAGATGGACCGCCAGCGCTCGACCAAGATTTAAGAACAGCATGAGGATATGAGACCATGGCCGATAACATAGAGAGGATACCGCAGCACAGGCACTGCGACATATGCGGCAAAGCGTTCGTCGGCGATGGCCGCTTCTGCAGCAATGAATGCAAAGAATCCAAAGGCGCAGAGGCCAAATCGAAGCTCAAGAAATACCTGGTCATCGAGGTCGTCCTCGTCGCTGTGGTGATCATCGCCCTTTTCGCAAGCGGAGTGTTCTGATAGATGCGTTCGGCGGTCGCAGGCACCTTCAACGTGCTGCACGAGGGGCATCGTATGCTCATCGACCGCGCTTTCGAGGTCGGCGATGATGTTTTCATCGGCATAACATCGGACGATATGGCCGAGGCATCCCGCAGCATGGTCAACCCCATCAACATCAGACGGGCGGCGCTGGTCGAATACCTCTCAACCAAGGACAGACCGTGGATCGTGTTCGAGATCGAGGATATGTACGGCCCCCGGGAGTTCATGGATGCCGTCGACGTCCTCGTCGTCTCGGATGAGACGCTGGACAACGGCGTGGCCCTCAACTCCGAACGTGCCGCGCGCGGCCTGGCTCCGTTGGAGCTGTCTGTCGTTCCGCTTGTACTGTGCCCGAACGGCGGGAAGATCTGCTCGACCGCGATAATGACCGGAGAATACGGCAGGAACGGCGATCCGGACACCATCGACATCGCTGTCGGATCAACCAACAGGGTGAAGGTGGAAGCGGTCAGGAGCGTCATGGAGCGCATATACGGAGATGTGCGCATCACTGCCGTCGACGTTCCCAGCGGCGTCCCGGAGCAGCCTTTCGAGGAGCAGACGCGGATGGGGGCCGAGAACCGTGCCCGCAGGGCACTTGGGGACCACGACATGGCAGTGGGCATAGAGGCCGGCGTATTCGAGAGGGACGAGGGCCTGTACGACATCCAGCACTGCGTGATCGTGGATGCCGACGGTTTCCTGACATCGGGCATGGGGTCCGGATTCAGATATCCGGACGAAGTCGCGGAGAAGGTCCGCGGAGGGATGACCGTCGGAGAGGCCATGGACAGCATATACGGCAGCACCGACATAGGCCATCGCGAGGGGGCCATCGGCCTGCTCAGCAAAGGCCTCCTGGACCGGAAGACGCTGACAGAGCAGTCGGTCACCGCCGCCATGATCCCCAGGATATGGGACCGATGATCACATCTGCTTCTTGGACACCATGACGGCCTTCTCGAGGACCTTGTCCACATGCCCGTCCACTTTGACGGGTGACCATTTGGCCTCCACGATGCCGTCCTTGTTTATGATGAACGTTGTGCGAACGGTCCCCATGGATTCCTTGCCGTACATCTTCTTCATGGTCCATACGCCGGCCGCCTCCATGAGGACGTGGTCGGGGTCGCTGAGGAGTTTTATCCTCAGTCCGTTCTTGTCGATGAAGCGCCTGTGGGCCTCGGAAGAATCCTTGGATACGCCGACGATCGGGATATTCCTGAGCATGAACTTTGGCATGGCAGCGGAGAACTCGACAGCCTCGCGCGTGCATCCGGGCGTCCCGTCCTTGGAATAGAAGTACAGCACGTACCTGACGCCCGAGATGTCCGAGCTCTTGAAGAGCTCGCCGTTCTCGTCCTTGAGCTCGTATTCCGGGAATGCATCGCCTACATCGATCATGGTACCCCTCAGAACAGACGTCCGGACTTCCCGGCCATTATGCCGTCCAGATCTAGCTCGAACATTATCACGGGGTGGTTTATCTCGAAATCGACGACGACCTGTGGCGCCATCTCGCCGAACATGCCGACGCGGGCACCGTCCACAACGACATATGCCCCCCTGCCCGGTATGAATGTGGGGAGATCGCATACCTCGATGGAATACGCCGCACCCAATTCCCGGAGCACTTTCTCCGCAATGGACTTGATCTCGGTGAATGATGTCTTGGAAGCCGTGACGAGAGCGCATAGATGCAGTGATTTCCTGGCATCCCTGATGACCGTGCCGACCTCGAAGATCCTCTGCGGCAGGTCGCGATGCTTGTTGCGCCTGACGATCCTCATTAGACTGGGCATCAGGGACGACCGCAGGCATGTATGCTCTTCGGTTATCGGATTGAGCACCTTCACGACGTCGGTCTCGGGAAGCCCCGAGATGCAGAACTCGTCCTTCTCGCAGCTGAGGGTGAGCGTGGTGAACTCCATGAACCCCATGCCGACCATGATATCCTTGACGCTGTCCGAGAACACGGTCGCCTGACTGAGGGCGCCGATGGTCTGATCAAGCTTGTACGGCCTGCCGCCGAACCTGTCGAACCCGTATCCGATGGCGACGTCCTCGTAGATATCGACCTCATGCATGATGTCCAGCCTTGTGGCCGGGACTTCGACGTATACTGCGTCCCCGTCAGCCTTGGCATCCAATCCCATCCTCCTGAGGGATTCCGACACTCCGTCGGGACCGATCTCTATGCCCAGGAACTTCTCGCAATCGGAAGCTGATATCTTGTAATCGGCAGGAGACAGGTCAGGGGACTGGAATTCCGAATCGCCGTAGTGCATGGTGACCGCACCTATTGACCCGCCGCGCTCGGCGAGTGCAGTGACGATGATGTCCAAAGCGCCTTTGACGGTCTTCATGTCGAATCCCGTGACGTCCACCAGGAGATTGCGGGTCTCGGTGGTGACGGTGGTCAGCGCTCCATTTATTATCGGAGGGAACGAGAGGACGTTGCCCTCGCTGTCGACGAGCAGAGGGTATCTGTCCATGCCCTGGACCAGATGAGCGTAATCCTTCCCTTTCTCGTGCTTCACGAGTATCTCCTCCAGATCCCACTCCTCCGTCTTGGCGAGGGGGACGAAACTGACCTCGTGCGGCCCGACGGCCTTGTATGTGAACGGAGGAGAGACCTTGTCCAGGTCGTGGATGCCGATCGCAAGCTTGGACCTCTTCCTCCCGATGGTTATGTGCAGTTTCTCCTGGACTTCCATCATCGACCTCAGGAAAGCATCGGAGATCTCGACGTCGAAGACCGCGGCACAGAGGAAAACTGGTCTGACGTCTTCGACGGATGGGTCGACGAAAGCCTCGATATCAGTCTCCTCGACCTCGTACTCCGTCATACCGGGCTCGATGTCCAGGAATGCCCTCATCGATCTGGCCAGTCCTTCGACGCAGAACATATCGGGACGGTCCGGGAAGAATTCCACGGACATCTCGTCCTCGTCGCCCTCTGTGTCGTGCATGTCAGCTCCGACAAGCGGTATCCTCTCTATCAACGTCTCGACCGGGACATCCTCGCCCAGAAGGGAGCAGAGGTCCTGGTAGCTGAAGTTTATGACCGGCATGTTCCGTGTGAACGGGAACGCCCTATTTAGGGATTATGAGGGCGTGCGCGCGTGCAGCGCGCACAACCTCACCTGCCGAGTTCGAAGTGGGCCTTGCCCAGATGTCCTGCCGCCTGTGCGGCAAGCGTGGAAAGCTCCCCCGCCAATACGGAAGAGGCGACGATCTCCGCGAATTTCTTCGCCTTGCCGGAACCAAGGCAGCCCATTATCTCCAGCGCGGCGGCCTGTGTTGGGAGCCTCGTCCCTCCGCCGACCGTGCCGACCTCGATGCTGGGCATCCTGACGCAGATGTACAGGTCGCCGTCAACGTCCTCGCAGGATGTTATCGTCATGCTGCCGCCGATGACCTGCGCCGGATCCTGACCTGTCGCGAGGAACACGGCCGCGACCATGTTCGCCGCGTGGGCGTTGGACCCCAGCGAAACCGCCATGGAGCTTCCCACGAGGTTCTTGCGGTAATTTGTCTCGACGATCGCCGCCGTGGTCGTGTGCAGCTTCTCTTCCACCAGCGACGCGGGGATCCTCACTTCGGCCACGACGCTCTTGCCGCGCCCCATGAGCATGTTGATGGCCGCCGGCTTCTTGTCGGTGCACATGTTCCCGGAGACCGATATCAGCTTTGCGCCGGTGTTCTCCTCTATGATCCGGCATGCGGACTCGGTGGCGATCGTGGCCATGTTCATCCCCATGGCATCGCCTGTATCGTAAACGAAACGGAGGTAGAGATTGCGTCCGTTGGGGAAGGGCTCGATGTTCACGAGCTTCCCATGGGTCGTGGTCTCGGAGACCGCGTCTGTCATCGCCTGGTTGTTCTCCGAGATCCATCTCATGACCTCTTCCGCATGGTCGATGCCGTCCACCCTGAAAACCGGTGCACGCGTCATCGAATCGAAGTAGACCTTGGTATGGGACCCGCCTGCCGCCGTGATGACGGACATGCCGCGGGATACCGAAGCCAGGAGCGCACCTTCCGTGGTGGCCATTGGGATTATGAACTCGCCCTGGGCATAATCGCCGTTGACGATCATGGGACCTACGAACCCCAACGGGATCTGCGTGACGCCGATCATGTTCTCGATGTTCTTGGAAGCGCATTCAGGATCGAACGTGTAATCGTTGATGGCGGCGAGATCGATACCGGAGAATTCTTCAACAGCGCTGCGGCGCTCGTCGACATCTGGTCTCGCATATCCCCTGTTCTTCAACCTGGGGTCTTTCTGCATATACGCCAATCATGGGGACGATAGAAATACCTTACTACGTGGAAGTTACCGACGAAGTGTGCGGAAACAAGACTGGCGATCCGCATCCCCGCCGTCCCATCCGGAAAGTGCCCTGTCGTGCATGCCGCATGCTGCTGGCGCCATATCCCCCATGCCGCGGCCTTACCGTTCCTCCGCGGTCTGGTCCCACACTTAACGTAGTTGGCCTGCCAAGGTCATAACCATATACATGAGGCACGTTGGTACTCCTGTGAAGATGAAAGCCCATCAACATGGGAAGGAAGGACTGAAACGGCACATCGAACGCATCGAGGACCTGACCGCGATAGTCAAGATGATGCATATCGACGAGGAGACGCGCCATGACCGGCTGAACTCCGCCATTTATTCGCTGTTCCCCTTCTTCCTTGTGGCCTGTTGCGTCATATCCGCCGTGCTCCTGTTCATCAATGGATTCGACGGCATCGAGGACCTGATGCTGAGCCTTTGCCAGGGCTTCGTGATAGGTTTCATCTTCCTCGGGATACCCACGACGCTGCTGTCGGACAAGGGCGTCATGGGCTTCTCGAAGCAACTGGCGATCTACCTGCTGGTCCCGATCGTTGTCGGTGCCACCATGACGATCGCAGGGTACACTGTTGCCCCTTGGATATTGGAGTTCAGCCTCATGCCGCACATGGGATCGTTCGTCCCCGATCTGATCCGCATGTGCATCGAGATGTACATCTTCATACTCTGCGGGTCCCTTGCGATAAACGCGGTGATCACCGTTGTCGTCGCTTACCTGAGCAGATACATGGGCAAGATATACCTGAGCGTCGAGGATGCCAGGAAGAGCGGCGCCACCCGCGGGGCGCGTCTTTCGGAGGCCATGTTCCAGGTCCCGGACATCATAGATGTGGAGGATGTGGAGCTCGAGCCGTTCGTCGACCAGGACAGGATACAGTGGTACAGGGCATTCGGCCTGGCGTTCACGATGTTCATGTTCGGGACCGTGATATGCTCCAACATCTTCCTGAACCCGTACTTCATCGAGATAATACCATACGACGAGATGGTGGTCATCGGCGTTCTCCTGTCGATGTTCCTTCCTGTGCTGATATTCCCGTGGCAGATAACCGAGGCCGTTGGGGCGAAGGTCAAGAGCAAGGCCAGGGACTACTATCTGTGGAAGGGTCTGAAGAACAGGCTGTACCAGAGTTTCTTCACGGTGGCGGTGTTCGTGCTGCTGATCTTCATCCTGATCTACCTGGGGATAGACTTCAGCACAGTGGCCTACACATATCTGGCATACCTTTCGATAATGGGGGCAGTGTCTTTGCTGTACGCTTTCATCTATTACAACAGGCACTATGTGGGATTCAAGAGCGGTGTCGCGAAGAACTTCTACACACTCAAGGAAGCCAAAAGAAATGAAGAAGAGGAGGAGACGGCGGAAAATACTCTTCCGGACGGAAGTATTGATCGTTAAGGTAAGGAGGAAATAACAGATCGCTGAAGTCGCGTACGACTTGGGCTGTTTTTCCGCCGTCTAATCGCGTCATCGGCATCATATATTTAATGGTTGCCCCAGAAAAATCATTGTCGCTTCGTTGGTTTTCGATGCGGTTTTTGTCCATTGTTTATATAGTTTTTGATTGTGGAGGTATCATACAACCAACAAAATAAGAAAATATGAAAAAGTATTACTTGTACTCACATCCGTCCCTGTGCCTCACCTTCGTGAGGATGAAGAACACCGAATACACGATGCAGAGGGTTATGACCGGTATGACCGCACCCCTGGGATTGTCGAGAAGGAAATAAGCCACTATCAACCCGACGATTCCGGCCACGCCGTATTTGCGAAGGATGCCGCCGCCCCCGAGGAGCATTGTGAAGCCCATGATTATCGTCCACATGGCGAATGATATCAAGGCGTTGGAAGTGATGCCGAGGAACGTCGTGCTGCCAATGAACTGCTCAACGTACGACTGTATGAAATGCTCGCATATGACCGGGACGAAGACGACGAGGACCAACGTGAATATGATCCCGCCAAGCAGGCTCTCTATCACTCCCGGCCCTTCTTTACCCCCCGCATGGTCTTCGGCGATCGCTTCGGACACTGCATTGTTATGACGTTTCAAAGTTATCTCTTCTTTTGTATTGTACCGTCCTTACGGTGGGACACTATGCGGGAATCCTGGTTCTTGGCTATCTCCTTTGCCTTCTTCTCCGCTTCTTCCTTGGTCTTGAACCTAGCTGTTGCCCTGGTGTTCCCGGCGCCCTTGACCTGCCATCCGCCGTCCGGATGCGGTGTCACGTGCTGCACCTTGCCGGAGTCCTTGGCGGCAGGCTTCTTCTCCGCTGCTGCGGTCGTCTTCTTAGCGTCGGTCTTCTTAGCTTCAGTCTTTGCGTCAACCATATCCGCTTCACCTCACAGACTATGGGAACCGATGGCGATACGCTGTTTTTAATCTTTTGAGGTCTGGAAGTAAAAATGGACTCACAGGCCGTCCAACATCTTCAAGAGACCCTCGAGGTCACGGGCGATCCTGGTGCCCAAGGCACCGACGAGCATGGCATTGTCACGGCCGTATTCTGCCGTGCGGACATCGGTCTTGAATCCTATGCACGGCATGCCGTTTGCATATGCGTATCCGAGTTCAACGGCAGCCCCTTCGTCAGGCACGCGGCCGTCCATGACGTACACGAGGACGTCGCATCCGTCCAATGCACGGATGTCGCGTCTGAAGACCTCCATGGACTTCTCGTCGTCCGTCAGGTCCGGATCCCCGAACACGTCTTCCAAGTGGATGGACTGCGGAAGCAGGACATCATGCCCATTCGAGATCAGGAAATCCGAGACCATGATGTTGAATTCTTTCTCCCCCTGGCAGAATAGCGGCCCGGCCAAGTAGATCCTCGTCATGAATGCATATCCGCACGGTACATCAAAACGATTTTGCCAATGATTGATAAACGACTATGTGCTCACGCCCTCATGGCAGATCCGGCATACCAGGCGATCCAGAGAGCTAAGAACCAGGCGGACAGCGGCAATCCAGTAGGCGCGGCGGAGACGTTGGAAGCATATCTGGCCACCGACCCCCGCAATGCGAAGGCAAGGGTGCAGCTTGCACACGTCTACAATTATTCCCTGAAAGATACGGAACGCGCCGTCTTCGAATTGGGCATAGTCCTTGATGACGAACCCGAGAACGAGGAGGCGCTGAAAGCCCTGGTCACGATACAGCAGGTGAAGAAGAAGGAGACCGCGGCCGCCGATGCCACGTACATGAAGCTCCTGTCGATCTGTCCGGATGCGGACCTCTACAACAGCTATGCATACTTCCTGAAGATGCAGAAGGCGGATTTCACCGGGGCCGGCGAGTACTACAAGAAGGCCATAGCACTGAAGCCCAACAAAGCGGATTTCCACCGGAACTACGCCACCCTCCTCCTGAATGACCTCAAGGACTGGACGGAGGCCAAGAAAGAGCTGGAGATCCTCATGGACCTCGTCCCGGGGGATGTGAAGGTCGTTAAGGCATACGACAGGCTCATGAGACAGAAATTCGACAAGAACGGCAACGTCAAGAAGGGGCTGTTCGGACGTCCGAAGAAGTGACATCGGCCAGACTCGAATATTATTGAATAATTTTATTTATACGCGCAAAGCATACAGGTGTCCAGGAGGATAATCATGGAACTCAAAGGTTCAAAAACAGAGGCAAACCTCATGACGGCATTCGCCGGAGAGTGTCAAGCCCGTACGAAATACACATACTATGCATCGCAGGCCAAGAAAGAAGGCTACGAGCAGATCGCGGACATCTTCATGGAGACCGCGGAGAACGAGAAAGAGCACGCGAAGCTTTGGTTCAAGGCACTGCACTGCGGTGTTGTCCCCAGGACCATCGACAACCTCAAAGATGCTGCCAGCGGAGAGAACTACGAGTACAACACAATGTACGCGGACTTCGCCAAAGAGGCACGCGACGAGGGATTCGTGGAGATCGCGGACCTCTTCGAGAGCGTCGGCAACGTCGAGAAGACCCACGAGGAAAGGTACCTCGCACTCCTGAAGAACATCGAGAACGGTGTCGTCTTCAAGAAGGACAAGGTCACCATGTGGAAATGCCGCAACTGCGGATACATCCACGTTGCAGCCGAGGCACCCAAGGTCTGCCCCGTGTGCAAGCACCCGCAGGCATTCTTCGAGGTCAGAGCGGCCAACTGGTGAACGATTCAGGGATGCGGGCATTGTTCCCGCATCCCATAAACCACTTCATGCATGCCTGTCCGAGACGGCACACTTTGAGATATTATGCCGTACTGCGCCTGCGAGCACGCAGTGAATGACATACGTGCACGTCAATGTACCGGGGTGGCAGGAGTGCCGGAGGGAACCCGCAGATCATCTGAGCCTGATGGTCTCGAGGTTCTGCGGGGCCTTGGTCTCGATGCCGTATTTCTTGTATATCGACGATGCGAGATCCGTGCACTTGCGGTCTTCGCCGTGCCCGATTATTATCTTGTCCGGCTTCGGTTCCATGGTGCCGATGAACTTCATCATCTGCTTCCTGTCCGAGTGACCGGAGAATCCGTCCACGGTCTCCCTGTTGATCTTGATCTGCAGGTTGATGGGCTTCCCCTTCTGATTGAGCGTGATCTCCGTGCGACCTCTCTGGATCGTGCGTCCGATGCTACCTTCCGACTGATATCCCACGAAGAGCAGCCAGTTACGGTCATCGTCCGCCCATTCCTTGAAATACTCCAGCACCGGGCCTCCCGACATCATACCGCTGGTCGCCAGAACTATGCACGGATCCGGCGAATGGCATATCTCCTCCCTCATCGCGGCGGTCTCGACGCGGCGGAAGCAGGGCGACAGGAACGGATTCTCGTTCTGCTGGAATATCTGGGTCCTGAGCTGGCTGTTGAGGTACTCCGGATACGCCGTGTGTATGGCGGTAGCCTCCCAGATCATGCCGTCCAGGTAGACGGGCACATTGGGCATCCTGCCCGTGCGGATCAGCTCCTCGATGACGAGCATGACCTCCTGGGACCTTCCCACGGCGAAGACGG
>CAZLEI010000016.1:15943-32833 GCA_964558505.1 uncultured Methanomassiliicoccales archaeon | reverse complement strand
TCCGTCACCAGGCGCATTCCAGGGAGATCTTCGTTGGCGGCGCGGTCATGGCCGCGAAATGGGTCGTCTCTCAGAAGAAGGGCGTCGTCTACGCGATGTCAGATGTTCTCGAATGAGGGGACATCATCTCAAACGTCCCGGGCGACAGGGCGTGATGCCATGTCCTGTCGCCGGGCATTCCGGTCGATCGCCATTACGACTGTGGAATCGCCTCATTATCGATGGCGCAATCCATGTCGTCGAAACGGAAACGTGCATCTTTCATACGACCCAGCAAAATATTTTATTATCGACTTATTCAGGAACATGTGAACAAGTGGATATGATCGAATATCGAAATTCTCGTTTCTGAGGTGATGGAATGAACCGAGGGACGAGGGGTTGACCCTCGCTCCCCGCCGGGATGTTCGTCCTCATGACACCGTCTGCGGATCGGGAGACGGCCTTGCATCATCCCCATATGCTCTTGTCCCTTCCGGATCCCAACTCGAAATGGCACTTCACGATCCCTATGTCCACACCTGAGTACGGGCCCCCCTTGTTGCGGGCGAACACCTTGTCCCCTTTCAATTCCAGGGCGAACTTCTGCTGATTCATCGCGGTCGGCGCCAAAAGTGCCGCTACGACCCCGTTCTTGAACCAGTCCGGAAGATCCTCCATGGACAGCACGACGCTCTTGGGATCCTTCGATTTATGAGGGACCCCCTCGGTCGTTCCGTATCCCACGGCGATGATGCACACCTGCTTCTCTCCCGCAGAGATCGCGCTCTTGCACTTCTTCTTGCTGAACGTCAGCGCCACCCAGCATGTGTTCAGACCGAGCTGCTGCGCCTTCAGGACCACATGCTCCCCGTAATAACCTACCTTCTCGTCCAAGTCCGCATCCTTGGGCCCTACCAATGCGATGTAGTTCCTGACATTGGAGAACTTGCCGTAATGCGCCATGAAGCTGTCGAACGCCCCGGGCTCGTCGGTCACGAGCTGCATGTTCAGTCCGCCCTCCACGTTGCACCTGGATATCTCTTCCTCCAAGGCCGCCTTCACGTCTCCCTCTATCTTCTCGTCGGTGAAACTCCTGACGGAGTGCCTTCCTTTGATTGCTTCTTTCATATCGATCGTAAAGATCACCCTCCTTCCCACCATGCATCTGAATAGGTGGCTATAAAATGATTTTTCATATCATCCCGATGGACTTCCGTCGGCATGATCCCGCATGATCGTGTTCCCGCCTGATCCCGAAATGGACGCACCCGCGGATATGACGACCAGAGTGATCATAACCGCACAGGTTCACCGTCGATGACTAAAGCATCGATGTTCAAGTACACGAAATCAGCATGGATTTCCGGGATCCGTAGTGAAACCTGTTGTCTCCTGTTCAGCGGGGGAAACCCTATTATCGATGCTTGCCTCATGCCGGACCATGGAACGCCCGACACGCGTGCTGTTCGTTTGCCACGGCAACATCTGCAGAAGCCCGATGGCCGAATTCATCCTGAAGGACCTTGCCCGCAGAACCGGAGCAGGCGGCAGCCTCGTGGTAGAATCCTGCGCGACCAGCTCGGAGGAGCTTGGGAATCCGATATATCCTCCGGCGGCGAATGTCCTGAGAGAACACGGCGTGCCATATGATGCCAGATGTGCCAGGCGTATGCGTTCTGAAGATTATGACGACTTCGACCTCATCGTCGCCATGGACCGCAGCAACATCCGCAACATGAAGGACCGCACCCGCGGGGATCCCGACGGGAAGGTGAGGATGATGATGAGCTTCGCCGGATCCGATGCGGACGTTTCCGACCCATGGTACACCGGAGATTATGAAGGCGTTTACAGGTGCATCGAGAAGGCATGCATGGGGATGCTGAGGGAATTGACACATTCCGATGTTGTGAACGGTTGAACCATCTTCGATCTCGCATCGGAGATGTGTCCGATTTTGAACAGGATGGATCCTCGCATTCATGCGATCGGTTCAACAAGACCAGTTGCCCATGTATGGATATTGAGATCGCGTGCTTTGACATATTACATGTCGAACGATTGGATATTCAAAGATCTTCGGATGTCTCGTCAGGAGACCCTGTGCGGATGCGCTCATCGCCCGACTTCTCCCTGATCTCCTCCAATATGGCCTCCATCGATGCGCGGTCCGATGTCTCCACGGCAAGCCTGCTGCGGTACTGCCTGGACCTGCGGCAGCCTGCGATGAACTTGGGGGCGAAACTGCGCATCCTGCGTATGGCCACGTCCTCGCCCTTCTCCTCGGTCAGACCGTCCGCCAACGACAGGCACCAATCGATCTGCTGCGACACAGTGGGGCTCTGAAGGCGGATCCCGCTCCTGAGATACCTGTCTATCTGAGTCACGAGATACGGATTCCCGATGCCGCCGCGGGCAACCATGACCGCTGCTGCGCCGGTGGAATCCAACGCGGCCAACGCATCGTCGAGGGAATAGATGTTCCCGGAGATCACGAGAGGGACGGGCATGTCCGACTGCAGGTCACGTACCAGATCGTAATGCGGAACCCCGATGTAACGCTCCTCCTTGGTCCTGGCATGAAGCGCTACGGCATCCGCGTCCGCGGCCGTGAGCTCGTCGATGACTTCGCGGAAGTTCATGTTATCCGCATCCCATCCAAGGCGTATCTTTGCGGTCACTGGAACATCCACTGAGCGCTTAACCGCACGGATGATGTCTCCGCACCTCCCGGGATCGCCCATGAGCGCGGATCCGGAACCGCTGCGGAGGACCTTGGCGACCGGACATCCCATGTTGATATCGATGAAAGCGATGTTCGGATTGAACCTGACCGCGGCCGAAGCCGCCTGTGCCAACGTGTCAGGGTCGCTACCGAACACCTGCAGTCCTGTCGGATATCCTCCCTCGAATCCGACGTAACCCAGCGTCCTGCTGAAACCGTGGACCATCCCCGCATCCGACGTCATCTCCGTAACGGAAACGGCGACACCGAAGGGCTTCATGAAATCCCTGTAGCTCCTGGATGTCACGCCTGACATCGGCGCCAGGACAACGCGTCCGTCAATCGGGATATCGCCGATCTTCCACATCATGAACTCCATCGATTCATCGTTTATCGAATTTGCGCCGACCGGATGGATCCGCAACATCCCCCTCAGAGGGACATAGGCGGAGAACATGGGCAGGACATTGTTCCCATGTCGAGGCTTCAGACCTGGCAGGAATCCTTGTGGCCATCGACTTCAATATTACCAGCATCGAATATAATAATAGTTAACATTAATTAACTATATACTGATTTGATTCAGCATGAACAGGACATTGACGATCATCATCAGCGCAGTCATCATATCCCTGGCAATTGTCGCGGGATGTTTCCTTCTCAGTCAAGACACGAACAAACCGGCGGATGTCGACGATATCGAAGGTTATTGGTATCAGATCGATTACGAAGGATATGAGAACGGCAATTACATCCAAGCCACGACCGAAAACGGTCTTGATTTGGACTACAAGTACAATCTGAATATCAAAGAACACCGCGACGGTGTGTTCTACGGGGTCTTCGAAGGATATGCGGTCTCCGGAACCTTTGACAACGGCGTCGTCTCCATATACAGGACATTGGACGGCGTGAGGACCTGGTTCTACGGTACCGTTTCCGAAGGGATCATGTACGCGGTCGTCACCGAGAAGACCGACGCCGGCCAATCGGCCTACCTGAGGGCTTACTCCAAGGACTACAGTGCCTTGGCCAGCATGGAAGGCGCCCCTGTGATCTCAGGGGATTGGATAGCGCACTCCGCAATCAATCTGTCCGGGAACGTATGGAACGATCTGGGAGGCAAGAACCTGAAGATCGTCGAACAGCACGGCTACGTTTTCATGGGGACCATGGAACAGTTGGTCGATGGCGAAACCAAGACCTTGGACGTCGCAGGGGCACTGTCGAAGCAGAAGAACGGCGGGTACAATATCGGATACGCTGTCTGCAACAAGGAGAACTGGACCGTCACCGCCAACGAAGATGCCGTGATCCTTCTCACGACCATGAAGGACGACACCGGCATAACCGAGAATCTGACCCATGCGGTGTTCCGGGAATACACCCGTGACGGAGGCCCGTCGGATGTTGGCACTGTGGATCTTTCCGGCTCAACATGGATCATAGATTCCGCCAACGGGGCTTTCATCGGATCCGGCGACTACTCCAACAACAGGATCTACGACATGGACGAGACCATCGCCATGAGTTTCGAAAACCAACATGGCAACCTTTTCTCCGGTACGATCTATTTCTGGGGAACCACGTACGATATCGTGGGTTATACGTACGGTTCCGATCTGATAGCCATCAACAGCACGATCGACAAGAGCAACATCTACGGCATCGGGAAGATATCCGACGGCATCATGAATTACAACCATTGGCCGTACATAAGCACAATGGGCTACAGCGCCCAGAGCATCCAGCTCTCCAATATAGACATGAACGACTTCATGTAGCACAATGAACCGGTGATCGGAGAATGGCACGGCATATTCACCGTCGACACCGACAAGAAAGAATACTACGATGTGTCCCACAGCGATACGACGAAGCTCAACAGCATCGTCGTGAGCACGGAGTCCAACAACTTCATCACCGGCACATACAACGGATTCCCGTTGGTGGGGATGCACATCGGGAACATCGTCAGATTCTCTTCCACCTCGCAGAGCGGGGACACCACCATATTCGACGGCATCGTCGTCTCCGACGGTCTCGTCATCTCCACAGAGTTCGTGACCGGCGAGGACGGGGACACGAAGGTCTACAAATGCTCATATTCGCCCACCGGAGAGGAGCTCAGGATACCATCCAGCTCCAACGACATCAGCGGCCATTGGACCTCGGCGGAAGGGGACTCCGTGATATACGACGGGGATGTCGTCAGCACGGGACCGTGGGACCTGGACATACAGATGTACTCGGACATGATCACAGGCACCATGACCTCGCCGTCCGGAGAGACGGTGGAATTGAACGGTGCCGCATTCGATGCGGTCTCGTTCATCGGCGGACTCCTGTACGGATCCGATTCGAAGAGGTGGCACATGGAATACCGCGACGGCAGTCTGCATCTGTCATCTGTCGAGGCCTGCGAGATCGATGCCAGCGTGGAACTTCGTTCGTTCACGAAGACGGGTGACTCCCCCAACGACCCCAACGTCCCGTTGGAACTCAACGGGACCGAGTGGACCGCCGATACTACAAGCCTCATAACAATACACGGGAGCGTCGTGGTCGAGCACGACAGCGTCATGGTAATCACCGGACAGCACAAGAACCTGATATCCGGAACATACACCATAAATGGCATGACCACCGAATTCTCGGGATACATGCGGACGGGCAGCGAGAACCAGCTGGTCCTCTGCAACGAGAATTGGGCCGCACCCCTGTTCGCCACCGTCGAGGATGACAAGATGGTGCTCACCGGCCTCATAGTAGGCACAACGGAGAACATGGTGTTGATGATCGAACTTCAAAGAAGATGATCCGAGACTGAAAACTACCACTGCCGACGGTCTCGAGATCCGTCATAGAGGACGGAACGATGCGATATCGTGCCGATCCGAACATCATCACGACCGGCGGTCTGCCATGAGGTCTCAGGCAGGCCGCCGGTGGCAGACCTTCTTTAGAACGACTTCTCGGACATCTGCACATTTCCGTGGCAGCACCCTCGCGGATTCCGTATCGTATCTTATGATCGGATATGCGGGAGCATCGTGTACCCGCCTGCGTCGCCGTTATAATCAAAGAGGAATATCATGAGCCATGGGGTTCGAGCACGCAGATCTGGAAAAGGCGATCATCGAGGCGGTAAGGAACGGCGTCGAGGGAAAGGATATAGGTGTCGCATTCTCCGGAGGCCTCGATTCAGGATTGGTTGCCGCCATCGCCAAAGACTATGCGGAGTCCGTGACGCTGTACACCTGCGGCACTGCCAAATCATACGATGTCACCATGGCAAGGGATCTGTCCAAGAAGCTGGACCTCCCCTGGGTGCACATACCGCTCACCAGAGGCTCGGTGGAGGGGCGCGTTAGGGGGCTCATGCAGGCGACAGGCACCTCCGATCCATTCACCGTATCCTATGAACTGCAGCTCTTCTGCGTATGCATGGATTCAGAAGAGGATACGATACTCACCGGCCAGGGAGCGGACGAGTACTTCATGGGCTGCGCGAAATTCGTCGGACAGACCGACGAGGAGTTCGCAGAGCTAAGGGATGCATCGGTGGAAAGGCTCGTCAACGTGTCCGTGCCCTGCGAGATCAAGATGGCGGCGCATTATGGGAAAGAGCTTGTTTATCCGTATATGGACCGGAAGGTGCTGGAATGCGTGGCAGGCATGGACCCCATGTCGCTGAAACCGGCCGACATGGACTCCAGGAAGGCCGTCCTCAGGATGATCGCCACAGACCTTGGGCACGAGTGCATAGCGGCAAGGAAGAAGAAATCATCCCAGTACGGGTCCGGGACCACCGACCTCATCAGGGCATTGGCCAGGGAGAGGGAGATGATGTACAACGAGTACATCGCCTGCATCTACGATGACGTCATGGACGGCGTCCCGTCCAAGGACCGCGGATCGGTCATAAACGCCAGGATCGACCCGTTGGTGAAGATCGAGGCAGAGAGGATAATAGAGGGATCCGGCTCCAGTCCCTCCGAGGCCGTGGAGCTCCTGTACCGCAGGATAATCGAGGACGGCGACCTGAGGTCCATACGCAGGTGACCGGGCGTCAGCCCTTCCCGACCCTTTCGAGCCACCTGCGGATAGTCTTCTCGTAGCCGTTGTCTGAAGGTTTGTAGAACTTCCTGCCGACCAGCTCGTCCGGCAGGTACTGCTGCTCGACATGGTGCCCTTCGTATTCATGCGGATACTTATAGTCCAATCCGCGGCCGAGGTCCTTGGCTCCGCTGTAATGCGCATCCTTCAGATACGGCGGTATGGTCGATATCGGCACGTTCTTGACCGATTCCATGGCGTCTGATATCGCCATGTACGAAGAATTGCTCTTGGGGGCGCAGGCCACATACGCTGCCGCCTGAGCCAGTATTATCTGGGATTCCGGCATGCCTATCCTCTCCACCGCCTGTGCGGCGGACACCGCCACCGCAAGCGCCTCCGGGTCAGCGTTCGATACATCCTCGGATGCGCAGATTATTATCCTTCTGGCTATGAAGCGTATATCTTCTCCGGCATACAGCATCCTCGCCAGATAGTAGACGGCGGCATCCGGATCTGAACCGCGCATGCTCTTGATGAACGCGGAGATCGTATCGTAGTGATTGTCACCGTCCTTGTCGTATCCCAGGACGCGCTTCTGTATGCAGGATGATGCCACCTCCAGCGAAATATGCACCATGCCGTCTTCGCCGCGGTCGGTGGTGAGCGCTCCCAGCTCTATGGCGTTGAGCGCAGTGCGGGCATCGCCGTTTGACATATCCGCCAGGAAATCCAGGGCATCCCCGTCAGCCACCACGTTCTGGGCTCCGAGGCCGCGCTCCCGGTCTGCGAGCGCCCTCTCCATGAGCGCCCTCACATCCCCCGGTTCAAGAGGTTTGAGCTCGAACACGGCCGAACGCGACAGCAGTGCGCGGTTGACCTCGAAGTAGGGGTTCTCGGTCGTGGCGCCTATCAGTATCACGGTTCCGTTCTCCACAAAAGGCAACAGATAGTCCTGCTGTCCCTTGTTGAACCTATGTATCTCGTCGATGAAGAGTATCGTCCGCCTGCCCTGCATCCCGAGAAGGTCCTTGGCGCGCGTGACGGCCTCTTCCATGTCCTTCTTCCCGGAGCAGGTGGCGTTCATCTGCCTGAAGTCCGCCTCGGTCGTGTTGGCGATCACCCGGGCTATCGTCGTCTTCCCGGTGCCCGGAGGACCGTAGAATATCAGGGAGCTTATCCTGTCGGCCTTTATGGCACGGTACAGCAACTTGTCCCTTCCCAAGATGTGATCCTGTCCGACGACCTCGTCGATCGTGACCGGCCGCATGCGGTTCGCAAGGGGTGCCTGTTTATCCAGGATGTCCTTCCGGGTGTATTCGAAGAGGTCCATTGCGACATGACTGCGTTTATCGTTCATAAGCATTCACAGATGTGCCTGCTGCGAACAGGATATCTGCGATTAACCTGCGAAACATCAAATAACACCATCATGTGGACGGCTTCCGGTGACGGGATGCAATACACCTGGAGAAGCTATGTTGCGTATATCGGCGGCCTGCTGATGGTCGCCTTCGGCGTATCCGTATCCATCAGGTCAGGGCTCGGAGTGAGCCCGATAAGCAGCATCCCGTACACGGTTGCCCTGCTGACCGGTGTGGACATGGGCATGGTCACGATAGTCTATTTCGCCCTGCTGATCGGCGTTCAGAAACTGATCCTCGGGGATGGTTTCAAGAACACCGCCCTGCTCCAACTGCCGGTCGCGTTGATATTCGGATATTTCACCAGCCTTTGCAACTCGCTCGCCGTTTACATCCCCGTGAGCGATGACATCATGTTCCGCCTTGCACTGATGGGGTGCAGCATCGCCATCATCGCCGCCGGGATCTTCATCTCCCTCCCGACCGGTCTGCCTCCGCTGACAGGAGAGGCGACCATACAAGCGATATCGGTGAAGTACAAGGCGCCGTTCCCCAAGGTGAAGGTCTGCTTCGATTGCACGATGGTTGCCATATCGGCAATCACGTGCATCATATGCTTAGGAACGCTCGGGAGCGTCGGCCTCGGGACCGTTCTGGCGGCCGTGTTCGTCGGGGTCATGATCCGGGTGTTCATACGCGCAGCTACCGCGATGAGGATGCACCGCGACCCCGGACATGACCCGAGGTCGCAGAGATGAAGTTTGAAAATCAGTTCTTGACCGTGGATTCGGCGCTCTGGATGCACTTGGTGAGCACAGAGTACGCATCGATCATGTCATCCTCGCCGACGATGAATATCGTATCGGTGTGACAGCTGACCGTCTCCTCGATGTTGATGCCAGCATCGGACAGGTTGGTTATCAGGTATGCGATCACACCGCTCGTGTCCACTATCTTCTCGGGGCTCTTGACGGCGATCTCCACGAGATTCTCCCTGACCTTGATTATGTTGAATCTGCCGACGGTGTCCATGATGCGGTCCTTGAGCATCCGGTCCGCGATGATGGTCACCGCGCTGGCGGACTGTACGACCTGCATTATCGAATTCTCGTTCCAGAGGTCCTTGAACAGATTGTCCATCTTGTGAAGGACCGTCCAGTCGTTCTTGGCCGTGACGATGCAAGTCTTCGTCCTCATCTCCAGCCTGCTGTCCTTGAGGATGTTCAGGATGCTGAGCTCGTGATCTGTGGTTATGTTGAGTTTCCCCGCGTAACGGCGGCATGCGATCATCACTGCTTCTTCGTTCTCCAGATCCAGATCCTTCATGATCGTGCGCGCCAGAGAAGAGTAGTTTATGAGACCTTTTGCCACACAATCTTTCACACTGGGGTGAGCATCGATGTATATCCTGGTCTTTTCGGCAAGACTCTCCTTGGACAGGCCTTTTGACATGACGATTGGAAGTGCTTAAGGTGTATATATGTTCTATTATGGACATAATTCAAAGATTACGAAACATATCAGACAGCGGTGTCTTATGATTTCTTTATGATTTCCGCACCTGATTTATAAATGCGCATGGCGAGTCGGCGATCATGAACATACTTCTCGCATATGACGGAACCGATTACACCGGAAATGCTTTGGATTATTCGATATCCATGGCAAAGGCGTTCGGCGGAAAACTGCATATACTCTCCGTGATGGCCGATGCGACCGAGGACCTCGACGCCGAGACGCACAGAGTGGACGAGTATCTTGAATCCGCCAAGGCCAAGGCAGAGGCGGCAGGAGTGACGGCGGACATCATCATCGAGGTCGGCAAGGCCTGCCAGATGATATTGGAGACTGCAGAGAAGATGGACGTCGGCACCTTGGTGGTGGGACGCTCTAACAAGAGCCTGATCGACGGGTTCAGACTCGGAAGCGTTTCGGAATGCGTCGTCAAGAATGCCGGATGCACCGTGATCGTAGTGCAATGTGGTTTTCCCGACCCCCCGGAGGGGGCCGGGACCGGTTCAAAGGTATCCTCCGAGAAGATCCATGAAACGGTCCTTCTCCGCCTTGCCCACGACGAGCGGCGGTATCAGACGCACCGTGTTGCCGTGGCAGACGTTGACGAGCACGCCTTTGCCGAAGCAATGCTTCTGGAACCCTTTCGCATCCTCGGGAGACATCTCGATGCCTATCATCAGCCCGTGGCCGCGCACTGCCTTGATCTTCGGGCTTCCCAGGTTGATGATGTCCTTCTTCCATTCGGCACCGAGCTTGGCGGAGTTCTCCACCAGGTGCTCCTTCTTCATGATGTCGATCACGGCGCTGCCGGACGTGCAGACGAGGGGATTCCCTCCGAACGTCGTTCCGTGAGTGCCGGGGACCATCACCGACGCGATGTCGTCCGTGGTGGTCACGGCGCCCAGCGGGGTGCCTCCGCCGAGGGCCTTCGCCATGGTGATTATATCGGGCACCACGCCGAAAAGGTCGCAACCGAACCACTCCCCGGTGCGTCCCATGCCAGTCTGGACCTCGTCCACGGACATGAGCGCCCCGGTATCGTCGCAGACATCGCGGACCCCTTTGAAGAACTCCTCGGTCGCAGGAACGACGCCTCCCTCTCCCTGGATCGGCTCGAGCATGACGACCGCAGTATCCTTGGTCACCGCTGACTTCAGAGATTCCAGGTCGTTGTAATCGAAATAAGAGAACGCTTCGCTTATCAGAGGCTGGAACGAATCCTGGTATTTCGTCTGCCCTGTCGCCCCGAGCGAGGCTGCTGTGCGTCCGTGGAACGAGTTGTAAGCGGACACGACGTGCTTGCGCCCGGTCTTGCGGACGGCGACCTTGAGCGCGCCCTCGTTCGCCTCCGCTCCGCTGTTCACGAACAGCGTGCGGTCCAGGCCCTTGGGCGTGATGGAGGCCAGTTTCTCCGCCAGCACCGCCTGTTCCTCGATGTAGTAGAGGTTGGACACGTGCACCATCTTGGAGACCTGCTCCTGCATCGCGGCCACCCACTGAGGGTGGGAGTAGCCGATGGAGTTCACTGCTATCCCGGCCACGAGGTCCAGGTACTCCTTCCCCTCGGTGTCGTACAGGTACGCTCCTTTCCCATGTGTGAAGGAGAGGTCCATGCGCCCGTAGTTCTGGAACAGGTACTCGGAGCTCTTCTCCTTTATCTCTTCGAATTTCATACTATCACTTCACTATGACTGTGCCGTGAGGCTTGTTCTGCATCACGTCGGACACTATCGACCGGGGGTCCTTCCCGTTCACCATGCGCACCGCCGCCACGCCCGACAGGAGCGCCGCACGGCATGCTTCAACTTTGGGGATCATCCCGCCGGATATCGTCCCGTCAGCGATCAGCCTGTCCACCTCCGGGAGCGATATGCAATCGACCTTCGACGCGGGGTCGTTTATGTCCAGCAGTATCCCGGGGACATCGGTTATCGTTATCATCTCTTTGCATTTGATGCCGGCAGCCAAGCCGGAGGCCATTGTGTCGGCGTTTACATTGAGGTGGCTGCCGTCGGCCATCGCACCTATCGGGTACACGACGGGCGTTATCCCTTCGGCTAGCAGGTCCTCGACGGTTTGAACGTCCACTCCCGACACTTCCCCCACCAATCCGAGGTCCACCAGGATCTCAGTGCCGTCCTCGACAGCTTTGACCGGAGGTTTACGGACGCACTCGGTCACGAAGTACCCGGGCATGCCCAGGGCCTTCACCCCGCACTCTTCTAGACATCCGACGACATCGCCGTTGAGGCCGCGGAGCACTTCGGTGGCGACCTCCAGACCTTCCGCGTCCGTTATCCTTAGACCGGCCACTTTCCTGGGGGTCATGCCGCGCTTCTCCATCTCGGCGGAGATCTCGGGGCCCCCGCCGTGGACCAGCACGATCTTCGCGCCGTCGCGGATCAGCTGGGCTATCTCCCCGGACAGGCGCATGAGGTCGTCGTGGCCGCGTATGGCGTTACCGCCGAACTTCAGAAGATAGACGTCGTCCATCCCCAACCCTCATGTGGCGTATTCCGCGTTTATGCGGACGTAATCATATGTCAGGTCGCATCCCCATGCCGTGGCGGTCTCGTTGCCGATGGCGAGATCCACCAGTATTGTGACCTCCTTGTTGTCCATCGCCATGCGGACCACTTCCACGGAGCGTTCCTCCTGGAACACCGGCGCGCCCGCATCCAGTATAGGGACCTCCATGTCCCCGCCCTTGATGGTCAGGCGTACATCCTCGAGGTTGAACTCGCATCCGCTGTTACCGAGCGCCATCATGATACGTCCGTAGTTGGGGTCGGATCCGAATATGGCCGATTTTACCAGCGGTGAATCGATGATCGTCTTGGCCGCCTTGCGGGCATCCTCTTTCGTCTTCGCCCCGGTGATCTGCACCTCGATGAGCTTGGTCGCGCCCTCGCCGTCCATGGCGATGGTGCGTGCGATCTTGGTCATGACTATCTTGAGCGCCTCGTAGAATTTGGGGTCCTCGTCGGCGCAGTTTCCGTTGGCCTTCCCGTTGGCGAGGAGGATGCAGGTGTCATTGGTGGACTGGTCCCCGTCGACGGACACCATGTTCATGCTGTCATCCAGTATCCCCTGCCATTTCGCCCCGAATGCGGGCGAGAGCTTGGCATCGGTCGTGACCAGGGACAGTGTGGTCCCGTGCAGGACGCGCAGGTGGGGGGAGATCATGCCGCTCCCCTTCGATATCGCTCCGATATACACGAGGGTGCCGTCGCTCAGACGGGTGCGCACAGCGCACTCCTTCTTGATCGTGTCCGTGGTCATTATGGCCTCGGCGAGGAGATCGTCGGCCTCGCGGCCGGTCTCCAGTTCGCGTGCGGCCTTGGAGATGCCGTAGCGGATCTTGTGCATGTCCATGAAACGTCCGATGAGGCCGGTGGACATAACGCCCACTTCCTTCGGGTCGAGATTCAGCTCGGCCGCCACGGATTGCTTCATCGACATCGCATCCTCTATGCCGCGGCGCCCGGTGAGTGCGTTGGCGTTCCCGCTGTTCACCACTACTGCGGACAGCACGGGAGAGTTCTCCTTCATCATCACTTGGACAGGCGCGGCCTTGACCGCGTTGCTCGTGTACCCGACGAAAGCGCTGGCAGGCACTTCCGAATACAGCATCCCGAGATCAAGCGCGCGGTATTTGACGCCGCTGTGGACGCCGGCCGCCTTGAATCCCTGCGGGGTCGTTATACCCCCTTCAATAATCTCTACCATTTTCATACCCCCAGTCCGGGCCAGTCCAGCCCGGCAGTCTCTTCCAGCCCGAGCATCAGGTTCATGCACTGAACCGCCTGCCCGGACGCACCTTTGACGAGATTGTCTATGGCTCCGAAGGCCACGACCTTGTTCCCGATGACTTTGCTCCCGACCTGCGCGTGATTCGATGCGACCACTGCGCGTATCGAGGGCTCTTCGACATAATGAACGAACGGTTCGCCGCCGTACTGTTCCTCGTAGACCGCGGACACATCTTCGGCGGACATGCCCTTCTTAAGATTCATGTAACATGTGGACAGGATCCCGCGGACGATGGGCAGGAGGTGCGGCGTGAACAGCACCTCGGACTTCCCGCCGGAGCAGGCGTCCAATGCCATCTCTATCTCAGGCGTGTGGCGGTGCGTGCCCACGCTGTACGGGATTATGCTCTCGCCGCAGAAAGCATGGTGCGTACGGGGCGACGGGACCATCCCCGCGCCCGAGGTACCGCTTTTCGCGTCGAATATGATATCGCTGTCGACAAGCCCTGCCTTCACCATGGGCGCGGCCGCCAATATGCATGCGGTGGCGTAGCACCCCGGGTTGGCCACGAGGTCTGCTCCCTTCAGATCGTCGCGGAACAGCTCCGGGAGTCCGTAGACCGCATCCTTCAGATGTTCGGTGTCCGTGTGCTCGTGACCGTACCATTTGGTGTAGGCGGAGACATCGTGCAGACGGTAATCTCCGGAGAGGTCGATCGCCTTCACGCCTGCCCCCAACAGGACGGGCACCTCGTTCATGGCCACGCCGTGAGGGGTCGCCACGAAGACGAGATCGAGATCGGACGTATCGGATATCTTCTCCGTGAATGGGATGTCCGCGTACCCTTTGAGGAAGGTGTGGATGTCGCTCACTGCCTTGCCCGCGTTCTGGCGGGATGTCATGGCGGCGATCTCCACACCGGGATGGGTGCAAAGCAGACGGGCCAGCTCTCCGCCGGTGTATCCCGTGCCTCCGATTATTCCGATCTTGTACATCTGTGCATTTCTCCTGTCCAATAATTGGAATTGCAATCATGGCAATGAGCATTAAAAAGGTATTGTTCCATATGGAACACGAGTTGTCGGACGCGTTAACATAGTAACGAATTTGGCTCCTGGGCGACAGGTTGTGTTCTGACCTTCAATGACGTCGGTCCCGGGGAATCCCGCCGAAGTGCGGATTGTCCATCATATCACATCGGGCCCTGTTTGTTGTCCGATTGCGCACAGTATCCCGAAAAGGGTTAATAAGCACCTAAGAAGTACGCACAGATGATATCATGGCTTGCAGCAACAGCAAATCCGGTTCCGCAAGGGACAAGATAGTTCTCGCATACTCCGGTGGTCTCGACACATCCGTGGCCATCCGCTGGCTCCAGGACAAGTACAACCTCGATGTTATCGCCATCGCGATCAACGTCGGACAGCCCCCCAGCAGCGATGACATAGTCGCCCGCGCCCTGAGGAACGGCGCCATAAAAGCGGATTTCGTCGATGTCAAGGACGACTTCGTCGAGAACTACATCTGGCCCTCCGTACAGGCCAATGCCATCTACCAGAACATCTACCCCCTCAGCACCGCGATCGCCAGGCCACTCATAGTGAAGACGCTCGTCGATGTCGCCAAGCGCGAGGGCGCCAAGTACATCGCCCACGGCTGCACAGCGAAGGGCAACGACCAGGTCAGGTTCGACGTCGGCATCATATCCCTGGACCCTGAGCTGAAGATCATCGCCCCCATGAGGGAGTGGGTCATGACCCGCGAAGAGGAGATAGAATACGCCCAGAAGAACGGCGTCGAGATCAAGATCAAGAAGGAGAGCCCCTACTCGAGGGACGAGAACCTCTGGGGGAGCAGCTGCGAATGCGGCATCCTCGAGGACCCGTGGGTGGAGCCTCCAGAGGATGCATGGGACTGGACCGTCAGACCTCAGGATGCGCCCGACCAGCCCGAGTACGTGGAGATCGAGTTCGAGGGAGGCGTTCCCGTCGCCCTCAACGGAAAGAAGATGAAAGGCGTGGACCTCATCGCCGCGATAGATGCCATCGCCCGCAAGCACGGCGTCGGCCGCATCGACCATGTGGAGGACCGTCTTGTCGGCATCAAGAGCAGGGAGACCTACGAATGCCCTGCGGCCACGGTCATCATGACCGCCCACAGGTCCATGGAGGCCATCACGATGCAGAAGGACCTCATCGAGTACAAGAGGGGCATCGAGCAGAAGTATTCCGAACTGATCTACAACGGTCTCTGGTTCGGCACCCTCCGCGAATCCCTGCAGGCGTTCATCACCGAATCCCAGAGGTTCGTCACCGGTACGGCCCGCGTGAAGCTCTACAAGGGCAGCGCGGTCACCGTCGGAAGGAAATCCCCGTACTCCCTGTACGATTCCGGACTCTCCACATACGCCAAGGGCGACAGCTTCGACCACACGGCCGCCGTGGGCTTCATCTACTGCTGGGGACTCCCCAACGAGACGACAGCCAGAGCGCACAAGAAGAAGTGATATCATGGCCCAGCAGGCCCTCTGGTCGGGAAGGTTCTCCGGCAGGATGGACGACTCGACCCTGGCATTCACCTCGTCCCTGGATGTGGACTCGGCCCTTGCACGCTACGACGTGATGGGGTCGCTGGCCCACGTAAGGATGCTGAAAGCATGCAATGTCATCCCCGCGGATGACGCGGACGCCATAATAGAGGGCCTCAAGGCCATAGATTCCGAGATCGAGGATGAGAGGTTCCCTCTCGACCCCGAACTCGAGGACATCCATACCAATGTGGAATTCAGGCTCACAGAGGCCATCGGCCCTGCAGGCGGGAAGCTCCACACCGGCAGGAGCCGCAACGACCAGGTCGCCACCGATTTCAGGATGTACCTCAGGGACGCCGTCCTCGACACGGTCGAGGGCATCGGGGACCTGATATCCAGCCTCATGAAGGTCGCCGAGGAGAACGGCAACACCGTCATGCCCGGGTTCACGCACATGCAGCATGCCCAACCGGTTACGCTGGCCCAGCACATGATGGCGCACGTCTTCAGGCTGGACCGCGATGCCGACAGGTTCATGGATGCCTTCGAGAGGCTGAACCGCTGCCCGCTGGGCTCGGCGGCCCTCGCCGGGACCACTTACCACATAAACAGGAAGATGACCGCCGAGGCCCTCGGATTCACCAAGCCCACCGAGAATTCCATGGATTCCGTCAGCGACCGCGACTTCGTCACCGAGCTCTCGTTCTGTGCCTCGATGACGTCCGTGCATCTGTCCTCGCTCTGCGAGGAGTTGGTCATGTGGTCATCGCCCGAGTTCGGATTCGTCGAGATGGACGACAAGTACACCACAGGCTCGTCGATCATGCCCCAGAAGAAGAACCCCGATATCGCGGAGCTCGTCCGCGGAAAAACAGGGGGCGTCATCGGCGGACTGGTCACCATGCTGGTCATGACCAAGGGCCTGCCGCTGACCTACAACCGCGACCTTCAAGAGGACAAGG
>CAZLEI010000016.1:0-15843 GCA_964558505.1 uncultured Methanomassiliicoccales archaeon | reverse complement strand
GTCATGACCAAGGGCCTGCCGCTGACCTACAACCGCGACCTTCAAGAGGACAAGGCCCCCCTCATGTCGTCGCTCGCCACCGTCGGATCCTGCGTCAGGATCATGTCCAAGGTGATATCCACGGCCGTTTTCTACACCGACCGCATGCTGGATGCGACCACTTCCGGTTTCATCAACGCCACGGACCTCGCGGATTATCTGGTTACCAAGGATGTGCCCTTCCGCGAAGCTCACGGCATAGTAGGTGCCGCGGTAAGGTACTGCATAGAATCCGGAAAACAGCTCGATGGACTCTCCATGGACGAGCTGCAGAGTTTCAGCCCCGCCATCACAGAGGATGTCTTCGACATCCTGCCGGTGGTCAGATGCGTTGAGCGCAGGAACTCCTACGGCGGGACATCGCCCCTGTCCACGGACATGCAGCTCTCCGAAGCCATGGAGATGCTGATGATCCGTGAAGAGAGGGTCCGCCAGGAGAAACTCCTGATCGGGAAATGCTGGGAAGCCTTACTCGACTGATCTCTCGACAGATGCCAGGGCATCCTGGAGCTGTTCGGGGGTTATCTCCCCGGACATCATCGACATCAGCGTGCGGATGTTGACGATCATCTCCTCCAGGACCTTCTTGGGCTCATCGTAGCACGTGATGATGGTCTCGCACAGGGTATGGGACAGTATATATGTGAAGACCTCGGGGGTGAGCTCCTTCTCCATGGCGTAGGTCATGAAGTTCTCCACTGATGATGCGATCAATTCGTCCAACTGTTCGGGCGTCATTTCTGCCATGTCGCCCGAGATACAGTGGACGTACTTAAAAGAGGTCCGTCAGTAATCGACGTTGTCGTTCAGAGTGACGAGGTACTTTATACCCGCGGACGTGAGCATCTCCTTGATGTTCTCGGAGACTTTGGTCAGGTCCGATGGCTTGTTGTAGGTCTTGATGTAGAATTCCTTCCTGTCGATCGGGAAGATCAACCTGATCTTACCTTTCCTGTTGTATCCCTCGGGTTTCCTGTTGCGCTCGAGGTCGGCGACATTCAGATCGATGAACATCTGCATGATCTCCTCTTCTTCGGGCACCTGATCGATCTCTTTGAGAAGCGTCCTGAGTATATCCGGGAACACGGGTGCGAGGTCCTTGTAATCCGAATTCCCCTGGAGGACGAAATGCGTCGTGCTGATCTTCATCATCCGCGAGAAGAACAGCACATGTTATAAGGATTGTGGATTGCGGATAGCGATGAAACGTTGAAACAACGTCCCGCCGGTCGTGTTATGCTGTTACGGCCGCATTACCGCCGTCGCATCCGCGCATCCGTCTGGCAAATAACACAGAGAAACCGAGCGTCAACGCGATGGAATATAGCAGGATCCAGGCAGCATTCGGGATGGACATCGATGCACCGATCCCAAGAGCGCCATCCGATGTTGCATGTTGCCGGGATACTTCTCCCGAAGACGGCCGACATGCACCTGGGACGATGAGGAAGGGCACACGGGACATCATGAGCCCGATTTGGCCGAGAAGAACCGTGGAACTGCGATCCGCTGACGAAACCTCATCGATCGATCCTGCTTTCCGCTTCGAAATCGGAGAACCTGTTCCATTTCACCAACAGCAGGAAGATCATGCCCAATATGACCGCCGCCACAATCCCTACATAGACCGATATCGTATAATCTACACCGAAACCCTCGGATGCTGTGAAGATGTATGTGACCGTCACCGCCGACATGAACAGCGCCGGAAGGAAGGTGATCACCGAATAGTACACCTTCTTGCAGTTCAGGACCAGATACACGGTCGCCGCCCAGAGGACGACCGTTGCCATCACCTGATTAGACCACGAGAAGTAACGCCAAAGTATGTTGAAATCGATGAACAGAAGGCAGAACACGATGATCACTATGGCAGTGGTTATCAACGGTATGGCTTTCTTGTCGGTGGATTTCACCTTCATGATGTCCATGATTATCAGACGAACCGACCTCAGCGCGGTATCTCCGCTGGTTATCGGGCAGATCGCAATTCCTATCGTCGTGAGCATGGCGCCGACGATCCCGATGGTGGACAACGAGATGTTGTAGATCGTGGTCGATACACCGGACGACTGCACCGCTGCGTATATCCCTCCTCCGTTCCCGTAGAACGCAAGTGCCGCGGCGGCGCAGCAGAGCGCGATGAACCCCTCGGCTATCATCGCGCCGTAGAATATCCATCTGCCCTGCCTCTCGTCTGTCATGCAGCGCGCGATCATCGGCGACTGCGTGGAATGGAACCCGGATATTGCACCGCAAGCGACGGTGATGAACATGAACGGCCACATCGGCAGACCTTCCGGATGCTGGTTCTCGAACGTCAGATCGGGGATCGAGTATCCGCACGCGACCGTCCCGAACAAAAGCAGAATGACCATGACTGTCAGGATTATGCCGAACACCGGGTATATGCGTCCGATGATCTGGTCTATCGGAAGCACGCAGGAGATGAAGAAGTACGCCATGATGATGACGATCCATACCCATACATCGATACCGAAAATGATCGTGAAAAGATCGGCCGCGCTCCTTGTGAATACAGCGGCGACGAGTATCAGGACGAGTATCGAGAATGGAAGGAATATCAGTTTGATGTATTTCCCCAAGTATTTGCCAATGAGCTCGGTGACAGATGCACCGTTGTTCCTTATGGACATCATGCCGCTCATATAGTCGTGGACGGCACCGCCGAGGATGGAACCGAAGACGATCCATACGAAAACGGCAGGACCCCACATTGCTCCCATGACCGCACCGAATATCGGCCCGGTGCCGGCGATGTTGAGCAACTGTATGATGAACGCCTTCCACTTCGGCATCGGGACATAATCCATGTTGTCGCAGGATGCTACAGCAGGCGTCGGCCTGTCATCCGGATGGAAGACGGTATCGACGAGCTTGCCGTAGATCAGGTAACCCAACACCAACGCGACCACGGCCAGGATGAAGGTGTGCACAGTATCGCAATTATTCCGCTGATAGAAATATTTATCATCTGCCGATATACGGAAATGCATCCTGATATCTTGGAACTGGTCCTTTGACGATTCCGTGTGAAAAAGAATGTTGTATCTGCAGCCGGGGCATTCTCGGATCCATGTTGCTATCGGAGATGCACCATGAGTTATCCATGCCACTGCCCGGACCCCTCGCAACCCCACAGGCGATCGGAACACCTGCATACAGCCCACCGCTGTCGCAAGACGGATCGTCACAGCGCATGCGGAGATACGTGGCATTCACCATCATGTGCGGTCGGATCCCGCACAGAACATACAATGTCCTCAATCTATCTAAATAGGACAATCGTATTGTTTCCTTATGAGATGCGCTCTTACTGTCGCGGGTTCAGATTCCTGCGGCGGTGCAGGTATACAGGCGGACGTGAAGGCCATGGCCTCCATAGGCGTGCACGCGGCGTGCGTCATCACCGCCGTGACGGCCCAGAATACGCGCGAAGTCGCGTCTATCCTACCGATAGATGAAGAATTCGTGAAAATCCAACTCGATACTGTCCTTAAGGACATGGACATAAAAGCTGTGAAGACGGGGATGCTCTACAGTCCCGAGATCGTCGAGACGGTCGCTGATGTCCTGGAAGACCATGACATGCCACTGATCGTCGACCCGGTGATGGTCGCGACAGTGGGGGATGCGCTCTCCACAACCGATATGTCCAGATCCCTGAAGAGGGAACTTTTGCCGATCTGCGAACTTGTCACGCCCAATAAGGACGAGGCGGAGATCCTCGCGAAGATGAAGATCCGCAACGAGGACGATGCCATGCTCGCCTGCGAGCTCATCGGCAAAGAGGGCAGTTCAGTGCTCCTCAAAGGCGGACACATGAGCGGCAAGACGGTCATTGATTATCTTTACCTTTCATCGGAATTCACCAAGATCGAGAAGCCCAGACTCCGGGCCTCCGGACACGGCAGCGGTTGCACATTGTCATCGTACATCACCGCATACATGGCCAACGGCACCGATATCGTAAACTCGGTCCTCCAATCCAGGGAACTGATCCAAGAGTCCCTGGCCTCGGCATACGCGATCGGGAAGGGCGTGAAGGCCGTCAACCCGATGGTCAAGATGCACAACGAATCCGCAAGGTTCAGTGTCCTCGATGCCGTGGACGCGGCGGCAGTCGACATAGTGGGGATGATACCCGAGAAGATGGTCCCGGAGGCGGGCATCAACATCGCGTACTCCATGCCGGACCCCGCAGGGCCGGAGGACATAGCGGCCGTGGAGAGACGTATCGCGGTGCACAACGGCATCGTCAGGAAGAACGGGTCTGCCAAATTCGGCGCCGCCGAACAGCTGTCGTACATACTTCTCGCGACCCTCAAGACGGATCCGAAATCAAGGTCGATCATGAACATCGCCCTGAGGAACGATATACTTGAGGTCATGGAAGAGGTCGGATTCGTCATCGCCGAGATGGACAGGAGGAGCGACAGGAGCGTTGCCGACGCCACCATCGAGGCCATAGCATCTGTTGGATCCACCCCCGACGCCATAGTGGACAGCGGCAAGGGGAAAGGCGAGCGTTCAATCAGAATACTGGGTACCGATCCGGAAGACGTGGTCGCTAAACTGGAAAGCATCCTTTGATGCCCTTTCCCCGTCACGGACGGGGCTCACATTTTCCTACATGCCCTGTGCACCGGCAATGCGACATGCCGTGCCTCAAACATCCATCTTCAAGAAAAATCCGCTGGGGATCGAAAAGAAATGATGCGGCGGACCCGCTGGGGGATCCGCCGCTGGATCAGGTTTACTTCGTCGACTTGGCGATCGACTTGAGGGTTATCTGGAAGTGCAGAACCTCGTTGTAGATCTCTTTCGACACGGTAACGCTCGACGACAGGCTGATGTCCTTGATCTCGTACGAGGAAACAGCGTTGCCGCTCACGGTCACTTCGTCGATGTAGAGCGTCTTGAGGCCCTGCTTGACCTCCAACTGCTGGATCGAAGTTACGCCGGTCTCGCTCACGGAGAGAGCAGTGTACCTCTCGACCTCATAGGAGTAGGTGATCATGCCGCCGGATACGGATTTCACCTGGGTGTTGACCTTGCCCATGGTGTTGTCGAGAGCGACATACTCGGTACCAGCAGTGGCATAGTATGTCACATCGACCGTGTTGTCCGTGCTGTTCAGGACTGCCGATGCCTTCCATCCGTAGGGGGATGTAAGATCGTCCAGTGTCGAAGTGATCGTGGTATCGTAAAGGGACTCGAAGGACTCCTTGGGGAAGTTCTCGGTCATGTAGCATGTGAATGTGCTGTCAGCATTGTAGGTCACATAGGAGCTCACATCAGAGTAATACCCGTCTCCGACGCTAATCGTGATGTTCTTGGTTTCTCCTACCTTCATGCCTATGATGGCGTTCTCGAAAGCCGACAGATACGCCTTCTTCCCTATTGTGACGCTGGAGAGTTTGTAACTGCTCTCCGACTTGAGAGTGAAGTCGTTGGTCTTCAGGATGCTCTCGTTGTTGGCAACAGACCAGAGCGAGGTGTCGAAGACGGCTGCATTGTCGGCACCGTACTCTCCGTAGAGCGTGCCTATAAAGTCCACTTCAACGGTGTTCCCATTGGCCGCTGAAGGCCCCGCGGAAATGTAGTTGTCATTGACGTAGACCCCCAATACCGCAACCGATGCTATCATAAGAACGACGAGGCAGGTCCATACGATGGGATCCCTGTCGCGTTTCTCGACTGTTTCATTCTCTTCGCCAGTCATTTTACCGTGCATGGCTATGAAACCCCTCTATTTATAGCTATTTAGGGCGCGCGCGAGGGTGCCACGACAAGGACGGGATAGGACCTCCGCACCGTTATTATACAGAATGGCGGATTTCCGGGCATGTTCGATTTGTACGTCATCACCGACGACCGTTGCTCCCTTGGACGCTCCCACGCAGAGGTCGCGGAAGAGGCCCTGAAAGGATGGGCGGATGTCATCCAGCTGCGCATGAAAGGGGTTCCCGATGCCGAAATCATAGAACAGGCCATGTCCATCAAGCCGCTCTGCGAGGAGAGGGATGCATTCTTCATCATCAACGACAGATTGGACATCGCGATGGAAGTCGGCGCGGACGGCGTGCATCTGGGTCAAGGAGATATGCCCATCTCGGAAGCCCGCGCCATAACCGGTGACGCTATGATAATCGGGATCTCCACCAAGACTGTAGAGGAAGCCAGGAAAGCCGAGGCGGACGGAGCGGACTACATAGGATTCGGTCCTGTGTTCGACACCTCTTCCAAGGACGATGCAGGACCTGCGCTCGGCCTTGACGCCCTCCACGACGTCTGCACCGCAGTCAACATCCCAGTGGTCGCCATCGGCGGGATCAACGAGCATAACATCCGCGACGTGATCCTCGCAGGCGCCGACAGTGCGGCCGTCATCTCCGCCGTCGCCGCAAAGGAAGACATCCCAGCTGCCGTGAGGAACCTCCGCGACATCATAAGGCGTGCGAGACCGCTATCCGAATGATACGACGCCGACGGTTCCTCATGGGATCATCGTACAGGAAAATCGAATATCGCAGACACAGAGCGATGTCTTATTGCATTCACAGATGACCTGCTTTCTCGCTACGAACCGCAGTCCGTGACGTGTTGTTCATCGCAGGGCCCACTTGCGCATACTTCATCGGTGAATCGTCTTAACATAACTAACATCGCACCAAATATGTATTAAACGATGATTACCATATAAGTGAGGCGATAATCTGAACGACCGCAATATGGCGAATCTGATTCTCACAGTCGCCATTACCATGGCGATCATCTCTGCCCTCGTCCTCGTCAGCAATGGCATGGTCAGTAGCAACGGGCCAGCATCAGATGATGTCACCGATGTGCCTTCGATACCTGGTGAAGACTCAACAGCAGGCGACATCGATGATCATATCGATACACCCACGTATGTCAAAGGGATAGCGGTGGGGACCATTTTGTTCGGATTTGTTCTCCTTTTTGCACATACTTCCCGTAAACGCATCTAAATCGTCGGATTTTTTACGATGCCCACCCCGTCCACCGTGTCAATCATTAGCAATGTTTAAATACAAATCATAGGATTATTAACCCAACATGTCAAAGCATAGAATGAACAGCAGCAGAATCGCTGGTGCCGTCGTCGTGCTGGCAGTCGTGATAGCCGTCGGTTCGGGTATCGCACTTCTCAACAACGGGATAGTGCAGGTTGATACATCGGATTCGCAAGGTGCATACGACATACCAACAGGTGATGAGGGTTCCGTCGGCGAGTCGTTCCTGCAGTCTACGCCGGATTATGTCAAATGGATGGCCGCCGGAGCAGTCATTCTAGGTGCGTTCCTGATCATCAGGCGCGAACTCAGTTGATGACCCTAGAAAGATATTCATATGCCCTCATTTGATTCGTGAGCATGTATGCTCGCGCATCAGGCTTCCTCGAGAAAGTGAGGTCATCGGTCCCCCTTGTTCTTCAGATAACGAATTATGTCACCGTCAACGACTGCGCCAATGCGACCATATGCATCGGCGGATCCCCCGTCATGTCCGACCAAGCCGATGACGCTTCCGTTCTTGCTTCCATCTCGTCAGCAATCGTCCTGAATATCGGCACTGTGAACGAAAGGACCCTCGATATCATGATCGCAGCCGGGAAAACCGCCAACGGTGCGGGAGCTCCCGTGATCCTCGATCCTGTCGGAGTCGGAGCGTCCCCGTACCGGACTGACTCGGCGCTCAGGATCCTAGAAGAGGTCGATGTCGCCGTAGTGAAGGGGAATCCGGGCGAGATCGGCATACTCTCGGGCATCGGCGGAGCGGTCAGGGGCGTGGACTCCGCCGGACTCGACGGCGATCCTGCCGCGACGGTGAGATCCCTATCGGGCACGCTTGGATGCACGGTGGCAATGACAGGGGCCACCGATTACATCTCAGACGGCACAACTACCTACAGTGTGACCAACGGGGACATAAGATTGGAGCAGGTCTCCGGAACCGGGTGCATGACAGCATCCGTGATGGGGTGCTTCATCGGCGCCTGCAAGGATGACATACTCGGATCCGCGACCGCTTCCCTCGCCGCATTCTCGGTGGCCGGAGAATTGGCCGCATCGAAATGCGGCGGCCCGGGTACTTTCAAAATGCAGTTCATGGACTCCCTGATGTCCTTGGACGGCGATACCCTGGACACCAGGGCCTGCGTCCGCGATGCATCATAACATCGGCAGTTCGCCGGTAACCTTGTCAACATCGGAATCCTTGGCAGGCCCGATGCCCAGACACGTCACCGAGCCAGGGGCAATCTCGGTCCTTCCGGCATCGGATATGACGGAGTTGATGAGCCCCTGTGCGTCAGCGACGGCTTTGATCTCGAAGAGCTCTGCCTCCGAGTTTACCTTCACCACTACCTTCTTCTGACCTATGGAGACCCACTTGTCAAAGGTCTTGGGGTCCTTCTTCTTGGAGGCGAATGCACAATTGACGGCTGCGTGTGCCGCTTGAGCGGCGATCTTGCCTTTGGACATCTTGAGGTCGTTCCTCATGACGATGACCATCTTGTACTCCTCGTCCGCGGACATCCTGAGCATGTCCACTCGTACCGACTCGTGATATTTTGTACTTCCCCTGTGAAAAATTTATTAACAATGTTAACGATACATATCGCATGCCGATCATGGACATAGAGTACAGATTTTCGGGGAAGGCCTTGGAGAACGACGGGATCAGGAGGACCACGACCGGAGAGATGGACGGCTACATGAAGAAGCTGACCGGAGAGATGTCGTCTGCGGGGATCTTGACCAAGTACAACACGGGATTCGCCGTCGAAGGCGAAAGGAACATGGTCTACATCAACGGAAGGAGCGTCGCAGAGATCCTCGACGGCCTGGAGATCAAGTATCCGGAGATGGAGAACGAAGGAGAATGCGGAAGCTCCCGCCCCAAGGTCGTGGTCTTCGACCGTCCGGTCCTGGACTGGAACCGCGAATACATCGAGGACATCCCGGACATCATGATGAAGAACGCTATATCGAAGGCATACGTGGACGCCAGCAAGTGACGTGCGCGCCTGCGCAACATTATAAATGAGACCCTAACGTTGCAGTCGATATGTTCGAGATCACAAAGAGGGACGGCCTGGCGAGAATAGGTAAATTCGAGACCCGATCCGGGACGTTGGAGACGCCGGCGCTTCTCCCCGTGGTTAACCCGAAGATCTGCACCGTGCCCCCGCGCGAGCTCTACGACGAGTTCGGGTTCAGGGCGCTCATCACCAATTCGTACATCATCAAGAACACCCCTGACCTCAAGGAGAAGGCACAGGCGGTCGGCCTCCATGAGATGCTGGACTTCCCCGGCGTGATCATGACCGACTCCGGTACGTTCCAGAGCCACATGTACGGTGAAGTGGAGCTCACCAACGAGGAGATCATAGAATTCCAGAAGAGCATAGGGACCGACATCGGAACCGTGCTCGACATATTCACCGAGCCGTTCTGGACCAAGGAGCAGACGGCGGATTCGATCGTCACCACCCTCGAGAGGACCAACAAGGCCTGCGAGATGAAGGGCGAGATGATGCTCAACGGCGTCGTCCAAGGTTCCGTCTTCCCTGACCTCAGAGAGGACTGCGCAAGGAAGATGGCCTCGATGGACATCGACGTCCACCCCATAGGCGGCGTAGTTCCACTGATGGAGCAGTACCGCTACTCCGAGCTCGTCGATGTCGTCATCGCCTCGAAGAAGGGTCTGAACCCCAACCGCCCAGTGCACCTGTTCGGCGCAGGCCACCCGATGATACTCGCACTCGCAACCCTCCTGGGATGCGACCTGTTCGATTCTGCATCCTATGCCAAATTCGCCAGGGACGACAGGATGATGTTCATCGACGGCACGTTCCGCCTGCAGGACATGCAGTCCCTGGACTGCAACTGCCCCGCATGCCGCGGCCTCACCCTCGATTCCCTCAAGAAGCTCGAGAAGAAGACCAAGATGAAGACCATCGCCCGCCACAACCTGTACCAGATCACTAGCGAACTGGCACTGGTGAAGAGGTACATCCGCGAGGGCCGCCTCTGGGAGCTTGCGGAGATCAGGTGCAGGGGGCACCCGGCGATGCTCGACGCGCTCAGGAAGCTGAAGGAGCACAGGGACTTCATGGAGATGACCGACCCCCTCAGCAGGGACAGCGCATTGTTCTACACCGGATGCGAGACCCGCGCCCGCCCCGTGTTCGCCAGATATGCCTCCAGGATAATGGAGCGCTATGTTCCGGAGACAAAGAAGGCTGTCCTGTTCCCCGATGGGGGGAAACCGTACAGCAGGGCGTACGCTTCTGACTTCGACCGCGCGAGGAAGGCAGGTTACACGCCCATTGTGCTGTCTCCGTTCGGCCCAGTTCCCGCGGAGCTCGACGAACTGTACCCTCTCGCCCAATCCCTGTTCCCCGACATAACCGACCTGGAGACCGACACGGAATCCGAGTGTGTGGCAGTCGGATTCGTGGAGTCGTTCTTCGAAGAGTCAATCACCCCGGAGAAGATCCCCGACGGCGACCAGGAGTACGACGCGGACATGATCCGTGCAAAGGCCGTTTCACGCTATCAGTTCGGCCTTGCGGCCACCGATGCCCTCTTCATGGGAGAGGTCAAACTCATCACGAGCAAGAAGACCGGCAAGATAAGGAACGTCATATCCAACGGGGAGCATGTGCTCTCCATGCGCGCTTCCGATGGCATGTACACGCTTCGCGAAGAAGGTGCCAGAAGGGTGCTTGCGGCAGTACCGGCACCGTTCATGCGCATAGTAGTGATGGACGATGCCGTCCCGTTCGTATCGGAGGGGAGGAACGTGTTCTGCCAGTTCACACTGGGATGCGACGAGGACCTCAGGCCGATGGACGAGGTCATCGTGACCGACAAGGATGACAAGTTCGTCGCCACCGGGCGCATGATGCTGATAAAGGATGAGATATCCTCATTCAAGAAGGGCATCGCCGTCAAGGTCCGCAGCGGATCCTCCGACGAGGCCTGAGGCGTCCTCTGCTATCTTAACGCAGGCCATCAGGTCGTCGGCGGCGTTCCTGAGGGTGCCTGCGGCGGGAGCGGAGGTGCGGAGACGTATCACGCAACCGTCCAGGCTGGACTCCACGTAGCCTTTGTTATCCGGCTCCAGGGCCGCGTACACCGTGTGCGCGGTCTCTGGGTCATCGTATTCCAGTGTCAATTCCAAAGTGAGCATGCTTATTCCTCCGATATCCTCTTGCACACCTCGGCCGCGACCTCGGAAGTTCTGAGCGCCCCGCCCAGGTCCGCAGTGGTCTTGCCGGATGCTATGCAACCTTCGACAGCGGACACGATCATATCGCGTTCCGCCCCGTATCCCAGATGATCCAGCATCATGCCCGCCGCCAGTATCGCCCCGAAGGGATTGGCCATCCCCCGGCCGGCGATATCGGGCGCGGATCCGTGTATGGGCTCGAACATGCTCACACCGTCCGGGCAGATATTCCCGCTGGCACCCATGCCGAGACCTCCCTGGATCTCTGCACCCAGGTCAGTGAGTATGTCCCCGAACATATTGGGCATGGCGACGGTGCCGAACGACCCGGGACGTGCCACGAGGGCCATGGCCATGGCGTCGACGAACATGTACTGCAGAGACATGCCGTGCTCAGAGGCCTTCTCTTCGAAGACCTCCCTTAGCAGACCGTAGATATCGGTGCATACGTTCGCCTTGTCGACCAACGTCACCTTGTCCTCGCCGCGCTCCGCTGCATGGGAGAACGCATAGTCCGCGAACCTCTCGGCACCCGCCCTTGATATCACCCCGACTTCGTAAGCGAATTCCATGTCCGGTTCGGACGCGGCCGTCACGGTCATATCCAAAGAGTACAGCTTGCGCATGATGTTGATGTCGCCGCGGCTGCCATGGCCTCCGCCGAAGCGCCCGCCGGCGCCGAGATAGAAATCCTCGGTGTTCTCCCTTATGAAGTGTATATCGAAATCAGCATCCGATTTCAACGGCCCGAGCGGATGCCAGGAACGCACGGGACGCAGGTTGATGTACTGGTCCAGGGCAGTCCTCATCTTCAGGAGGATGTTCTTCTCCAAGACCCCGGGACGGACCCTCGGGTCCCCGACGGCCCCGAAATAGACCGCATCCTTGGATCTTAGGTCGGACAGATCCTGCTCCGTGAGAAGCTCCCCGGTGGAGAGGTACCTCTCCGCACCGATGTCCATCATCTCTCCGTCGAAATCGAAGGACGATATCTGGGACACTGCTTCCAGGACTGTGATCCCCGCATCCACGACCTCTTTGCCTATGCCGTCCCCGGGCACGATGGCCAGATGGTTCATATCTTTCCCTCCCTGATCGCATTCATGAGCCCGCCGCATTCGACGAGCATCCCGATGAACTCCGGATACGGCGGGAAAGAGTATTCTGTCCCGGATGTCTCGTCGCGCACCTTCCCTGTCGAGGTGTCCACGGATACCGTGTGCCCCTCCGGTATATCGGTCCCGCATTCTACGGCCAACAGACCGATGTTCACCGCGTTCCTGTAGAATATGCGCGAGAAAGAGGATGCCACCACTGCGGAGAAGCCCGCCTGCATGAGGGACATGGGCGCATGCTCCCTCGACGACCCGCAACCGAAGTTCCTTCCGGCGACCAGCAAATCCCCGTCGGCGACCGATCCGGACATGCCCGGCCTGACCTTCTCGAAGATGAAATCTCCCAGATGTTCCAGGTTCCCTGCGAGGAGCCTTTCGGCAGGTATTATCTGATCCGTATCGACATCGTCGCCGAACCTCCATGCCTTCCCCGACACCCTGACCATCAGACCGCCTCCAGCTGAGAGGGGTCTATTATCCTTCCTGCCACTGCGGACGCCGCTACGACGGCCGGACCCGCCAAATAGACCTCGGACCCCTTGTGCCCCATGCGCCCCACGAAGTTCCTGTTGGTCGACGCGACTGCCCTCTCGCCGTCGGCCAATACGCCCATGTACCCGCCCAGGCAGGCGCCGCATGTCGGTCCGGACACGAATGCGCCGGAATCGAGGAAAACCTGTATCAGCCCCTCCTCCGCCATCTGGCGGTGGATCCTCTGGCTTGCGGGAACGATGATGAAACGCACCCCGTCGGCCACGCGACGGCCTTTGATCGTGGCGGCGGCTATGCGCATGTCCTCGATCCTCCCGTTGGTGCAGGACCCGAGGTATGCCTGATCTATCTTCACTCCCGATTCACGGGCCGGACGCCCGTTGCTCGGAAGGTGAGGATACGCCACCATCGGCACGAGTTCGGACAGATCGTAATGCAGGACTGAGCAGTACACCGCATCGGGGTCCGCGCTCACGGCCTCGTAACCGCCGCGCACCATGCCGGAGATGTACTCCGCGGTCTGTCCGTCGCAGGGGAAGACCGCTGCCTTCGCACCGGCCTCGATCGCCATGTTGGAAACGGTGAGCCTGTCCGACACGGGCACGCTTGCGACACCCGGTCCGCAGAACTCCAATGCCCTGTAGGCGGCGCCGTCGACCCCTATGTCCGCGATGATCTTCAGCATCAGGTCCTTCCCGCATGTCCCTTCGGGAAGCTCGCCCGACAACTCCACCTTTATCGTCTCCGGCACCTTGAACCACAGACGTCCGGTGGCGAACACCGCCGCCGCCTCGGTGGACCCCACGCCGGTGGAGAATGCGTTGATCCCGCCGTATGTGCAAGTGTGTGAATCCGCGCCCACGATCAGCCTGCCGGGAGCGGCGAACCCCTCCTCCACCATCACCTGATGGCACACCCCTCCCCTGCCTACCTCGTAATAGTTGCGTATGGAATGCTCCGCGGCGAAATCCCTCATCTCCTTCGCCTGCTCGGCGGAGGCTATGTCCTTGTTCGGAACATAGTGGTCGGGTATCAGCACGATGCGGTCGGCATCCTTCACCTCGGCGGCCACCTCGGAGAACCGGCGGAACGCTATCGGACCGGTGACATCGTTGACCATCACATAATCCACGTCTGCCACCACGATGCTGCCTGCACGGGCGATGCGGCCGGACTTGGCGGAGAGGACCTTCTCGGCGATCGTCAGTCCCATCGATGCTTGCCCCCGGCGGCGTAATCCCTGTTGATGGCTTCCATCATGGCATCCACGGATGTTTTGATGATATCGGGCCCGACCGCCCTGCCGACGGCCTCCCGGCCGCCGGACCTATCATCCTTGATCATGACCGTCACCTGCGCGATCGAATCGCTCCTTCCGGTGACGGCGTTGAGCTTGTACTCCTCCAGCGAGATGCTCTCGCTGACGGCCTTCCTTATCGCCGCATGAGCGGCGCTCACCGGACCTACGCCCGTCTGGGACACTGTGCGCCTTTTACCGTCGACGGTAACGGTGACGGTTGCAGTAGGGGTTATGTCCTTCCCCGTGAAAACCGCGAACTCCTCCAGGACCACACGGTCCTCGGCCCTGCCCTTCCACATGACCTGGTCTGCGATCACCCTCAGCTCGTTGTCGTCGATCTCCTTGTCGCCGATGGCTATCTCCTTGATCGCCGCCGTGAGCTCCGGCATGAGGTCTTCCGGGAGATCGATCTTCAGATCGTCGAGCCTCTTACGGACCGAATGCAGACCGGAGTGCTTGCCGATCACTATCTGCCTATCGACACCGACCATCTCCGGAGGGAACGGCTCATACGTCGAGGCGTTCGCGATGATGCCGTGGACATGTATGCCGGATTCGTGCGCGAAGGCGTTCCTGCCGACGATGGGCTTGTTGTATTGGATCGGGAATCCTGTTATCCTCTCGACGAGCTTGGAAGTGCGCCCGATCGCCGACAGGTCGACGGTCTCGATCCCGTATTGAACGAACAGGTTGACCGCCACCTCCTCCAAGGCGGCGTTGCCCGTCCTCTCGCCTATCCCGTTGACGGTGGCATGGACCATGGACGCCCCGGCCTCCACGGCGGCGATGCTGTTGGCGACTGCAAGTCCCAGATCGTTGTGGCAATGTACCGATACGGGCACGTGTACCTTCTTCGCAACCTCTGATACGAGATACGACATCGCACCGGGGACGGCGACGCCGACCGTGTCCGGTATGTTGACCGTGTCCGCACCTGCCTGTTCCGCCGCGGACATGACCTCCACGAGGAAATCCAGATCGGTGCGGGTGGCATCCTCGCATGAGAATTGTATCGCGAGACCGCGGTCCTTGGCATAGGATATCGATGATACCGCCCTCTCCAGGACCTCCTCGCGTGTCATCTTGAGCTTGTATTTTAAATGCAGATCCGATGTGGCGATGAATATGTGCACCGAGGACAGACCGGAATCCACGACGGCGTCCACATCGCTCTCGGACGCGCGGGCAAGGCTGCACACATCCGCCTTGAGACCGAGCTCGGATATCTTGTACAGCGTCTCGAGCTCCGACTCCCCCGATGCGGCGAAACCGGCTTCGATGCAGTCCACGCCGAGCTCGTCGAGCGCACGTGCTATCCTGACCTTGTCCTCCGAGCTGAGCGCGATACCGGGAGCCTGCTCCCCATCCCTGAGCGTGGTATCCAGGATCCTGACTTCCTTCGGAAGCGCCCCCTTGAGGGCGATGCGGTTGTAAGGGCTCACCGACAGTGACCTCCTCATCTCTTCGGCATTCATGCTGGTATGCTGCATTTGGATAACACCGCCATCGCCGCCCAGGCGACAGGGTTGCAGAAGTATGCAGCCCCTGCGCGCTGGAAGCAACCGTTCACGGCTGCTGGCGATGATTGAATGACGAGTGAGATGTATTTAA
>CAZLEI010000015.1:0-33365 GCA_964558505.1 uncultured Methanomassiliicoccales archaeon | reverse complement strand
AACACAGTCCGTGCAGAGACCAAATCCCTTTATAATCCAAGTATGTATCCCGTTCAGCGGGCTCGTGGTCTAGGGGTTATGACGTCGCCCTTACAAGGCGAAGGTCGCCGGTTCAAATCCGGCCGGGCCCACCATATGTATTACGTCATCACGATGGCAGTTGTCTATCGGGTGTGAGTTCATCTGTTGAAAATCACTGTGTGGGGCAATTTGCTCTCTCGTCACCTTTGCTCAGAAATCATTATATATGTGTAATCCATTTATTGGATTAATCATCCATCCATTGGATGCCGGGGTGCGCCGTTATCCTCACGGTCTCAATACTGCACCCCGGAATTCCTCCTCTTGATCGGGCGAAGCAGCAGTTCATGTCTGCATCAAGATCAGTTCTCATCGCCATTTCGATTCGATGCGTCTTGTTTTACAGGGGCATCACCCGAAACACAGCAATTTCGACGAGGATAGATGATTGGCCGGACGACCATTCTATCTTGTTTGCGCTGTTCGGTCGATGTTTCGCAACATTCGAACGCATAAGCTCGAGCAATAATGTAGTAATATGGTGGGCTCGGCCGGATTTGAACCGGCGACCTTTGCCGTGTGAAGGCAACGTCATAACCCCTAGACCACGGGCCCGTATCCCCGATTAAGCATCCTTCATATTTAATAATTCACGAAAAGAACGAATAAACGTAAAGGCAAGTTAGTCGTTACCGTGTGCATGGCAGACGTGACGCAGATCGACGACACGAGATTCGACAGGGCCCTGGTTTCCGTCCTTCAGACGGAGAAGAGGGATTTTCCGACTATGATAGGCGGGCTCAACGTGGCATCCGGAGTGGATTTCGCAGTTTGGAGCCCGGTCGATCACAGCATCCGCTTCGGATTGTTCCAGGAGCCGGAGGAAGGGATAGCCAAAGAGGCCGTTTCCTGCGCACTGAAGGCATTCCAGTCCTGGTCTGCGACAGCGTCATCCGAAAGGATAGCGATATTCCGCGCCGCATTGGACGATATAACTGCCCAAAGGTACAGGCTCGCCGCCTCAGTGACCATCAGCAGCGGGATGACACGCGTCGAATCCATGGCCGAGGTGGATGCGCTCATCTCGATAATAGAACAGGGGATAGCGGATCTGGAGGCATCGTCCGGAGGAAATCCGAAAGGCCCATGGGCAATCCTTTCAGCACACAACTCCCCCTTGGCATCTCCGATGGGCTTCGCGTCTTGCGCGATGCTTGCAGGGTGCACGGTAGTTGTCATGCCCTCCCAGCTTTGCCCGACACCCGTTTACGAGATCTATTCGATACTGGTGAAGGCAGGTCTTCCTGACGGTGTGATGAACATCATCGTCGACAGGAAGAAGTCGACGACCCCGGACCTCGCCAACGACGAGCGGCTCGCGGGCGTGGTCGCCACAGGATCGGGAGAGAGGCTGGAGGATCTGATGTTCATGATGATCGATGACGAGCTCGGGTTCATCAACGAGCTGAAAGGGGTCAACCCCATACTCGTATGGAGGCCTTCCAACGTGAAGGAGGCGGCCAGGCAGGTGCTGGAGTCAGCATTCGCGTTCAGTGGCCAGAGGCTGTACTCATGTTCCAAGGTGATCCTCAACTCCGATGATCAGAAGGCATTCGTCTCTGCGTTGATAGAGGAGGCCAAGGACCTCTGCATCGACGATCCCGCCGAGGCCGGCACGTTTGCCGGGCCGCTGATATCGGAGAAGGCCATGGGGGATTTCCTCTCGATAGTGGATGCTCACAGGGATGCATTGGTCTTCGGAGGAAAACAGGTCCGCAAGGAGACCACCGAGAACGGCAGCTATGTGGTGCCCGCGATCCTCATGGGCCTGGATGTGGAGGACGAGTTGAATTACACCGACACGGGGCTTCCCGTGCTCGTGATACAGATAGCCACCAATGCCGAGGAAGCTCTGGAGCTCCTGTTCCAGACCGAGTGCGGTCTGTCGGCGGGGGTGTTCTCCAAGGATCAGTCACTGGTCGAGAGTGTGAAGGAGACGGCCGCCGCGGATACCATATTCGTCAACAACGGGAACAGGTCGATGCGCCCTGGCATCAAGGCGAGGGTTTCGGCGTTCAGGTTCTGATCAGATACCTCTGATGCGGACCTGTTTCACATACCTCTTCGCGATGTCGCCCATCTTGAGGAGGGTGGATTCCGGATACGGGTCCAGGACCTCCAGTCTGTCATCCAGTGTCACCGCGGGCCTGAATTGGTGAAGGCAGTAGCATTTCGCTCCGCGTATGTCCTTGCAGATGGACTCCACGTCCTGCATCTTGGTAAGCACCGGTACCACGGTGGTCCTGAACTCGTAGTCGATGCCCGAATCCATGATGATGCCTATGCTGCGGCGGATATCGTCGGTGTTCACAGGCACACCGGCCACTGTGGAGTACGCGATATCGTCGAGTGGTGCTTTGATGTCCATGGCGACCTTCTGAACAAGGCCTGCACCGATTATATCATCGAGGACATCGGGACGGGTCCCGTTGGTATCGATCTTTATGTCCAGATTGAGCCCGCGTATCCTGCGTATGAGGCGTACGAGGTCAGAATCGAGGGTGCATTCTCCCCCGGAGATGACGGCTCCGTCGAGGAAGTCGTTGTTCTCCTCGATATACTGCATGATGCTGTCTTCATCCAGTTTCTCAACACTGTCTGGATGGAGCACGATATCACGGTTATGGCAATAAGGGCATCTGAAATTGCATCCGGCGAGATAGATCGTGCATGCGACCTTCCCGTCCCAATCGAGCAATGTGGTCTTGATGAATCCAGCTATCTTCACAGATTCAGGATGATATGCACCATATATTTGGATGCCGAATGGCTCAGCGGAATTCCGCCTCGAACGCACGGAACGGAATCAGTTCATAAGGCTGGACATTGTCGAAAACGGCAAGGTCTCCGCCATGCATCGCCGACATGGCCGCGATGGTTATGGCGTATTCTCCCGATCCTACACGCACAAGCACGGGCAGATCCGCCCGAACGTATCCGGAATCTGCCGCGCGCCGGAGGGCAACATGTGTTTCCAGACATTTTTTGAGTGTATCCGCTCCCGGGTCCAGGATGAGTTCGCGAACTCCGAGCTCCGAAGCCCGTTCGGCCAGCTCCACCGATTCACCGACGGAACGACCTCTGACTACTAGCGGGCATCCCCGACGGGCGGCTACAGCGGACATCCCAGTCACATTGCCGACATCTGCGCCCATTATGATGGCATTCCCGCAGACGTCCAATCCCTCTTCGACAGATTCAGGAGAGGCCGATTCGATGATCAAACGTCCGCGCCAATCGCGTACGGCGACTTCCAGCGCATCGACGATATGCCCGGCATCGCCTGCATCGTCCCTGATGCACAATAAGTCGGCGCCGGAAGCGGCGGCACAGGTGGAAAGGTACTCCTGTCCGCTCCGGCTCATGGAATCGGATATCGTGACGGCTATCCTCATAGCGGCACCTCCGCCAGCTCTTCCGCGTACACCTTCGCCATGTCGGCCGATGCGGCGCCTTTGATTATGATCATATCCGCCCCTGCGGTCATGGCGGCAAGGGCGGCGAGGGCCTCCGTCCACGTCGCCTGATGGGTGAAATCTACGCGCGGGTCGCGTTCGGACGACCATGAGGAAGCGACATCGCATATTATCGGGGAAGAATCCCCATGGCCTTCGAGGGCGTCCGCCCTGATGCGGCGGATGGATGAAACGGCATCTCCAAGACCGTATTCCGTGGTTATCAGTATCGCACGGTCGTCCCTGCCTTCCGTATGGCCGTACGGCACGGCGGACACATGTCCGTCCGGACCTTCGCCCAGGAAGACCAGGCGCGTGCCGACGACGGCATCGGCCACAGCATCGAATACTTCGCGACCTCCGCGGAGGACGATGGGGAGTGAAGTGCGGGCGGAGACGGCCACGGCGACGGACGCAGCTTCCGAGGGATCGTCAGAATGTATGCACACGGCATCCATGCCGAGCTCCTTCCACATCACTGCCCATTCCACAGGGTCATGTTCCCTGCCTGCGAACATGGATGCTGCTTCCGAGGGATATCCGGACAGGTCCGTGAGCACCTCTCCGACGATGAGCGGCCTGCGTTTCGACGGTCCGTCGAACGATACGAAGGGGAGGCCGCGTCCGCCCCCTATGATGTAATCGCCCTTTCCTATCGGCATCTCGCGGACGCACCCGCGGTGATCCCTGGAGACATCCGGAAAGGGGTCCATGGTCCTCAGTCCAGTTCTGTGCACTCTGTGAGCTTGAAAATGCCGTTGAGGTCGTCGAGGATTGCCGGAAGCTCGTTCCTGAGCCAATCGACATCTATCATCGATTGGCTGATGTCCGCCACGAGCTCCAGGCCCATGGTCTGGTAGGCGATCTTGAGTCTGCTGAAGACGGAGATCAGGTCCAGGTTCTTCTCTGCGAGGATCGCAAGGACGTCTGACATGGCGCCGGGGCAGTCGGGTATCTCGAAACCGATCTTCACCAGCCTGGTGCCGGGCCTGAAGAATGTCACCGATGTTATCCATGTGTCCGGGTCTAACGTGACCAGTACGTTCGTCTTATCTATGTTCCCGAGGCTGTCGGAGTATTCTATTGAAGTATCGAAACCGCCGTTCTCCAGGGTGATCGGTGCACCTCTTTGGACATCGATCTTCTCCTCTCCGTCGCTGGTCTCGGTGTGGAACACGCGTCCTATGTCGGCGGGCCTGATGCTGATATGGTCGATGAGGCTCACCGAGGGATCGTTCGCCGCCTTGAGCTCTGCGAGCTTCTCTTTGATCATGTCGCCCTCTCCCGCGAAGCTGAGGTCTGCCATCATCTTCCATACGATGATCGTATCCGATATCCCATCCAGCGAGATGGAGTTGAGGATGTTCACGCCCCTGCTCTTCAGGAATTTGGCGCCCTGCGCGCTCGATCCCGGAACATCCTTGAGGTACATCGTCATCCTTACCAGGGTACGGTAGTTCTCCTGGGGGAACATGGACAGGATGAGCTCGTACATCTTCGGGCCCTTGTTGGGGAATTTGAAGAGGGTGCTGTACACGCATCCGCCGTCCTCGAGACCCATGGTCTCTGACAGCCATTTATCAACTTTGATGCACGATCCCTCGACTTTAACGAATTCCCAGATCTTCATAGGATATCCCCCGTGGATGTGCCTATCTCTTGCGACGATATAGATTTTAAGGTTGTTTTTTCACCGAGTCAAGGGGATGTGTCCATCCTGGATCGCGGTCGACGTAGAATATTGCCTTGCGGAGGTTCGCCACGCTTCCGGCGTCTTCGGTGCCGGAGGATATCCTGCGGATGGAAGAGGCAGTGTCGGCAGCGATACGGATGCCGGTCATGCGAGTGGCGGTCTCCACCAGCACCGCGGCCTCTTCGAGTTTGGCCATGGCATCGATGAGCATGCGGTCCCGGTCTTCATCCGAGAGGGCCCGCGGATCTTCTCCGGACATCATCTCGACTTCCTGTTGAAGATGTATCTTCCAGGCATGCGCTTCTGCTTGCCCACGGAGAAGGGGCATGCGCCGCATTTCCTCATGACCTCGATCGTGCCGCCGTCCAGCGTGCGGTTCATGACCGCGGACATGGGATTGCGACAGACCGGGCAGATGTCAGGAAGTTCGGAATCGCCCGCGTCGTTGTACTCTATCGTCAGTTCGGCCATCTTGCGGTTGACTGACACACGCCGGATGCGTTCGCCGCTGATGCGGTAATCCTCTCCGTGCTTGGAAAGTTCCGCTTTTATGAGCTTGACCATTTCTGCTTGGGACCCCACCTGCGGATTGCGGTGCATCACCACAAGTATCGCATCGGAAACGGCATCGTCATCGGGGATCCTGTATGTCATCCCTCCCATATAGCATTGCGATGTTATTATATCATCGCGGATTTCGACCGCAAAGACACGGGACCGGTCACAAATAAATAATGAAGTGCGTATCAGCGTCATGCGCGGGGGTAGCCGAGTTGGCCAAAGGCGCAGGACTTAAGATCCTGTATCGAAGGATTTCAAGGGTTCGAATCCCCTCCCCCGCACTTTTCATCATCGCAGCCTGGATAAATGATTAATATCGTGGAGAATCGATATACCCCTAGGTGTTCATCACGACAACATCCGGTAAATTCAAAGTACAGCTCCTGGAGACGACTGCCGCGCTCATAACCGCCGCTTTCGGGCTCGTGGCGGCTCTGGCGTGGAACGAGGCCATCAAGACGACCATTGCGTTATGCTTCCCCGAGAACGGGGAGCTCGTGGGACTCTTCGTATATGCGATCGTGGTGACTGTCATCGCCGTTGTGATGACCCTCATCATCGCCAGGGCACTCGACAAGGCCAAAAACGCCCTCTCCGAGGAGAAGGAAGAATAAACGGGGCGATCGCCCCTTGAAACCTTTTCACCCTTTCCGGGTTCAGAATTTCTTACGGTTGTTGATGTATTTTATCAGGTTCATTCCGGTGAGCTCAACGCTGGACGGTCCGGACCTGACGAAGAAGATCTCGATGTTGCCGTCCTTCAGGAACACAGGCTTCTCGCATCTCTTGCAGTCGAATACCAGGATGCCCTTCTCTTCCACGTCCACGATTCTGAAGGATATGAACGGAAGGAACTCGTTCCCGATCTGGCTGGCTATGAGGTTCGTCACATGCAGGTTCAGTTTGTCGCGGTTGTCGAAATCCTCGTCGTCTATGCCGTTCAATCCGCCGTCATCGGTCACTCCCACGAGAAGGGTGCCTCCGTTGGTGTTGAGGAATGCGACGATGGTTTTCAGCACGGCTTTCTCCATCCTCTTGTCCCGTTCGCCTGTCTGCAGGTTGGTGCGCAACGTGGATTTGAACTCGAGGTGGTCAGACTCACCTTCTTCAATGAGCTTCATCACCCCATATGCATTGGAGTCTTCCAGGCCCAGTGTTCCAGAGTTGTTCTCGAGGAACATGTTCACGGTATGCTGGAACAATCCGGCATGCTTGTTCTCGTAATACAGTACGGACACCACGGCGGCACCGATCATGATGGAGACTCCGGACAGCATGAAATTGTCCGTGTCATATCCGGGAACGTAGAACAGCCTGCCGCTGAAGTAGGATATCGCCTGCCATATGAATGCCACGGTGGCAGTGGAGGTGAAAGCGAAAAGGGATACCACGGCCGGGTTCTCGTTACGGTCGCCCGGCATGCTCTTGGTCAGAGTGTACACGGCGATGATCCCGCACAGGCCGAGCACGAAACCGGTGAGGACGTCGCACACTATGTCGATGTACGGATTGTCCACGAACACCTTTCCGGCGATGGCCAGGTACATGGTGCCGACGGCGACCACGAGCATCATCGGGGGAATATGGATGATACGCTTGTCCAGGACCATCGTGCTGATCAGCGTGATGATGACGAAGACCGCGATTATGACATCGCCGATCACGGAGAACATGACCCCCAACATAAGGACCACTGCCGTGGCCAAGAGCATCAGGGAATAGAACATCCAGATGCGGGACTTCATGTTCAATCCGATCTCTCTGACAGTACCCCCGTACTGTCTCTCGTCGGAGTCGTCATCACTCATCGCTGCCCTATCGACGGGCACGTATAATAATACGACGCGCGCGCATAACAGGCACGTGCGCATAAGTCAACTATAAATACTGCCACCATGTGCACACTTTATCGGAGTTATAATCTTGGGGATTAATTATTCTAACAGCACGCGCAGAGCTTCACCACCGCCTAAACCCGCAGCCGGATCGGCACCAAAGCCGGCGGTCAGAAGACCGCGCCCGAAGGTAAAGGAAACGGCGAAGAGGCAGTCCATGCTGAATACCCATAGGTTGTCACCTTTCAAATACGACATGAACGAGATACTCGCGTCGTCCGCTATGGACGAGGCGAAAGCGTCGGCATTCTTGGCATCTGTGATCGCCAAAGCATCCAGACTGTCCACCAGGGATGCGAAGGATTTCGCCAAGCCCTACGTGGAGAGCGGCGATCTAACCAAAGAAGAGTATGACAGGATCTGCAGGATCCTGGACAAGTACAGCAAGTATCGTTGAGTTGTGCACGCGATGAGATGTTCGGAAGCGTCTACGGGCAGGGTTTTCATCCTCAGGCTCGATCCTGGGGAGATATTGCACGAGGCCATCGAATCTTTCATCGGGTCCAACGGCATCAGGGCGGCCACGGTCACGGCGCTCGGCGGTGCGGATGCGGGATCCAAGCTGACCGTGGGCCCGGAAGTGCCGATACAGGGCAAGGTAGTCCCGCTGATACACGTTCTCGAATCCCCATGCGAGTTCTTCGGCACCGGTACCGTCATCCCGGATGAGAGCGGCAGGATGATCATGCATATGCATGGGTCTGCGGGAAGGAGTGGCGGTGCAGTCACCGGCTGCTGCCGCACGGGCATAATCGTTTGGACGGTGATGGAAGTGATCATAACGGAGCTTGTAGGCGTCAAGGCGTCCAGAAAGCTCGATCCAGTAAACGGTTTCCTTCTTTTAGAGATCGGCGAGTGATAGCATGGCATCAAAAGACGTCCTCATCAAGACCATCCGCAACGCGGACGGCAAACCATTCCAGAAATACAAGGGACTGGAGCAGTTCTTCGAACTCGATTCATACTCGATCATCGTCGACGATGTACAGAACGATCCGTCCGGCCATAGTGCGATGAGGGTCCGGGTGCCATTGTCGAGGGCTGGTTTCCCGGAGGACACGGTGACCGCTTCACGTTCAACGGCACTCAGGGACATCATCGCCAGGCGTTTCTGGGAATCGACGCGCATACATGCCAAGAGCCCGATCGCCGGAACAACCGGCGGTGAGATCTCGATACCCCGTCCTGGCCAGGAGATCCTCTCCCGTAGCAGTGTGGTGATCACGCAGTACTTCATAGAGGTGAGGTTCAGGGCAGACCTGCCGTCGGTCAACCGTTGCGTGGCATCCAAAGCGGCGGAGGAGATGCTCCTCCGCAGATTGCTGACAATCGTGGAGGAGTCCATGTACTTCTCGGCATACAAGCAATCCAAACTCTACAACCATCTGGAGACAGCAGAGAATGCGGATTTCATCCGCAGGTCCCTGAGGGATCGCGGGCTGGTCGCTTTCATAGCTTCCGGATCGATCCTCCCCAGAGCAGACGATGGTCTGGCACCTATGATCGGCGCCATCCCCTTCTCATGCTCGGACGATCTGTCGGTATCGTTCGATGTGCCCAACGGGCCTCCGCTGTCGGGGATGGGGATAAGGGAAGGGGATACAGCGATCGCCGGTGCAGACGGAGAGGGGAAGACCACCCTGCTCGATTCCGTTTCCGCAGGCGTGATGAATCACATCCCCGGCGACGGAAGGGAGTATGCGATCGCCCGCTGTGATGCCGTTTCAATAGCCAGGGAGCCCGGGCGCCCCGTTGACAACGTCGACGTGTCCGCCGTGGTATCTCCATGCCGTGAGTGTCCTGCTCCCAAGGGGTTCACATCCGAGAAAGCATCATCTCCGGCTTCAGAGGCGGCTTCCGTGTCCGAAGCGTTGGAGGTTGGAAGCGGATTCTTGATACTCGATGAGGACACGTCATGCAATTCCATGATCGCAAAAGGCGACATCGTCGGCGAGATGGGCGGATCGTCACCGTTCCTGCCCATTTCTTCACATCGCATGCCGGCATCGGTGCTGATGGCAACATCCATCTCCGAGGCTTTGCGTTCTGCCGATCATGTCATCATAATGAAGGGCTTCACAGCATCCTCTGCGAAGCTCTCGGGGCCGATCAGCCCGTCGGGGGATCTCCCTGCCAGCAGATGCCCCGTATCGAACAACATCGTTTTTGCCAAAGGAAGGAAAGAAGTTCATACGGCCCCTGCGGGCATACGGTCCGTGGAGATCGGCCCGGATGTCGTCAACACGCCGAATTCAGCTCTATTCGATAAGTGCCAGACAGTTGCGCTTGCATATGCCGTAGCTCTGGCCAAGGATCTGATGGACGGCACCATGACCATGAAAGAGATATCCGAGGCGGTGACGTCTGCGACATCCGCAGAGATCGTCAAGGCAGACAGCACGGTGGGCCCGGATCTCGCGGAGTTCCGTCCGATGGAGTTGGCGGCGGTGCTGAACAGGCACCTTCAGACGTTGGCCATTCAGAAGTGATCAGCGGCGGTTGAATCCGTAAGCGTTGTCCCAGTTGGTGAACACACCGTCGGCATAGTCGTTGAGGCGTTTCGATTCCTGCTTGGATTGGACTACGAATCCTTTGATGGGGAATTCGTTGTCGCAGTGCGGGCACCGCACATTGGGGCAGTTCTGGTTGGCCTGCTTGCATGCCTTGCATGCTATGGCACGCGATTGGAAAAGGCTGAATTCCTTGCCACACGTGGGGCAGAGGAATCTGCGTGCGGCCATCTTCAGGTCCGGATTGATGCCTGCGGCGCTCTCCTCGGGGGTGATGGTGATAGGCGTGTTGTAAGAGGTCTGATTGTTGTTCAAATACGGCATTGGATCACCTCAGATGCCCTTGGCGGCTTTGATGACATCGGTCAGCATGGTGTCGTCGGAGCAACGTTCAATGAATGTTCCAGTGACCACGGCATCTGCTCCCGCCATCCTGGCGTCTGCGGCGGCTTCCGGAGTGCGTATGCCTCCGCCGACGATGAGCGGTATCGATATCGTCTTCTTGACGGCCGCGATCATCTCGGGAGGTACCGGCCTGTCTGCACCGCTGCCTGCTTCCAGGTACACGAAGCTCATGCCGAGGTATTCGCAGGCCAGGGCGTAGCTCATCGCAGTTTTGAGATCCTCGCGTTTGATGACCTTGGCCCTTCCGACCTCTCCGACCTTCATTCCAGGCTCTACTATGATGTATCCCATGGAGAGGGGCTCTATCCCGAGTTTCTTGATGATGAGGCTTGCATATGCCTGGGCGCCGATGACCATGGAGAGGTCTTCGCTGTTGACCATGCTCATGAAGTAGATGGCATCCACGTACGGTGAGATGGCCTGCGGGCCGCCGGGGAAGTAGATCGTTGGAAGACCTGTGGCCTCCTTTATCGCGATGGTAGTAGCGTCAAGATTCTCTTGGGTGACGCCGGTGGACCCTCCGATCATGATGGCATCGGTCCCTGCTTTCTTGATCTTGAGCGCTATGGCCGCTGCTTCTTCAGGTGACTGCTTATCAGGGTCTATGAGCGCAAAATGCACAGTCCCCTTCTCCATCTTCTCCAAAAGGTACTCTCTGACCGTCATGATATCGCTCCCAGTATGAACGCAACCAATGCTATGACCATCGCCACTTTGGCATATTTCTGTGCCTTGCGCGGGTCGGTAAAAAGTATTAGGGCACAATATATAAAGATTGCATCAGGCACGGCCACAAGGTAATAAAGAGGTCCGAATACGCCCGCGACCACAGGCCAGATGCTGAGGGCAGGGCCGGCGATGAAGAATATTATCGCAAGTATGCCAGCATTTCTTTTTCCGATGATCATCGGCAAGGTCTTCCTGCCTTTGTCCGATTCCATGTCCTCTATGTCCTTGGTGATCTCGCGTCCCACGGACACGAGCGCCGCCATGGCGGCCACGACATAAACCCCCTGAACGTTGCCGACTATGGCGCCTCCCAGGAGGAAGACCATACCGGTGAGGACGGCTATGGTGACGTTTCCTACGAAGCCTCTCTGTTTCAATACCAGCTCGTAGGCCACCATGAGGATGCAGGCCACGATCACAATGGCCGTGGAGAGGGCATCCCAGAGGAACAGGGACAGTGCCACGGACAACGCCAGCATGAAACAGCCTATGCGCAATGCGGTTCTAGGTTCCATGCGCCCCGATGGCAGGGGGCGTTCCGGGTGTGCCTCTTTGTCGATCTCGCGGTCTACATAATCGTTTATGGAGTTCCCGCCAGCTATGAATGCGATTACGATGAAACAGGATATGAACAGGGCCATTAGATGATCGCCTATCACCGTGCCTGCGGCTATGATGGCAGATGCGAATATGCCCACGATGCCCATGATGCCGTTTCCGAGTCTGAACAGCTGGAGGTACTTGTTCACGCCCGGATTATAAAGGTAGCCTTAAAAATAGTTATGTCAGAGCTTGCGGAACACGTGATAGTGTCTGGACAGCGATCCGTGCACCCTCTGTATGAATACGTTCTCCAACGACATCGTACTGCTGTCGATTATATGGGGGAGCACTATGCCCGCTTTGCCGTCGGCGGACAGGACCTTCGGTATGGATTCCATGGCGCGCATGTAGATATGGTCTATGGGCTCGCCCCCGGTATGCGTGGATCTTCCGTACGGCGGATCGGTGGCGACAGCATCGACATCCGAGAATCTTTCCGGGATGTCTCCTATGTCGATCGTCTCGAAATCTGCCAGTTTCAGACCGTAGAATTCCATGTTCTCCTGGCATCCTATGACCATTTCCTCATCGAAGTCAGATGCAATGGCCTTCATGCCCATGTCTGCGGCTTCTATGACGATGCCCCCTGTTCCGCAGAACGGGTCCAGCACTGTGCCTCCCCGTTTAACTCCAGTGAGGTTGATGAGTGCCCGGGCGTATCTGGGATGCAGCGATATAGGCGAGAAGAACGGGCGTTCTCCTACTTTACGAAGTTCCAGCAGGTCCCTCTCGACATTCCTTTCCTCCAGGAACACGTGGACACGGTCGCACATCTGTATTCTAACTACTGTATCTGGCTCTTTAAGATTGACATCGTTGTTCTTGGAAAGCATGCCGCCGAGTTTCCTTATAAGAGCCTGGGAATCGACATCCTTCATCATCCCTTCGAATCTCTTGGCTTTGATCGCGAAGGTCCCTTCGGGGAGCTCTATCGATCCCGCACCAGATATGTCATCGGGGTCGAAGGATCCGAGGTGCCTCCCGATCCTGTGGGTCAGGGCGATGCGTCCGGAGATGAAATCCAGATGCTCTTCTCCGAAATCCGCTATGACATAACCCGGGCCGCTGGATTCGATATCGCAGGCCCCGCTCTCAGCCTCGATGCATTTACAGGCTTCACTGAGGGGCATGTCCTTCAGTTCGCCGGACAGTTCGAAAAAGTAAGAGGGGGGCATGCCCCCCGTTAAGTCTCAGTCCTTAATACCGTCTTCGGTCACCATGAATACGGCCTCTCCTTCCGGAAGGTTGGGAGAGTCTATCAGCCTAGCTATCCTCTTTCCTGCCTTGCCTTTACGGAGGTACAGGCGGAACGTTGCCGTATGGCCGACTATATGGCCGCCTATGGGCCTGGTCGGGTCACCGAAGAACGCGTCTGGCTTGGCCGCCACCTGGTTGGTCACGGCTATCAGCGCATTGTTGAGTGTTGCGAAGTTGAGCAGGTCGTGCATATGGCGGTTGAGGATCTGCTGCCTCTCCGCCAGGGCGCCTCTGCCCACATACTCTGCCCTGAAATGAGATGTGAGGGAATCGACGATCATCAGCTTCACCTTCTTCTCCTGGGCGAGTTCCAGTGCTTTATCGACAAGCAGCACCTGGTGCTGCGAGTTGAAGGCGCGGGCGACGTGGATCCTCTTCAGGGTCTCTTCAGGGTCGACGCCCAAGTAGTTGGCCATCTGGATTATCCTCTCCGGCCTGAATGTGTTCTCGCTGTCGATGATTATGACATCCGAGTCGAATCCTCCCCTTTCTTCGGGAAGTGTTGCGTTCACAGCCAGCTGGAAACACACCTGGGTCTTGCAGCTTCCGAATTCGCCGAAGAACTCGACGATCGCCTGCGTCTCCAATCCTCCGCCCATGAGCTCGTCGAAAGCCTTCGATCCCGTGGTAAGCTTGGCAATGAGCTTGCGTCTTTCCAGAATGTCGTCTCCGGTCTCGAATCCTCCGACGTCGGCGCAGAGTTTGGCACCCTCGATGATGTCCATCGCTTTCTTTTCGCCTATCTCGCATTGTTCTGCAAGATCTTTCGGCGAGGCTACTGCGATGGTCATCAAATCCTCGTATCCTGCTTCACGGAGTTTTTCTGCTATGGCTGGTCCTACTCCTGGTATATCCTCAAGGGTTTTTGTGGCCATTTTATCACCTCATCTCTTACGGCAGAGAGTCTATTTAAACCGAATCAGGAGGGGTGACCGAAAATACCCCAGTTCCACTGTGTGCTGTTGGGTTGAATGTTCAACCAAACATAAACCTTTATAAGGCGGGTGTTGTTGTACGCGCGATGGCTAAGAAGAAGCGTCGCGTAAATGACGAACCGGAAGATGAATACGAGTTCACTCCCACGGAGTTCGACGAGAAGGAATTCATCCTCAAGGACATATACGGGACGAAGGTCTTCTTCGTCGTGACGATAATTGCCGTCATAACTGCGGCTGTATGCGCCTGTTTCTCCTACTTGGGATTCTGGTATGTCGGCCTGCTGCTCATGATCCTGGTCGTAGCGGCCATGAAGGAATTCCTCAAGAGGCTGAAATTCAGGGTGGACATGCTGGAGATGAAGACGATGCTCGGGAATTACGCGTTGTACTTCCTGCTGACGTTGGGTCTTTGGATCCTGTTCATCAACCCTCCGTTCCTCAACCTTCTCGGTTGATCGGGTCCGGATGCCTTCCCGCGCACAGTCGCGGTCTTTTATCTTTTATCTCCGAGGGCAGGGCCATGTGATGCCCCGGATGGATCTTCATATCTCCCAGCTGTGCTTGGGGTTCAGGAGCTCCGTCAGAAGATGCGGGTCGGTGTGCGCGAGGGTGCCCTCGTGGTCCTCGACCTGCAGCGTGAGGGGGTCTATCTCCCTGCCGATCCCGGCCATCGAGATCTCATCGGTGACCATCTCCGTTGCCGTGAAGTACAGGCGCTCGGCTATGACGTTCCACGCCCCGTCCTCTATGAAAGGCTCTCCGAACTCGTTTCCGGACCATTTGGACAGGAACGCATCGGAAGTCTTCACCCAGACCGGGGGGCCCTGATGCTTGTAGGTCTTGGACAGCCTGTCGCGCTCGAGTTCGAAGACGATGGTTACCTCCTCGTCCCCCATCTCGTGCACGGCACGGAGGACATTGAACGAGAACTCGTTGAGCTTCCTGCCGATGGCATACTGCGTCTTCCAGATCTGCGCGTAGAGGTTGTCCTCGTTGATGTCAGGTTTCTTGAACGACACCGTGAGGAGCTTCGATTCGTGGGATGTGGCGCATGAGCGGAGGGCCTCCGGGCACATCGGCTCGCGGTCCGCGGGGAAGAAGAATTTACGGCTCGGATTGGCCAGGTATGCCTTCGCCGCCGTTATGAACGTGGCGAACGTATCGATGTGTATCGCGGATGCAACATTCCTCTTGGGGTCCACGGGGTCGTAGATGACCAACGGGCCCATGATGGACGGGCCCTTCTTCTCGATGGTTATGGTGGCCCCTTCCCTCCATCCGGATGCGGCCTCTATGGTCTGGCGGAATCCGCCGTATGCGATGATGAGCAGTTCGCAGCAGTATCCTGAGAACCCGCGGGTGTTGGGCTCGGCACCGTAGGCCTCTATGCCCTTCATGAACTTCTTGAGCAGACGCACCTCGTCCTTCATGGGACCGTCCATGCGCGAGAGCACATAGTCCGTGTGGAAAGGCGTCCTGTCCACCGCGGTCTGCAGTTTCTCGGTGGTCTCCAGGTTGTAGCAGGGGACCATGTCCACGTCGAGTCCCTCGAACACGCCGCGGGTGTAGGGATGCTCCGAATACATCCTCTCTCCGTGCAGAATGTCCTCGCCGGCCTTCAGTCCTATGGATTCAAGGGTCTCGTGCGGGACATCGTCGGGGAACAGCAGGAACAGGTCCAGGTCCGGATCGGAAAGGAACGTCCCCTTGGCGAACGAACCTACGAATCTGACTTTGACATCTATGCCATGTTGTCTGACGTACTCCAAAGTGACCTCTTTCAGCCGTTCGGCCGTATCGAATATCCGTCCGGTCTCTTCGGCGGATGGTCTTATGGATTCGAGGACCTCGGATTCCATGCTCATGATATCGCCGATGCATGTTTTGCGATTTATTACTTGTCGGTCGGCAGGGAATGAGGGCGATCATATCCTTCATGATGCCCGCCGGTCAGGATCCTGTGTTCCAGATCGAGAACGAAGGTCCCGGCATGAGCATCGGGAGCACCGTCGGGGCGGCCATGGTGTTGTCGCGCACCGCAGGCACGTGTTCCCGTCTCGGAACCCTGATTGCACGTACGATGCGGATAAGGGCAATAAGTACATGTTGCGATACAGGGGGATATGGGCGATCTGCATCCGAGCAGGAGGACCATGGCCGTCGCAGCCGTGGTACTGTTGGCATCCGCGGTCTTGGCGGCAGTCATGCTCGCACCCGCGGCCGTTCCCATTGGAGAGGACAGGGGGGCATCGTACTCGGTCGACGGCGGAAAGGTCATCATGACCTCGGGACACGCCGGCGAGTTCTACGAGTGGACGGTCACGGACGAAGACGGCCGTGACTGGCATTCTTCATCTTCTTCTCCATCGTCGGTATGGGAGCTGGGAGACGGAGGCTACCATATCATGCTGGTGGTGACATCATCGGGCGTGAAGGACCCGCACAAGGATTGGATACGGGTGGCCTCGGGCTCGGTATGGGACGGCTTCGCAACGCAGCTGTCCGGAGATTCCGTGACGGTCTCGGACAACACAGGTTCGGCCGATCGCACCTGGACGGTGTACGACGACCTCCATACGGCATATGAGGGATTGGGCCCGACGGCCGGTGTGTACAAGGGGGTGGATCACGGATCCTCTCCGTCCATGACCATCGGATCGGATACGGGCCTGTATCATATCGTCATGTCGTCCGTCGGGGACGACGGTGTCAGGACGGAGTATCATGATTATTGCATCATAGACGGTTCGTTCGAGAAGCCGTTCGCCTGGTCCTACACCAAATGGTCGTACGGCGGTTCAGATGCCGGGGTTCCGAAGGACTTCTCGGTGACAGTCAGTTTCACATTGTCAGATATCCTGCGTGCGTCGTACTATGGCGCGGCGGATAGGGATGTCAGATTGTGGGGCGACTACAGCGGCATCACCGGCACAATAGACCCGGACGGGGTGGCGGCAGACATAGAGGGACAGTTGAGAACTCTGTACACCGGAGCATACGGTGCCGACGCATCATTGACCGGCCAGGGATATGCGGATTTCATACTCGCATTCGTATTGGAGGCGATAGATTATCCGCCCACTCCGATAGGAGGCGGCACGGACACGTACATCTACGGATCCGAGGAGTACTGGGCTCTGCCGATACAGACGGTGTACCATGGGAAGGGGGACTGCGAGGACACCTCCGCCCTGTGCGCATCATTGTACGCATGTGCGGGGTACAGCACGGGCATCGGGATAAAGCCCGGGCACGCCTATGCGATCGTGGCCTTGGACGAGTACACGGAAGTGACCGATTATTCGGATGTGATCCACAACGGGAGATCGTACACCGAATTCATCCAATATGGGTCGAATAATCTAACATATTATACTTGCGATACGTATCATGACAATTTCGTGCTCCCGGTAGGTTTTCTATCGAATGATGGGCATTCTCGCACGTATTTCACTTATAATTGACAGCTCAATATAAACGATCCGGGGGAAAGCATCGCGGATGAGTACAATCTATTCATTACAATGGAGAATTTTTAATATCTTCATCTCCCTAGTATACTACAGCGATGGCCAGATGTGACAAGTGCGGATACAACCTCGGACCCGATACGACTATTTGTCCTGTGTGCGGTACCGAATCCTCATCCGCCTCTGTGAACGCCTCCCTCGGACGTTATGACAAGTCCGGGAATGTTGCCGAAGAGCGCAAGGGAGGGAGAAGTAGTGGAGGCGGTGACAACAGCAGGCGCGCCACCGATCCATATCGCTCCGGCCGCGACCCCGAACCCCGGAAGTCCGTATCCAAGGTGTTGATCGTCGCGATCGTTCTGATCCTCATGACCGTCGCATGTGTGTTCTTCATCACGCCGGCAGGCACCGAAGGTGTCGAAGACAAGGGATCCCTCCACCACGATGTGACATGGTTCTACAACAACAGGCAGTTCAGCGTTTCGATAGACATCCCGCAGGAAGAGTACGATTATTATTCGGATTACGACATCATAAGAACTTCTCAGAAGGGGCCCTCGAACATCAAGAATTTCATCACGCTCGATGGTACGACCAAGGATCTGGCCAACGATCTCGTGGAGGTCTATGAGAAGAAATACCCGATTCATACCGATCAGGATCTGGCGAATTACCTGCTGTCCTTCGTACAGTTGAGCACCAAGTATGGAACAGATGCTGAGGTCTACAAGGACAAGTGCGCTTTCGTAGGCGGTGCGGCCGAGTACTGGGCGTTCCCCGTGGAGACGCTGTTCTACATGAAGGGGGACTGCGAGGACACATCCATATTGCTGACGTCGCTGATGGAGTGTTCCGGATTGGATTCTTCGATCCTCTATTTCAGGAGCACAACCGCAGGCGTCGAAGGGCATGTGATGTCCGGCGTATACCTTGATAATTACACTTTGAACGCCACTCCGTTGGTGTGCTATGACATATACGGCGAGAAGTACGACGGAGAGGGCAAGCCGTACTATGGATGCGAGACCACGATCGAGTACCAGTTGAATGTGGGAGCGGCAGCCGAGGGAAGCGGTATAAGATCGGGTGTCTACACGAATTGGCCGGACACCCTGGTGTTCACATTCTGAATATCCTGTGGTCGGGGATCCATTGCCCTTCGAACGTCTGGCTTCTTCCGATGTCCAGGGTATCGCCGATATCTACGGTCATAAGATCCTCCGCGGCTATCGTGCGCACCCCTGTTTTGGATTGGGAGTATGCGGCCTGTAGCGCAGGTCCCCTGTGCAGCATCACGAGGCCCATATGGGTGAATATGGCCAGCTCGGGTTTGACGCGGTCGATGAACCTCACTGTGTCATGGGTGCACAGGTGGTACGGGATACTCTGATCGTCCGGCGTTGTCACCGGTAGGATGATCACCCTGCTTCCGATGTACTGATCGGCAATCTCGTCAGAGTAGCCCGTGTCGCTGACATAGGAGACGATGCCGTCCTCTGTATGGAATCTGAATCCCACGTTCGTATCATCGCTGTGCCGAGCTTCGGTTATCTCGGTTGTCATGCCGTCGATATCGAGCACGTCGCCCGGTACGAACGATTGTACGGATTCCGGCAGGTCCCTGTGGTATTCGGACAGGCACGGCCCCAGACCGTTCTTCCCGTGGACGACGGTCAGACTCCCGTAGACGTGTCCGCGTTTCTCGAACCCTCCTTTGCAGATCCCTTCTATCACGACCTCTGCATCGGAATAGTGGTCCGGGTGGCAATGGGATATGATGAGGGAATCGGTGCATTCGGGGTCCATGTGTATGCGGTTCATGTTGGACAGGGCACCGGGGCCCGGGTCCACATGGAGCCTTCTGCCTGAATGATCGAGGATGAATCCGCCGGTGGAACGGGATTGGTACATAGTGGTGTGCCTGCCCCCTCCGGTGCCCAGGAAAGTGATCCTCGTGACCATGTCCGGGTAATCGATTCCATCATATAATTACAAGTGTGCGCCACGCACACGCGAAACCGTTAAGATTGCAAATGGGGATGAGGATGCATGATAACAGTCATCCGCAACGCATGGATCGTGACACAGGACGCGAAACGCACGGTCCTGAAAGGCGACGTGGTCGTAGACGGTGAGAAGATCGCATCCGTCGGCCCTGAGTACACGGGATATGCCGACCGGGAGATCGATGCGTCAGGCGACATCGTGATGCCCGGCATGATCAACACCCATACGCACGTGGCGATGTCCGTCATGAAGGGCGTGGTGGACGACCTCACATTCACCGATTTCTTGGACAAGGTGTTCAAGATCGATGCCGACAGGACCGATGCGGACCTTGACATCGGGACCAAGCTCGGTTGCATGGAGATGATGCGCGGCGGGACCACGACCTTCGTGGACATGTACTACTCGGAAGACGTCGTGGCCAAGGCCACTGCCCAATCCGGGATACGCGGTGTTCTGTGCTGGTGCTGCCTGGATGAGCAGTACACCACCCAGAACGGAAATCCCCTTCAGAACTGCAAGAGGTTCCACTCACAGTTCAAGGGCCAGAGGAAGATCATACCCGGCGTGGGACTTCAGGGCGTGTACGTCTGCGGCGAGGAGACCTGCGTCGGCGCAAGGGAGTTCTCCGACGAGGTCGGGGCTCCAGTCAACCTCCATCTGTCCGAGACCCGTTCGGAGGTCAACAATCACAAGAAGGCAACTGGCATGCGCCCGGCTGAATGGCTGAGCAGCATTGGCGCCCTCAGCGAACGTTTCATCGCGGCGCATTCCGCATGGCTGACCATGAACGAGGTCCGTCTCATGGGCGCGGCCGGCATGTCGGTGTCCTGCTGCCCGGTCTCCAACATGAAACTGGCCACAGGCGGCGTAGCGCCGGTTCCCGAGTTCTTGAAAGAGAGCGTCAACGTGTCCATCGGAACCGATGGGAACACGACGAACAATTCGTTGGACATGTTCTCGGAGATGAAGATCCTGGGACTCCTTCAGAAATCCAGCAGATGGGACCCCACGGTGACCCCTGCCCAGCAGCTTTTGGATTTCGCCACCATAAACGGGGCCAAGGCCATCGGCATGCAGGACCTCCTCGGGTCGATAGAGCCTGGTAAATACGCGGACATCGCGATACTCGACGGCAGAGCCGCGAACCTTCGCCCGTTGCTGCCCGATAACATAATCGCCAACATCGTATACTCGGCGTCCAGCCTCAATGTGAAGACTGTGCTGTGCCAAGGCGATGTCGTCGTGGATGGTGGCAAGGTGCAGACATTGGACACGGAAGCTGTAGTGGGCGCATCTGAGGAGATATGGGAAACACTATGCAGGAGATAAGTCTGGACCCTCGCATCACGTACGCGAAACCCGATTGGAGTGCTATAGCGGAGAAAGGGCTCCTTTGTGCCGATATGCACTACCATACGAGCTATTCCGACTCCTACACCGATGTCCGCAAGGCAGTGGACCTGGCCCGTTCCAGGCAGGTGGGCGTGGCGATAACCGACCACAATCTGGTGGGCGGCGCCAAGAAGGCGCAGGAGATGGGGACGGACCTGTTCCTTGTCCCCGGGATAGAGATCAGCACCTCGGACGGTCCCCATGTCCTGGTGTATTTCTATGACATGAACGACCTGGTTTCGTTCTGGAAGGCCGAGATAAAGCCGAAGCTGCAGGTCAATCCGTGGCTTGCCCTGAGGGCAGGGGGGGAGACCGAATGGCTGCTCGATCGTCTGGAGAGCGAGAACTGCGTCGTGTCGGCCGCCCATCCGATGGGGTATCTCGGGTCCAACAAAGGGATGCAGGTCTGCGTGGACAAAGGATACCTGTCGGAGGACACCGCGCTTCGCTTCGATGCTTACGAGGTGCTGTGCAGCGGCATGACCCACATCGGGAACGTGAATTCCCTCCAGAACGCCATGAGGATGGACCTGGGATACACCGGCGGAACGGACGGGCATCTCATGAACGAGCTCGGTAACGTGCTCACTGTTTCCGACGCATGCGACCTCGACGGGTTCCTCGACAGCATAAAGAAGCATACCAACACCGTCATAGGCAGGGAGAAATCCCCGCAGACGAAGCTGTTGATGGGGTCCGCAACCTTGTCCAGGTTCATGACGCATGCTCCCTCCTCGGTCTACGTACAGGGCCTTCAGACTGTCCGCAGAGTGCAGCGTTACACCGTGAAGACGAAAGATAAGAGGAAACGAGTCACAGTTGGCCGTTGAAAAGCCTGGATATCCCTATCTTCAGACGGCACATGGTGTTGTTGGCCGAATACATCTCGCGCGTGTACTCCGTGCAGTATGTCAAATCCTCCATGAACGCGTCATCCATCTCTTTTCCGATGCGTTCCGAATAGATCATGGCATTAGTCTCGAAGTTCAACGTCATGCTGCGCTCGTCGAAATTGGCCGAACCGACAGACGAGTACTTGCCGTCCGCGACCATGGTCTTGGAGTGGACGAACCCTCTATTGTACATGAACACGCGGACGCCGCTGCTCATGAGCTTGTCGGCATAGTAGATGTTGTTCCAGTAGACGAAGGGATGGTCCGGCTTGTCCGGTATTATGATCCTCACATCGACCCCTCTGTAGGCTGCGGTCTTGAGGGCCCCGACGAGCGAATCGTTGGGAGACAGGTATGGAGTGTGCATATAGAGCGTCTCCTCCGCCTTCCATATGATGCTGGTGTACTGCGTCTGGATCGGATTGTCCCTGGAGCAGTCAGGTCCGCCGGATACGATCTGCACTCCGTCGACATCATCGGACGCCTTGACATCCTCATAGAACCGCCTCTCGGTGACGACATCCTCCATCGAAGCATAGTACCAGTCTGCAAGGATCTGCGTCTGGACGGTGAACACCGACAGCCCCTCCATCCTGATCCCGCTGTCCCTCCAATAGCCAAGGGGGCCGAGTCCCAGGTATTCGTCTCCGATATTGAATCCGCCCACGTATGCTATGGTCCCGTCGATGACCGCGAGCTTGCGGTGGTTGCGGTTGTTCTTCCTGGGACTCAAGATGACGGCAAGGGTTCCGTGGAAAAGCGAGTATTTCCCGCCGGCCGCTTCGAATTCTGCCAGGCGCTTGGTCGGGCCTTTGTTGTTGCCCAAAGCATCGATGATCAACCTGATCTCCACACCTTCTTTGGCCTTGGCGATCAGGAGGTCCATGAACTAGTTGCCCAGCTCGTCGTTCCTGAGTATGTAGTATTCTATGTTGATGTGCTTCTTCGCGCTCCTGATGTCATCGAGGAGAGAAGTGAATTTCTCGTTGCCATCGGTGAACAGCGTGACATGGTTGCTCCCGGAGTACATCCACGCGCCGGAGCGGCTTAGCGATCTGGCGAAATCGATACGGTCTTTCGATTCCGGCCGGACCGCCAGTTCCGCCATGGAGTTCTCCAGTTCGATGGCGGTGATCTTCTGAAGTTTGGCATTTGTCATCTTCTTGGATTTGAACGTCCATTTGGTGTAGAATGTCTGTCCGACCATCAGATAGACGAGGAACCCCAGAAGGGGCAGGAACGCCATGATCACGATCCACATTATCGTGCTCTTCGTGTTCGAATGCTCCCAGAACAGCATCATCAGAATGAGGACTATGTCTACAGCGTAGATCACTATGGAGAAATCATTCAGGATGAGGTCCCAGAGTTGCATTTAGAGCCTCCGATTCACTTGCCTTCGTAAGCGACGAGGGATTCCACGTCGTAACCTTTGAGGACGTCCCTTCCGTTCAGTCCTTTGAGCTCGATGACGAAACAGATCTTGACGACCACGCCGCCCAGCCTCTCCACGAGTTTGATGGCCGCTTCGGTGGTCCCGCCCGTGGCTATGAGATCGTCAATGATGACGACCCTCTGCCCGGGTTTCACGGAGTCTTTGTGGATCTCTATGGCCGCGGTCCCATATTCCAGGGCGTATTCCTCCGAGATCGTCTCTCTGGGGAGTTTTCCCTTCTTGCGTGCCAGTATCAGCCCTTTGTGCGCGGCGTATGCTACAGGCGCCCCGAACACGAATCCGCGCGATTCCGAGCCTAGGACGAGATCGTAATCGACATCCTTCAGGATATCCAAGAGGCCGTCGATGGCCATCGAGAACCCGTCGGGTTCGGTGACAATCGATGTCACGTCTCTGAATATTATTCCTTTTTTGGGGAAATCCGGTATGTCTACGATGTAGTCTTTGAGGGTCTTCATATCAGCACTCAGGTACTGCATCGTATTACATCTTTATTACATCAGGTGCCACGGCCGATGCAGGATGGGCATTCGAAATACTCTCTTCCGGAATCCATGAGTGCCGTGAATTTACGGGGATCATCATCCATCGATGCGTCTTCGAGGTCCTTCACGGCCTTTGTGAACGCAGACCACAACGTGTCGCGGGCATCGTTCAGATGCTGTATCTCGTAGTACAGGCGCGGGTCTTCCAAGGCCACGGACGCGTTGGTCTCCATGTTCTTCCTGAATGTCGTGGAAGCGACGGTGCACATGTCCTTGAAGCTGAAGCCGCTCCTCTCGAGCACCGTGAAGAACGCTATGTTGACGGCATGGCTAAGTCCCAGGACGTACGACATGTACTTGTCGTGTGCGGAAACGTCCATTACCCGGACGCATGCACCCCTGTCGCCTATGAGCTCCAGCGCATCGTTCACTGCGCTCATGTTCCCGCAGTCGCAGACGATCAGGTTCCTGTCGTACATGGAACGGGCAGACGGACCGAACATCGGGTGCACGGAGCAGACCTTTCTGCGGGCGGCCATCTCCTTCAGGACGCCGATGAACGGGCTTTTGAGAGAGGACAGGTCGAATATCAAGGCATCTTGGCGGCAAATGGGATCCAGCTGGGCAAGGACCTTTTCCGTGGCCGCGATGGGCACGGCGATTATCACCGCGTCAGATTCCGCCGCCGAATCCAAGCTCAGGCCGTTGTCCGAGGCAGGGTCTATCACGGACACCTCGTTGCCTGAAGCGGACAGCATGTCGGCGAACCATTTGCCCATCTTGCCCGCGCCCCCCACCACCGACACGCGGCGCCTGATGTGATCCGGATGCGGCAGGGCGCATTGGACCTCGACGGATTTCCGGATCAATATGCGGGCTATCTCCTCTGTAGCGTCCGGGTCCATCCCGTTCTCCTTGGCGAAACTGCGGTACCTGCCGGCGACCTTGTCCTCCACGGGGATGTTCCTCACAGGCGTGCCGTCCGACATCTTGGTCTTGCCGATCTCGGCGACGGTCTCGGTGCGCCTCTTCATGAGGGCCAATATCTCCATGTCGATGTCTGCCACATCCTTTCTGAGCGCTTCAAGGTCCATGCATGCACCATCCGTTCTGCGGATTTAATTTCTCAGCTGCTTCGCGGCTTCTTCAACGCTTGCACCGTGCAGCACTATGTCCGAGATCGCCGTCGTCATACCGCGGACATTGTGGTGTTGGAACACGTTCCTGCCGATGGACACGCCGTGCCCTCCTGCTTCCAACGAATCGTGCACCATGTTGAGTATGTCCATGTCCGAAGACATCTTCGGGCCTCCGGCGATGAGCACGGGCACGAGGGCGCCTCTGCAAACATCCCTGAACGAATCGATATCGCCGGTGTAGCTGACCTTCACCATGTCCGCGCCCAGTTCCATGGCGACCCTGGCCGCATGGCTGACCAGATGGGGATCGAAAGGATTCGAGATCCCGGGGCCGCGGGGGTATGCCATGACGATGAGCGGCATGCCCCATTCGCTGCATTTCCTCGATACGTCGCCGAGGTCTGCCAGCATCTCCGGCTCGGTCTCGGCGCCCAGATTGATGTGCACCGATACCGCGTCGGCGCCCATCTTCAGCCCTTCTTCCACTGTCGCAACGAGCACTTTGGAATCAGAAGTGGACCCGATGTCCGTCGATGCTGAAAGGTGCAGTATCAGGCCGATGTCGTGCCCGGCGGTCCTGTGCCCTTGGGGTATGAGCCCCTTCTGCATGAGCACTGCCGTCGCACCGCCCACGGCGATGTCGTTCACAGTCTTCTTCATATCGATCAACCCGGGAGTGGGCCCGATGCTCATCCCGTGGTCCATGGGAACGATCACGGCATTGCCGCTGTCCCTGTCCATGATCCTCTCCATCCTGATGTTCTTGCCAAACATTGGAATCACATACCGTGCTAAGTGTTAGCACGGAACACTATATTTAACTTTGCATCAGGCGCACCGTCGGTCGACGATGTCTTTGACGATGCTCAACGCCTCCCTCGCCTCGGGAAGCGGCATGAGGAGGAAATCATGTGGGAGGCCCTGGTACTCGAAATACACGATGTCCTTCCCCTGCTGGGCGGCGATATCGCGAAGGCGCCTGGCATCGGGATTCAAGATATCGTTGGTGCCGGTGAACACGACGATCTCGCTTTTTATGCCGGACATGTCCCCGTGGAGAGGGGAGACCGAAGGATCGTCGAGGGGCAGTCCTCCGGACCATAAATGGCCCAAGGCGATGATGCCCTCCGGCATGAGCATGGGGTCGCTGTCGGCCACGGCTTTGATCTCGGGATTGTTCATGCTGAAATCCAATCCCGGGGATATGAGGATGAAGCACTTGGGCTGCGGCCGTCCGGTGGCGGCAAGCCATTGCGCCAGGATGACGGATATTCCGCCGCCGGCAGAATCCGATATGATGGAGATCTTGTCCGCAGGATATTCTGTGCACATCTCGTCGTACAGCTCGAAGACGTCATCCCTGGCCTCTTTGAAGGTGTGGGCGGGCAGAAGGGGGTACAGGGGCACGGTGACGGCCTGTCCGGTGGACTGTGCGAGCCTGTCGATAAGGTTCCAGTGATACACCGTCGGGCGGCTGGTGAACGATCCTCCATGGATGTAGAGTATGTGCTTGCGCTTCTTCGGATTCTTGGGTGTGAACTCGTAGACCTCCATCCCGCATCTGAAGCTCTTGCTGGTCTTGGATTTGAAGACCATGAATCCCGGTATCTCGTACGGACGTTCGTTGGCTATCCTGCAAATCTCCAGGAATTCGGCCACGCTGTCTTCCGACGTGTACTTCTCGCGCCCCATGGCATGGAACAGGAATCTCTCGAGGATGCTGCTGCTCAGGCTGCGGCCCTCTATGCGGATGGTATCGTCCGGGATGTTGTCCCCCTCGACGGTGATGCGTGGCCTGATCAGACCTCCGATGAGGAGGTTCCGCTCTATGGGCGTCCCGTTCAAGGTCTCGGCGATCCTGTAAGCAGCATCGATGGATTCGGGAGAGGAGAAGATGATCAGTCCGCAGGGCATGCCGTGATACTCATAGGAGCAGATAGGGACCCCGACGGCCTTGGACCTCCTCACGAGCATCCTGCAGTATGGGAGCACCGATTCGTTGGACCCGACGATCACCATTATCGGTGCCAATCCGGTGAGATCGCCTCTGATGGGGGACGAGCGGTAATCATCGAAGTCTCCCTCGGCCCATATGCGGCCGACTGCCCTCATTGCCCCGAGCATCTTCACCGGATCCGCCAATGAGATGTCGTCGCATTCTGGGTCCGCCATCTCGGCATCCAGCATCGGGGACATGAGCACTATGTTGCCGGGCTGTTCGCCGCCGTGATCCCTGATGTGCTGTGCCAGGCTGAGAGCCAATCCGCCGCCTGAAGATTCCCCTGCCAGGGCGATATCGCCAGGCCCCGTTTGTTCGGACACGGAGTTCCAGACCGATACGATCTCCGCGAATATCTCGTCCCTTCCATGGTCCGGGAGCAGGGAGAACAACGGGACGACGATGGTGCGTCTGCTCTTCACGGCCAACTGATCCAGGAACGACCATAGATGCGATGAAGGCCGGGATATGTTCCCGCCGCCGTGCATGAACACCATCTTGTCATTCGAGGCGACCGCAGGGGTGAGGATTATGCATCTCACGCCCCCGATATCGGTGTCGTCGAACTTGCACTTGTACATGAACAATGGGAACGGAAGTTCATAGTGGCGCGAATTGGCTGCACGTGCTTCGGAGAGGTATTTCTCTATCCCTTCGTCACTATCGAATCTGCGGGCTGTGGAGTACACATAATGCAATAACCCGATGGCCGTGCTCGTAACGCTCTTATCCATGTTCTCGGTCTGTCGAACGGAGTGTGTGCATATAATGCAGACTGGTTCAGAGCAGCGAGAGATAGCCGATGGCGATCAAGAGCGTGATCGCGGATATCCCCATTCCCACGGGGAAGTACCGCCAGAAATCCAGGTGCACTCCTTCTTTATCAGCCTCGTCGGCAACTATGATGTTGGCGGCGGCCCCCATCAGCGTGGCGTTCCCCGCCAGGGTGGAAGAGGCTGCCAAAGCCAGCCATAGGACGATGTCGTCCAGGGGCAGCATCTCGCCGATCAGCATCACCGATGGCACATTGCTCACAAGGTTGGACAGCACAGCGGAGAACAGGCCGATCCCCAGGATGGACGGCGTCTCGCCATCCGCGAATCCGGGGAATAATGCGGCGATATCGGCCAGCAGCCCGGAGTTCACCACGCCCGCCATCAGGATGAACAGCCCGGTGAAGAACAACAATATCGACCAATCGACCTTCTTCGCCACAGCCAGGGATTCCCTCGGGCCGCGCGTGCCGACGGTGAGCAGGCATAGGCAGCCGGAGACGAGGGCGACGGCATACAACGGGATCCCGAAGCGTCCCGAGATCGCGAAACCGACAGCGGTGCCCAGGAGCACAACTGTGCACACGGCGAGGCGCGGGCGGTCGATGGCCTCCGCCTCCCGGGTCAGCGGGATGGGCGCGTCGGCGGATAATCTGTTACGGTATGCCAGATACGTCAACGCGATCCCGACGAACAGAGATACGACTGTCAGCGGCAGCATGACGGACGTGAACTGCATGAAATCGATTCCTGCTATGGTGGCGATGTATGCGTTCTGCGGATTTCCGACCACGGTGGCCAGGCTTCCGATGTTAGCGGAAACGAACAGGCCCACGAGGTAAGGTATCGGGTTGAGCCCGACCCTGCATGCATACCTGATGACCACGGGCGTGAACAGCAGGACGACCGCGTCGTTCAGCATGAGCGCCGCCAAGGTGGCGCAGACGATCATGAGCACGGCGAGCAGGCGCCCCTGGGACAGGCGGGCGGAGGCAAGGCGCTCGACGACGATTTCGAAGAAGCCGCACATCTCCAGGGACACGACCATCACCATCATCCCGAGGAGCAGCAGGAGCACGTCGAAGCGGATGTAGCCCCAAGCTTCTGCCGGAGTGGCCAATCCGAGCAGCAATATGGCGGCTCCGCCGGAAAGTGCCGCCACATCCCTGCGGATCTTGACGCGGCCTATCCTGCCGGCAGAAATGGCCAGGTATGCGATGATGAGGACGATCAACGCCGCTATGGATGTGATGGTGACTGTATCAGCTCCCTATGCGGACAATCTGCTCGGAGGTATATTACCGATGTCACCGTTCGGCAGTAAGCATTCTGGCGGGGATGCTGCAGGGTGGTGCCGAAGAACGAAATGGACAGGCACAGGGCATAGGCAGGGATCTCGGACTCGATGGATTTGAATCCGAAAACAAGTAGGATCAGGGCGTATTATTTATATATCCCACACAGATGGTTTATTATGCGGGCCCGCACGGAAATTCTTTCGGTTATAGTGATCATCGTTGCTGTGGTTGGGAGCATTTCGGCTTGCGCGGTTTTGCTTACCGACAGCAAAGGTCCGGTGGATGCAGACATAACGGTCGCGGATCTCAAAGGACATTGGTACAATTCGTCGGACATAATAGCCGATACCAGCGGGAACATAACCTTCAAATCCGTGAACAACGACAGGGACATGCCCAATCTGGATTTCGATATCTTCCCGTCCTCGGGGAGCAGTTTTTCCGGTTCGATGAACGATATGCCGTTGGCCGGCGATATCAAATCGACGATGATACACATGTCTGCTTTCGTGGACGGTCAGTACATGGTGCTCATCGGATTCATAATGGATAAGAGCACGATCATGTTCGCGAACGGACATATCAAGGACCAGGGCGACGGATATGTCGCGGGCTTGTTGGTGTACACCAAGGACAGTAGCAGGCAGACCAGTCTGGTCCCGGAGGATACGGATCTCGTCGGCGTCTGGAAGTTGTGCAGCGACATGTCCATCTCCAACGGTGTGTTCGGAGAATACGGACTGGGCGACATGGAAGTGGTTGAACAGTATGACAATGTGTTCAAAGGGAACATGGTCGTCGGCGGGGAGAACAACACCATCAAAGGCGTGGTGTTGGGACACCACGGGTCCTATGGCGGGATCATAATGTCGAAATCGTACGGCATGCGCGCTTTCACTTACTCGGACGGTCTCCTCACATTGGAGATGACCGAGGAGAGCGAGGAGGATGCGATTGCAGTGTGCGGCATCTACTCCAGGTCCCAAGAGCAGGTCGATCTTCCCGAATCCGGTCTTGCAAGCAGCAGTTGGATGGTGTCTTCGGCATCGACCATCGACGGCTACGGCGTGGTCACGCCCGGGGTCGATCTGTACACATTGATATTCGGCGAGGAACGGAACGGGGTCCTGTCAGGCACGAAGATATACGCCGGCAAGTCATATCCGGTGGCCGCCGTGGTCGTACCGGTCGGCGGAGCCCATGAGCTCTTCATATCATCATATGAGGAGGGGGAGAACAGGCTGATGAAGGCGGGATTCAGGGTCGGGGATTCGATGGTGATCAGTTGCATCTACACGGACGAATACGGGACCCTCGTTGCCCGTCAGGACAGACTGGATCCGGTGTCCTCGTCGGGAACAGGATTGGAAGGCCATTGGTATCTGTCCCACCTTGTGTCGCATGATACCGAGTTCAAGGATCTGAGCGTATACAACTATCCGCAGATAGGAGAGAACGACCTGGACATATACAAGGTGGAAGACGGTCTGGTACAGGGCTATACCAACACGTGTCCGTTCATCGGCACGTACAAGGATCAGACGCTGATAGTCGAGGGAAGTCTGACCGGCGATTTAATGGTGACATCATTCGGCTGGTTGGAGAACGACGATACGCTGACGGTCGTCACCATGCAGACTGGATCGTTCGATGGTTCCGCGTCCTCTATCGCCCTGTATGCGCAGTATACCAAGGACTGGGGCACGGTGTCCACAATAGAGCGCACCGTAGACATCACAGGCAGGTGGGTCGTTCAGGAAGCGGTCTCCATGATCAAGGGCGGCGAAGTGTACAATCTCGTAGGGAAGTCGTTGAACGTCGAGGAACAGAACGGCCGTGTGTTCTACGGGAACATGGAGCAGAGCAAGAGCGGGAAGCTTGCAGTAGTAGGAGTCAAAGGGATCATCACGCAAACACCGTGGGGGACGGCCCAGGGGGAGGCGGTGGACGACGACGGTCACTATTGGAACATCCAATACGTTAACGGTTGTCTCCTGTTGAATACCGTGGATCACTCGCCCATAGCCGGGGAAGTAGAGAACGATATGAACTCCACGGAGAGACGGTTCATCAGAGAGGGGGCCGAAGATCCGGGTTTCGAGTATGATGTGAACATCGCCGGATCGAAGTACCTGGTCGATTCCGTGAGGGTCATGGACATACATGGGAACATCAAGACCTCCGATGAGACGTGCATGGTTATCATGGAACATCAGTACAACAATTGCCTGTCGGGATACGTCGAATACCAGGAGATAAGGTACGATTTCGTCGCTTATCTGATGAACAACGTAGGTCAGCCAATGTTCAAGCTCTTCTTCGGTCTCGACGGCTCTATGCCCGTTCCCGGATTCATGTGGAGATCGGAAGGTCAGATGAGTTTTGTGATAAACTATGAAGATGCCGATGGTGTTTGGAACACTGTAATGGCCGAATACACGAAGGTGACATGATGAAGTGTGGGTTGCTTCCTAAGATAGCGTTCATCGTTGTGCTCATCGCGGCTGTATCTGTGGTCGCGGTAGCCCTCACCGCTTCGGTGCCGGGCACGGCGGATTCGAAGGAGTATGACATAACCGGCCATTGGTATGCCGTGACCGACAGGGGTTACGATACAGAGGGCAACTACTATGAACGTCTGATGGAGAATGACGACACCATCGGGGATCGCGACATCAGCATCTACTCTGTGGAGGACGATATGTGGTTCGGCATGTACCGGGGGGTCAACGTCTCCGGTCTGGTGTCGAACAACGTCTTCTCGACCATCATGTACCTGGATGATAAGGTCCTGAGGATCAACGGCCGCATATTGGGAGATAACGAGCTCGGTTTGATCGTGAACTATATGGCGAATGGAGACGGAGATAAAGTCGAGTCGACGGGGAGCTATATCACCAAACTCACGAAGGACCGGACATCCGGTCTGTACGTTTCCGATCTGGACCTCGCCGGGGTATGGCAATCGTATTCAGTCACTTGGTACGACGGCGAGGTGCGCGAGCAAAGCGGGGTGACGGTGACCATCGAGCAGAATTACACCATGGTCCGCATGGCGATCGAAGGGCTCGATCGCGGGATCAAGATCACGGGATGCGTCTTCATGAACAGCACAGGTATAGCCAGCGGTTTCTTGATAGGGTCCGACGGGGCCATGTGGCGCATAAACGTCTGCGATGGGTGCATGCATCTCTATACAGATTACACGTGGGAAGAATATTTCGGGGTCTTGGAGATCGATCTCGCGCGCGGAGATCACGAGGGATCCAACCCGACGATCGTAGATCTGTCGGACACGAAGTGGAGATCGTCCAGTATCGTGATGATGGACCAGTACGGGAACAGGATCAAGACCGGCGGATCCTCGTACATGGATTTCACCGGCCAGGTCGGGAACCTGGTTACAGGCACGATATCGTCCGGGTCGTCGAAAGACGATGTGGCAGCGTACATCACAAGGGATACAGTGAATCGCATGAGTATCAACGTCCACAACGATGGGTTCCAGTCGAAATCCGCCTTGATACTCTCGGACAACGAGATCATAGTGGGGGAGGCCATCCAGATAGGAAGCGACGTGATGGTCATCTATACCAGGTATTACAAGGTGGTATCCGATGACGACAGCGGGATCACCGGTCATTGGTACCTGTCGTATGTGTCCGGATATACAGGCAAGACGTACAATGAGCACGTCCGGACCTCCCATGTCGGAGATCTGGACATCTACAAGGTCGAGAACGGGCTCGTCCAGGGCAGGTTCAATGACGAGTACATAACCGGGTCCTACATGGACGAGATACTATCATTCATGGTATCGGATGCCGGCTTCGAGCAGCCCATACTGGGATGGAAGATGGACGATTCGATGATGGTCTTGAACTACACGAGCGTGCAGGGCAAGTCATATCCCAGTGAGATCGCGTCTTTCACCTTGGTGATGACCCGTGACGCGGGGGCGGCATCCTACGATCCCGTGGACGTGGACCTTCTGGGCGAATGGATACTGCATGAAAGCGACCTGTACAACGGTCAGAGCCACTATCTGGGCGGCACCAAGCTGACGATCGAAGAGTTCAAGGGCGACACATTCATAGGGACCATGGAGCGGATATACGGGCAAGACGTCGTGATCGCGGATGTGGCCGGGAGCCTGGTCACGTCCGAAGATGGAAAGTATGCCTGCGGGACGATGGCGGATGAATGCGGCGTGGTATGGTACATCCGCGCTACAGACGACAGTATAATCCTCAGGGTGCCCGACAGGGATGCCAGTTCCATCACCGATGGTAATATGATCGTCGCGGAACATATCTACACCCG
>CAZLEI010000014.1:0-34736 GCA_964558505.1 uncultured Methanomassiliicoccales archaeon | reverse complement strand
GGACGGTTCCGATACCGGTGATGGTGTAGACATCCTGGATAGGCAGCCTGAGGGGCTTCTCGGTGTGCTTCTCGGGGACCTTGAGGTTGTCGAGGGCCGTAAGGAGCGTGACGCCCTTGTACCAGGGGGTGTTCGCGGACGCGACCTTGATGTTGTCTCCGGCGTATGCGGAAACAGGGATGAAGGGCACCTCGTCGGTCTTGACGCCGACCATCTTCATGAGCTTGATCATTGCGTCCTTGGCCTCGGTGTACTTGGTCTCGTCGTATTTGACTGCGTCCATCTTGTTGATGGCCACGATGATCTGTTTGACGCCGAGGGTCGTTGCAAGGAAGACGTGCTCCTTGGTCTGAGCCTGGGGTCCCTCGATAGCAGAGCAGGTGATGATTGCGGCATCTGCCTGGCTGGTACCGGTGATCATGTTCTTGACGAAGTCACGGTGTCCGGGGGCGTCGATGACGGTGAAGTAGTACTTGTCGGTGTAGAACTTCTTGTGTGCTACATCGATGGTGACTCCTCTCTCCCTCTCTTCCTTGAGTCCATCCATGACCCATGCGAAGTAGAAGGATCCTTTTCCCTTCTCCTCTGCTTCTTTCTTGTATTTCTCGACTATGTGGGGGTCGATTGCACCGGTCTCGAGCAGGAGCCTTCCCGTGAGGGTGGATTTTCCGTGGTCGACGTGGCCGATGATGACCAAATTCATGTGCTCTTTCTCTGCCATTTTTCATTCCTCCTATTTATATAGGTTGATTTCTCCATAATTCGTTTATTATTTAAACCTTACATGCCCGAGTAGTAGCTCGCGTCATAAGGTTCGGGGTTGAGTCCCTTGCGGGTCCTGATGTCACCTACGACCTTCTTCTGAAGTTCTGCAGGGACCGGCTTGAAACCAGCGTTCTCGGTGGACCAGAGCGCACGGCCCTGGGTCGAACCGCGGACATCGGATGCGAATCCGAACATGTCAGCCACGGGACACTCTGCGGATACAGTGGAGTCTGCTCCGTCTTGGCCCATCTCTAAGATGGTGCCGCGGCGCTGGTTGATCAAGTTGACCGCCGCTCCCATGTAGTCGGGGGGAACACTGATGAAGACCTTGGTCATAGGCTCCATGAGAGTCCTTCCGGCGACGCACATCGCACCGTAGATACCGTCCCTCACTGCGGGGATGACCTGTGCGGGTCCCCTGTGGATCGTATCCTCGTGCAATTTTGCATCCATGAGCTTGATTTTGACTCCGGATACCTTCTCTGCTGCGAGAGGTCCCTTCATCATCGCCTCCTCGAAGGACTGCTTTATGAGCTCCATTGTCTCGTGGAGATACTGGATACCCTTGGTGCAGTCGAGAAGCATGTTGCTGTTCTTGAAACAGACGATTCCTTTCGCCTCGTCCTTATCGACGCCGTACGACTCGAGCTGTTTGGCAAGGGCCTTCGGGTCTTTGATCTTCGCGGACGGGTCGATCTCGCCGGAGCGAATGGCGTCCATGACGCCCTCTTCCAGAGGCTCGACAAGGAAGTAGAACTTGTTGTGCTTGTTGGGGGATTTTCCCTCGAACTCGTTGGGGTTCTTTCCTTTCACGCCCTCCTGGTACACGACTATGGGGGGCGAGGAGATGATGTCGACGCCCTGCTCGTTGATGATCCTGTACTCGGTGATCTCCAGGTGGAGCTCGCCCATACCGGACATCAGGTGCTCGCCGGTCTCGTTGTTGATCTCGATGTTGAGCGAAGGGTCCGCCTTGGCTATCGTCCTGAGGACCTCGACCAGTTTGGGCAGGTCCTTCATGTTCTTGGCCTCGATGGCCTTGGTGACGACAGGCTCTGAGTAGTGGGCCATCCTCTCGAAGGGCTCCATGTCCTTGACGCTGGAGATGGTGGATCCTGCGATCGCATCCTTCAGTCCAGTCAATGCCACGATGTTGCCTGCGCGGCAGGACTCTATGGGGATCCTGTCGGCTCCGACCATCAATGCGACGGTCTGGACCCTCTGCGCGTTGGGGATGCCCGATATGTACAGGGTCTGTCCCTTGACGACGGATCCGGAGAACAGCCTGCCGATAGCGACTTCACCGGCGTGGGGATCCATGATGATCTTGTTGATCATGAGGGTCACATCGCCCTTGGGGTCGCATGCGAGCATCTCCTTTCCGAATGTCGAGCTCAGGTCCCCTTTCCATATGGTGGGGATACGGATCTTCTGAGCATCGACGGGGTTCTGGATGTGCTCGATGGCCATCTCGAGAACGACCTCGTGCAGAGGCGATTTCTTGGAGAGCTCCTTCTGGCCGCCCTCCCTTGCGCAATACTCGAAGATGTCCGAGAATGTGATCTTGGACCTCTGCATGAAAGGTGCGGAGATCGCCCAGTTGTTGTAAGCGGATCCGAAAGCGACGGTTCCGTCCTGGATGCTGACCTGCCAGTCCTTGTTGAGGGGCGCGGGCAGGATGGTGGCGATCTTATGGTTGAACTCGGTGACGAGCTTGGAGAACTTGGCGACCATCATGTCCTTGGTCACCTGCTGCTCCACGATCATCCTGTCCACCTTGTTGATGAACAGAAGGGGCCTGACGCGCTCTTTGAGCGCCTGCCTTATGACCGTCTCTGTCTGGGGCATGATGCCCTCGACTGCGCAGCAGAGGATGAAGACACCGTCCAGTGCCCTCATGGCCCTGGTGACGTCTCCGCCGAAATCCACGTGACCGGGAGTGTCGATCAGGTTGATCAGGTACTCCTTGCCCTTGTAGTGGTGGACCATCGATGCGCAAGCGGCGTTGATGGTTATTCCCCTTGCCGCTTCCTGCTCGTCGAAGTCGAGCACACGCTGCTCGCCTGCGAGATCGGCGGACATCATACCGGCACCTGCTATGAGGTTGTCGGAGAATGTCGTCTTACCGTGATCGATGTGTGCGGCGGTGCCGATGTTCCTGATGAACTGGGGCGTCGACATCAGTTCGGTCGCCCTTTTGATATTATCTTCTTTTCTTCCCATTGTCGTCACACTCCATGTTTATGATCAGCGCGCCGACTGGGCGACCCTCTCGATTTCCTCTTTCTTAGCGACAGAGTACGAGGTCATGTCGCCTTTTGCCGCAAGGATGAGCTCATCTGCGAGGCACTCGTAGATGGGTTTCTTGTTCTTGCTTGAAGCCGAGACCACGCCCGAGCTGAGATTGCGGAGTGCGATGTCGAGCCTCCTCTGAGGGGAGACATCCACTGCCTTGGGGACGGAGATTCCTCCGAACTGGAGCCTGGTGACCTCTTCGCGGGGTGCCGCATTCTCGAGTGCGTCCGTGAGGACCTGCACGGGGTTCTTCTTGGTCCTTGCTGCGACGATGTCGAAAGCCTGAGACACCGCTTTGTAGGCTTTTAGTTTCTTACCGGTGTATTTCTCGGTCCTCATGATGTTGTTGATGAGCCTCTCGACGATGCTCAGTTTGGACTTTCCGAACCACCTGTTCGCATGCTTGCCGCCCGAGTGAGGCACATTTGTTGGGGTGAGGTCTATGTATTTTGCCAGACCGCCGTCGTTGACGGTTACCTCGGACGAGTCGTACTTCCCGAATATGAGGGGTGTTATAGCAATAATTTCATCAGTCATGATAATCACCTTACGGGCTTGTCGGTCCTGCCCCTGACCATTTCGTTCAGAGAGACGTTGTTGACCTTGATGACCTTGTAACGTACCCCGGGGATATCTCCGTAGGACCTTCCCATCCTACCGCCGATACCCTCGACGAGTACCTCGTCGTGCTCATCGATGAAGTTGATGGCACCGTCTCCTACCGCGAATGCTGTGATCTGACGGCCGTTCTTGATCAGCTGGATCTTGACGCATTTCCTGATTGCGGAGTTGGGCTGCTTTGCCTCGATACCGACCTTCTCGAGCACGATTCCGCGTGCCTGGGAGGATCCCTCGAGCGGATCGGATTTCTCCCTCAGCTTGAGCACCCTTTTCTTGTATCCCCTGTCCAACCAGCGGAACTTCTGCCTGTCCTCTCTCATTTTCCTTGCGGTGTAAAGACCTCTACCCAATGTTTCACCTCATTGTGAACTATTTTTTGCGATTATGATTATGGTATTTAAAGCTTGATAGCTTTCCATACTCGATAGCTTGAGATGGCTAGCCTAACGTCGTATTTAATATCTTGCAAGATATTCAGGAATCTTGAAAAACTTCTTTATAGCGCTTCCCTGCACGCCTTCCCCAGTATGGCCATGCCTGTTTTCATGGCCTCGTCGTCAGGGGTGGCGAAGTTGAGCCTGATGGTGTTGTCCCCGCCCCTCCTGTGAAATGGCTTCCCGGGCATCACCACGAGGTTGCGCCTGAGGGCCTCCTCGTACACACGGGTGGCATCGGTGCCGTCCGGGGACCGGAGCCATACAAACATCCCTCCTGCCGGGTCGTTCCATCTCATCGTATCCGGCAACTCGTCCTCCATCAGGTCCAGGAAGACATCCTTCTTGCGCCTGTACTCCGCACGGAGGCCGTCGAGGTATGCATCGTAATCCACAGTGTCCAGGAAACGGTCGATGATGCTCTGGCAGAACTGCCCGGGGAGCAGCGCACCTGCTTCCACCGATGTCCTGACGGCATCCCTCATCCACTCGGGGACCACCATCCACCCGACCCTCATGCCGGGGGATATCACCTTGGAGAACGACCCCGTGAGCACCGTGTCCTCGGGAGCGATGGATTTCATCGATCTTCCCGGCCTCCCGCTGTATCCGAGCTCGCCGTATGCATCATCCTCTATGAGGAGGCAGCCGGATCCCGCAATGGACTCGGCGACCATCTTCCGGGCATCTTCCGAATAACTCATCCCGGACGGGTTCTGGAAGCAGGGTATCGAGTAGAACATCTTCGGCTTCGTCGCCATGGCGGCCTCGAACTGCGAGGCGTCGGGGCCGGTCTCGTCCATGTCCACGCCTACGAACTCCGGCGCATAGACCGAGAACGACTGCAGCGCCCCGAGGTATCCTGGATTCTCCACGATCATCCTGTCGCCGACGTCCAGGAACAGCTTCCCCAGGTGATCGAAGCATTCCTGCGATCCGTTCGTGATGAACACATCGTCTGCCGTGGCGTCGACACCCAGCTCCCTCTTGCACCTGGCCGCGATCTTCTCCCTCAATGAGGGGAGGCCGTCGGTGAGTCCGTACTGCAGTGCATCGGCGGAATGCCCGCCCGATAGGACGTCGTCCGCTGCACGCTTCAGGCCCTCCAGGTCGAACAGCCTGTTATCGGGAAGACCTGTGGCGAACGATATCATGCCCGGCCGATTGGCCACTGCCACCAGCTGCATGATGTACGATTGCATCACATCGTCCGCACGACGGGAGAATCCGGGCCGCATGGACGCTTGAACGACATCTTCGATTAAAACCTGTCCCCGCCGGCATCCGAAATATCATAGCTATATTAATACGATTTTTGACTGCGTAAATTTGTGATTTCTCATATTTTATGTTCATTCGTCCAACAGATTTATGTATATGTGCGACAAATAGCTAATCCCGTTGATTCAAATGAAGATCATTTTCGTCACCGGCGGAGTCCTATCGGGGCTGGGAAAGGGGATCACGGCATCATCCATCGGACGCCTGCTGATATTGAGGGGCCTCAGCGTGTCCGCGATAAAGATAGACCCGTACCTCAACATCGATGCCGGGACCATGAACCCTTTCGAGCACGGCGAGGTCTACGTTCTCGATGACGGCGGAGAGGTGGACCTGGACCTCGGGAACTACGAGAGGTTCATGGACCTCCACCTGGGACACGACCACAACATCACGACGGGGAAGGTCTACAGCTCCGTCATCGAGAAGGAGAGGCACGGCGATTACCTGGGAAAGACCGTGCAGATCGTGCCGCATGTCACCAACGAGATAAAGTATCGGATCGCATCGGTTGCCAGGTCCACAGGTGCGGACGTGGTCATCGTGGAACTCGGCGGTACCGTCGGAGACATAGAGTCCATGCCGTTCTTGGAGGCCGCCAGGCAACTCGGCAGAGAGGTCGGCCGGGAGGAGAACTGCATGTTCGTCCACACCACGCTGATACCCGTCCTCGGCGCCGTGGGAGAGCAGAAGACCAAGCCCACCCAGCACTCCGTCATGGAGCTCATGGGACTGGGCATCAGGCCTGATGTCATAATCGGACGTTGCACGGATTACGTCGAGAAAGACATCAAGCACAAGATAGCCACGGCATGCGATGTGCCGGAAGAAGCGGTCATATCCTCTCCCACGGCAGAATCCATCTACGAGGTGCCAGGTATACTCGACCGCCAGGGACTGACGGATTTCATAATCGAGAGGATGCGCCTCCAGCCCTTCGCGTCTGAGCCCGATATGAAGGGGTGGAACAGTTTCGTCGAGAAGGTCGTGAACCCGGAACATGAGGTACGGATCGCGCTTGTGGGCAAGTACACGTCACTCAAGGACTCCTATGCCAGTCAGATAGAGGCGTTCACACATGCAGGTGCGAGCCTCGACTGCAGGGTCCGTATCAAATTCATAGACAGCGACGAATTCATCACCGGATCCCCCGAAGCACTACTGGGCGACGTGGACGGCGTTATCGTCCCGGGCGGATTCGGCACCAGGGGCGTGGAGGGGAAGATCTTGGCCGCACAATATGCCAGAGAGAACGATGTACCGTTCCTGGGCGTATGCTTGGGGTTCCAGATAGCCACGATAGAGATAGCCAGGCATGTTCTGTGCCTCGATGCCAACAGCACCGAGTTCGACAAAGACGCCGAATGTCCCGTCGTATGCATGATGGGAGAGCAGACAGGGGTGCACGATATGGGTGCCACCATGCGCCTCGGATCGATAGGCGTGGATCTCGCCGCCGGATCGAAGGCCGCAGGACTTTACGGATCCGAAAGGATCTTCGAAAGGCACAGGCACAGGTACGAGGTCAACCCAGATTACATAGAGGCGCTCAAGTCTGCGGGATGGGAGTTTACGGGCCGTTCCGATTCCGGACGCAGGATGGAGGTCGGGGAGCTTCGGGGGCATCCGTATTTCGTAGCCTCGCAATTCCATCCGGAGTTCAAATCCAGACCTGAAAAGCCATCGCCACTGCATGTCGGGCTGGTGGCGGCCGCTCTATTACACGCGCGTGAGGATGGGCGCGCGAACGACAAACGTTTATAAAGGATAGGCGGATGCAACAACGGCGATACAAATGGCAGATGAAGATTATTTTGCATTATTGGACAGGGCTAAAAGCGTGCTCCCGGAGACGATAGAGAACCACGAGAGGTTCGTCCTCCCCGAACTCGACGTCCTCCAGGAAGGGAAGACCACTGTCTTCAGGAACTTCATCGACGTCACGGACAAACTCAGGCGCGATCCGCAGCACCTCCTCCAGTTCCTTTTGAAGGAACTGGGTACGCCAGGTAACATCGAGGGACGCCGTGTAGTCTTCAAAGCCAAGATAAACCCCGCCACGATCAACGATAAGATCCAGATGTACACCGAAACGTATGTCATATGCACCGAGTGCGGACTCCCTGACACCAAGATCATCAAGGAGGACAGGACGCTCATACTCGAATGCGAAGCATGCGGAGCCCGTCGGTCCATAACCGTGAGGAAGGCCATCAAAGCCGATGCGCCCAACATACTCAGGGAAGGGGACATCATCGAGATCGTCATAACCGATGTCGGGAAGAAAGGAGACGGCACAGGCAAGTTCTACGACTACCTGGTCATCTGCCCTGGAACCGTTAAAGGGGCGACCGTCCACGTGAAGATCACCAAGATCTCTGCGAAGACAGCTTTCGCCGTTACGACGAAAGAGCCGACGACCCGCTAAGGCGGTTCCATGAGATTCTTCCTGGAATCATACGGATGCACGATGAACTACGGTGAGGGCGACCAGCTCGCACGCAGGATGTGCGAGCTCGGCCATACCCCCGTCGATGACGTCGAAGAAGCCGATATCGTCATACTCAACACATGCACCGTCATCGATACTACCGAGAAGAAGATGCTCCGCAGGATGTCGGAGCTCAGGAAGGCCGGCAAGAAGGTCGTCGTCACCGGTTGCATGGCCAAGGTACAGCAGCCGCGCATCGCGATCAGGCTCCCGGATGCCGTCATAGTTCCGCCTGACATGTACCCTTCTTTCAAAGACATCGTCAGCGGATCCTACGGCTGCTCCGAACCCGTGTACGATCCGGTTTACGGTCCGAGTGCCATACTGCCCATAGCGCAGGGGTGCTTGGGCAATTGCAGTTATTGCATCACGCGCTTCGCCAGAGGTCAGCTCCTCAGCTGTCCGGAAGAGGAGATACTGGAACAGTTCAGCAACATGATACAATCGGGCACCAAGGAGATCCTCGTCACAGCACAGGACTCCGCATGCTACGGACGCGATACCGGAACATCCCTGGGCGTGCTCCTGAAGAAGATGCTGGAATTCGACGGGGACTGGAGGATAAGGGTCGGGATGACCAACCCGAACAGCCTGGATCCCGTATTGGACGATGTGTTGGATGCTATGGAGGATCCGCGCATCTACAGGTTCTTCCACATCCCCGTGCAAAGCGGCAGCGATGCGGTGCTGGATAAGATGAAGCGCCACTACACGGCCGACAGGTTCATGGGCCTGATAAACCGCATCCGTGACAGATATCCGGACGCCAGCATAGCCACGGACATCATCACGGGATTCCCCGGCGAGACAGATAAGGACCACGATAAGACCATGGCGCTCGTGAGAACACTTCGTGCGGACACATTGAACATAACGCGTTTCTCCGCCAGGCCCGGTACGGAAGCTTCTGGTATGGCCGAAGTACAGGGCAACGTTGCCAAGGAGAGGTCCAGGGAGCTGACGGAATTGAAGAACCTCACCGAGTACGATGTCAACTCCGCCATGGTCGGAAAATCATACAGGGTGCTTGTCACAGAGATCGGCAAACCTGGAACGGTCATAACGCGCACCTCCAACTACCGCCCGGTCGCGATAGACGGCGATTATACGATAGGTACGTTCCTGAATGTAGAAGTGACCGACCACGAATCGACATACCTGCACGGGAATGTTAAATAATTGGACAAATATGATGCGGACAGAGTCCTGTAGTGTAGCGGTCAATCATGCCGGCCTTTGGAGCCAGCGACTCCGGTTCGAATCCGGGCAGGACTACCATCCGCATTAATTTCAACGTAACCATGCTAGCACTGGCGGTTCGATGCGTGGTGTTGGATCCCTATCTGCAGTTGGATGGCCGACGGTCACCGATGCCAACAAACGGCAGGTATCTGGGACATTGTTATCTTCTCTGAACTTCAGGTCCGCATCCAATGGTGATGCAAAGCCAATCCAACAAGTGCCAAGGCCCATGGATCTTGCCGCGAGCATGATATTCCCTGCTGCGAGAGATGCATCCTCCACAGGAGTAGCTGCAGAGGACATGTCGGCGAATATGAAGATCACTACAGGGGCATTGGAGAATATGCACAGTTCGCCCCCGAGCATCCTCTCGATCTTATCGTTGGACATGCCGGCTTCCCTCAGATTCTTCAAGAACAAGGGTTTTGCACGATCTAAGTATTCACGGAGTTTGGATCTGTCGGATACAACGGAGAATCTCAGGGCTTGGGCATTCATGCCGTTGGCAGCATGGAAGCCAGCCCGGATCAACTCTTCAATCTCGGCATCCGGAATGGAATCCTCGTTGAATGAACGTACGGACTTACGATTGTAAATCGTATCGAGCACAGAATTGACCGTCATGAATGACGATACGCACTGATGATATTTGAAAAAACTGAAATGGAATAGTTGACGTTCGATGCTACGTTTAGTGCATGGTAAGCTGCCAAAGGAATTGCGGGAAATTCACTTGGGAATTTCCTTGCTATTCTTTCGCTTGATTTGTTTTGAGGGTGGGGCGTGAGCCCCACCCTGCGTAGGAGGTGATCCATCTGCAGGTTCCCCTACAGATACCTTGTTACGACTTAACCTTCCTTGCTAAATCTCAGTTCGAACACCCTAATTAGAGGTGACCTCACTGAAACCCAACTCGGATGGTTTGACGGGCGGTGTGTGCAAGGAGCAGGGGCATATTCACCGCGAGTTGTTGATTCGCGATTACTACGGAATCCAGCTTCATGAGGGTGAGTTACAACCCTCAATCCGAACTACGGACGGGTTTCGAGATTACCTTCGCCTCTCGGCGTCGGAGCCCATTGTCCCGCCCTTTGTAGCGCGCGTGTAGCCCAGGAGATTCGGGGCATACTGACCTACCGTTGACCTCTCCTTCCTCTGACTTAGCGCCAGCGGTCCCGATAATGTGCCTCCGTTCCGGAGAACGGAGTAGCAACTATTAGTGAGGGTCTCGTTCGTTATCTCACTTAAGAGAACGCCTTACGGTACGAACTGACGACGGCCATGCACCACCTCTCTGAAAATCAAGCAAGGTCATTAGCCTGGCTTTCATGTAACAGTCGCCCCTGGTGAGTTTTCCGGTGTTGAATCCAATTAAACCGCACGCTCCTCCCGTTGCGGTGCTCCCCCGCCAATTCCTTTAAGTTTCATCCTTGCGGACGTACTCCCCAAGTAGCAGACTTAACAACTTCTCTCCGGCACTGAATGCCCCCGAAGGGCCTCCAACACCAAGTCTGCAGCGTTTACACCCTGGACTACCGGGGTATCTAATCCCGTTTGCGACCCAGGGCTTCGTCCCTCACCGTCGGATCCGTTCTAGCAAGACGCCTTCGCCACCGGTGGTCCTTGAAGGATTACAGGATTTTACCCCTACCCCCCAAGTACCTCTTGCCTCTCCCGGTCCCAAGTTTGACAGTCTCCTCGGAACTCGGAAAGTTAAGCTTTCCGATTTACCCAAGGATTTATCAAACCGGCTACGAACGTTTTAGACTCAATAAAATCGACCACCACTTGGGCTGCAGGTATTACCGCGGCGGCTGGCACCCGTCTTACCCAGCCCTTATTCCTCTAGTTATCTACGCTAGAGAAAAGCTAGAACAAATGTCCTAGCACTAGGAATTCCCTCATCGGGGTTGCCCCCAGTGTGAAGTTTTCGCGACTGCTGCGCCCCGTAGGGCCTGGATTCGTGTCTCAGAATCCAACTCTGGGCTCCCTCTCTCAAGGCCCATACCCGTCGTAGGCTAGTAGGTACGTTACACCCACTACTACCTGATAGGCCGCAGACCGATCCTTAAGCGCCGGAACTTTGAACCATGGGTCATTCCAGATCCCATGATCTATGGAGTATTATCCTCAATTTCCCGAGATTATCCTCCACTTAAGGGCACGTTATCCACGTGTTACTGAGCAGTCCGCCGAGTCCATTACGACTCTCGACTCGCATGTCTTAATCGTATTCCTATAGCGGTGGCCGCCGGCAGGATCAACCGGAGTCAAATCAATTGACTTTTTAAACGTCATATGATGGATGAAATAGAAACTGGCAGTTTACCATGTTTCACCGTATGTTCCATTAGGACGGCTCACTCAATCGAATGTTCCGTCTAACAGAACATTCGTAGCATCGAACGTCAGAATACAAGAGGGCACGCCTTTCGGCGGAGATCTTGATTCTCCATGTTGCAAGTCAGTCCGATTTTCCCCCTTGTTCGGGGGGTCTCGCCGACTCGCGCATTTCCTCGTATAGCGGGGAGGTATATAATGATTTTCATCATTGTTGTTCCCTGCTATCAGAGCTAAACCCCTCTATCATAGCGTTCTATTTAACCTTTTTGGTGGATGGTTGAACCTTCCAATAAAACTCTATGGAATTTTGCTCCCAAACACACATATTTGGTGTTTTTCGGGGGCTTTTGACGACGATGACGGGGATCTGCGGCGTTTTTGGCGTATTTCCGGCGTTTTGGCGACTTTTACACATCCGCCCGCGGCCATGGTCGAAACCAATGGATTTTATACAGCTACCTCTTTTCCCGTCTTGGTGTGGGGGTGGCCCAGCCTGGTAAGGCGTTAGACTGCTAATCTAATGTCCGTAAGGACCCGGGGGTTCGAATCCCCCCCTCCACGCTTTTTTTCCTATCTATTCTGACAGGTCGCAGACCATTGTATCATCTCCGGTCTGCAAGATAACATTCCCTATCTTTATTCCCATATAATATATGTGCGCGTACACACGCACGTGTGCATGCTTGGATATTGTTAAGTAATCAGCAACATATCGACGGTCTATGAAATTCCTAGTGATCACGGACCTGCACCAGAAACTCTCTTCGTTGCAATGGATCAATGATGAGATACACAAACGCAAACCGGATTGCGTGCTGCTCCTGGGCGACGTCACCGATTTCGGGACATCGGAGGACGCGAGGAACATCATATCCGCCATAGATTCGGAAGTGTTCGTGATCCCCGGGAACTGCGACCCGTTGGATCTTCCACAATCTGTCGGAGATATCGCCCACGATATGCATGGGAGATCCGCCACTGTCGGCGGCATCTACATAGCAGGATGCGGCGGATCGAACCCGACGATATTCGATACGCCTTTCGAATTGTCTGAGAATGACCTGTATGGTCTGCTGCTGCCGATATCCAAGCAAGGCATGGTCCTGATGACACATGCCCCGTCATATGGGATGCTTGACGAGATCCCGTCCGGTGCGCATGTCGGCAGCACGGGGATAAAAAGAATAGTGGAAGAATTCCGCCCCATGGTCGCCGTGTCCGGACATATCCATGAGGCGATCGGCGCCAAGACCGTCGACGGCACGCTGTTCGTGAATCCGGGACCGGCCAAAGAAGGGAGATTCGCACTTGTCACCATAGAAGACGGCAAGGCAACAGCACAGCTGTTCGGTCCTCTAGATGTCTAATCTCCCGATTGAAAGGTTTATATAGGGAACCATGTTTAGTGGGACTGATTAAAATGGCACTTTGGCAGGGCAAATCTGGCAAAAAACCCACTGGAGGCAGGCTCGTCTCTTCCAGGGGAAAGAGGAAATTCGAAATCAGCAGGGAGAAACAGTTCACCAAGATCGGTGCTGAGACCCTGAAGCAGTACCGCGGATGCGGTGGAAATGTCAAAATCGGTATGCTCACCGCAGACTACGCGAATGTCGTCGACCCGAGCACCAACACTGTCAAAAGGGCAAAGATCCTCAATGTCGAGGTCAACCCCGCCGACCCCAACTACGTCCAGCGTAACATCATCAACAAGGGTGCGAAGATCAAGACCGATCTCGGACTCGCAATAGTTACGTCAAGGCCTGGACAAGACGGTGCCATTAACGCTGTCCTCGAGTGATCTTCTCACTCGGCCCTGACACTAAATAATTAAACCCTTTACTTTCATACCCTTTTGATACCATGACATACGATGATGATACTGCCATTGTACTATGGCCGGAATACTTCGACTCTGGTCGTTCTCGCGCCCAAGGACGCAAGGCTCCGCTCGAATTATGCGTAAAGAACCCACAACTCGACATCATCGCCAAAGGAGCCATGATCCAGGATCTGGAATACAAGATCTTCGAGGAAAAGGCATACCCCGGGAATTGGGCAGCCAAGCGCGGATGTGTGCGCGTAGAGAGAGGGAAACTCTCCAAAACCGAACTCATCTACGAGATCGGAAGGATCTTAGTCAAGAACCAGGGCCGCTGAACGGTGATCTTATGCTCACTGCTCTGGAGTCCAGGGTGCTTGATGCGAACTCGGAAGCCCTCGGTATCGATGTTATCGAGCTGATGGGCAATGCCGGGGCACAGCTGGCACATGTTGTTTCAGATCTCCGCCGCGAAGGGCGCATCCTGATAGTATGCGGAACAGGGAATAACGGCGGTGACGGTTTCGCAGCTGCAGCTTGTCTGACAGACCGGGATGTCACCATCGCCCTTCTGAAACCTGCAACATCCATCCGCACTGCGGCCTCCAGGTACTGGCTGTCAAAGGTCAAGTGCCCGATCATCCAATTCGCCGATTGCAGAATAGAAGATTACCCGACCGTCATCGATTGTGCATTGGGCACCGGATCATCCGGGACGGTCAAACAACCATATTCAGACTTCATAGACAGGATGCATGGATTCAGAGGTTTCATCCTTTCCGCTGATATCCCCACCGGCATCGGAACCGAAAAAGCCATACGCCCCGACATGACGGTGACGTTCCATGATCTGAAAGAGGGCATGTCCCCAGATAACTGCGGGATTATCGTCGTGACTGATATCGGGATCCCAGAAAGGGCATGTGATCTCATCGGCCCCGGCGATATGCTCAGGTACCCCATACCAGAGATCGACAGCCACAAGGGAGATAATGGAAAGGTGCTCGTCGTCGGAGGCGGCCCGTACACCGGTGCGCCCGCATTATCCGCAATGGCCGCCATGAGGGTCGGGGCGGATCTCGCGAAGATAGCCACACCGGAATCCAGCCATGACATCATAGCATCCATGTGCCCCGCATTCACCATGCTCAAGCTCGCCGGAGACGTACTCTCCGGAGATTCCATAGCGGCTGTCAAAGATGCGGCTGCCGATGGAACGATGCTCATCGGCCCCGGACTGGGTACAGATCCCAGAACATTGGAGTCTGTCAGATCGATCGTTTCTGAAAGACGCGGGGGCATGGTCATCGACGCCGATGCGATCACTGCGGTCGCGGGCATGAAATTCAACGGAGACGTCGTTCTGACACCTCACCGCAAAGAAGCCGAAAGATTACTGGGACATCCGTTGACGGATCCTTCTGCAGATGCCGCGGCCATCGCGTCTGCCATGGGGGCCATTGTCCTTTTGAAAGGCCATGTGGATGTGATAACCGATGGTTCCCGCACCAGGTTCAACGATACTGGAACCCCGGGCATGACCTGCGGAGGGACCGGCGATGTGCTGGCCGGTGCAGTTGCCGGCCTCATGTCCAAAGGGATGCGGGCATTTGACGCTGCATGCCTGGGTGCATACATCTGCGGAAAGGCAGGAGAAGCTGCATTCAAAACCAGATCCTACGGCCTCATGGCCACGGATGTGATCGAAATGATCCCGTCTGTCCTGGCAGAAGGTCTCAGATGATACCGGACATCCAACCGGTCCATGGATCGCCCGCGCTCAGGGTCGGCGATTCGCTTGTCATCGGTGATCTCCACATCGGCGTGGAGACCCATCTGCGTAACAAGGGATTCAACATCGTTTCCCACACCTGGGACATGTTGGACTCCATCATGGCCGCCGCTGGGGATTGCAATAGGCTCATCGTCCTCGGCGACGTCAAGGACAGCGTTCCCGGTTCGTCGAAACAAGAATATCGTGAGATACCCGAGTTCTTCGAAAAGCTCCTCGAGCATTTCGATGTCGTCAATGTCGTTCGCGGCAATCATGATACGAACATAGAGGAATTCCTGCCTCCGCGCACCCGCATCATGCCTGCCGACGGCATGGAGCTCGACGGCATCGGATTCGCCCACGGGCACACCTGGCCTTCGGAGAAGGTCATGTCCTCGAACACCCTCGTGATGGCACACAACCATCCTTCGGTCATGTTCTGCGACGGCGTCGGCAGACGCACGACCGAGCCTTGCTGGCTCAGGGGATCCTTCCTCGTAGAGAGCAACGAGAGGTATCTTTCACTGCCGGAGCGTTTCATCGTGATACCTGCATTCAACCGCATGCTGGGCGGGTCCCCCGTCAACGTCATCGGCGAAGGACTGCTGGGTCCCATCCTGAACAGCGGATCGTTGGACCTGGATAATGCCAGGATATACCTTCTAGACGGAGTTGACCTGGGGAGACGTGCCGACCTCATGGTCAAGGGGAAGGATTACAGCCGTTACAAACGCTGATGCCTGCGATATCTCAAAAGAAAAAGTAAGGGAATGGGGGATTGCTCCCCCATAAAGATTGTTTAGTTGCGGCTGACGGTGTCGTAAACGGTACCGTCGCAGTTCCTGATCACAGCTGTCAGAGGCATCTGACCGGGCAGGCTGTGCGTTGCACAGGAGTTGCACGGGTCGTATGCCCTGAATGCCATCTCGACCATGTTCAAGAGTCCGGGGGAGACCTCGTAGTTCTTGATCAGGGCCTTGGCGACCTTACAGACGTCCATGTTGATGGGTCCGTTGTTGTTGGTCGTTCCGACGACAAGATTGCATGCGGTGACTATTCCGTCCTCGTCGCAGGTGTAGTCGTGCGTCAGAGTTCCCCTGGGGGCTTCGACGCAACCGACTCCCCTTCCGCCGGGAGAGATGCCCTTCTGCTTGATGTCGCTGTTCGTCAGGTCCTTGTCCTGTGCATTCTCGACAACCCTCTCTGCGGCGAAGACCATCTCGATGATCCTTGCCCAGTGGGTCGCGAGCGTGTTGTGGACAGGGCCGGTGACGCCGAGGTCCTTGAAGGTTCCGCGGTACTCTTCGAGCGCTGCCTGTGCGATGGGCGTGGATATGCTGTCGCACGCGTTGAGCCTGGACAGGGGCGTGGCGCGGTAGAGACCGCTCTCGGGCCCGTCGACGAGTCCCTTGTACCCGATCTTTCTGAGGTAGGGGAACTTCTCGTATGACCAGGGCTCTGCGGCCTCGGACACGTAGTCGAGGTAGTCCCTGTAGTCGTACTTGTACTTCTCCGCTCCCTTCTGATCGACGACCCTGATGGGTCCGTCGTGGAACTCGAGGAGGTTCTTGCCCTTCTTGTCGTTGACCATTCCCATGTAGTAGGTCTCGTGGTAGTACAGATCGGGGTTGGCGATGATGTCCACGTACTCCTTGTTGGCCAGGACGACGTCCCTGAACACCTGGAGGGAGGTCTTCGCGAACTCGACGAGGTTCTCACCGTAGCCGAGGATCTCCGCCTGCTGCTCCTTGTTGATAGCAGTGGATACTCCGCCGGGGACTCCCATGACCGGGTGCGTTGCCTTTCCGCCGATGATCGCCTGGATCTTCTGGGCCTGGCTGCGGGCTTTGAGGACCGCTCCGCCGAGCTCGAGTCCGACTGCGCCGACGACGCCGAGGACGTTCCTGTTCGCTGCGGGTGAGGCAGGTCCCAGGACGAAGTCGGGCGATGCGAGGGCGTAGAAGTGGGCGATGTGGCTGTGCACGAAGTGCGCACTGTAGAACAGGTCCCTCAGGCGGAACGCTGTCTCCGTGGGCTTCGTGTGGTAGCACTCATCGATCGCTTTCGTGGATGCGAGGTGGTGTGCACCGGGGCATACACCGCAAAGCCTGGCGGTGATCTGGTTCAGCTCGGTGACTCTCCTTCCGATGCAGAACCTCTCGAATCCCCTTACCTCGGGAACCTGCCAGTATGCTCTCTCCGCGTTTCCGTCCTTGTCGAGGAAGATCTCGATCTTTCCGTGTCCTTCCAGACGGGTGATCGGGTCGATCTCGACACGGTTCGTGTCAACTTTGTGTTTCTCATCCCATATTATAGGTCCGGCCATTTCACTGACCTCCTTTCTCGGTGACCTTCTTCTTGATCAGGGCCTTGGACATCGTGAATGCGTAGAAGTATCCCAGAGGGTCCTTCACGGAGCTCATTATGTCCTCGATTTTTTCCTCTCCGCAGGTCGCGTCCTCGTCGAGGACAGGGAAGAGGGATGCCACCGCGGTAAACATGCTGGCTCCCTGCTCCTGAACTGCGTCGGTTGGGCCGTAGCATCCGCGGCAGGGCTGTCCTACCTTGGTGCATTTGGCGTCGCAGCCTCCGACCGTTGCGGGACCGAGGCAGAGTATGCCCTGATCCATCAGGCAGAGGTCTGGGTCGATATCGACCTCGTGGGGTTCGTAGATCTTGGTGATCCTTCTGTTCTCCTTGTGCCTGGGGCACTCCTCGCAGAGGGTCTTCTGCGTCACTCCGACCATCGTGCCCTTGGGAGGCAGTGCGGCTCCGTTGTATGCGAAGTCGACGACCGCTTTCAAGAGCTGCGTGATGGATGCGAGCTGAGGGGGGCATCCGGGTATGTAGTAATCCACATCGATGACCTGGTCCAGGCTCTTGACCGTGTCGTAGATCACAGGGAGCGTGAGCTCGCCTTCGGGTGCCTGGTAGCTGGTCTGGGGTACCACAGGTGCAGATGCGTGTCCGCACTCCTGCTGGAAGTTCGCAGAGGTCGGCGTCTTCGTGTAGACGTAGTCCAAGAGCTCTTTGGATCCTCCGCCAATCAGGTTGGCCAGCGCGGGGGTTCCTCCGAAGCATGCGCATGTTCCGTAGGACACGACCAGGAGGGATTTCTGCCTCAGCAGTTTCGCCATGTGCTCGTTTTCGGAGTTCCTGACTGCTCCGTTGATCAGAGCGACCGTGATCTCCTTGTCCGCCATCGCGGCTATGTCTTTCTCTTTTCCGTCCGCTGCGACCGGCCACATGACGATCTCTGCCATGTCTCCGATTGTCAGCACCCTCTCGTCAGTGTCGAGGATGGAGACATCGCAGCCTCCGCATCCGGCGACCCAGTAGAGAGCGAGCTTTATCTTGCCTCCGGGAGGGGCGCCGGGCAACAGGGCCCCGAGGTCCGCCACGGGCACGCCGACATCGGAAGGTGCCGCGGAAGCCGCTGCTGCCCTGGGGGTTGCGGCGGGCTTCTTGGCCTCGGCCTTCTCGACCTTTGTTTCTGTTTTCTCGCCCTTGTTTTTCTTAAATCTGTCGAAGAATCCCATTTACTCGACCTCCTGAGGTGTGGGTCCGAGCTCTTTGATTGTCTCAACGAACTCGACCATGGTCTTCTGGAACTTCTCTCCCTCGGAAGCGGAAACCCACTCGAGCTTGAGCCTCTTGGGGTTGAATCCGTACTGCTCGAGGACTGTCCTCAGCAGTGCGATCCTGCGCCTCGCCCTGTAGTTGCCGCCGATGTAGTGGCAGTCTGCGGGGTGGCATCCGAGGATGACGACGCCGTCAGCGCCCTTGGCGAATGACCTGAGGACGAATTCGGGGTCAATCCTTGCGCTGCACATCGTCCTGATGATGCGGAAGTTCGTGGGCATCTGGAGCCTTGCGACGCCGGCGCCGTCGGCACCTGCGTAAGAGCACCAGTTGCAGCAGAACGCTACGATTTTAGGTTCGAAATCTGCCATGGTAATCACTGTCCTCCAAGGCAGGCGTCGATCTCTGCCATGATCTGTATTCCTCTGAATCCTTTCTGCTCCATCGCGCCTGAGGGGCAAGATGCGACACAGCTTCCGCAACCCTTGCAGAGACCGGCATTGACCTTGCTCTTCCTCTTGCCGCCCTCGTCCACGATCTCGATCGCGGCGAAGTCGCAGCAGCCCTTGCACACTCCGCATCCGTCGCAGAGCCTGTCGTTGACAACGGCTGTGATGCCTTCGGATGTGAACTGTTTCTTGCTGATGATGGTGAGAGCCCTGGATGCTGCTCCGGACGCCTGTGCGATGCACTCGTCCATGAACTTCGGCCAGTGCGCCGCACCTGCTACGAACACACCCTCGGTAGCGAAATCGACGGGCCTCAGCTTCTGGTGGGCCTCGAAGTAGAAGCCGTCCTTGCTGATCGGGACCTTGAGCATCTTGGCGATGTGCTCCTTCTCCTCGCGGTCGGGCGTGATGCCTGCAGAGAGGATGACACAGTCCACGGGGATCTCGACGTCTGCGCCGAGGATCACGTCGTTGGCTTTGACGACCTTTCCGTCGTAGTCGGGGAGCTTCGAATCCGCACAGTACCTGAGGAACCTGACGCCCACTTTGCACGCGAGGTTGTAGAGCTCCTCGCGGAATCCGTACGTCCTGATGTCCTTGTGGATGACAGTGACGTTGGCAGTGGGGTCCTTCATCTTGATGCTGATTGCGTTGCGGAGCGCACCTGCGCAGCAGACACGCGAGCAGTATTTCACAGAGTCGGACCTGGATCCGACGCACTGGATGAACGCGACGTCCTTCGCAGTGAACTTGCCCTCTGCGATCTTCTTCTCAGCGTCGATGAGCGTGGTGACCTTGGGGTCTTTGCCGTAGTTGAACTCGGTGGGCTTGTACTGTGACGCGCCCACTGCGAGGATGACTGCTCCGACAGGGTACTCTTTCCCATCCATGAGCTGGAGTTTGAAGTTGCCCTTGAATCCGGGGATGTCCTTCACGGTTGCCTTCTTGTGCACGGTGATGAGCTTGCATCCTTCGACCTTGGCGATCGTGTCCTTGAGGAACGCGGAGACTTCCACGCCGTCCTCTTTGTGGTTGAAGTTGCGGGCGAATCCTCCGAGCTCTGCCTCCCTCTCCACAAGGTGGACGGGGAAGCCCTGTGCTGCAATGTCGAGTGCTGTGGTCATACCGGTGATTCCACCGCCGATGACCGCCGCTGCATTGGTGACGGGGATCTCTGCTCCGAACAGGGGCTCGAGCAGGCACGCTTTGGCGATGGCCATCCTGAGGAGGTCCTTCGCTTTGATCGTTGCCAGCTCTGGTTCGTGCATGTGGATCCACGAGCACTGGTCACGGATGTTGGCCATGTTGAAGAGGTAGGGGTTCAGTCCGCCCTCCCTGCATGCAGTCCTGAAGAGGGGCTCGTGCGTCCTGGGGGTGCACGATGCGACGACGACGCGGTTGAGGTCGTTCTCTTTGATAGCATTGGATATTGCTTCAAGGCAGTCCTGTGCGCACGCGTACATCGTCTCGACGGACATGACGACTCCGGGGAGCGTCTTCGCGTACTCGGCGACTGCGGGCACGTCGACCACAGATCCGATGTTGATACCGCAGTGGCAGACCCATACGCCGATGCGGGGCTCCTTGCCCTCGACGTCCTTCTCTGCCGGGTACACCTTGGGTGCGCAGGGCTTGAAGTCCTTGTCCACGATGTATGCTCCGGCCTTTGCCGATGCACCGCAGGCCTCCGCAACGGAGGTGGGGATGTCCTTGGGGGATGCGAACGCACCTGTGACGAACACGCCCTTCCTGGTCGTCTCGAGGGGTTTGAAGACAGAGGTCTTGCAGAACCCGAACTCGTTGAGCTCGATGCCGAGGGTGTCCGCGAACTCTTTCGCTCCGTCCGGCGGGTTGAGGCCGATCGAGAGGACCACGAGGTCGAACGTCTCGACGACACCGTTGTTCTCGGAGTCAGTGTAGGAGACCAGCAGCTGTTTGGTGACCGGGTCTTCCTCGACGCACGCGACACGGGAGGACCTGTGCATCTTGATGCCGTACTCGTCCTCTCCGCGGTGGATGTAAGCCTCGAACTCTTTTCCATAGGACCTGATGTCCATGAAGAAGATGTGCTCATCGACGTTGCCGTGCTCTTTGGTGATCATCGCCTGCTTCGTCGCGTACATGCAGCACACGGAGGAGCAGTATTTCTTCCAGCCTTTCTTCTCGGACCTTGATCCGCAGCACTGGATGAATGCGATCTTGGTGGGCGTCTCTCCGGTGGAGGGCACCGCTATGTGACCGTGGTGAGGTCCGGAAGCGCACATCATCCTCTCGTACTCGAGGGCTGTGACCACATTCTGGAACCTGCCGTATCCGTACTCTGTGGCGTTCTTGGCGTCCCAGACCTGGAATCCTACAGCGGAAACGATGGAGCCGACCTCGAGGGTTATGGTCTCCTCTTTGTCCTCGTAGTTGATCGCTTTCTTGCCGCACACCTTGGCGCACACACCGCACTTCCCGCTCTGGAGCATCTTGCAGTTGTCGGCATCGATGAGCGCGACCCTGGGAACCGCCTGAGCGTGGGGTATGTAGATTGCCTTCCTGGTCGTGAGTCCGAATTCGAACTGGTCGGGAATGCCTTTCGAGGGGCACTTCGCGATACAGTCGCCGCATCCGGTACACTCGTTGGGATTGACGTATCTGGCCTTCTTCTTGACTGCGACTTTGTAGTTGCCGGCCTCTCCCTCGACCTTCATTACCTCGTGGTAGGTGAGAGTCGTTATGTTGGGGTGTCCGATACAATCTGCCATTTTTGGCGAGAGAATGCAAGCAGAACAGTCGTTCGTAGGGAATGTCTTGTCGAGACGGCACATTTTGCCACCGATGGTGGGATCTTTCTCCACCAGGTAGACGTGAATGTCCCTGTCTGCAAGGTCCAGCGAAGCCTGTATACCTGCGATTCCGCCACCGATAACCAATGCTGATTTTGTCAAATCTTTGCCTCCGTTATACCAACCGGTGATTGGAATGAACCCGTAATAATAACGCCATATATTAACCCTTATGAAACAAAGTATAAATAGCATGTCAGCTTTAATTATTGTTCATTTTTTATTATCAATTAACATCAGTTACAAAAATTGTATATATTGACGATTTTCAAATGAGCCAGCATAAATTTTTATTAAGATTTTGTCAATTAGTCATAATGGTAATACAACTAAAATTACTGTTGATTATTGATATATAATTCGTATAGTTACGAAGTAATGAACAGACTATAGCCATAGGATTGTTTAAAAGGATAGATTTATTAACATGTCTCATGAGCGATCTTGTGACAGTTGGATTGCTGGCTACATTCTGTACGTTGGTTGCGATTACATCCATCACAGTCATGCGGAAGATGCGTAAAAACCGTATTAGGCAATCCGAAAACAATATGAGACGCGAGAAAACAACTTATTTTTTGGACGAGGGGGATGAGAAGAAACCATGCGAGATCTGCCTAGGGGCGATAACCGACCATGGTGTCGCCGAATGCGTATGTGGAAAGGTCTTCCATGAGGCCTGCGCGAGGCCGACAGGAGCATGCCCGTACTGTGGATGCCGTTTCGAAGAGATGCGGGTTCGCGCACCTAGGAGGCCCAGGTGTCCTGTGTGCGGAAGGTATGTCCGCGGCAGCATCTGTGCCTGCGGCGCTGTGCTCCCGAGGTCTGACAACACCTTCCTATGCAGCTGCGGCAACAGAGTGGACACATCATCGCCCGTATGCTCTGTGTGCAACGCGACATATGCCCGTACGGTGATGACGTCTCGGAAGGGCAAAGATAAAAAGCACTGAGGCCTTGAAGAGGCCCATGGTAGTGAAGGAGAAGCGCGGGCGCAGGCGCTATGTCGTATTCATGGTCGCACCCAGCATCGACCGCGGATCCCTCATCGCAAGGCTCAAGCGCACATGCGGCGAGAATGCCCCCTATGTCGTCCAATGCGGGAGCGGCTGGGCAGTGGTCCGTTGCGCACCCGGCGATGTGGAGGACGTTACCGAGAACATGTCCGCCGCCGACCCATCATCAGTTTCAATCTGCACATCTGGCACGCTTAAAACCCTCAGGGAGCGCTACCCGGAACTCAAATCCTCTGTTCAACCCCGCCCGCGCGCGACGAGGTAAAGCGATATATACCGCGTGGGTATACTTGCTCCGGGTAAGATTAAGAAAGGAGCATCCCAATTATGCAACCAGGACAAATGGCCTATGACAGGGGGATCACAGTATTCTCCCCCGATGGAAGACTCTTCCAGGTGGAGTATGCCCGCGAAGCGGTCAAGAAAGGAACAACTACGATCGGGCTGAAGTACAAAGACGGCGTCATCCTCATCGTTGACAAAAGGGTTTCCAGCAAACTCGTGGAGCCCGAATCCATCGAGAAGATCTACGATATCGACGAGTACGTCGGATGCGCCACATCCGGCCTCGTCGCAGATGCGAGGATCCTCGTCGACGAAGCAAGGAAATATGCACAATCATACAAACTCACGTACGGCGAGAACACCAACGTCGAGAGCCTCGTGAAGAAGGTCTGCGACTACAAGCAGAACTACACCCAGTACGGCGGAGTCCGCCCCTTCGGAACTGCACTTCTTGTGGCTGGGGTCGACGACCTCGGATGCCACCTGTTCGAGACCGACCCGTCGGGAGCTCTCGTCGCATACAAAGCCAGCTGCATCGGCTCTGGCCGCCCTGCGGTGATGGACCTGTTCGAGAAGGAGTTCGAGGACGGAATGACCTACGAGGCCGCCATGCTCCTCGGCCTCAAAGCGCTGAGCGGCGCCATCGAGGACAAGCCCACCATCGACACCGTAGAAGTCGGCGTCGTCGAGAAGGGCAAATCCTTCAGAAGGCTTGACGGAAAAGAACTCTCCAAGCTGATCGGAAAGCTCTGATCGCATAACGTGAGCTGGTAAAATGGTCAACCTCGATGATGCGATCGTCGCGAGACTCGAGACGCACGGAGAAACCTTCGAGATATTGCTGGATCCCGCAGTCACCAACCTCCTCAAGACAGGCAAGGAGGTCGACCTATCGGAGTACATGGCAGTCGAGGACGTGTTCAACAACGCCCGCAAAGGCACCCGGCCGTCCGAGGACAAGGTGAAGGAAGCATTCGGAACAGACGATGTCGTCGCCATCGCCAAGCGGATCATCGAAAAAGGCGAGGTCCAGATAACCGCCGAGCAGAGGAAGGAGATGCTCGAGGCGAAGCGCCATAGGATAATCACCTACATCGCAGCCAATGCCATCAACCCGCAGACCAAGACCCCGCACCCGCCCTTGAGGATCGAACTCGCCCTCGAGGAGGCCAAATTCCATGTGGATCCGTTCAAGCCCTTCGATAAAGAGATCGATGAGGCCATGCACCTGCTCCGCCCACTCATTCCGATCAGGTTCGAGAAGAGCAGGGTCGCAGTGAAGCTATCCGGGGAAGATTACGGCCGCTGCTACGACGAGCTCGCCCACTACGGGATGACCGAGAGGGAGGAGTGGCAGGCAGACGGGTCATGGATCGGGATCCTGGAGATACCGGCCGGACTCATAACCGAGCTCACGGAAAAACTCAAACAGCGCACGAAGGGGAATGCCTCCGTGAAGCTGATCAACTGACATTCAAGAAGTGATAAAATGGAAAAAAGAAACGGCAGACCGACGCGCGAAATCGTGGTCCCCGGAGACGTTCTGGACAAGAGCGGACTCAACGCAGGAGACAACACATACGTGCTAGACGGCAAGGTTCACGCGGCCGTTCTGGGGATAAAGAACATGTCCCAGAACACGGTCAGCGTCATTCCCCTCAGGGGACAGTACATGCCGATTACTGGAGACATAGTCATCGGCATAGTGAACGACATAGGACCGTCCAACTGGATGGTCGACATCAACGCGCCCTATCCTGCGCCCCTCCGTGTGAATGAGGTGCCCTGGAAAGTTGAATTCGGCGACACGTCGAAATACCTCAGCATGGGGTGCGTCGTCATGCTGAAAGTGCTAATGGTCGACGAGAGCAAGAAGATCTCCGTGACCATGAACGACTCCGGCCTCAGGAAACTCGAGGGGGGTCAGATCGTGGATATTCCCTATTCGAAGGTGTCCAGGGTCATAGGCAAGAGCGGTTCGATGATCTCCATGATCAAGAACATGACGGACTGCCGCGTATTCGTGGGACAGAACGGAAGGATCTGGGTAGACGGCGACGAAGAGAACACCACTGTCGCCGTGGAGGCCATAGAGCTTATCGAGAGGGAGACCCAGAGCAGCAACCTCACGGATATAGTGAAAGATTTTATCGCGAGCAGGCTCCCGCAGAACGAGGAGGAGTGAAGATGAGCGGACACACAGATATGGTTTTAGTCAATGACGAGGGCATGAGGATCGACGGCAGGACCGCCGAGCAGCACAGGCCCATCAAAATAGAGGCGGGAGTCCTGAACAACGCAGACGGCTCCGCGTACGTGGAAATCGGAAAGAACAAGGTCCTTGCGGCGGTCTACGGACCCAGGGAATGCCACCCCAGGCACCTTCAGAACCCTACGAAGGCCATCGTGCAGTGCAAGTACAACATGGAGGCGTTCTCCGTCAGCGACCGCAAGAGGCCCGGACCCGACAGAAGGTCCATCGAGATCTCCAAGATCATCGCCGAGGCCCTCGAGAAAGTAGTGCTCACCGAGCTCTACCCCCGCGCGTCCATCGACGTGTACATCGAGATCCTGCAGGCCAACGCAGGCACCAGGTGCGCCGGGCTCACCGCCGCATCCGTCGCCCTTGCAGACGCCGGCATCCCCATGAGGGACATCATACCTGCGATCGCCGCAGGCAAAGCGGACGGCCATGTGCTCCTCGACCTCAACAAGGAGGAGGACAACTACGGAGAGGCAGACGTGCCTATGGCCATCATCCCCTCCACCGACGAGATCGTCCTTCTCCAGATGGACGGCAACATGACCCGCGAGGAGTTCGACCGCGCCATGGAGATGGGCGTGGCCGCCTGCCACGAGGTCTACGAGATCCAGAAGGACGCGCTCAAGAGACGCTACGCGGCCAAAGCGAAGGAGGTTGACACCGATGAGTAATCCTATAATGTCAGAGATCAGGCGCGACCACATGCTGAGCCTCCTCTCCAAAGGGAAGAGGACCGACGGACGTGCCCTCGACGAGATGAGGACCATCAGCTTCGAGACCAACTGCATCGAATCCGCAGACGGATCCGCCAGGGTGAAGCTCGGCAAGACTGAGGTCATCGTGGGCGTCAAGATCATTCCCGGAACACCTTTCGGCGACACGCCCGATCAGGGCGTCCTGACGACCGGCGCGGAGCTCATACCCATGGCCCACTCGACCTTCGAATCCGGACCTCCGGGAGAGGACGCGATCGAACTCGCACGCGTCGTCGACCGCGGCATCCGCGAATCCAAGATGGTCGATGTCGGCGCACTGTGCATCACGCCCGGCGAAAAGGTATGGATGTGCTTCATCGACATGTACGCCCTCGACTACGACGGCAACCTGTTCGACGCCGCCAACCTCGCGGCCGTCCTCGCACTGAAGACCGCCACGGTCCCGGGAGAGCAATACGGCTTCGGAGACAACCACCCCATGCCGATAACATGCACCCCGATATCGATAACGGCCGTCAAGATAGCAAATGATTTAATACTTGACCCAAATTTCGACGAGGAACAGATTTCAACTGCTCGCATCACCATCACCACTGATGACGATGGAAACTTCAGGGCAATGCAGAAGGGCGGAAAGGGCTCGATCACTCTTGACGAGCTCACTCAGAGCCTCGATGCGGCCGTTGAGAAGGGCAAAGAGATCAGGAAGATCATCGGGTGATTAAAATGTCAAAGAGAACAAACAAAGCAGGAACGGCCGGCAGGTTCGGAGCAAGGTACGGCGTCATCGTCCGCAACAGGGTGAGGACAATAGAGGCCACCCAGAAATCCAGGCATGAGTGCCCCGTTTGCCACCACATGTCTGTGAAAAGGGTCAGCTCCGGAGTCTGGAATTGCAACCACTGCGGTGCCAAATTCGCAGCCGGTGCATACAGCCCCGTATCCAAGAAGAACATCTCCCAAGTGTCGGAGCAGTAATCGGACATTTGAGGTGGTTTGATTGTACAAATGCGCAAAATGCGGAGAACCCGTCAGGAATGTCAATTCCCTCGGCCTCCAGTGCGAGAAGTGCGGATCCAAGATCTTCTACAAAGACAGGCCCAATGTCAAAAAGGTCCTGAAATCCGACTAAGTACGATCATGCTGAGCGCCGTCGTGAATATCGAGTCCGCTGATGCGGACACCGTACTCGCCTCGCTCAGGCCGGAGACGGGACGGGAGCTTCCCCGCACGCACGTCGAAGTGCGCAGCGGGGAGGGGACCGTCACCCTCGACATCCGCGCTGCGGATGCATCGGCCATGAGGGCGGCCCTCAACTCCTACCTAGAATGCATCAGGATTACCGAAGAGATACAGAAGATTACAAGTGATTGAGATGAACAGCATCAGCCCCCAACTTCAGAACCAGATAACCCAGTACCAGCAGGTGCAGCAGCAGCTCCAGTCCATCGGCGCACAGAAGATGCAGATGGAAGCTCAGAAGAGAGAGATGGAGAAGACTGTCGAAGAACTCGCTGCGTCCAAAGGGGATGTCTACAAGAGCGTCGGGTCACTCCTCATCAAAGTGGATGACAAAGACCTCGTGAAGGCCGACCTCGAAGAATCCGTGGAGACCGTCGAGATAAGGATCAAAGCCCTCGACCGCCAGGAGAAATCCCTCCGCGAGAAGTTCGAGAGCCTGCAGGAGACCATCAACTCCGCGATCGGCCAGCAACAGGCTCAGCAGTGAGCCCCTTTACCAACCTCTTACCCTTTTGAATCACGGTGGCCGCGCGTCCGCCTGCCGACCTGATTCGAACTATATACTGCTTTTATACGTGGAATCCAATCGTGCGCACAGGTGCACCATGGATACTTTGATAGTGGACGATGTACACAAGTACTTCGGGGAGCGCGAGGCCGTCAAAGGCATAAGCTTCTCTGTGAAAGAGGGAGAGATATTCGGATTGATCGGCCCGAACGGCGCTGGCAAGACCACGACGTTGCGCATGATCTCCACATTGCTGAAGATAACATCCGGGAGGATCACGGTATGCGGCTACGATGTCGCCACCCAATCGGACGACGTGAGGAACATAATCAGCTATCTCCCCGAGGATGCAGGAGCGTACAAGGACCTCACCGGTCGCGCGTACCTCGACTTCATCGCCAATTTCTTCTGCACCGGCACCGACGCCAAGGCCATGGTCGCGCACGGCATCGAGATCGCCAAGCTCGGGGACAGGATCGACTCCAAGGTGAGCACGTACAGCAAGGGGATGATGCGCAGACTGCTCATCGCCAGGGCGATCATGCCCAACCCCAGGTTCGCCATCATGGACGAGGTCACGTCCGGCCTCGATGTGATGAACGCATTCGAGATCAGGGAGATAATCCGCGAGATCGCCAAGAACGGCGTCACCGTGCTGATATCGTCGCACAACATGTTCGAAGTCGACCTCCTGTGCGACCGCGTGGCGATGATCGACCACGGCGAGATCGTCATGGAGGGGACACCATCCGAACTGAAGGAGAGGTACGGTGTCGGCACTATCGAAGAGGTATTCGTAAAGGCGGTGAGAGAATGAGCGATCTCCTCAACATGACCAAGAAAGAGCTAAAGGAGCTCCTGACGCCCAGCTCCCTAATGTCCGTCGTGGTCGTGGCGATAATGTTCGTCCTCATCGGCGGCATGATCGGCGGCGAGGTCCAGAAGGCGGCCACGCCCACGCACATAGGGATACTGGATGCGGATGACGGCAAATACAGCGCAGAATCCATCGAATACATCAAGGAATACTACAGAGCCGCTTACGGGATCACCGACATCGATGAGTACATCATATACTTGGATGACGGCATCTACGGGGACGAGAGCGCCATCCTGAAGGCGATGGACGACAAGAAGGTGTCCACGGCATTGGTGTTCAGCCCGGAGTACACGTCCACACTCGAAGCACACAAGCAGACGCGCATAGATACATACTACAACACTGTCAACATGAGCACGTTCAGCGGCATGTCGTCTGTTACAGTGTCGTCCATGATCTCGTATGTCGACACGAAACTGTCATCGTCCATCCTTGCTGGCATGTACGGCGTGCCGGCGGAAGACCTGAATTTCGCGAAGAACCCCATCGGACAGTCACAATCCCACACATACATCAACGGAACAGCCTACGAAGGCGTTACCCCTTACCAGATATCGAGCGCGCTCAGCACCCAGAACATGTTCATACCGATCGTCATCATGATCATCATCGTCATGATAGGGAGCATCGTCATATCATCCATGGGCAACGAGAAGGAGAACAAGACCCTGGAAACGTTGCTCACCCTGCCTGTGAGCAGGATGACGATCGTGGGCGGAAAGCTCATAGCGGCAGGCATAACCGGCCTGGTGTTCGGACTGATATACATGACCGGGATGTACTTCTACCTCGACAGCATGACGACTGGGTCCATCAACCTGGCCGATTACGGCCTCGGTATGACTCCGACCTATTGGGTGCTCATGATCCTGTCCATGTTCCTGGGCATCCTGTGCGCACTCAGCCTGTGCATGATCCTGGGTGCGTTCGCCAAGAACTACAAGTCCGCACAGACGATGACTATGCCCATCAGCATGCTGGCCGTCATCCCCATGTTCATCATGATGTTCTCGTCATTCTCAGACCTCCCGGCCGCCATCCAGGGCGTCGTCTTCGCCATACCGTTCTCGCATCCGATGATGGCCATGCAGAACCTGTTGTTCGGCAACATGACCCTCGTGCTCGCCGGTATCGCTTACGAGGCCATCTTCGCGGCCGCCATGATATACATCACCGTAAGGATCTACAAGTCGGACATACTGATCACCGGATTCAGCATGAACGACCTCAAAAGGTTGCTGGGAAAGAAACATGCCCAAGAGGACGACAACTGAAAAATACAACGGCAACATGGTGTGCTCATGCTCAAAACGACAGGGGAAATGCTGAAGGACAAGAAGAAGGTCGTCCTGGTCCACGGGAACGCGGACATGGACGCCGTCGGATCCGCCTTCGCCGTATCGAGATGCTTCCCGCCCGCGGATATATACGCCCCGGGCGGAGCAGACCGCGTGGCGAAGACCGTGGCAGAGAAGCTCGGGATCGATATCCTGGAATCCTGCGACCTGTCGGACTATGAGCTCGTGGTCGTGGTGGACACATCGTCGCCCGAGCAATTCAAGCCCGGAGATGTCACCGTCCCCGCCGGCAGCGTGGTGATCGACCATCACAACCCCAGCGGCAAATGGGAAGGTATGCATTTCCTGTGCGACGACACCAAGGTCTCCTGCGTGGAGATCATCCTGGAGATCGCCAAGGCATGCGGCGCGGAGGTCCCCAAGGATGCCTACCTCGGCATGCTCGGCGGCATGCTGACGGACAGCGGCCATTTCCAGTTCGCCAATCCCGAACTGCTCCGTACATTCGCCGATGTCCTCGAGGCCTCCGGGACGCACATGGACGAGGCCATGAACCTCACACGCACCCAGATGAGCATGTCGGAACGTGTGGCGGTCATGAAGGCCATAGAACGCTCTAAATTCGACCGCGTGGGCGACATGATCGTCGCAACATCCTACGGTGGCAGTTTCGAGGCCGCCGCCTGCAGGGCGATAATGTCCGCAGGCGCGGACATCGTGTTCGTTGGATCTCAGCGCAACGACGAGTTCAGGCTCAGCGCGAGGGCGACACAGGAGATGGTGCGCAGAGGGATCCACCTCGGGGAGATAATGGACGGCATCGGCACCGAGACCATGTCGGACGGCGGTGGCCACGGCGGCGCCGCCGGCCTCTCCGGGATCGGAGATGTGGAAGCGATGCTGCACATATGCATGCACCGCACCATGGAAGAGATGAGGCGCATAAAGGCCGATGGCCTCTGCGGCACCCGCGATGCCTCAGAGTCTCCCTAAGCTCTTCAGGACCCCGATCATAGCCTCGTAATTCTGAGGCTTCGCCTCGAAATACTCGCCCACGGGCTTCAGGGCCTGGATCAACCCCTCTGCCGCGCCTTTCTTCAGGTCCATCGGGTGCAACTTTCCGGCAAAATATGTCTGCACCATCTCATCGTAGCTTCCGAATGTCAACGGACCGCCGAACTTCTCGGGACGGTCGATGTGCATCTCGTCCACCCTCGGGAAGATGACATACTTGCATAGCATGAGAACGGGATTGACATCCGCATCCTCTTCGCCCTGAGGGCAGAATGCCTTGCCCATCTTCCTCCTGATGTCGTCAGGAGTATCGTGGATGTTCACGCTGCTGTCCGGATGGGACTTGGACATCTTGGATGCTGCCGGGTTCATCCTGTCTCCCCCTGCGAGCCCTGGCAACAGAGGCGTGTGGATGGCGATGGGTTTCTTCCATCCGAGCTTCTCAGCCGCATCCCTGGCGAGCATGTGCGCGCGCCTCTGGTCCATTCCGGCGTAAGAGACGTCCACATCCATGCAGAATATATCTGTGGCCTGGAGGATCGGGTACAGGACCTTGGAAGAATCCACTTCGGCCTCGTCCTCGGAACGTCCCATGATCGTCATCGCCCTCTTCACCCTGGACAGGGATGTGACCTTGGCGACCTTGATGACCTTCTCCCAGTACTCGATGTTGTCGAGGATCTGGCTGGCGTATTTGAACTCGACCTTGTCTTCCGGCACACCGAGGGCTTTGAAACAGTCCTCCATGTACGCCGCGCAGATGCGTATGTTGTCCAGGTCTCCGCCCAGCTTGTCGTTGATGTACGCGTGCCAATCCGCCCAGAACACTATTACCTTGAATCCAGCATCCGTGAGATCGCGGATCTTGGATGCCACCAGTACCCAGCCCAAGTGCACGAGGCCCGACGGCTCGAACCCGATATAGGCTGTGGGGTGCTCCTTCTCCGAGAGCAGCTTTGAAAGCTCCTCTTCTGTGACTGCTTCCTCCACATTCCTCATTACTAAGGCTATCTTCTGATCTGCATCCATGGTATCAGACCCCCTGTTATGGTAAAAACGTATTTAAAAACCTTGAATGACCTTTTACACGATCGCACGCCCCGAAGGGGAAGTTCCGTCCGCTCTGTGTGAGAATGACTCCGAGCATTTCAAGTTCGATAAACACCATCGGTGCTCAGAAGGTACCTGCTTGTACGAGAAAACGAAAGAAAGCCTCGGGTCCTGCCCTGTGATACACATCGGAGATTACTCTTACTTCATCCATCCGGCCACAGACGGCATATTCGCCATGGATCCGGGATTGCTCAGGGAGATCGTCGACGGCATGGAATCCATCGGGGACTTCGATTGCGACTACATAATCGGCCCCGAGGCCATGGGCATCCCGTTCGCAGTTCTGATATCGCAAGACCTCGGCATACCGTACAACATCATAAGGAAGAGGAAGTACGGGGTTCCGGGGGAAGTCGACATAGCGCAATACACAGGCTACTCGAAATCCAACATGTACATCAACGGCATCAAGAAGGGCGACCGCGTCGTCATCGTGGATGATGTCATAAGCACCGGCGGCACGATGAGGGCGATCATCAATGCCCTGAAGAACATAATCGGCGCCGAGATCGTCGACATCGTCGTGGTATTCGAGAAGAGTGGCGGCAAGGGGGACATCGAAGAGGAGTTCGGCGTGAAGATCGAAACCCTCCTGAAGGTCGACATCGTGGACGGAAAAGTCGTCTGGTACGACTGATACTAACTGTAACTCGTCCCGTTCATATGCTCCGCGATCCGTGTATATATCATGGGGCCGGAGATAGTCGCCCTTCTGATGGCCGCAAGCGTGGCAGGCGCGCTTGTAGGGACCGTCACGGGCATGGTGCCGGGTATCCATGTGAATACCCTAACATCCATCCTACTCGCTGTATCCGGAACCGCAGAGACCTCCCTGGCCCCTTTCCTCCCCGATGCCTGCATCCCTCTCCTTCTGTCGGCATGCATCATGTCCGCATCCGTGGTCCATTCGTTCGTCGACTTCGTCCCTTCCGTGTTCATAGGCGCCCCCGATGCCGACGATGTTATGAGCATGCTGCCCGGCCACCGGATGCTCATGGAAGGCCACGGGATGGCGGCGGTGCGTTCGGCCGCCATAGGGAGCCTCGTGGGCGCCGTCTGCGCTGTCGTCCTCGCAGTCCCGTTCCAGATCGTCCTGTCCAGCGGCCTGGGCGGGTACCTGGATTCCATCATACTGGGCGTGAGCATAGCCGTATCGGCCGTCCTGATCATCAGGGAGGACGGCCTGAAAGGCAGGATCTGGGGATTGTCCGTGTTCCTGCTGTCGGGGGTCCTCGGGATCGCCGCCACCTCGGAGATGATGCCGGGCGGTGCCGAGATGCTCTTCCCTCTGCTCACCGGCCTGTTCGGCATGCCTGCCCTTCTGAGATCCGCCGGTAACGGCTCCATGCCACCGCAGACGGACGACGGCAGTCATCCCGTTGGTCCGTGGCCAGGCATAAAAGGCATGATCAGCGGATGCCTGGCAGGTTGGTTCCCCGGGATCACCGCCACCGTAGGTGCGGTGCTGTCCTCGGAGGTATCGAAAGAGGACAGGCCGGAGGGGTTCATCTCCCTGGTCGCATCGATCGGGACTGCGACATCCGTAATGTCCCTGGTCACCTTGTCCGTGTCCGGCAGCGGAAGGTCCGGTGCCACTCAGGCCATCCGCGAGATAATGGGGGATGGACTGTCCGGAATCTGCAGTCCCGAATTCATCGGGCTGCTGATGTGCGTGGCGGCGGCCGCGCTGATGGGCTATATCATAACGATAAGATGCGGATCGATCATGTGCACCCTGGTAGGAAGATTCGACCCCGGCAGGATGTCCGTCGCCGTCGCTGTGCTGATCGTCGTGCTCGTACTCCTCATGTGCGGACCCATGGGTCTGCTCATCCTGTTCGCCGCGACGCTGCTCGGTTCCGTCCCGCCGTCCGTCGGCACCGGCCGCGTGACCCTCGTAGGGTGCCTGCTGGTGCCTTCGATCGCGGCGGGACTGGGACTTGTCAGTGTTTGATCTTGGATCCGGCCTTCGCCATGAACTTCGAATTGTCCACGACGAACCTCTCGTGGATTCCGGTGCCTACGACCTCCTCCGGGTCCGACACCTCCACTTTGAAGACGAGCCTGCGCCTGTCGACCTCGACGAGCTCTGTCCTGCAGACGACCTCGAGTCCCACGGGGGTCGGGGCGATGTGCTTGACATCCAGCATTGTCCCCACCGTGCTCGTCCCGGGCTCCAGGAATGGTGCAACACTATCGGCCGCAGTGGCCTCGATCATGGCGATCATGATCGGCGTGGCAAGCACATCCAGCATCCCGCTCTTCATGAACGCCGCCGTGTGCTTCTCTTCGACCGCCCTCTTCATCTCGCCTTTGACTCCTGTCTGAATCATGTACGACGGAATCGAACTCGTGTTTATTAGTGTACGCCATCGAGCATCCATGAAAACGTCTCGCGCCCGCACGGGGGCATGCCCGCGGCTCTGAGGAAACCAAACACAGAGTGCCGAATCACACATTTGCGAATCTCATCA
>CAZLEI010000013.1:0-35569 GCA_964558505.1 uncultured Methanomassiliicoccales archaeon | reverse complement strand
CCCGCGTGTATCTTGGGGTGGAGCGTCTTCACGCGTCCGTCCAGCATCTCCGGGAACCCGGTGACGTCCGAGACCTCGGTGACCGCGAGGCCGTTGTCCTTCAAAAGTTTGAATGTCCCGCCCGTGGATATTATCTCCACACCGAGATCCGACAGTTCTTTGGCGAAATCGACGATTCCGTCTTTGTCTGACACACTTATTAGTGCTCTTCTGATGGTTGCAGTCAAATCGACTCCCCCGTGCGCCTGAACGCACAATATGCTTCGATAGGTTGAACTGCATTATAAAGTGTGCCCGTGGCCGCGGCACGGCGGAAAGCACGTGCCGTGCCAGAGGCGGGGCGGGGGCGAACCCCCGCCCTTTGAATGGTTTCTGTCCCGCTTACAGGAGGGCCTTCATGACCCTGGCCGCCCTGGCGTCGAGGGTCTCGACACCGGTGACCTTGCTGGCATACTCGGAGAGCGCGACGATGTCCTCGTTCTCGATGCATCCGAGCTTGAACTTGCGAGTTCCTGCCATGAGCTGCTTGAGTCCCTCTCCGAGCCTGTCGTGCATGTATGTGTACAATCCGACCGCTCCCCAGGGGATATCGGTTCCCAGCTCTGCCGAGGGGCGGATCTTCTGTATCTCCGCGTTGGCGATGAAGAACTGCTCCGGCTTGCTCCCGTACTGCTCCGCGAACGCGGTGGGCAGCTTGCCCTGTGCGGCGAGCTCGGAGAAGTGCTTCCCCTTCATAGCCGCGGTGATGGGCGCCCTCGCCATCGCGATGGACTTGACCAGAGGTCCCTCGCCGAGGTCGGAGAGAGCGAACGCCTTGTACGCCTGGGACTCGTTGACGAACCCGCCCGCGAACGCAAGGTCCGGAACATACCTGCCCTGGAGCTTCAGCTCCTTGGCGCATGCCATGACCTGGCTGAACAGCCAGATGCCGGGGGAGCTGAGCTCTGCCATGTGCATGTTGGGGGACATGCCGGTTCCGCCGCCTGCGGCGTCGAAGGTGAGGAGGTCGATCTTTGCATCGGATGCGCACTTCATGGTGAAGGCGACGACCTCGGGCTTGTATGCGCCGGTCTTGAGGAAGACGTTCTTGGCACCGTTCTCCCTCAGCTGCTCGATGTCCTCGACGAATCCCGTGTACGTGGGGAATCCTACGCGGCTGTGCCTCTCGAAGGTCTTGAACGCGCCCGCTTTGAACGCGGCCTGCACGGCCGGGTCCTCCGGGTCGGGCATGACGATGTACCCGCGGGATTTGAGCTCGAGCGCCCTCTCGAGGGTGGTCAGCCTGACCTCTCCGCCGATGGCCTTCGCTCCCTGTCCCCATTTCCTCTCGACGACTTCGACGTCGAGCTTGGACATGCAGTACTCCACGGCTCCGCCGCGCTGGTCCTCCACATTGCTCTGGATGACGATGCGGCCGTTCTTGCCGTCCCACTGGTCCATGTAGGACTTCACGCGGAACTGCATGTCGGGGGAGCTCTGAACTTTCCCGTTGGAGTAGACGGCGTCGTGGTCCATGCCGCAGACGTTCTCGCCGATGACCTCGCAGACACCGGAGAGGGCGGATCCGACCGCCAGCTCCTTCCAGTTCCTCTTGGCGACGGCGGTCGAGCCGAGACCTGCGATATGGAAGGGGATGCTCATGTCTATGGGGTGCTTCCCCTGGGATCCGACCTTGGTCCTTATGTCCACATTCTCGAAGAATGCGATGTCGGGGTTGGGCTCGATGCCCTTGGCACCGATGAGCTCGGCCATCAGCTGGAAGTGGGACCAGTCGAGGAAGTAGTCTTTGTTCGACGCCGCCGTGCTCTTGCCGAAGTGCTCGGGCGCGGGATAGAGGGTCTCCCTTCCCCTGAAAGCGCCTTTCGCGACCTCGCATATCACATTGCAGTCTTCGGTGCAGATAGGGCACATGCCGCTGACAGGACAGACATCGGGGACACGGGTCTTCGTGCCTGTCGTGGATTTTGAGTTCTCTATTGTGTACATAGTACTCGCCTGTGTCGAGGTCTTCGGTGCCTTCCGGCGACTTCGGCCTCTGCAATCACGTATGACTATGATTAGAATTTAAATCTAATCCACTCGTTGGGATTGCTATTTGTCAAAAATAGATGTTTGTCTATAAAATTAGAAAAACACACAACAAATATACAGCATGAAAATCGACATCGGATGGCCGGGCATCGCTTAGAGGCGGTCTTCCGGCGGGCAATGTTGATACGCACGGATGCCCTGGGGCGGAGCATGAAGAAGAGGGACCTGGAGATCAGGCTCGAATCGGTGGCGCCGTTCGTCGACCCGGACCCGTCGCTGGAGCAGTACCCCACTCCGTCATCCATCGCCACGGACATACTTTTCACGGCCTACGCCAACGGCGATATCGAGGGCATGAAGGTCGTGGACCTGGGCTGCGGCACGGGGATGTTCGCCATCGGAGCCGCCCTGCTCGGCGCATCCGCGGTCATAGGGTTCGACGTATCCCAGAAGGCGCTGGATGTCGCACGCGGCAACTGCGAGCGCCTCGGCGCTGACGTGGACCTGCGCCTGTCCGACGTCAGGGACGTGACGGAGGAGGCGGACACCGTGCTGATGAACCCGCCGTTCGGTTCGCAGAGGAAGGGTGCGGACCGCCCGTTCCTGGAAAAGGCCATGGAGCTTTCGCCCTGCGTCTATTCCATACACATGGCCCGGACCGGATCGTTCCTGGATGAATTCGTCGCCTCGCGCGGGCGCGGAATAGTCTCGCGTAAAGTCTATAAGTACGACATCCCTCATACCTTTTCATTCCATAGCAGGATCAAGCAAAGCGTTGACGTAATGGTCGTCAACATCAGGTGATATTTCATGACTAACAGAAAAGAAGTTTTTCCCGGTGACGAAGTGGCAGTAGAGGAAGAGTACCTGGCCGCAGAAGGGACTTTCGCGGAGAACGGTGTCGTCTATGCATCGCAGATCGGCGTCCTCGAGCTCGATGACGACGAGTGCGTGGCTAGGGTTGTCTCGCCGAACCCTCCGAATGTGCTCTTCAACGGCGATATAGTGTACGGAATCGTGTCCGACTGCAGGAACACCATGGCCACCGCGGACGTGTATGTCAAAGAGGGCGTCGAGAGGACCCTGGGCGGCGACACGTACGCCACGATCCACGTCTCCAAGATCTCCCAGGGCTACACCGACGATGTCGGAAGGGAGCTCAGGAAGGGGGACCTCATACGCGCAAGGGTCACGGCTACCAAGCCCTCGCTCCAGCTCACCACCAAGGACGACCACCTGGGCGTGGTCCGCTCGCAGTGCGGCATGTGCAAGACCGAGCTCGTCAAGAGGGGCAAGGGACAGCTCTACTGCCCGGGATGCGAGCGCATAACCACAAGGAAACTCGCCGACGATTACGGGAATATCCAATTATGAACGACGTACCGGACGTGAAGGCCCTCCAGGCCGAGATAAGCTCGCTGCGCACGGAGATCAGCGACCTCAGAGAGTTCGTCAAGGCCCTGTACAACATGGTGATGGCCGACGATGATTACGAAGACGAGGGAGGCGGGGATTTCCTCGGCGGCCCGGAGTTCGGAAGGTTCAACACATGAAGCTGGTGTCCCTGGTATCCGGAGGCATCGACTCCCCCGTCGCATCCTACATCATGGCCAAGGCGGGCGCGGAGATCATCCTCCTGCATATGGACAACCGGCCGTATGACGACGACCGCTCCGTCGAGAAAGTGAAGCTCATCGCCGAGAGGCTCAGAGAGGTCACCGGCCAGGAGATCCCTTTGTATTCCGCGGACCACGGGTCGAATCAGAGCATCATCAAGGGCTCCTGCGACAGCAATTATCAGTGCGTCATGTGCAAACGCGTGATGCAGCGCACTGCCCGCGAATTGTGCCTGAACCTCGGAGCGGGCGGGATCGTCATGGGGGATTCCCTGGGGCAGGTCGCATCCCAGACGCTCAAGAACATCCGCGCCGAGAACACCGGTCTCCGTTTCCCCGTGGTCAGGCCACTGATCGGATGGGACAAACTGGAGATCGAGAAGATCGCCAAGGAGATCGCCACCTACGACCTGTCGATAATGCCAGCAGGCGGATGCGCCGTCGTTCCCGTGAAACCGATAACGGAAGCGCGTCCCGACAAGGTGTCCGTCTTCGACTCGAAGATAGACCTGGATGCGCTGGCGAAAACCTGCGCCGACGGCGCGATCCTGATCTGAGCTCAGTGGTAGGTGTAGAATGCGGGGCAGGAATCGATGTCCTCGTCATCGTAGACCATGTCGATCGACACCCGGTCGATGTACATGGCCTGGACCCTGGAGACGTAAAGCGTGTTGTCACCGACGGGTATCTTCACGTCGGACTCCTTGGGGCGTTTCACGGTGATCGGGACGAGCGCCGGCCCCATGCAAGCGGTGCACACGCGGTAGTCGACCCCCTTCGACTTTATCAGGTCCACTACGGCCTCGTCGACGGTAATCTGCATGATAACGCGGAAGGTCGGTACCCTATATAATAGGTTGACTTCGCGCGCGCGAGAAGAACGCCAGCACGGCGCCTTCGGGATCCTCCGATTGCACCGATTCTATGCCGTGGACCGCACCGATCCTGTAATCCAGTATCACCGCCGCACCGCGGTCGGTGGGGGACCTTATCAGCCTTCCAATGGCCTGCCTCATCTTGCGGACCGCCGGCACCTGCACGGCATGCGACCAGCCGTCCCCGAACCTGTAATCGCAGAACCGGACCAGTGCCATCTGGCGCACGGATGCCTTCGGGTAGGGGATGCCCACGAGTATGGCCAGCTCCAACGCCCTGTCCGGGAAGTCAAGGCCCTCGCTGATGCGGCCGCCCGTCACCGCGAATATGACGGCGCCTTCTGCCGCCGAGAACCTGCACACATTATCCATGAGGTCCGACTGGGACATGTTCCTGCGTTCGAACATTGCCTCCCTTCCGATGCGCTCCGGGACCTTGTCCTCTATGAACCTGTCCATCAGGGCATAGGACGGAAGGAAGACCGCCGTGTTCCTGCGGACGGATGCTGCTATACGTACCACGTGGTCCTCGAGGCGCACGATGTTCCCGGGATCCTCCTGCATGACCTCGTACTTGGTCGTGACGTCCCCCGCGTGGATGACCATCAGGTTCTCCGGGGGGAACGGGGACGGGAAGCGCCTGACCGCAGGTGCCGGGAGGTCGAGCTCCTCCGCGTACGTCCCCATGGGCTCCAAGGTCCCGGACATGTGCACCGATGCCCGGCATAGCCTCAGCGGCTCCGCCGCCATGCGGGAGTCCATGCAGTACGCCTGCAACGTGGGGTTCTCCTCATCCAATATGACCTTGATGTGTGTGTCCTCCTCGGCCTCCATCCACGTCTTCATGAACGCCCCCATGGAGCCCATGTACGACCGGGGGAGCTTGTGGCGGGCCTTCTTGAGCTCCCTGACCTCCTCGCCCAGCTCCATGAGCTTGAGGGACATCTTGCCCAGGGTCACCGAGGACACGGCGAGACGGGACATGAGCTCGTGTTCCACATACCCCTGTTCCAGCATGCCGTCCTCGTCCACCAGGAACTCCTTGATCGCCCCTTTGAGTATCTCGCGCATCACCGCCGCGAGATCCGTCACAGTGATGCCCCCGTGAAGATCTGGATCCCCGTTGTCCGCGGCCTCCTTGGCCGCCAGCTCGAACGCCCGGTCGCTGTGCTCGAACGTCAGGACCCCGCGCAGGTAATCCGGAAGGTTGTGCGCTTCATCCACCACGAAGACCATGCGTTCCAGGGGAACTCCCGTCCAGGTCAGGAAATGCCCGAGGATGTTGGGCATGAACACGAATGAGTACGGCGCCGCTATGACATCTGCATGCGGCAGCATATGCTTCGTGACCTCGTACGGGCAGAGGGACCGCTCGATGCAGTAGGATGCGAAATCCTCGGGCGTCGGCAGATTCGTGCGGCAGTACTCCCTGTGGTCCTCCATGTCCGTCATGGCTATGTTCGCGAAGAACTGGCAGGCGCAGACGCCGTTGTTCATCTTCTTGTACTCGGAGCACAGGCGGGACAGCTCCTCCGGGCTCCCCGATGCCAGCTCCGGATCCGTCTCCATCATGGGACAGGTCGACGGGCTGCGGCCCTGGACGGCCATCCCGAAAACCGGCGCCTTGGCCGATATGGCGCGGATCTCCGTCATTATCTGCTTCTGCTGGGACTTCGTGCGCGTTAGGAAGACCACCTTCAGGCCCTCTTCCAGGGAGGCCTCCAAAGTGCCGGTCAGGGCGCACACGGTCTTACCGGTCCCGGTGCCGGATTCCACGACGGCCGCACGGCCGCCGAGCACAGAGTCGCGTATGAAGGACACGATGTCCCGCTGCAGTCCTACAGGCTCGTATGGGAAAAGGTCCATGGCCTATGCTACGCATGGACCGTATAAAAATTGAATCAGGGGATGGCCGAAATTACTCGGACTTGTCCCTCTGCCAAACATCGTCGGGAAGCTCGTCGTAGCCCCATTCCTCGGGCTGGGCTTCTACCGTCTTCGTCTCGACCTCGCGCATGAGCTCCTCGATCCTCTCACGCCTGAAGAGCCAGTAATGGATCCTCCACTCCCTTCCGTCGTAGAGGGTCGTCTCCTCCCTCTCGGTGGTGAGTATGCCGGCATCCTCCAGCATGTAGAACGCGTCGCGGTCCTCGGGCTCGAGGACGTTGTCGATGATCCTATCGGAGTATCCGAAGAAATTTAGGACATGCTGCGCCAGGGAATTGGCCTGCTCCTCGAGCATGCCCCTGTCGTTTATACTGTTCCTGATTGCCTCGGTGAGGTCCTCGACGGTGATAATGGAGTTCATCCTGTTTCCTCTGAATGTTGAAGTGGTTGATAATCCTTCCCGCGGATGCGGGAAGGATGTGGCACCATCAGTCGACGAGGTCGACGAATCTGGCATCCTGGAATCCGGAGGCCTTGCGGACCTCCTCCACGATTCCCGCGGTGACGACCTGGTCCACGCTCATGACCATGATCGCCGTTCCGGCGGGACCGTCCCTGCCGACGGTCATCTGGCCTATGTTGATGCCATGGGCACCCATGATGCTGCCGATCGCGCCGATCATGCCGGGGGTGTCCTTGTAACGGACGTAGAACATGTCCTCGTTGAAGGGTATCTCGAACCCGTACTCGTCGATGCCGACGAGCCTGGGTATGTTGGAGAACACCGTACCGCGGACGGAACGCGCCTCTTTGCCGGACGTGACCTTCAGCTCGATCATGCTGTTGTACACCGGAGAATCCTCTCTCTTGGACTCGACCACGTTGATGCCTTTGCCCTTGGCGATGGACATCGCGTTGACGAGGTTGGCGTTCTCGCCGCCGACGATGTTCTTCAGGATCCCCGCGACGGCGGAGATCGTGAGGAGCTTCGTGTTCTTCTCGGAGATCTCCCCGCAATAGGTTATCTCGATCTGGTTTATGGGCTTGGAGCCGTTGATCTGGTGCACGAAGATGCCCAGGCGGTCCACGAGGGGCACGAAGGGCTCCAGTTCGGGGTCCAGCCTGCCGCGGGGCGCATTGATGGCATTCGCGATCGTGCCGTCGTTCAGGTATTTGACGACGTACTCGGCGATCTCCACGGCGACCCTCTCCTGGGCCTCCACGGTGCTCGCGCCCAGGTGGGGCGTCGTCACGAGGTTGTCCAGCTCCAGGAGCTTCTTCTCGTCGTCGCTCAGGGGCTCGTTGCACCAGACATCGAACGCTGCGCCGGCGATTATCTTCTCCTTGAGCGCGGTGTACAGGTCGTCCTCGTTGACTATGCCGCCGCGTGCCACGTTGACGAGGTACGCGCTGGGCTTCATCATCTTGAACTGGGGAAGGCTGATCATGTTCCTGGTGTCGGGGAGCAGCGGCGTGTGGATCGTCATGATGTCCGCCGTGGTGATGACCTCCTCGAGGGTCGTGAGCTTGACGCCTATGCTGTCGGCGACATCCTTCGGGAGGAAGGGATCGTATCCGACCATGGTCATGTTGAAGGCCTTGAGGCGCTTGGCGACCTCTCCTCCGACACGGCCGACACCGATGATGCCCAGGACCTTGCCGTTGAGCTCGACGCCGGTGAATTTGGACCTCTTCCACTCGCCCTTGTGAACGGACTCGTGGGCGAAGGGGATCCTCCTGCAGAGCGCCATGATCATAGCGCAGGAATGCTCGGCGGCGGAAACGATGTTCGCCGAAGGAGTGTTCATGACGAGGATGCCGCGGTCGGTGGCCGCAGGCACGTCGATGTTGTCCACGCCTACGCCGGCACGTCCGATGACGCGCAGTTTCTTCGCGCTGTCGATGACCTTCTTGGTGACGGTGGTTCCGGACCTGATGATCAGACCGTCGTAGTCGCCGATGATCGCACACAGTTCTTCCTCATTGAGACCTGGCTTGACATCCACGGGGATGCCGGAATCGGTGAGGATCTTCAGGCCCTCGTCGGAGAGGGGGTCTGAAACGAGTATCTTGACGTTGTCTGTCATTGAATCTCCTCCAGTGTGGCGTCCATTACGGAAAGGAGCTCGCTGATCCTTGCGGGTGTCAGATCTCCCATGTGGCCGATCCTGAACGTCGTCTGCTTGACATCGCCGTATCCGTTGGATATCTCGTATCCTTTGGATTTGAGCGCTGAGTGGAATTTGTCGAAATCGAGGGCGCCGCGGTTGAGGACCCCGATCGTGTTCGACTGGTACCCCTTCTCGGGGAATATGCCGTTGAGCTTCTCGGACCATTTCCTGACCAGGTCGGCCATCTCCTGGTGCCTCCTGTACCTGGATGCCATGCCCTCTGCGAGGATGCGGTCCATCTGGAAATCGAGCGCGTACATCAACGACACCGGGGGCGTCGTGAGCGCGTAGTTCTCGTCCGCGTTCTTCTTGAGCTTCTGGAGGTCGGTGTAGAATCCCTTGTTGGTCACTGTGGCGGATTTCTTCATCAGCTTCTCGCTGACCGCCATGAATGCCAATCCCGGAGGGAGGGCCAGGGCCTTCTGGGTCCCGAAGATCATCGCGTCGGGGGCCATCTTGTCGATGTGCAGGTCCATGGCGAAGGCGGAGGTGACCGCGTCCACGAACACCAGGGCGTCGCTCTGTTTCCTGACCTCGTCGGCCAATGCCGTGGAGTCGCTGAACACGCCGGTGGAGGACTCGTTGCTCACCCAGTGGACGGCCTCGACATCCTTCGCGACCTTCCCCTCGATGTCCTGGGGCTTCATGGCGATCCCCCAGGGGACCTTGACCTCGTCCACCTGCTTGCCGTTGAGCTTGGCTATCTCGATGGACCTGTTCCCGAAGGATCCGTTCGTGATGCCCATGGTCTTGCTCTGGACACCGTTCCTTATGGCACCTTCGAGGAAAATGGATGCGGACCCTCCGACGAGGAAGATGTCCATGTCCGTCCCGAGGGCCTTCTTCATCTTCTCGATGATGTCGCCGTGGAGCTGTTTGTATTCTTTGGACCTGTGCGTGATCATGGGTTTGGTCATCGCCTGCAATACCTCAGGCTCGACGTTGACCGGGCCCACCGTGTACAGTTTCCTGCTCAATTTTCTCCCTCTTTGCGCCCGATGCGCCCTGCGGGCGCGGACTATAGCGCCCGCTATAATTTACCCTGTATAAGAGGGGTTCGCATGGCAGAAGACGGAGCGGGAGTCAGTGATGGCCGGCAAGGGCGTTCATGCACTTCTTGATCCTGGAGAATCCCTCTTGGATACATGCCTCGCTCGTTGCGTACGACACCCTGAAGAATCCTTCGCCTGCCGCCCCGAACGCGACGCCGGGCGTGACGGCGACATGCCCTTCCTTGAGAAGATATCCGGCGAGCTCCAACGAGGAGATGTGGACATCATACTTCGGGAACAGGTAGAACGCACCGTCGGGACAGTTGCACTCGAGTCCCTTGATGTCATCGATGAGGTCCATTGCCAGATCCCTGCGCTGCTTGAAGACCTTGACCATCTTCACCCTCGAATCCTGAGGTCCGAGGATGGCCTCGACCGCTGCCGGCTGAGTGAACGACGTGCAGCATGTGATGGAATGCGTCTGGAGCTTGTTGACCGCGATTATATCCGCCTCAGGGGCCACGAGCCAGCCGACCCTCCATCCGGTCATGGCGTAGGACTTGGAGAGCCCGGAGATCGTCAGTGTGCGTGAGAACATCTCCGGGAGGGACGCGATGGACACGTGCTTGCCGCTGTAGATGATATGCTCGTAGATCTCATCGGAGAGCACCTTGAGGTTGTACTTGATGGCGATGTCGGCGATGCCCTTCAGAACCTCGAGCGGCTGGACCGCGCCCGTCGGGTTGGAAGGTGTGTTGATGATGATCATCTTGGTCCTCGGGGTCACCGCGGCCTCGACGAGGGCGGGGTCGATTATGAAACCGTCCTCGAACCTCGTGGGGACGTAGACCGGGACCGCGCCCGCAAGGCGGACGCATGCCTCGTATGACACCCATGACGGATCGGCCAGGATGACCTCGTCGCCCGGATCCAGATATGCCAGCGCGATCATGAAGATGGCCTGCTTCGTCGGAGTGACGAGCACATTGTTGGAATTGCAGGGGATGAAATTCTCCGCTGCCGTGCGCTCGGCGATGGCCTGCCTGAGCGATGGTATCCCCAGCGACGGAGTGTAATGTGTGTATCCGCCGTGCAATGAATCCACGCAAGCGTCGACTATGTTGACGGGAGTGGCGAAATCCGGTTCCCCCATGGAGAATGATATGATGTCCACTCCGTCGGCCTTGAGTGCCGACACCATGTTTGCGATGTTCACCGTTCCCGAGACGGGGACGTCCTGAAGCCTCTTGGATACCATCGTTGCGCCTCTATCTGTTCTATATTGATATGTTTTCCGTCTCAGGACATGATGCCCTTGAGGTTGCCCGCCTTGATGTTGTTGTTTATGTCCATGGCGATCCTGCCGCCGGTGCTGAGTCCGGGGTAGATCAGATCGGCGTACGGGGACCCGGATATGAACGGGTTGGTGCCGGCGACTATCCTCGTGGATATCTCGAACACCTTGAAATCCAGCTTGTCTGTGACGACGGTCTCCAGGCAGAACGGGCCCCACATGCCGCCGAAAAGCTCGTACGAGCGGTTGACGACCTTCTCGGCCATCTCGAACGCCTTGGGGAGCAGCGACTCCCTGATGACGACGGGCGTGTTCCCGGTCACCACGAAGGACGGGTAGAGCCCGTGCCTCTTGGCATCCTCGATGCTGCCGAGCTTGTACATCTCGTCGATGTTGGACTCGTCCCTGCGGTCGATGGACAGCAGTTCCACCGATCCGCCGGCGGCGCACCTGTACCCATCGGTCTTGTTGGCGTCGTAGAAGAAATGGAGGTAGTACCTGGTCCCTAGGCAGTACTCCTGGATCGTGTAGGGCTGTGTGTTGTCGATGGACATCTTGAAGTCCGGGTAGTCCTTGGCTATGAAGAAACCCCGGCCGCCTTTCGCCCCGTGGTACTTGACCATGACAGGTTCCGAGATCTCCCTGGCATCCGTGAACACGCGGGGCATCGCCACGCCTGCGGACGTGATCCACTGCCTCTGGCTGTCCCTGTCGGATTCCCACTGGAGAACGGCACGGTTCCCGTAAGAGGGAAGTGCCAGGTCCTCGAACCTCTTGGGCCCCATGTACTCGACGAACGAACCATGGGGGATGACGACGACGTTCTCGTCGTAAAGTTCCTCGACACGGCTCTCCATCTCGTCGAAATCAGCGTACTTGATGATGTTGTCCGGCTTGGCCAGAGGGAACGCGTCATAGTACTTCGTACTGTGAGAAATAGTCAGGCCTAGTGTCTTGAAACCGGCCTTGCGAGCACCGTGGAAGATCTGGAGGGACGAATGCGAGCACAGGGTCGCAATGGTGATCCTGTCCTTGTCGTACCCTTCGATAATCTCATCGATCTTCTTCTTGGGAACCATATCATTGGATTGGTCTTATGGATATAAAGGTAACGGTTTGTGCTCGCGTCCTCGGCACCGGACCGCCGGTGCGGATCGGTGCATGAAAACTACTTTCGGCCGCCCCTGCGCATGACTTATAACATGGGAGGGGAATGACCATCGGCGTGCGTGCACGCAGGTCGATAACATGGACAGAGAAGAACTAACACCCCAAATAGAAGAACTGAAAAGGGTGCTCGAGGGAAAAATCGACGAAGAGAAGATCATCGAAGAGCTCGAGACCTACATCAACACATACAAGACCACCTTGGACGCAGCGGTCAGGGGCATCATCCGCAAGTACGGGGACCCTGAGAAGACATCGTTCGTCACCGCCAATGCGGTCTCCAAGAAGATCGGGGACCTGCGCGGGAACGAGCAGAGCGTCGACATAGTCGCCAAGGTCGTGTACACCGAGAGGAAGGACATAACCGTCCGCAACGCGCCCAAGACTATAATCTCGGGCATCCTGGGAGACGACACCGCGACCGCATCGTTCACCATCTGGGAGAACGTCAACACGATCGATCTCGAGAAGGGATCCGTCTATGTGTTCAGGAACGCGTACTCGAAGCTGTGGAATGACAAGATACAGATCAATCTGGGCGCCAGAGGCAAAGTGGAACCTTCCGATGTCCGTATGGACCTCCCCGAGAGGACCATATCCATGGATTCGTCAGAGATCAAGATAGGCGAGATAAGGGACGGTGCGGGCAATGTAACGGTCACCGGTCGCATCCTCACCGCCGAGACCCGCAACATCACCGTCAAAGGTGAGGGGAAGGTCGTGTACTCGGGCATGATAGCTGATGATTCCGGCAAGATCCAATACTCTGCGTGGAACGATTACAACCTGAAAGAAGGCGAGACCGTCCGCATCGAGAACGCATACATCCGTACCTGGAAGGGGATCCCCCAGCTGAATCTAGGCGACAGATGCGAAGTGAGCCGCGTGGATGACACGTTCGGCACCATAGACACAGGATGCAGCAGGAAGACCGTGGGCGAGATCGTCAGGATCGGCGGCGGACTTGACATAACGGTGTCCGGGACGGTCGTGGATATGAGGCAGGGCAGCGGATTGATCAACAGGTGCCCGCAATGCAACCGCTCGGTCCTCAACGACGAGTGCACGGCACACGGGAAGGTCGTGCCTGTGCCCGACCTCAGGATGAAGCTCACCGTCGATGACGGCACCGGCGCACTGAGCGCGATCGTGAACCGCGAATGCACGACGAAGCTCACCGGCGTCACTTTGGACATCGCAGTGCAGCTGGCCAAGGCCCGCGGGGACAACTACGTGGTCGCCAAGGCATTGGCCGAGAAGATGATGATGAAACGCGTGAAGATCTCCGGCAACGTCATGAGCGACGAGTACGGGCCGATGATGATCGTACGCGATGCAGATTTCGAGAAGGTCGACGTGATTGCAGAGGCCACTAAACTCCTGGACAGCGTGGAGGCGGCACTATGAACCCGAGGGAAACGGCATGGAGGCTGTTCTCCGCCGAGCTCAACAAAGCATCCGCCGAGAAGAAAGGCGCAGACGAAAAATCACCGTCGTACCTAGTGACGCACCTGGGCGCCATGGTCAACAGGGTCCTGATCGCAGGCGTGATAACCGAGAAGGAGAACATCGGCAGCGAAGAGGACCCGATGTGGAAAGGAAGGATCCAGGACGTCTCCGGCAGCTTCTTCTTCAATGTCGGCAGATATCAACCGGAATCGGCAGCGGCCATGGCCGATATTGAGACGCCTTCGTTCGTAGCCGTCGTGGGCAAAGTCAAAGCCTACACCACGGACGACCAGAGGGTATTCGTTTCGGTGCGCCCCGAGAGGATAGTGAACATCACCGAAGATGTCAGGAAACAGTGGGTTCTGGAAGCGGCGCAGTCGATGTGGTCCAGGCTGAACACCATGAAGAAGGCCCTGGCCGTCCAGGACGCGACCAGAGAGGACCTCGTCGCCAGAGGGTTCGCTCCGCAGGATGCCGAGGGCATTGTCATGGCCATCGACAACTACGGGTTCCCGGATTCTGCGACATATCTGAAATGCATACAGACGGCCATGAGGGAGCTCCTGCCCGACAGGAACATAGACCTCGGACTGCCCGAGGACATGTCCGACATGCCCGACGAGATTGCACTGGATTCCGACGGCGGCAACGATGTCGGCGACAAGGAGGACCTCATCATGAACCTCCTCGAGGAATTGGACACCGACGGCAAGGGTGCACCGCGCGAAGAACTCGAGATACGTGCCGAGAGCGAGGGGATATCCGCCCTGGAGCTCGAAGAGATCTCCAACACGCTAATGGACAAGGGCCTGGTGTACGAACCCAACCTGAAGTACCTGAAACGCATTTGAAAAAGGGGTCGGGGCTTTGCCCCTTCCCCTCCATTGTTTTGAAAAACAGCCGACCTTCGTTGAAGGCAGTTTACACTATCGTCTCGTTCAGGTACTCGTCGAGGCCTGCCTCGTGCTCCTTGAACCCGTACCTTGAAGACAAGATCATCCAGAACACGATGAGTCCCAGAATGAGCCCGAAGAAGCCAGCGGTTCCGAAGAGGGCGGACATCATGCAGGCCAACAGTGCGACGAAGTAGAACCTGCGCATGAAGCAAGTAGCCGCCACTATCAGACCGAATATCCCGGATGCCAATGCTGCATATCCGAAATTCTCGATGATGCTCCTGACCTCGGACTCCGACATGCCGTAGTTGGCCACAAGTTGCGACCAATAGGGGTCGTTGAGCACCAAGTTGATGATGGAATCCACATCCACGAGACGGTAGATCCCCGCGCACAGCATGGGAATGGCTACGATCAACATGAAAACACCGGACCACATCAAACGTGCTTTGAGCGATGCACGTATTGCTTCCTTCTCTTCTGCCACTTGTTCTGGGCTTCTTCCCGGGACGCGCACGCCGCACTCGGGACAGTATTTCGTATTGGTCCCCAATGCGGCCCCGCACTGAGAGCAGAAGCCAGTTCTATCATCAGACATGAGCACTGGACTGTTTTATGTCTATAAAATACACCATGTAGAATCTAATTCATCTGTACATCGCCACGGATCCGTATCCGACGACTTGGGACCGATCGTATCCCAGGGAATCCCAGGAATCGATGTGGCACTTGAGTTCGGCGCGTGACGGCCCTGCGGCGAGGATCGCGGTGGCCATCGGCCCGTACCCGCACACGGATGCGTGCTCCCTTCTGACTGCATCATACAGGCCTGCGACATCCAGGGCGCAGACGCTGTCGAGGACGCTCCCGTCTATCTCCCATGCCTTCTCCTTCGGGATGTAATGGGAAAGGTCGCTGGAGGCCACATACACGACATCGAATCCCTCGCAGGCCTCCCTCAAATAGGCGGCAAGACGTTCCGCCGCGGCAGGCGACTGATCGTGCATGATCACTGGCACTATGCGCGGGTCGGGATCTATGTACTGTATGAACGGGACCTCCACTTCGATGGAGTGCTCCAACCTGTGAGCGGCAGGACTGTCTGTGACATGATCTGCCAAACGTTCGGCGATGCCATCGTGGATCATGCATGGGCCCAGCGGAGTGCGGTAGGCCTCTCCGCACAACGCGAAGTCGTACGGTATCCCGTAATGGTCCGGTCCGATTATCACATACGCCTCGGGCAGGCCGTCCTCGGCGATCGCCTTGAATGAATGAGCGGCCGCCATGCCCGAAGCGCGATAGCCTGCATGAGGGGCCACGACTGCCGAGATCCTGCGTTCGCCTGTTGACTCCCCCGGCATCCCGGGGCCGAGCACATCTGTGAAACATGAACGGATATCGGACAGGAGAGCATCACGTCCGGCGGGATAGAAACGGCCGGCAACGGCGGGTTCGCGCATGGCAAAAGAAGTAAGATGTTAATGGAAATAGTTTTAGGGTGCGAACCCCGGCTCAGAGCCTGGCTTCGAAGTCCTCGATCTCCATCTTGAAATCGGCAGGGTCCTTGAGGTCTCCCCTGGCAACGAGGAACTCCCTTGTAAGGAGCCAGTAGACGCATGCGAGCGCACGCCTTCCCTTGTTGTTGGTGGGGATGACGAGGTCGACGTTCCTGGTCTCGTTGTTGGCATCGCACATGGCGACTATGGGGATTCCGAGGTTGAGGGCCTCTGCGAGGGCCTGCTTGTCGGCGGCAGGGTCGGTGACGACCAGGACGTCGGGCTCGATGAATCCGGGGTTTACGGGGTTGGTCAGGGTTCCGGGGACGAAACGGCCTGCGAAGGCGGGTGCTCCGATTGCCTTGGAGAACTCCCTGGCGGGTTTCTGTCCGTACTGCCTGGCGGACACTACGAGGATCCTCTTGGGGTCGTAGCGGGCGAGGAAGCTCGCGGTGGCCCTGATCCTCTCGTCAGTCTTCTTGACGTCGAGGACGTAGAGGCCGTCCTGCCTGACCTTGTAAATGAAATCCTTCATGTCTGCGCTTTTCTGCTGAGTTCCGATGTGGACACCTGATGTGAGGTAGATGTCCTCTGCGATCAGCAAGTCATTGTTTTCCGCTTCACTCATGTAAATTACCTCTCAATTGTTCCTGATCACCGTGATCGGAACCATGTCCTTTTCGAATTCAAGCATCGCGATGTCGATCGGATCCAGTATATCCCCGGGATAATCCACGAGGACCGGTGCGCCATAGGATATCTGCAGCGCCCTGGATCCGATGATCCTTGCCTTCTCGAATCTAGTGTACTTCATAAAGTTCCACCTTAGGATTGAGCCTGATAGATGCGTATCGGTTATAAATCTTTGTACGCGGGACGCACGCATCTTTATTTTTACTGTTAGTTAGGATAACAAATAACGCACGCACGCGAGGCGGATAAATCTTTTTACAGCCTGAGGCATGCACCTGTATGCAGAACGAACTCGTCCTGTGCGCCGCGGCATTCTTCCGCAACAAGGGAAAGGGCGTCATAACGGAGAAAGAATTCCTCATGGGGATCTCGATGGATCTCCGGTGGATGCCCTACAAGGACGCCCAGCTGTTGCTCAGATCGCTCGTGACCCGCGGTGTGCTGAACAAGGAAGGCGAATATCTGCGCCCGGGATTCGACGAAGGAGCTGTCGATGTGCCAGTGGCATATCACCCTCAGGAAAAATTCATCCAATGGGTGCGTAGCGAAGGTACGAAGACCGTGAAACGCTCCGGAGCCCCGGACCTGTTCGCGTTGCTCATCGAGGAGGCCGAAGCCTCCGGGATGAAGAAAAAGGAATTCATGTCCCAGTGCAACGGACTGCAGAAGAAGATGGACGTCGACATAGCTATCGCCGCGCTCATGGTCCTCAGGGACCGCGGCGTCGATGTTGCCCAATATGCCGACGGGGCCTTCTCCCGCGTGACCAGAATGTGATCACTTTTTCTTGATGAAGTTGCTCAGGGTCATCTTGCCGTTGTTATTGGCAGACCCGGGCATCGCACCTGTCTGGACGGTCTCCCTGAGCGATATGCCGAGGGCCTTCTCCAGTTTCTTGGCGAGCTTGTCATCGGGGATCATGGAGTTGGTCTCGACCTTCGCGATCGTTCCCTTCTTCTCGTTTATGGACGCGGAGAACTTCTCCAGGTCCATGCCCTTCTTCTCACGGGCCTCGCGGACCGCACGACCGAAGTCGTCGATAATCTCGGTAGACGTCGTGCCCTCGTAGACATCGCGGGTCCCCATGCGCCTCTCGCGCCTCTGGAGCCTCTCCTCTACGACCGATGCCGCGACGGGGGCACCGGAAGCCCCTCCGGTCTTGTACTCGTCACCGAACTTGGCGCAACCCGGACAGACGCTGAGCCTCGTGCCCTCGATTATCACCTGTCTCGTGGCGGGCACTTCCTTTCCGCACATTTCGCAGATCATTGTTCCTCAATCGCGCCGGCCTAATTAAACGTTAGTGCACGTCCACACGGGCACACAATTAGAAACAGATAAAATAGTAGGCGCATATCAGGTTGGAGAGGCCTAGAAAATGGACGATGCGCAAAACGAGGAGCTGACAGCCGAACTCAAAGCGAAGATCATCACTCTCGAGGAAAGGAATGTCAGGCTTATGGAGGACCTCCAGAACGCAGAGAACGAGAAACGCTACTCGGAGAGCGAACTCTTCAGACTCCAGAAAGACCTGACGCGCATCAGGACGGAGATGGAGAAACTCAAGAGCCCCCCGTTGATCATAGGCACGCTCCGCGATGTCCTCCCGGACAACCGCGTCGTCGTCAAGAGCTCCACGGGCCCGGATTTCATCGTCTCTGTTTCCGATTACGTACCTGCAGAGGAACTTCTGCCCGGCGCAAGGGTCTCCCTCAACAAGCAGACCCTGGCGGTCATGAACGTTCTGCCCGCGCCCTTGGATCCCGTTGTGACAGGTGCGGAGATAATCGACAAACCGGACGTCAAGTATTCCGACATCGGAGGATTGGAACAGCAGATGATAGAGCTCCGCGAGGCTGTGGAAGACCCGCTGCTCAGACCTGAGCTCTACGCCAAGGTGGGCATAGAACCGCCGAAGGGCGTGCTCCTCGTCGGTCCCCCCGGGACCGGGAAGACGCTCATGGCCAAGGCCGTGGCCAACGCCACCAAGGCGACATTCATCAGGCTGGTCGGATCCGAGCTCGTGCAGAAGTACATCGGAGAAGGCGCCAGGCTCGTACGTGAGCTGTTCGACCTCGCGAAAGAGAAAGCGCCCAGCATCATCTTCATCGACGAGCTGGACTCCGTAGGGGCGAAGAGGCTCGACGTGGCGACATCCGGGGACCGCGAGGTCCAGAGGACGCTCATGCAGCTCCTGTCCGAACTGGACGGCTTCACGCCCACCAGCAACATCAAGATCATCGGCGCCACGAACCGCCCGGACATCCTGGACGATGCACTGCTCAGGCCCGGAAGGTTCGACAGGATCATCGAGATCGGGCTCCCCGACGCCAGCGGAAGGGAGACGATATTCGCCATCCACATCGCCCACATGAACTGCGCCGCCGACGTTGACGCGAAGAAGCTGGCGGACATCACCGAGAGCGCATCGGGTGCGGAGATCAAGAGCATCTGCACCGAAGCGGGCATGCTCGCCATCAGGGACGACCGCGATACCGTTCAGATGAACGATTTCATGGATGCCAAGATCAAGGTGCTCGAAGCAGGCAGGAACAAGGTCAAGCAGGTTCCCGCATACATGTTCGGATGATGCCTGCCGATGATTGAAAACGGGGGGAGGAATCCCCTCCCCCAAGATCGATTTTAAACACTCAGTCGTCTGGCTCGGGATCCTCTCCGGCGAAGAAGAGGAGCTGTGACGCCGCATATATCTCCTCGAGCCCCTCCGCTTCCTTGGCGGACGCGGCACGCATCTCGCCGAACATCCCTATGTTGTCCAATGCCCTGAACAGCTCCGTGCCCACGACGGTCTGCGGATTGACGTCGTCGTCTATGAGCGCCGCCTCCAAGGCGTACGGGTCAGTGTACCAGTTCAGGAGCTTGTCCTTCTCGTCCTCGACGAGGGTGTCCGCCTTCGACAGGATGTTGAACGTCGGCAGCTGGAGCCTGAACTGCACCAATGCCGCCAATGTCATGGAGGACACGAACCCGTTGGCAGTCCTGCAGAGCATGGGGTCGGACAGGTATGCGACCATGCTCTTGTCCTTGCCGAGTGCGTCCACGATGACGTTCGAGGACTCCCTGAAGGAGAACAGCTCCAACTGGCCTGGGGTGTCGATGAGCACGTACTTCGTCTTGTAGGTCCCGAGGACGTTGGTGAGCTTGTTGATGTTCACCGCCATCAGGTCCGAGGCCACTATCTGCGCGCCGTTTGGTCCCAACGCGTACTCGTCCATGACGTCGGCCAGGGATATCCATTCCCTGATGTCGATGTCCGCCGTGTACGGGATGGATTCCGCACCGGGATCCAGATTGACGATTATGGAGTCGATGCCCGCACTGTCGAGCCACTCCTTGTACGCACTGACCATCGTGCTCTTCCCGCTTCCCGCGGTTCCGACGAAGTAGATATTCCGCATCGAACCTCGTACCACTTCTCCATTATACATTTTTTTGTAACCTTTGCGCCCGCACCCGAGAGAAAGTATAAATTAATACAACGCGGGTTCACCCGCATGACTGAATGCAAAAAATGCTTTGCCTCGCTCGCCGTTGCCGGTGTTGTCGCGGCGGCGTTGTTCATCGTGATGTGGGTGATAACCATGTCCCTTGACACCTCATGGGTGCTGGGACAGAACACCCTGTCCGACTTCGGTGTTTCAGCAACTGATGCGAAATACTACTTCAATTACGGCTGCATGATCATCGGCGCGCTCTTGGCCATATTCGGCCTGGGCATCGTCCTCGACAGGAAGAACCCGGGATACGTCACATCCGGTCTCCTTCTGATCATCGGAGGCATCGCCTTCATCGGTATCGGGTACTTCACCAAGGATTTCGGCAACGGGAACCTCCATGTCTTCATCGCCACATTCTTCGGGATCGTCATGATGTTCGCAATGATCGCCATGGCGGCCGGCGACTGGAAAGAGGGCAAGATCTTCGCAGGAGGCATAGGCCTCGTCGTACTCATCGTCTGCATATCCAGCTTCCTCGTCCTCCCGATGGCCGCATGGGAAGCCCTCGCTGCTGTCTTCACATGCATATGGATGACCACCCAGAGCGTGAAGATTCTGCTGGGATGAACAATTATCAGGAAGGTATGAAAATGGATTCGACTCCTAAAAAGATCTACACGGGGATGCTCCTGGGCATCATAGGCGGCACCCTCGCCATCTTCGGCATGGTGCTCTCGTTCACGCCTGACACCAACTCTTTGATCAACATGGGCCTCTGCATGCTCTGTGCAGTGGCGTTCTACGGCACAGCCGGAGGATTCAGGTCCGGCGGACCCTGGAACTGGAACATGCTGGTCGCCATGCCGTTCATCAGCATCGCGATTGCCATCGTCACCACGGTCGCCGGCGCGATGAACCTCTGGATCGGCGCTGCCCTTGTCCTCATCGGCATCGTCATGGTCCTCTGCGCCGCCTGCCCCCAGTCCAAGCACTGGGTCGAGATGGACAGGGCCTGATGTTATCCCGGGGTGCGGTCCGCCGCACCCCATCAACACCTTAACCAGGTTTTTGGAATCTACTACAAGCATAGTTATATTATCATCCGCATCGATTCGGTCCCGATGGACGAGAAATACGCCTTCGCACTCAGGAAAATAGCGCTTCTTGGCGGAATGGACGACTACATCGCGATATCATCCAGAGAGCTCGGCGAGACCCTCGAGATGAGTCAGCAATCCGCATCCAAGAGAATCTTGGAGCTCCTCGATGACAAGTACATCGTCCGCGACCTAGGTGCCAGAAGACAGCGCATAAAGCTCACTCCCAAGGGGATAGATGCCCTTAAGAAAGAGTACAACGAGTACCGGCGCATCTTCGAGCTCACCGATCACGTGACGATACACGGTGTCGTCGCATCCGGCATGGGCGAGGGCGGATACTACATCTGCCAGAAACCGTACATGGACCAGTTCATGTCCGTACTTGGCTTCACGCCCTTCGAGGGCACGCTCAACGTCAAGGTAAACAAAGAGGACCTGGGGAAACTTGAGGTCATGAGGGGCACCCCGGGCCACATGATCAAAGGATTCGTCAGCGAGGGGAGGAGCTTCGGCAACGTCATCGCCTACAAAGCGAAGGTGAAGAACATCGAATGCGCCATCGTCATCCCTGAACGCTCCCACTACATAGACACCTTGGAGATAGTGTGCCAGTATCACCTCAGACGCACTCTCAGCATAGGCGACGGCGATCACGTGGATGTCCGCGTGGACATCTGACCTGAAAATATGTCGATCGAGTTCCTACGTTGAAACGGCCTCTTGCCTCTTATTCTCGTGCTTCAACGAAGCAAGAGGCCGCTTTCAACGAAATCGTTTGGGGCAGCTTCACTTGGTGAGCTGATGAATCACGGACTGGAAGACGATCTTGCCGTCTCCGTCCTCTGTCTCGTACCCGCGCGTCCAATCAGGGTGTGTGAACCTTGTCATGGCACGTTCCGGGTGGGGCATCAGACCGAGGACGTTTCCCGCATTGTTGCATATCCCGGCGATGTCCGAGGGAGACCCGTTCGGATTCCAGGGGTATCCTGCCTTTGCACCCTCCTCTTCCTCTTCTCCGGGACAGACGTACCTGAACACGACCTGATCGTTGTCCTCCAGCCTCCACACGAAATCCCTGTCCATGCTCATGAGCTTGCCCTCTCCGTGGGCGGAGGGGAACATCAGCACTTTCTTCTTGGGGATGTCCGCGGTGAATATGCATTTCCTCCTGTTCTCGTTCCTGAGCAACGTGGGCCTGCATTCGAACCTGCCCGAATCGTTGTTGTACAGGGCAGCCTGCGGCACGGATGACATATCATGCTCTATGGCCGGCAGGAGCCCGAGCTCCACCAGGACCTGGAATCCGTTGCACACGCCCAGGACCGGCTTCTCCGAATCCACGAAATCCTTGACATCGTGTCCGGCGACGGCCTTGATCCTGGCTGCGAATATCGCACCCGCACGGACGTAATCTCCGGATGAGAATCCCCCGGGGAGTGCCAGGACATCGTAGTCCTCCAGATTCCGCCTGAGATGGGCCGGGACGCTGTCGCTGAGCTGTTTCAGGTGGACCTTCTCCGGGGTGGCCCCGACCATCCTGAATGCCTCTGCCATCTCGTCCTCGCAATTCGTGCCCTCTATCCTGAGCACGCAGACCTTCACATCTTCCGGCTTCATTCCGAGCAGCCTCCCATGATATTCCAGATAGGATCATTCCACGCTTTCCTCAGATCTGCGACGGGGATCTCCACTCCGGCCTCCGGGATCTTCAGGGAGTCTCCGCCTGTCTTCCCTATGGGGGCCGCGAGCTTGCCCATGATGGTCGTGAACTTCTCCTCGTTCTCCGGCTCCACCTCGGCTATCCAGCGGGTGTTGCTCTCTGAGTATAGCTTCCTCTCGACGCTGCCGATGTCCGCCATGGCGCCCAGATCGATCTCCGCGCCGATGCCGCCAGAGATGCACATCTCGGCCACCGCGATGGCCAGGCCGCCGTCGGAACAATCATGGCAGCTCTTCACGAGCATGACGCCCATGGTGTCGAGGAGACGGTCGCAGGACTCCGCCAGGATCCCGGCGGAGGTGTCGGGCACCGCGCCCTCGCTGCCTCCGAACATGCGGAACAGCAGGGACGCGCCCATCTCGTTCTTGGTCTCTCCGACGATGAACAGCAGATTGCCGTCCCCTTTGATGTCGGCTGTCACCGCTTTCCTTATGTCGTCGATGATGCCGCATCCGAGGATCATGGGCGTGGGGAGGATGCACTTCCCTCCCGGCGCCTCGTTGTACAGGCTCACATTGCCCGACGGTATCGGGATCCTGAGCGCCGAAGCCAACTCGCCTATGCCCCTCACGGCCTCCCTGAACTCGCCGAGCCTCTCGGGCTTCTCGGGGTTGCCGAAGTTGAGACAGTCGGTCATGGCATTCGGCCTGGCGCCTACAGCGACCACGTTGCGGCAGGCCTCATCTATCGCCGCCTTGCCGCCCCTGTACGGGTCGGCATCCGTGAACCAGGGATTGCAGCCGATGGCTGCGGCGAGTCCCCTGTAGCTCCCGGGGACCGGCAGGAGGACCGATGCGTCCCCGGGGCCGGTCTCGTTCATCTTGCCGACCATCGGATGGATCGCGGTCGATGCGCGGACATCGTGGTCGTACTGCCTGATCGCCCATTCCTTGGACGCCACGTTGGGATCGGACAGCATGGCGAGGATGACATCGTTGTTGGACGGCAGGTCCGGGAAGATCTCGTCCTCGAGCTTCGATACCGACGGCAGTGTGTACGGCCTGTTGTAGACCGGGCCGCCGGTCAGGAACTCCAGGTCCATGTCGAATATGAGGTCCCCGTTCCAGAAGAGACGGGTGCGCGGAACATCGGTGGTCACCGCTATGGGAGTGGCCAGCACATCCCACATGTCGAATATCTCCAGGATCTTGGCGACGTTCTCGGATTTGGCCGTGACCATCATGCGCTCCTGGGATTCGGACACCCATATCTCCCATGGGGCGAGACCGTCCTCCTTCAGGGGGACTTTCTCCAGATTCACATCGGCACCGCATCCGGCCTCGAGGGCCATCTCTCCGACCACGCAGCTGAGCCCGCCGCCTCCGAGGTCCTTCATCCCCGTGATGAGGTGCTGGGCGTTCACCTCGAAGCATGCGTGCATCAGAGGCTCCTTTGTTATGGGGTCTCCGAGCTGGACCGCTCCCCTGGAATCCTCATCGGATGTAGAGGTGAGATTCGCGGAAGCGAAAGTGACACCGTGTATGCCGTCGCGGCCGGTGCGTCCGCCCAGGAGGATCATGACCTCCCCGGGACCTCCGGCGTAGTTCTTCGCCAGATCATCCCTCTTGACGACACCGAGGCAGGCCACGTTGACGAGGCAGTTGCCCGCGTACCTTTCATCGAAGAAGAATCCGCCGGTTATCGTGGGTATGCCCACCCTGTTGCCGTAATCCCTGATTCCGCTGACCACGCCGTTCGCCAGATAGCGGGGGTGCTTGATCCCCGGGGGAAGCTCCCCCTTGTAATCCAAAGGCCCGAAGCACAGGGGATCCGCGAGCCCGATGGGCTGCGCGCCCATGCAGACCACGTCCCTGAGGATGCCGCCGATGCCGGTGGCCGCCCCGCCATAGGGCTCGATGGCCGAAGGGTGGTTGTGCGACTCTATCCTGAGCGCGTATCCGTGGTCGTCGTCGAACACCATGACGCCCGCATCCCCTCTCGAGAGGATGTCGGAACGGTCTATGGAGAACACGAACTCCCTGAGGATCGGTTTGGAGCTCTTGTAGCAGCAGTGCTCGCTCCATGCCTGACCGAGTGACTGGAGCTCCACATCCGTGGGGTCCCTGCCCTCGCCGCCGAAGTACTTCGCGACGACCTTCATCTCATCCAGGGACAGATTGAGCCCCATCTCCGACGAGATCTCCTTCAGCTCATCATCCGTGGCCTCCGAGAGCGCCACGTCGAAGAGCGGATACGGAACGTCGCGTTTAACCATCAATCTGTCCGCGGACATCCTCATCTCACCGTTATCGTGTAGTTCTGGATGACCGGGTTGCAGAGGAGCTTCCTGCACATGTCGTCGGCGGCGATCCTCGCCTGGTCCGCGGGCATGTCGAGATCGACCTCGAACACCTTGACAGATTTCACATTCTCCACGCCGCTGAAGCCCAATGACTCGAGCGTTTTCATCGTGTTCTTACCTTCCGGATCTGCAACTCCGTTCTTGAGTTCTATCCTTATCTCGACTGCTACCATTGAAGGAAGTATCGCTCGCCCGTAAATAAAGGGTTGCGACGTACGCAACGTATCATTGCGTGGCGGTTTTCCGGGCGAACACCAGGTATCCCGTGTGACCCAGCATCTCGAACGATGGGCGGACGCCGCCGGGGTGGACCTCCAGGCCGCGCTGCATGTTCTCCAGCGCATACACCTCTTGGAATCCGCGGTCGCGCAGGGCCTTGACGATCTCCTCCGCCTGGTTCATGTTGGGGATGTACGAGCAGAGGCGCCCGCCGTTCCTGAGATGGGGGAGCAGATTGTCCAATGCGAGCCACGGATCCGGCATGTCCATGGTGAGCACGTCGGCTTCCACATCCACCTCTGCGTTCTTGGCATCGCCTATGGTGTAACTCCAGAAACTGTCCAGCCCCGTGCGCTTGACATTCTTCAGCGCGCGCAGGGCATTCTCCTCCTTCAGCTCCACGGTGTGGACCCGGCCTCCGGGAGCGACCGCCGACAGCAGGGCGGTGGTGAGCCCTCCCGAGCCCGCGCCCACCTCGAGGACGGTCTTGCCGCCGCGCACATCGCAGTTCAGCAGGATGGTGGCAGCGTCCTTGGGTGTGATGATCTGAGCTCCCCTCTCCAAGGATTCCATGAGCTCGAGGGTCCCTGGACGGAACACGGAGTACTCCCTGCCGACGATGGATATCCTAGATCCGTCGTCCAGGTCCTTCAGGCGGCTTCCGTCGAATGTCCCCAGGGAGGAGATCTTCAGCATCGAGTGCGAAACCTTGAGCCAATGCCTCTTGCCGGCAGCATCCACCAGGTACACAGTCTCGTTCTCTTGGAATGTCATGTGCCCTCGATGAAGGTCGTGATAGAAAAACCCCCCGCCGAAGCGGGGGGGATGATGTTCCGGCGCTCACATGGAGCGGGCAACGTAAGCAGGCCTGTCCACGGGCTTCCCGCAGACGATGCACTTGCCGCTGTACTCCTCGGGGATGTACGGGGTGCCCAGGAGCTTGAGGTCGAACTTGTCTTCGATGACGTGACCGCACTCCTCGCATCCGCACCATCCGAGCCTGAGGATCTTCTCCGGGATGGTGTCCAGCGAATCCACGTCCTGCACGGATGCCTTCTGGACCTCCCATGCCTTCTTGAACATGGAGTCGGAGATGTCCTCGAGGACGAGCCTGACGCCGTCAGCTATGTCCGAGAGGGCTATCGTGCCCTTATCGCCGTTGTCCCTCCTGGCGAAGGTGGCCACGCAGTTCTCCAGGTCCCTGGCACCTACCTCCAGGCGCAGCGGGACGCCTTTGATCTCCCAGTCGTAGTACTTGCTTCCGGGCCTGTCGTCCCTGTCGTCCAGTTTCACGCGGAGGCCGGCTTTGGTGAGGATGTCGGCGATATCGGAGCATGCGGCGGAGACCTCCTCGGCATTCTTCTTGGACAGGATGGGGATGATCACTGCCTGTATCGGGGCCACATCCGGGGGCACGACGAGGCCTTTGTCATCGCCGTGGACGCCGATCATGGCGCCCAGCAGGCGCTCGCTCATGCCGTAGGTGGTCTGATGGACATGCTTATGCTCCCCGTCGTCGTCCTCGTACGTTATGTTGTAGGGGACGGAGAAGTTCGTCCTGTAGTGGTGGATGGAACCGATCTGCAGGGTCCTGCCGTTGGGCATGGCGGTGTCGATGCCGACCGTGTAGTAAGCTCCGGGGAATTTGTCCCATTCCGTGCGGACCAAGAGGGTGTAGGGGAGGCAGAGCCTCCTGGCCACCTTCTCCAGGATCTTGAAGTCCTGCTCGACCTGCAGCTGTGCATCCTCCTCCGACTCATGGCAGGTGTGCGACTCGAAGAAATGGATCTCGCGGACGCGCATGAATGCGCGCGTCTGCTTCGTCTCGTAACGGAACGTGTTGACGATCTGGTAGACCTTGAGCGGAAGGTCCTGATGGGACCTGATCCACAGGGCGAACATCGGGTACATGGCGGTCTCGCTCGTAGGCCTGACGACCAGCCTGACATCGAGCTCGTTGAGCCCGGCGTGTGTGACCCAGTATACCTCTGAATCGAATCCCTTGATGTGGTCCTTCTCCTTCTTGAACTCCGTCTCCGGGATGAGCAGCGGGAAGCAGACCTCGTCATGGTCCGTGTCGTCCAGCTCCTTGCGGATGAAGGTGTCGACCAGCCTCATGATCTTCCAACCGTAGGGCGTCCAGACGTTCATGCCCTTTATGGGGTACCTTTTGTCCGACAGGGCGGCCTTCTCGATTATGTCTATGTACCAATCGTTGAAATTCTCCTCTTTCTGCATATGGATCACCAGGTCCTGAGCGCTTTGGCGATCGTCCCGGCCACGGATATGTGGGACACGCCGTTCTCCAATGTGTTGCAGCATAGGACGCCGTCCAGATTGCTGCCTGTGAGCCTCTCTATCGCGTTGTTGACGAACACCCCGTGGGTGCATGCGACCGTGACGCTCTTGGCGCCGGCGGCCTTCAGCTGCTCGGTGGCGGCGATTATCGTCCCCCCTGTGGCGATGATGTCGTCCACGATCAGGACGTTCTTCCCTGTGCAGTCCATCTTCGCCGGTGCGATCCTCACATCCACGCCCGACAGCCTGGTCTTCTCCAGATGGTCGTACGGGACGCCCATCCTGCTGCCGACGTCCTTGGCACGGTCCGCCGCGCCTATGTCGGGGGCCAGGACTATGTCGATCCCTTTGTCTTTGAAGTAATCGGCGATGGCCTCGGCGGCCTTCAGGTCCTTGGTCGGGCAGGCGAAGTGACTCAGCACCGTCTCCTTGTGGATGTCTATCGTGAGCACGCGGTCGCAGTCCATCCCCAGATGGTTGGCGAGCACTTTGGCGGATTCGGGCTCTCCGGGCTTGAATATCCTGTCCTGCCTGGCGTATCCGAAGTACGGTATGACCAGCGTTATCGTCTTGGCGCCCATCCTCCTGACGGCGTCCTGGAGAAGGAACATCTCGATGATGTTCTCGTCGGGATAGGTGTTCTGCACGATCACGACGTCATCGTTCAGCGAATCGCTGTCGATCCTTGTATAACACTCGCCGTCCGGGAACCTCGTCGAGGCCGCTTGGACATATGCACAGCCCATAACGGCCGCCAGGTCTTTTGCCAAATCTCTGGAGGATGATCCGCCCACTATAATCATAAGGGGCACGATTATGCTCACCCGCTTTATACTTGACGCATGGGCGCGCGCCCGTGGGAAAGTTACTTAACAGACCGTCCACATGGCAATGGCGGCGATTGGATTGCAGAACACAATCACGGATGAGAAGATCGACAGGTATCTGGCTATCACGAAGAAAGCCCTGGACAAACTGGAGATAGCCGCTCCGGAGAGATCGTTCAACAGGCGTCTCGCCGACAGTTTCCTGGAGATGGCCGTATCCTACTACAATGACGCGAAGCATTTCCGCGAGAACGGGGACCTCGTCACCGCATTCGCCTCTGTGAATTATGCCCACGGATGGATAGACTGCGGCGCCAGGATCGGTCTTTTCGAGACCGGCGGCGACGATCAGTTGTTCACCCTCTACGAATGATCACGGCCGGACGATCCGTGGACGAGCACCTGAACGTGCGCGCCCCCGGTACCGCACAGCGCACCTTCTCCTCCGGTGCATCGGTGAATATGCTGTGGCCCAACATGCACATCCCGGCCCTGTACCCCATCCCATGGAGCGCATCCAGCGCCCTTGTTATCCCGGGTGTTTCCAAGCCTGCCCTGCGGGAGAAATCGTTCGATATCGAGTAAACGGAACCGTATGAAGGTGCCTCGATGTAAGCATCCACGGCTGCCCGTCCGGCATCGGCTATCCTGTCCCGCCTGACCGGGTCGGACAGGACCCCGCCTGTGCTCAGGGGGCCCTCGAGGACTGCCAGTGTCATGTCCGCACGGATGCCCGTGTCCTCTACCTTCCCGATGTCCGGCGGAATCCCCGGCCTCACACGGACCGGCTGATGCCCGGAGCACATGATCCCGGCCACATCCCCGAGCCCCCCGCCGCATTCCACCTCTGCCACATGTGCGGCGCGGTATGCCTCCGATTCCGGAAGACCGATGATGTCGCAGATGCATAGAGCCAGGGCCACAGCGCCCGATGCGCTCATGCCGAACCCCTGCCCCACCGGGAGGCCGTTCGATGCGCGGATGCGGAATCCCGCTCCGGGTGCCAGTATGGAGGCGACCATGCGGGAGACGGGAGCATCCGACGGGACACCGTCGATGACCACGTCCACCGGGCCATCATACTCCGAGACCGCGACCTCCGTACCGAGCGACAGCCGGAATCCGGCGCCTCTGGACCCTGACGCGTCCGGATCCTCCGAGGGCATCGGCTGGAAGAAGCATGTGAGGTGCCCGGGGCTGAACGCTGTTGTCATCATCTCTCGGCGCAGAAGTCCAGGATCGCATTGGAAACGTCCATCTTCGAACCTGTGAGCTCCAGGTCCTTGTCCGGCGTGACCAGTATCACCGACGTGGATGATTTCCCGGAGACATCCACATCGTTGGCTATGACGGCGGTCAGGTTGTATTCCTTCAGACGCGCCCTGGCCTTGCCGGCCAAAGCTGTCTTGTCCATGCCGGACTCCGCCTTGAACCCGATGACCTTGTCGCATCTGGCACGGATCAGGGGGAGGACCTTGGGCACAGGATTGAGCAGCATGTCATAGGCCTTGTCGCTGGGTATCTTCCCCTTGTGCTCCTCTGCAGGTGCGAAATCCGCAAGGGCGGCAGGAACGATGACCATGTCGTGATCGACGGAATCCACCATACCGACCAGGTCGGAGACCGCCTCGAACCTGCGCGTGGGTATGTAATCCGGAAGGGGCACGTTGCACCCGCCCATCCACATCTCCACTTCAGCGCCGCGTTCGAATGCACGGATCGCCAACGACACCGCCATGAGGCCGGTCGAACGGTTGGTTATCATCCTCATCGAATCCAATGGCTCCTCGGAGCGGCCCCCGATGATCAGGATGCGCTTGCCTTTGAGATCGTCCTTGGACATCATCTTGAACACCCATGCGACCACGGCCTCCTTCGAGGCCACCTTCGCACGTACGCCGTCGGTCATCGGACCGATGAAGCTGATACCCCAGGACCGGAGAGCATCCATGTTGCGTTGGACGGCAGGGTTCCTGAACATGCTCTCGTGCATGGCAGGGGCGATGGCCACGGGGATGTTCGATCCCAGCGCCACGGTCGCCATGGATGTGACCGGTGTGTCGTCGATGCCATTGGCTATCTTGGATATCGTGTTCGCCGTGGCAGGATATATCAGGAGCATGTCCGCGGCGTTGGATCCCATCCATTTCACATGCTCGGTCTGCCCGGTGAGCTCGGTTATCGGGGCCACGCCGGATGCGAATTCCAAGGACTCGGGAGTCACCAGCCTGGCGGCCGCCTCGGTCATCACCGGGATGACCTTGGCACCGTGGCGCAGGAGCTCGCGGATGGTGGAGAAGCACTCCGTGGCTGCTATGCTCCCCGTGATCCCGATGACTATCGTCTTCCCTCTGAGCTTGCTACTCTTCTCGCAGTATATCTCCTCTGATGGATGCATTGTCACACCTTCGACATGATGGCCTCGAACACTTCATCGAGGACCTCGTCCTTCGTACGGGATGCGTCGACCACACGGTATCCCCTCTCCTCAGCCAGGCGGAGGTAGTTCCTCCTGACGTTCCTCAAGTACTCCAAGGTCTCGTACTTGCTCTTGGCGCCGCGTCCCCCGACGCGGACCAGGGTATCCTCCGGGTCCATGTCCAGAACGAACGTCATGTCCGGCTCGCGGACCACGGGGGCGTTGAGCGTCCATAGCCAATCCATATCCAGCGCCACGCCGTTGAGCGGTGCGGCCTGGTATGCCAAGGTCGACGGGTAGTACCTGTCGCACAGGACTATGACGCCGGCCTCCCTGAGCCTGGACATCTCCAGCGTGTGCATGGCACGGTCGGCCACGAACAGGAGCGCCTCGGCCTCTTGGGTTATCCCCTTGACACGCCCGTCGCGTATCATGGACCCTATCTCGCTCCTGGTGGGCTCGGCAGTGGCCTCCGTCTCGATCCCGGATGCCGTCAGACGCTCGGCGACCGCAGCGCACAGCGTGCTCTTCCCGGTGCCGTCTATACCTTCGAAAACGATGAACAATCCGGACATCTGACGCCCCCATTGCAGTGCATCGCTTAATAACTCTCTTTGCCCTGAATCGATCTCCGAGGCGGCGGTAGAGCGAGGCCAACGATTCCACATCCTTGATGTCCTTCCTGCAGACGTCCGCCAGACGAGTGCGGATGGATGTATCGTACTTGACGCACATGGCATCCAGATTGCGGACCAGGTCCGCGGCTATCCTGTCCCCGCGGTCATCCCAATCGGTGAGGACGACCGCCGGCCTCCCGGACGAGGCGACCTCTTCGGCCGCACGCAGCGGCCCGATGCCCGCCTGCACCAGGATCGTATCGCCACGGATGCCCAGTGCTTCCAGGGCCCTGCGGTCCTTCGGCCCCTCGATGAGGATCGTGGACGATGCAGAGGCGTCCTCCAGCTCTTCGAGGAGCCCGTCGAGCATCCTGAGGCGCTCCTCGTCGTTCAACACCGTTCCCCCAGCTTCTCGGCCACCTGATCCGCCGGACCGGCCACGAGGACCGTCTTCTGACGGTCGGTCTGCCCTTTGACGACCTCGGACCTGAATCCCGTGACCTCCTTCATGATCGCCTCGACCTCCTTGTTCGCCCTGCCGTCCAGCGGGGGCGCCTTCACCCTGAAAACCAGACGCTTCCGCCACTCGTCGACCCCCTCCGGGCCCGACCTGTTGGAACGCGGCGAGACCAACAGGTCGACCTCTGTCCCGCCGGTGACGCTACGGCAGACTTCGGATATCTCCATGACGGCCCGATTGACGGGGCAGATGATAGGGTTTTGCCCGTGCTCAAAAGAAAACTTATACGGTGCAGTCCTTTGCAGTGGAGATGAGCCCGCCCGTAGAAGCCATGACAGTCGAGGACCTCAGCTCCATATACAGAGTGGAGAAGAAGGTCGCCTGTCTCTCCGAAGTCCGGAGGGACATGTACAAGGCCATGGCCAACCTTGTGGATTCGGTCACGAAGGAGCACGAACGGCAGCTGGGCATAGATCCCGACTCCCTTATCTGCGAAGGTGCGAACCAGCGCAAGAAGAAGGTCAAGACCCTCGCCCGCGACATCATGGACGAGAGGATGCGCAAAGTCGCCATGCTCGCCCTCCGCGGGTCCATGGGCGCCGACAACAACATATCCGGCCTCACTTCCGAGGAACGCGACTACTACAACGAGGTCCTGGCGTCGTCCAGGAAGCACCTCGGCACCATGGACCGCCTCAGGGGCGTCTCGAAGTACGTCACGCCCGACATCACGGCCCAGGCCCCGCTGCCTGCGGAAGAGGATGCTCCGGACGAGGAGCCCGAGACCGCACCTGCAGAGCCCGAGGAGCCCGCACATGTCGAGGAGGCGGCAGTGGCGGATGGACCTGCCATGCCCGAGGATGACGGCATCCCCATGGAGATGGATTCGGAATTCCCGGATGAGCCTGACATAGAGATCCCCGACGATGGCTTCGTCCCCGACGAGAAGGAGTTCGCGGCGGCCGAGGATGGTCCGGAACCGGTCGCAGAGGAGGATGTGCCTGCAGAAGAAGAAAGGCAGCCATGCGTGCCCGAAGAGCCCGCACATGTCGAGGAGGACCTCCGCGAGAACGATAATGTCCTGATACGCATACTGGAAGACCTCCCGCCGTTCTCCGGGCCCACCTGCGACTTCCTGCTGAGGAAGGAGGACATGGTCACCATGCCCTCGGCACTGGCCGCCGCCCTGATAAACAGGGAGAAGGCAGTCGCCGTCAGGCCTACACCCTGAGGGTGCGGGTATCGCCCTGGAACTCCAGGCAGTCGATCTTGAACCTTTTTATCCCGGTTACCTGGGCCACTGTATCCCTGGCGGTGTCCGGGGTGTTGTTCTTGCGGCTCAGATGCGCCAGGAATATCTGCCTGCTGTCATTGGCCGTGCGTTTGAGCGCGGCACCGCAGTCCACGTTGGACAGATGGCCGATGTCGCTTCCGATCAATCTTTTCAAACTGGGAGGATACGGCCCGTCGATGAGCATCCTGTTGTCATAATTGGCCTCGATGACCGCGATGTCCGACTCGGCGAGGGCATGCTCGCACTGGAACGTCAGTTTCCCCGTGTCCGTGGCCAGCAATGCCTTCTTGCCGTCCGCCTCCACCAGGAAAGCGTTGGACTCTGCGGCGTTGTGAGAGGTCGGCAGGGCGATGATGCTCAGCGGACCGATGTCGAAACGCTCCCCGGTGCATATCGGGGAGTAATCCACCGCACCTGCATCGAACGCACCGAAAGTAGCGCGATTGCACATGAGGGGGACGTTGAGCTTCCTGGCAGTTGCGCCGGCGCCCGAGATGTGATCGGAATGCTCGTGGGTGATGAGGAGCGCATCGATGACCGACGGGTCCACGCCTTCGGCATCCATCAGCGCCATGATGCGCTTGCAGCTTATGCCCGCGTCTATCATAACGGCCGTGTCGTCGCACTGGATGACGGTGCAGTTCCCGTCGCTCCCGCTTGCGAGAACATGGACCTCCAACAACTCCGGTCACACCTTTCTTCTGTATATCGAGAAAATGACATCCCCTCTCGAGATGATCCCGACGAGGACCCCCTGTTCGAGGACGGGGACCCTGTTGACCTTGCTGTCGACCATGAGCGTCAGCACATGCATGACGTTCGCGTCCGGCGTCGTCGTGAGGACGTCGCGGGTCATGATCTTGTCAATAGTCATCTCCGAGATCTCCTTGGAGACCTTCCTCACGTCCTCGTCTTCGATAGCGTCGTCCATCGGGCACGCGAGCATGTAGAGTGACGGATCGTCAAGGCCGAGCTTGTTCTGCTCTTCGACGATGAGACCGAGAATGTCATTCTCGCTGAGGATGCCGACCAGGTGGTTCTTGCCGTCGACCACGGGCGCGCCGGAGATGTTGTCCACCGCGAACTTGATGGTCGCCTGCCTCACGGTGGTAGTAGGCTTCAGAGTGACCACCTGCGTGGTCATCAGGTCTCTCACTTTCAACTTGACCATAATGAGACGTGTAGACGCTAGCATATTATATTTATTTGGTCGTCAGAAGAAACAACGGGCTCATACGGCCGATACATGCACCTCGGAGATAGACACTTTTATAAATGAAAAGGTAATTGGGCGATTCACGGGCCTGTAGCTCAGCTAGGTAGAGCGATCGACTCTTAATCGATCGGCCAAGGGTTCGAATCCCTTCAGGCCCGCCATCTCCCATACCCCGACAGGGTTGAAAATATCCTATCGGTTCTCGCTTTGTTCCAAGAGTTTCTTCGTACTGTTATCAGTCCCCACTCTCCGCGATTCCTTGCCACAGCGTTAGCGTTGCGTGGTTGCCATCGTCGTATGGCCAAGGTGAAGCAATAGGTTGTCAATGCTCTGCCCATCGCATATTACGCACTATCCGAATATGCGTATTGTGGAGAAAATACTGAAATAACCGTGGTGAACAAGGTGTAACAGATCAGAAAAACCTGATCTGCAGGTTGAAATTTACAAGATAACGACCGTCGACGGTTTTAAAAACCTTAAGACAGGCATTACGGGTGGTTGAAGGAGTCTCCAGTTTCGTATGCCTGATGAGATAATCTTCGAAATCATTACGATTGTAAAGGTTATAGCAAAGCACCTCTCCATCCTGCCTGACGATGGTATATCCGCCATCGGCATGTTCGATACCATTCCACGGCGTTCCCGACTGCATTCCGAGAGCATAAGAAACCAGCAGCTTCTTGATCTTGTACTCATAGTACGGATAATCGCCCGAACCATTGTAATTCAGAGGATTCCTCTCCCTGAATATTTGAACCTGTTCGGAGATCTTGCTGATATTCTCCACGTAGTGGAGTTTGAGCATCTCGCCCACGATCTCGGGCATCCGGGAATCGATCAAACAGAGGTTGTTCTCCACTGTACTATCCTCGTTGATGTAAACCAATGATATGTTTTTGGAAAGTAATTCCCGATAGCGATCGCATATTCTGTGACCGCGTGCCTTGGAAGAATTATCGTTAACTTCCGCCACCAGTTGGTCGGTCATCTCGCCTTTCAACTCGAACATGAAATTCGTTTGACGACTGGCATTCACAAGTGTGGATGGGTCACCGAGAGCGGATTT
>CAZLEI010000012.1:0-37644 GCA_964558505.1 uncultured Methanomassiliicoccales archaeon | reverse complement strand
ACGCCGCGATATACGGCCCCCAATACAAAAACCCCGCCAAAGACGTTCCCAAAGCGCTCTTCGCATGCGGGTTCATCTGCCTCATCCTCTACTTCTTCGTGTCCTTCAGCGCATACGGCGCACTCGGGCACGAGGGGATCTCGGACGCAGGCGTCGCCACGCTCGTGCCCATCTCCATCTACGTTTTCGGAGAGGCGGGATCCTACGTAGCACTTGCACTTCTCATCGTCGCTATGATCCTGATAGTCCAGACCGGTTTCATCGGATCGTCCATGACGCTCCAGTCCATGGCCGATGAGAAGAACATGCCCCGCTGGTTCGGACAGAAGAATAAGAACAACATGCCCACGAACGCCATGATATTCGTGTCTGTGTTCAACCTCTTGCTGGTCATCATCATCGGATTCAGCAGCACGGTGCTCGGGTCCTCGGAGTCGATCATGACGATCCTCGCCGCAGGTTCGATTGGATACGCCATAGCCAACGGGATCGCGCTCGCAGCCCACTTCAAGATGAAGACATCGGCCAAGTTCAAGGACATAGATTCCCCGTTCAAGCTGCCCAAGGCCTGGAAGTACATCAGCCTGGCAATGGTGATCGTGCAAATCGTGTACATCCCCGCGCTGATCTACTGGAGCTATATGGTGTCCGGAGGATTCATCGCGACCATCGTCGGTGTAGTTGTCCTTGCGTGTTACATACCCGTCTGGGTTTTGACGCAGAACAAATGCGCTGCCGAATCCGCCTGCACGGTGGAGAGCTAAACCTTTTCTGATGTGGGGGCAACCCCACATCCCACAATCGATCCGCCTGGAGTTCGCGCTCCGGGCGAGTCATATTCCTGGAGGAGGAAGGAATGAATACAATTGAAAAGGGGACACAGCCGTCTTCGGCGCATCTCCATATGGCGGACTGCAAGGTCCACAATTATTCCTGGAGGTGTCTACATGGACATTGACAGGCTGAAAAAAGCCAACACGAAAACCCGTGTCAGACTTGGGTACACAATGGCCCTTCTCTGTGCCGTATTCTGGGGCGCATGGTATATCCCAGGTAACCTTTCGTTCAACCTTACACCGTTCACGGATATCATGGATGCACTCCTGGCCGCAGGATACAGTGCAGATGTCGCGGGAATAATGCAAGCTGTTCTCATAACCGGACTAAACGCCCTGTTCGTAGTTCTGGTGCTCATGTTCTGGTGTGCCGGGATGGGGAAATTCCGGGAAATGAAGAGATCTGTCATCGAAATCAGATGCTGCACGAAATACTATTTCCTCGGTGCCCTGTTCGGCGGTCCGATGGCCATCCTGGGGACCTATATGGCATCGTATTTTGTCGGTGCGGGGTTCTCGGCGGTATCAGCGCTCTGCTATCCCGTGATCGGGATGACGCTGTCCATACTCTGGCTAAAGCAGAAGATATCGAAGAGGGCGATGCTCGGCCTCTTCGTGATACTCATCGGAGGCATAACGATCTACTCGACCTCCCTGATAACCGACCTGCAATCCGGTAACGCCAACATAATCGGCTACCTCGGCGGGCTCATGGCGATAATCGGATGGGGCGTGGAGGGCGCAGTAGCTGCAAAAGGGCTGGATGTCTCAGAACCTGATGTTGCCCTGACGTTGAGGTTCGTGATGGAATGCGTCATATGGTGGGCCATCGTGATACCCATACTCCTGCTTGCAGGCGTGCCGATACTGGATGGAATATCGGGCATATTCGAGCCCACCACATTCCTAATCCTGCTCATGATGGGCATCACGTTCGGTATATGCTATGTCACCTGGTACAAATCATTCCCGCTGATCGGCGTCGGGAGGGGGCAGGCAATCGGCTCCCTGTACGGCCTGATGGCTGTAGTGTTCCTGCTGCTCTTCACAGGCGCGTTCGAGTGGATATACATCATAGGGGCGCTGATCTGCATAACAGGTACGTTCCTGATGTTCACCGAGGGATCTGACAACCTAGAATCGCTGAGGTGTGGGTAACATGGCCGAGTGGATGAGGGGCCGCCCCTACAAATTCCGCATGTTGGAACTCCTCTACAGAGGAGAAGACATGTGGAACTACCAGATAGTGGAGAAGATGATGGACGAGTACTGCCTGGACTCTGACTACTACAGGGATTCGCTCAACTTCGACCTCGTGGAGGTCGCCGCATCGGGGTTCATCATATCCGTAGATTCGGATGTCGATCCTGACGGTACGCTGTTCAGGAAGGATGCTCTGCTGTCCAAGTACAGGATCACCTGCCTCGGTAAGAAGCAGTATGAGTGCCTGGCGGACAGGATCTCGAGCCGCGGAGGCATCTGATATGTCCAATTGGGATATCATGATCGGGTACTTCTCCGGCGGGATACCGGGCTCCGAGTACCTATGGATTGGTGTCATACTGTTTTTCACCGCCGTAGGCTTCGTATTGGCGAGGAAGATGGTCTCGAAGATCTAAAACAACCACTGTGCCGACGTAGACCGTTGGCACAGTGATTCCAGACTATGCCGTTCCTGGTATTTTGAAAAGGCATCCATCCGCCCATCGCATACCACGGCCTGGTGATTGCCCCTTCAACCATACAAACAACTGAGGTTCCTCAGCGTATAATTAATAAGAGCAACCCATCTTACAGGTCGATTCACATGGCATTGATGATCCATAACACGCTGACCAACAGGAAAGAAGAGTTCATCCCCCTGAGGGAAGGGGAGGTCAGCATGTACGTCTGCGGCGTGACCGTCTACGACGACATCCACATGGGACATGCCAGGAGCATGATAGTATTCGATATGGTCGCCCGCTACCTGAGGTACATCGGGTACCGCGTCACCCACGTCACCAACTTCACGGACGTGGACGACAAGATCATCAACCGCGCCAACGAGGAGGGCATCGACGCCTTGGCGCTCTCCGCGCGCTACATCGACGAGTACTTCAAGGACACCGCCAAGCTCGGCATCAACAGGGCGGACATATACCCCAAGGCGAGCGAGAGCATGGACGACATAATCGCCATGGTGTCCGAGATAATCGCCAACGGTTACGGCTACGCCACCGAGGACGGCAGCGTCTACTTCTCGGTCGACCGGGTGAAGGACTACGGCCGCCTCACCAACCAGAGGCTCGAGGACATGGAGTCCTCCGGCCGCGTGAACCTGGACGACCAGAAGAGGAACCCCATGGACTTCGCCGTATGGAAGGCCGCCAAGCCCGGAGAGGTCTCCTGGGACTCCCCCTGGGGGAAGGGCAGGCCGGGATGGCACATCGAGTGCTCCGCCATGATCCGCAGGCACCTGGGCGACATGATAGACATACACGGCGGCGGGAACGACCTCATATTCCCGCACCACGAGAACGAGATACTGCAGACCGAGGCCTGCACCGGGGAGCCGCTCGCCAGGTACTGGATGCACAACGGCATGCTCCAGACCAAGGGCCAGAAGATGTCCAAGTCCCTCGGGAACTTCTTCAGGGTCAAGGACGTCGCGCAGAAGTACGACATGTACACCATCCGCTTCTACTTCCTCAACACCCATTACATGAGCCCGCTGGTGTACGGCGAGGACATGCTGGACGAGGCCAAGGCCGCGCTGGGCAGGCTGTGGAACAACTACCGCGGCCTCCAGGCGTACGCCAGGGACGGGCCGGACGGGGACTTCGAGGCCTGCGGCCTCATCGAGGAGACGAGGTACGACTTCAGGACGGCGATGGATGACGACTTCAACACCCGCGCGGCCATCGAGGCGCTGTTCTCCCTGGCGAGGACGACGAACCGGGCGATGGCCGAGAAGACCATGTCCAGGAAGGACGCGGAGAGGGTGCTCGGCCTCATGAAGGAGATCGACACCGTCCTCGGCATCCTGCCCGCGGACCCGGAAGAGGACGACGGGACCCTGGATTCGGTCATGGGGATAATGATCGACATGCGCGCGGAGCTCAGGAAGCGCAAGGCGTACGACCTGGCCGACATGATCAGGGACAGGCTCGCCGAGGCCGGGATAAAGATCGAGGATTCATCGGACGGGGCGAAATGGAAGAGGATCTGAGGCTCCGCAGGAAGGCCGAGCTCATACTCGGCGGCGGCGTCAGGCTGCCGGAGGGGTTCAGGATGCCCTGCAGGATATCAAGGTCCACCGCCGGGCCGGGGGCCGGCTCCGGCTCCGCCGCATTCGGATTCGACGGATGCAGGGTCAAGAAATCCGTTTCGTACGACGACGGCGAGTTCGAGCTCGTCGTCTCTGACGGCGGGTACGCCATGACCCGCCGCGGAGAGCCGTTCCTGGAGAGCGTGGAGATAATACCGGTCGTCTACCACTGCCCGGGGCAGGCGTTCTTCAACCTGGACCAGAGATGCATATTCAAGTGCGCGTTCTGCGCCTCGCCCAGGCTGGGGCACGATGCCACCAAGGGACTGACCGACGACATCATAGTCGACATGGTCAGGAAGGCGGAGGAGGTCCAGGATGTGCCTGCCATAGCTCTGACCAGCGGTGTCGTGGGCTCCGTGGAGGAGACGGTGGCGCGTTTCGAATCCTGCGTCCGCAGGCTCAGGTCGGAGTTCCCGGACAAGACGATCGGCATAGAACCGTACGTGGAGACCGAGGACCAGATACGCAGGCTGAAGGATGCCGGTGCGGACGAGATCAAGATAAACATCGAGACCGCCCGCGACGACACGTTCGCCAAGGTCTGCCCGGAGCTGGACCGCGCCGGGATCAGGGAATGCCTGAGGTACGCTGTGAGCATATTCGGAAGGGGGAAGGTCGCCAGCAACGTCATCTACGGGCTCGGCGAGACCGACGGCGACATCGAGGAGATAGTGTCCTCGCTCGCCGACGACGGCGTGGTCGCCGGCCTCCGCCCCCTGAAGCACAACCCGTTCAACGGCGGCAGCCTCGCCGGGATGCTCGGCGCCATCGAGCCCAACACCGCGGAGAGGGCGATCCGCCTGGCCGCCATGCACCGGCGCATCCTGGCAGAGCACGGCCTCGACACGCTGTCGTTCCGCACCATGTGCATGGAATGCACCTGCTGCGACCTCGTCCCGTTCCGGGACGTCTGATCACCTTCCGCAGCTGCACCTTACATCCCCGGCGATGATGTCCGGCCAATCGCTCAGCACGTCATGCGTCCAGCAATCGTCCGCACCTGCTGCCTCGCGCATGACCAACGCCATAACATAAGCGACCTCCTTCACCGTGGCACCAGCCTCCAACGCACCTTTGAAATGCTTGCGCACACAAGGCGCGCTGCGTGCCTTGATGGAAAGCGCGAAGCAGATGAACTGATAGGTCTTCTCGTCTATCATCCTCTTCTCCGAGTACATCATGTCCATCTCGTCCAGCATCTCCGTGAATTCCGGAAAGAACTCCTCAAGCATCCTTGTCATGCACTGCCTCCTTCAACATCTTCATTATCTCCTCTTTCGACGGCACCCTGCCGACCGCCACGACATCATCGCCGATCACCAGCGCCGGCGTCCTCATGACCCCGTAACCGGCGATCGCCCTGACATCCGTCACATGGGCCACTTCGCAGTCCATGCCCGACTCCTTCAACGCGTCGATTGCGTTCTTCTCGGTGCGGGCGCACATGTCGCACCCGGTGCCGAGCACCTTCACCAGCGCATCCTGCGATGCGCCCTCTGACTTTTTCTTCTTCAGCAAACCCATTTGACCACCTCACACCAGCAGAGGCTGGATGAAATTGAACAGATACCCCAGGATCATTATCCCGCAGACGACGATCAGGAAGAACGTGATCAGCAGCTTGGTCTTGATGACGCTCTTCAGCATCATCATGGACGGGAGGGACAGCGCCGTGACGCCCATCATGAACGCCAGGATCGTCCCTGCCCCCACGCCCTTGTAGAACAGCGCCTCGGCTATCGGTATCGTTCCGAATATGTCCGCGTATATCGGGACACCTATCATCGTGGCTATCACCACGGAGAACGGATTGTCCTGGCCCAGGACCGCCTGGATGACATCGGTCGGTATCCAGTTGTGGATGAGCGCGCCTATCAGCACGCCGATGACGATGTACTTCCACACCTTGCCCACGGTGCCGATCACCTGCTCCTTCGAGTAGGCGATCCTCTGCTGACGGGTCATCGTCCCCTCGGCCTCGGCCCCGCAGCAGCAGGATGTCTTCGACGGGCGGGCGAAATCCTCGATCTGGTCCTCCATTCCGAGATGCTCTATGATCATCCCTCCCACCACCGCGAGCAATATCCCCAGGATCACATATGCCACGGCCATCTCGACACCGAATATACTCATGAGGATCAGCAGTGCGGCAAGGTCCACGAACGGCGACGATATCAGGAACGAGAAGGTGACGCCGAGGGGGAGCCCCGCTTTCGTGAACCCTATGAACAGAGGTATCGAGGAGCACGAGCAGAACGGCGTCACCGTGCCGAGGAGGGCCCCGGCGATGTTCCCCTTGATCCCCTTCACCTTGCCCAATATCCTCTTGGTCCTCTCGGGCGGGAAATAGCTCTGGATGTAGGATATGATGAAGATCAGGACCGTGAGCAGTATGAGTATCTTCACGAAATCGTAAATGAAGAACTGCAGGCTGGCACCGAGCCGGGATGCGAGGTCCACGCCGAGCGAGGACAGGATCCAGCCCACCAGGTCGTTGAGCCACTGCATCCCCAGGACCTGCGTCTGGATGAAAGTCCAGATGTCCGTCATATGCCGCGGCCTCCGGATTGGTCCCGCATACTGCCGCCCGACGATCCGTATGCCATCATGCTCTCGGGATATCGAGTGCGATGTTAGTATATAGACATATCTAAATGTATCAATATATCACCGAGACGGAGCATCGGAAGACGCCGCCCTCGAATCGGATGCCACGGCGGAGAGGAATGCGGACATGCCCTCGAGAACTTCCGGTACCAGCGAGTAATGGACCCATTGCCCGTCCTTCCTGCCGACGACCAGGCCCGCCCTCTGGAGGACGGTCATGTGATGAGATAAGGTCGGCTGCGAGATGTCCAGCTCGCTCAGGAGCCTGCATGCGCATGTCTCCCCGCGCGCCAGCATCTCCACTATCCTGATCCTGTTGGGATCGGACAGGGCCTTGAAGAGCTCTGAATCCTGTATGGCCGTCATGATGCATCCAACAACCGCAATCAGCGATAAAGCACTTGCCAGAGTCCCGCTCCTCTGCATGCCGGGATCGCACGAATCATGCGCGCCCGGACCTCAGAAGCGGTCCCAGACCAGCATGCCCAGGCGCAGCTCCCCGCTGTAGACCACCCGGTCCCCGGTCCTCATCCCTTCCATGACCCCGGCGACCGCGTCCTCCAGCTCCTCGGACCTCTCCCTGTAGGCGAGCATCCTTCCCATCTCCGCCTCGAAGGCCTCCTCGTACGGCAGGTCCACGGGATTGCGTTGGGTGTAGACCTTAAGCACGGGTTCCACTCCCATCTCCCGGAGGAACCGGCAGGGGTACCGCGTATCGTAGCCTTTGAACGAGTAATCGCATCCGAGGCGCTTCCATATCCGGACGTGCGGGGCCTCGTCGTTGCCCATGGAGGAGATGTATATGCAGGTGCGGTCCGAGAGCCGGTTCATCCTGAGTATGGATCCGGGATCGTTCGTCGGCGGGCACAGGGATGTGAAGACAGCATCGTACGTCGTCCCGGGATCGAATCCCTCCCAATCGGCGCACAGCGTGTCGATGTTGCCTATCCCCTTCTCCGATACGGACCGTCCGAGGCATTCGAGCATCCCCTCCGACGCGTCCATGGCGACGACCCTGCCGACGTGCTCCGAGAGCAACATCGAGAAGAACCCGGGGCCGCAGCCGATGTCCAGCAGCGACGACACGCCGTCGAGTGCCCCCATCGAGAGGAGGTCCGAGACGATCTCCGCCTTGATCTCCGAGTAGTTGGCATCGGAGTAGCTCTTGGACAGCCTGTCCCAGTTCCTGCCGATGTCCTCTTTCGTCATCCCCTCGCCGACATACGGGTGCTTCGAGCGCATGAGCGCCCACTCGTCGGACGTCATGATACCATCGTGTCCCTTCTGCGGAGGAGCATGTATATCAGCAGCGGAGCGCCGACCAGGGCGGTTATTGCCCCCACCGGCAGCATTATCGGGTTCAGCAGGTCCTTGGCGATTATGTCCGCTACGGTCAGCAGCAGTGCTCCCGTGACCGCGGACGCGGGTATCAGGTACCTGATGTTCCCGCCCACGAACACACGGGATATCTGCGGTGCCAGCAGGCAGACGAACCCTATCGCGCCGACGAAGCTCACGGCGACGGCGGTGGAGAAGCACGCGAGCACGATGACCGCGGTCCTCACCCTCTTCACGTTCACGCCCAGGGCGGTGGCGGTGTCGTCGCCCATGCGCATGACGTCGATGTCCTTGGTCAGGTAGAGCGCCGCGATGACCGTCAGGACCAGGGTCGCCAGCACGTACGGCACCTGTCCCAGGGTGGCGTTGTTGAGGTCGCCGACCGCCCAGAACAGCGCCATCTTCACCGCTTCCGCGTCCCCGAAGTACTGCATTATCGTGTTGGCCGACGAGAACAGATAGGACATGGACACGCCCACCAGGATCATCGTGGTGGCCATCATGCTCTTCCTGGATGTCGCTATCAGGATGACCGCGGCCGGTATCAGCGAGAAGATGAACGCGTTTATCATCGTCCCCGCCGCGCCGACCGCCGCGGTTATCCCGAGTATTATCGACATGCCTGCCCCGAAGGCCGCGCTGGACGAGACGCCGAGGGTGTAGGGCGTGGCCAAGGGGTTCTTGAGGATGGTGGACACCAGGCATCCGCCGATGGCGAAGATGGCGCCCACGATCACGGCCATGAACACGCGCGGGGCGTAGACCTTCATGATTATCTCCTGCGTCTTCTCGGGGACGTCGAACATCCCCGGGAACATCTGGTTAACCAGCGTCTCGTAGACCTCCAACGGGGTTATGGTCGTGGAGCTGATCGTTATGGAATAGGCGACCAGCAGCACCAGGATCGCCGACACTGCCAATATGTACGAGACCTGGCGGATGCGGATCCGCCTGATGCCCTCCATGTCGTCATCCGATTCCGCCGCGCCGAAGACCCTGTCCTTCAATCCCATGTGACGATACACCCCGGCATCATGCTGCGACGGACGGGTACATGAACACGCCGTTCTTCGATACGTCGTAATCGGATATGCCCATCCACCCGACGTACTCGTTGTGGATCTTCACCGGATCGAAGGCTTGGTACAGGTCGTGGTTGATCACGCTGCCGACATATGCGGCCAGCAGGATCCCGCCCGTGCACCCGTTCCTGAAGTCGCCTGCGATGAGGGCGATCTGCTCGTCGGTTATGAGGGAGTGGTCCTTCGCGACGGCGTACGCATCCTTGATCTCGGCGTAGTCGTCCGCGCCGTACCCCTGCTCCGGAACGCCGGTGTTGACCAGCCCCCCGTATGTGTACTTCACCATGTGCAGGAAGAAATTGTCTACGTGGATGTTCTTGTCGTCGTTGAACACGGCGTCGATCTGCACGGTCACGGCATACGACCCGTTGGTGATGAACGAGCTGCCGCTGAGCTTGTCCAGGACGTTCGCGCCGCCCGCCAGGGATATCGCCTGCCCCAGGGGGTCGTTGGACCTGTACAGCGATATGACGTTGCTGCTGTCGTCCATGAAGTACTGCCCCGACGTGTAGTTGCTCATCGCCACCACCGGCTTGCTCTCCTCCGGGATGGAGTTCGCCACCTGCATCATCCCGTCCCTGTATCCTAGGAGCCAGTTGATGTACGATTCTGCACGGTCGGCGACGCCGAATATGTACCCCGCCTTCAGGACACCCTGCACGTAGTTCGATTTCTCGGTGTTGGTGATGTCCGGGTTGTAGAGTCCGAGGTATATCACGTCGCAGCCGATGATCTTCTCCTGCTTGGCCTCGTAGCTTGCGGTGCTCGCGAACATGAGGTAGGTGTCCAGGTCGAGGCTGTTTATGAGGTCGTAGTCCGGAGCGCTGCAGTTCACCATGTTGGTGATGTTGCCCAGCTGAGACTGCGTGAAGTAGAAATCCCTGCACTGATAAGGGGCGTTGTCCACGGCGGCGATCTTGTCCGCCTGTCCGAGGATGAGGCACAGCTCCACATTGGAGAAGTACTCGCATCCTATCCTCGATATGTCGGTGCTTATCCTGCGGTCCTTCCCGATGCCGTCCAGGAGCCAGATGCTCTCGGCGGTCTTGTTCACGATGCCGCGCACCTGGGCGGCGTCCTCCTTGTCGATCCTGCCGTCCAGGTTGGCATCGGCGAACGTCAGGCTCATCCTCTCCTTGACCGATGATATCGCGGCGGTGTCGCCCTTCTCGACGGCTTCGACGTACTGCTCTATCAGCACTGCATCGTCCATCGAGATCCTGCCGTCCTTGTCCGCGTTCCCGTATATCTCGAGATTAACGTCGATGTCCTTGACGGTCCCCTTGTCCATCATCGCGTAGACCGCCACCCCCGCTCCCGCGGCGATGACGATGGCGGCGATGAAAACAGCTGTCAGCCTCTTGTCCATGATAACACGAAGACGGGATTCGTAATAAAAAGTATTCGCTGTTTTTGAAATGATAATACTTATAATATGCTGTCATACGTCGGCGCATGCAGTTGAAGATGAACGGCATCGATTTCAACTACGGGAAGAACGAGATCCTCAGGAACGTCAGCCTCGAACTGAGGGAGACGGAGCTCATGGGCATACTCGGCCCGAACGGGTCCGGCAAGACGACCATGCTCAGATGCATCAACGGCATACTCACGCCGAAGCAGGGCTCCATCACGATCGACGAGAAGGAGATCGGTGACCTTCCGCGCACGGAGGTCGCCAAATGCATAGGCTACGTCCCGCAGAACTCCGCCAACGACATATGCTCGCCGACGGTGTTCGAGGTCGTGATGATGGGCCGCAGGCCCCACATAACCTGGCAGGTCGGGGAGAAGGACAGGGAGATCGTCTGGAACGCCATGAGGGAGATGGACATAAAGAACCTGGCATCGGAGAGGTTCGACAAGCTCAGCAGCGGTCAGACCCAGAGGGTCCTGATGGCCCGCGCGATCGCCCAGGAGGCCCGCGTCCTCCTGCTGGACGAGCCCACCAGCAACCTCGACGTGAAGTACCAGATCGAGGTCATGGACACGATACATCACCTGATCCACAAGAACAGCGTGAGCGGCTGCGCGGTAATACACGACCTGGACCTGGCCATGAGGTTCTGCGACAAGGCGGTCCTCCTCTTCAACGGCGACATAATCTCCGCCGGCAACGTATGGGACGTGATCACGCCGGAGAACATAGAGAAGGTCTACGGGATGGAGATCGCAATAGAGGACATCCACGGAAGGCCGAGGGTCATCGTCCTCTGACTGCCCGGCACATCATTTCCCGGACAGCCGCGCCTTGAGCATATCGGACAGCTCGCACGCTTTGCAGCGCTCCGACAGCGTCGGCTCGCCGCATGCGCAGAAGCGCAGCTCCGCCGACGGGAACCCCTTCTCCAGCAGCGGTTTCAGCTGGTCGTACGACGATAGGATGCTGAACTTCGACCCGGGCGACCTGCCCTCCAGCTCGTCGACGACGGCGCGGTACTGGTTCCGGAGCGCGGCCTCCCAGTACGGGCAGGTGCCGTCGTGGAACGGGGTGCCCGATACCATGGCGTAGAGCAGCGACTCCTTCTCCGGCACGGTCCTGAGGGGCATGAAGCGCGGGACCAGCCCGGGCTGGACCTTGGTGTGCGGGCCCAGGCGCGCCAAGCGCTCCACGTCCCCGCGGGCGAAGTCCATCATCACGGACTGCGCCACATCGTCGAGGTTGTGGCCGGTGGCCAGGAACCTGGCACCTATCCTGCGGGACTCGTCGTTCATGAGCTTGCGGCGGAAGACACCGCAGTAGGTGCAGGGGCTGCTGTCGCCGCAGACGCCGGAGGCGCCGTCCATGGTCACGCCCAGCTCCTCGAAAGAGCGTATGTGCAGCGGGATCCCGTTCTCGTCGCAGAACCCGCGGACGATGTCGATGCTCGGCGGACGGTAGCCCGCGATGCCCTCGTCGATCGTTATCGCATGGACCTCCACGTCCGGGCGCGGGCCGAATATGCTGTTGAGAAGCCTCAGGGTGACCATGCTGTCCTTGCCGCCCGATACCGCCACGGCGATCACGTCGCCCGGGCGGACGTCTATCTGCCTGCGGACCTCCTTCTTCACCCTGCGCTCGACGTACGACATGAGATGGTCGGAGCACAGGTGCGTGCCGTTGTACCTTATGAACGTCACGGCCGGCCTGCCGCACATGTCGCACTTCATAGTCCCTCGTCCATCATGTACTCGATCTTCGATGCCAGCGTCTTCGACGGGATGTCCGGCAGCGATATGAACGTCGTGCGTCCGCCGGACGCGTCGTCGCAGCCGTCGCCGCGGACCACCGTCTGTATCAGGTTCGCCCTCTCCAGGTCCTGGACGTACGTCCAGAACTGCGTGTGCTTCCTGGCCGGGACGCCGTACTCCTCGCATACTATGGAGTATGTCTTCTCCGCTGCGCCGGTGCGCACATAGGGCTGGTTCTTTATCGAGCGGGCGATGGCCAGCAGGGTCATGCGGTGGTTGATGTCCAGGTCCAGGAGCTTGCTCTCGGTCACGACGCTGTACGTCATCGCCTTGGCGGCGCGGACGTCCTCGGGCATGACCACGCCCAGCGGCGAGCCCTCGGCTATGTGGGCCGCACGGTCCAGGAGCTCGATCGCGAAGCGCGCGTCGCCGAACTCGGCGGAGATGTCCGCCATGAGGTCCGAGGCGCCTTCCCCGAGACCGCCCTCCACCAGTGCCTCCGATGCCCTGGCGGCCACGATCTCCTTGAGCTCCTCCCTGCCGTAGCGGTCGAACCTTATCGTGTTCGTGCGCCTGAACGTCGAGAGCGCGGCCTCGTCTATCATATCGAAGATGTACTCCTGGGAGATCAGGATCAGCGAGAGCGGCGATGCCACGTTGACCGAGTCCTCGTTGAAGCGCGACAGCTGGTAGATCAGGTCGGCGCCGTTCTTCTTGACCAGGACATCGACCTCGTCCAGCACGATGACGAATGCGCATCTCTTCTTCTCCACCATCGACCTGAACGTGCGCATCATGTCGGACACGGAGAAACCGCGGTCCGGGCACCCGGGATCGAAGTGCCTGAGCAGCTGGACGACGGCCGCGCCCTCGGTGCTGCGGTTCCTGCAGTTGACTATTATGTACTCCACGGGATGCTTCGACACCGCCCCGTATGCTGCCATCTCCGCGCAGAAGCGCTTGGCCGTGACGGTCTTGCCCGTTCCCACCGGGCCCGTGAGGAACGCCGAGCACGGGCGGCCCTCCTCGAACACCGGGCGGAACAGCATCTCAAGGCGCTCCATCTGCCCCTCCCTGCGTACCAGCGATGCCGGGACGTACTCGTACGACAGCTTCCTGCCGTCGCGGATGATGGAAGACGCCTTGTCGAACATCTCAGTTCCTGCTGACCCTGATCAGCCCGGAGCAGGCGAGCACCTCTATGCCCTCCCTCTCCCAGATGTCCGATATCAGGTTTATCCCGATGGAATCGGACGCCATGTGGCCGGAGACCACGAGGTTGACGTTGTTCTTCCTGGCCTCTTCGACATGCGATTCGGGGAAATGCATCCCGACGACCGTGCCCACCCCGCACTGTGCGAACTTCTCGTAGAGGCACTTCGGCCCGGAGGTCCCGCCGGTCATCTTGACGGCGACCTTCCCCGCGCGGTTCCCCTTGGACCCGACGATTATGTTCGGAGGGTTGTTCTCCTTCGAGGCGACCTGCATCTCGGGCTCCCTCATCAGAGCGTCGATTATGTCCGAGAGGTACTTGGGCTCGGCCTCGGCCACCCTGTCGGACAGGTACTTCTGGACCATGTTGTCCGCCACGGTGTGGAGGTTGAATATCGGTATGTTGAGCAGCTTGGCCGCATCCACGGCCTGGTTGTAGTTGGATCCTTCCACCGCGCGGAGGACCTCCTCGATGCGCGGCCTCATGATGCCCTCGGCCACGTTGATCGGGACGCCCTCCCCGTGGTACATCTCGGCCTGCATCCTCATCACATCGGGGAAGTGGATCCTGGCGAGACCGGTGGGGTGGTGGGCGACGACCGCGGATATGGGGATGCCCTTCTCCCTCAGGCGGTCGGCCAGGAGCACCTCGCCGGTGCCGATGTCGATGCCCCACATCAGCGTCTCCGCCTCGGCATCGCCGCAGCCCCAGGACCAGCGTGAATCGGAATAGGGGTTCCACAGGCTCTCCTTGTCGTAGTACTGCTTCCTCTCAGCGGGGAGCTTGCCGTACTCTTCGTTCGCGTCCGCGAGGACCTTGTCCACCTCGTCCTTGGGACGGGGGTCGTTCGCCATGCCCGCCTTGACGGCGATGCGGTAGGCTTCGTTCAGCTTCATGTCCATGGATATGGCGGATGACGATAAAAGAAATTGCTTGCACGCGTTCACGGGCGGTGCGGATCGGACGATGGGTTTATCACGTCCGATACGGTACACGTCATGTTTTCCATGAATGAAATCTGGACCGAGAAGTACAGGCCGAAGAACCTCGACGAGGTGGTCGGGCAGAAACACGTCACCGAGAGGCTCAAAGCGTACGTCGAATCTAAGAACATGCCCCACATGCTGCTCACCGGCCCGGCCGGGACCGGGAAGACCACATGCTCGCTGGCCATGGCCAAGGAGATGTTCGGCGACGAGTGGAAGGGGAACTTCATCGAACTGAACGCCTCCGACGAGAGGGGCATCGACGTGGTCCGCGGCAAGATCAAGGAGTTCGCCAGGACCGCCCCCCTGGGAAGCGCGGAGTTCAAGATAATCTTCATGGACGAGGCGGATGCGCTCACCTCCGACGCCCAGGCGGCGCTGAGGAGGACCATGGAGAAGTACTCCCGCATCTGCAGGTTCATACTCTCGTGCAACTACTCGTCCAAGATCATAGACCCCATACAGTCGAGGTGCGCCGTGTTCAGGTTCAGCCCGGTGTCCAAGGAGGACGTCACCGCCTTCCTCACGAAGATAATCACCAACGAGGGCGTGTCCATCGACGAGGATGCGCTCGAGAGCCTGGTCCATGTGGCGCGCGGGGACATGAGGCGCGCGGTCAACTCCCTGCAGGTGGCGGCATCGCTGGGCAAGACCATCGACGTGGACACGGTCTACCAGACCACCGGCATGGCCAACCCCGAGAGGGTCAAGGCCATGATGGAGACGGCGATGTCCGGGGATTTCGTCGGTGCGCGCAACATGCTCGACGACATCATGGTCACGTACGGCCTGTCCGGACAGGACATAATCCGCCAGATACATGCGTCCTTCTTCGAGCTCAGCATAACCGATGCCGAGAAGGTCAGGCTGATGGACAAGACCGGCGAGATAGAGTTCAGGATAGTCGAGGGCAGCAACGAGCGCATCCAGCTCGAGGCGCTCCTGGCATACCTGGTCATGGTCGGCGGCGCGAAGCGCTGACGCCTTCGAAAAAGCCAGGCCTTTTCCGTGGACGGACGGCGCCCCCGCGAGGGCGCCGCCGTGTCTCAGTACCTGTTGTCGAAGATCCTGTGGGCCTTCTTCTCGGACCTCGGGAGCTCCCCGATGGAGACTGCCTTGGGGATTATCGTTATCCCCACCTTGGACTTGAAGGCCTCCTTGACGGAATCCTCCAGCGCCTTCCTGTCGCCCTCGGCGAACTTGGTCTCGAAGAACAGCGTCAGCGAGTCCTTGCCGTTGAGATGGTCTATCATCACCTGGTACTCGCTGCTCACGCCGTCTATGCCGGACAGGAGCTCGTCTATCTGCCCGGGGAATATGTTGACCCCTTTCACCTTCACCATGTCGTCCGTCCTGCCGATGAGGATGTCGAGCCTCGGGTGCCTGTCCCCGCACGGGCAGTCGCCCGTCATGATCCTGGTCAGGTCGTGGGTCCTGTACCTTATCAGCGGGGCGCCCTCCTTGCGGAGCGTGGTTATGACCAGCTCGCCGGACTCCCCGTCCGGGACGTTCTTGCCTGTCTTGGGGTCGACGATCTCGAAATAGCAGTAATCGTCCCAGCAGTGCATGCCGTCCCTCTCGCAACAGCTGATCCCTATGCCGGGGCCGTAGATCTCCGTGAGGCCGTATATGTCGTAGAGCTCGACACCGAGCTCGTCGGCGATCCTCGCCCTCATCTTGTCCCCCCAGCGCTCGGAACCGATCAGGGCCTTCTTGAGGCAGATCTTGTCCTTCAGGCCGCGTTTGGTTATCTCCTCGGCCAGGAGCAGGGCGTACGACGATGTGGCGCACAGGACCGTGCTCTTCATGTCGATCATCATCTTGATCTGCTTGTCCGTGTTCCCGGGGCCCATGGGTATGGACATCGCGCCGAGGCGCTCGGCGCCGGCCTGGAAGCCTATTCCGGCGGTCCAGAGGCCATAGCCCGGGGTGATGTGGATGCGGTCCATGTTCGTTATGCCGGCCATGCGGTAGCAGCGCTCGAACTGTATCGCCCAGTCCTCCACGTCCTTGGCCGTGTACGGGATTATGATCGGAGTCCCGGTCGTCCCGGAGGATGAATGGATCCTCACGACTTCACCGTCGGGGACCGCCTGGAGCCCGAGCGGGTACGCCTCGCGCAGCTCCCACTTGTCCGTCAGGGGGAGTTCTTCGAAATCCTCCTGCGTGTTGATAGCTGATGTGTCTATGTCCGCGTACTTCTTGGCGTAGAAGGGGCTCTTGTCCTTGATCGACGCGAGCTGCGCCTTCAGGATGCTCAGTTGGCTGTCATTCATCTTCATGGCTGTCACTGTCTTTGTGAGGCTGTGTAGCACATGCACATATAACCATTTTTCTACTTTAATGTATAAAAATGTACAATTAAAGCCCTTCCAGCAATTCTGCTGCCTCCGCATTCCCGCGGCAGGCTGCCTTCTGAAGCCATCTCCGGGCATTGGCCTCGCTCCTGACCATGCCCTCTCCCGAAAGGGACAGCTTCCCGAGGATCAGCATGGCGGAGTCCATGCCCCCGGCGGCCGCCTTGGTGAGGAGGGGCACCGCCTTCTGGACGGACCTCGGGACACCGCGGCCGTCCATGTACATCGAGGCCAGGCGCATGGTGGCTCCCAGGTCCCCGAGGTCGGACGCCTTCTTGTATATCCCCGCCGCGGCCGTCGGGTCCGCGGGCATGCCGCGGCCCTCCTCGGTCATGACCCCGATGCGGTACAGCGCGACGAGGTTGCCCTGCCCGGCGGCGAGGTCGTACCATTTGTAAGCCTCCGCCCAATCCTGCTCCACGCCCCTGCCGTCGGAGTACATGTGGGCCAGGTTGAACTGTGCGCGGGCGTATCCCTGCTCGGCGCTCTTCCTGTAGAAATCCACGGCCTTCTCGAGGTTCTGGCCCATGCCCTCGCCGTGTGCGCGCATGTATCCAAGCGCGCATTGCGCCTCCGGGTCGCCCTGCTCGGCGGCGCGTTTGAACCACAGCCCCGCCTCCACGCGGTCCCTTTCGACCCCGTCCCCGTTGAAGAATATATACCCCATCGCGCACTGCGCATGCGGGTCGCCCTCCTTGGCGGATCTCAGGACGGTCTCGAACGACATGGCATCACCTGAGCTTCTCCGCTTTGATCCTGTTAAGGAGGTTCTGGGAATCGGGGTCGCCCTGCTTGGCTGCCAGCTGCAGGTACTTCTTGGAGCGCGGTATGTTCCTCTCGACGTACTTCCCGTCGAAGTACAGCTTGCCAAGGTAGTACTGGCTCTCATAGTATCCGGAATCGGCGGACCTGTTGAGCAGGCCCATGCCCTTCTCGATGTCCTGTTTGACGTCGCGGCCGGTGACCAGCATCATGCCCAGGAACGCCATGGCCTGCGGCATGCCCTGGTCGGCGGCCAGGTCGAACCAGAACGCGGCCTCCTTCGGGTCCTTCTCGACACCGCGGCCGTCGTAGTAGAAGCAGGCCAGGGAGTACTGGGAGTTGACCTCCCCCATCTCGGCCGCTGCGCGGAAGAGCTCCGCCGCCTTCCTGTCGTCAGGCTCGAAGTAGTAGCCGTTGCCGTACATGCACGCAAGGGAGAACTGAGCGTATCCGTTGAACCTGTCGGCGGCGACCGTGAACCATCTCGCGGCGGCCGCGAGGTCCTTGGGAAGGACCTGCCCCTCGAAGCACATGTTGGCGTAATCCACCATGCACTGCTGCTCCCCCGCCTCGCACGCCTTCTCCAGCCAGACCTTGGCCTCGTCCGGATCCCTGCGCATGCCCTGGCCATAGGCCAGGAACATGCCGAGCTGGTGCTGGGCCTGGGGATTGCCGCCCTCCGCGGCCATCCTGAGGTAGTTCAGGGCGCCCTTCTGGTCGCTGAACCTGGTCTTCGGCGTCATCTTGATGAATGCCAGGGAGCATTGGGCGTCGGCATCGCCGGCGTCCGATGCGCGCTGGTACCATTCCACGGCCTGCTTGACGTCCACTTCGGTGTCTCCGTTCCCGAGCTCGTACATCTCGCCGATGTGGCGCATGGCCTCGCCGCTGCCGCCCTCCGCGGCCATGCCGAGGTACCTCATGGCGACATCGTGGTCCTTGCGGACGCCCTTGCCCATGCAGTACATGAACCCTATGCGGCACTGCGCTTCCACATCCCCGCGGTCGGCGCATACGGTGTACCATCTCACCGCCTCGACATGATCCTTGCGGACGCCGTCCCTGCCGGAATCGTACATCTCGAACATCCTGCGGCAGGCCTCGTCATCATGGAGGTTCGCCTTCATCCTGAGCCCGAGGATCGCATCCATGGCATCAGGATCGGCCTCATGCCTGTCGAACTCGGACTCGATGCGCCTGGCATCCGGGCATCCCGCCTCGGCGGACTTCCGGATGAGGCGGAGCGCACCGTCCTTATCCCGGGGGACGCCGACCCCGGTGTACATCATGAGGGCCAGGAGGCATTCCGATTCGCTCTCCCCCTGATCCGCGGAGGCGTGCAGGAGCTCGACAGCCCGCGGGATGTCGACATGCGCCCCCTCCCCGCGGAGATATACCTTGGCCAGGGCGCACTGCGCTCCGGCGTCGGATGCTGCGGCCGCTTCGATCAGCGATTCAATGGACATATGCCCTCTTCAATGATTTTCCTTATATATCGCTTATCCCCGGGGCCGCGCGTAAGGCGGTGCCCGCGGCAGGATCGGAACAATCACGATAACTGGATGATCGAATCACGAAGTGTGATGCATATCACCGAATTCGACGGGGACGACCGTGGGAAGAACCTGCCCCTATTATATATCATGAAATCAACACCCGACTAGAAACTGCAGAGCTGAATATAAATGAAAACAAGAAGAATGATGACAATAGTGGCATTGGCGGCAGTGGCACTCATGGCGTTATCTGCTGTATCCATCGTCAGCGTCGACGGTGATAAAGGCACCACCATCGACGGAATAAATTATACTTTCAACAAGGACGATGCGACCGCCACGGTCACAGGCGGTAATAACGGAACGATGACCATACCGAACACCGTCACATACGATGGAAAGACATACAACGTCGTCACCATCGGCAACGGTGCATTCTCCAAATGGAACGGGAATATGACCATCCCCGCATCGATAAAAGTCATCGAGAACAACGCATTCCACGGCGCCAGCGGGACCGTGACCTTCGAAAACAACAGCCAGATCAAGACGATTGGCAATAATGCGTTCAAGGTGAATAACAAGGTTACCCTGACTGTTAACAACTTCAACTGCAGTGAAGAAACGTCGATAGGCAACGGCAACCTCATCAATGACGGCGGCTATCTCGAAAAGGCGGATACTGTCTGCCCATTCACATTCACTTTGAAGAACGGGGTCGCGACCATAACAGGATACAACGGTTCCGAAACCGCTCTCGTGATACCTAAGACTGTTTTTGATGGAAAAGGTCAGTACACAGTAGTAGCGATAGGGCAGAGCGCATTCAAAGAGAAGAACATCACATCAGTGACTATCTCAGAAACAGTGACCTCGATAGGTAACTACGCATTCAAGGATTGCAAATCACTCGTGACAATCACCCTCTCCGACAGCATCACATCGATAGGAACCAACGCATTCGAAAATGTCGGTAAAGATACAACAGGAGCTACGGTCACCATACCCGCATCAGTGGTGACCATCGGCAGTTCTGCTTTCTTCAAGTTCAAAGGCACTGTGACCTTCGAAGATGGAAGCAAGATTGAGACCATCGGAAAAAGGGCATTCAACGATCAGAACTCCGGAGTCCTCACCGTATCTAACTTCAACTTCACCGGAACCCTGACGGCCGGAGACGGGAATATCGTCAGCGGTCAGTCATATTCCTCCGAAAAAGAAGAAGCCAAGCCCTGGTATTTTAATAATGAGGATTTCTACGGCGAACTGGCCTTTGGGACCGAGAAGACCTACGTCGCCGTCCCAGACGGAGACTCAGTCAAATACACCGTGCAGGAAGCACCTTCCGGCGGCCTGACATATGAATACCGCCCCTGGAACATGACTGCTGTCGTAACAGGATACACAGGCACGGAAACTGAAATCGTGATCCCCTCGACGACCGTCGGACCAGATGGCAAGACGTACGCCGTCACCGCCATCAACAAGAACGCTTTCAAAGACCGCACTTCCATAACTGGCGTCACCATCCCCGAAAGCGTGACCTTGATCGACCAGTACGCGTTCAGCGGATGCACAGGCCTGACTGAGATAACCATTCCCGGAAGCGTCACCACGATCAAGATGTACGCGTTCAGCGGATGCACAGGCCTGACTGAGATAACCATTCCCGGAAGCGTCGAGACGATCGAAGGCAGCGCATTCAGCGGATGCACAGGCCTCACCGGAACTCTTTCCATCCCGGACACGGTCACATACCTGGGGCCCGATGCATTCAAAGACTGCACCAAAATCACAAAGGTCTCAATCGGCAGCGGGATCACCGAGATACCCGCCCAGTGCTTTAGGGGCACCGGCATCACGAGCATCTCCATACCCTCGACCGTGACCTCGATCGGACCCATGGCGTTCTACGGATGCTCGGCCCTCACTGGAGAGCTCGTCCTCCACGACGGCATCACGGAGATCGGTTCGCAGGCATTCTACAACTGCCCCGTGACCAGCATATCCATCGGTAGCGGCATAACCGTGCTGAGCGAGGAATGCTTCCGCGGGACCGCGATCACGAGCATCAAACTGCCGGCGACTGTCACCGAGATCCAGGACGGAGCTTTCGACTCGTGCGCCAACCTTGTGGATATCGTGATCCCCGAAGGCATCACCTCTATCCCCGAGGATGCGTTCTGGAAGGCCGGCGTCAAGACAAGCACCGAAAAGGCCGAGATCTCCGTCACCCTTCCCAAGAGCGTGACGACCGTCTCACACGATGCGTTCTACTGGTGCGTTGGAACATTGTACCTCTACAAGGGCACAGAGCTGGCCGAAGGATTCAACGGAGATGGCAACCTCAAGATCGTCTATATCGATGAATCTGAACCAGAGGTCCCTGTCGATCCCGTTGACCCTGTCGATCCCGTTGACCCTGTGATACCCGAGACACCTACTGTGCCCGATACACCCACGACTCCAGAGCCTACGGACCCCAGCGGTCCTGTCGATACCGAGACGCCTGACGATACCCCTGTCGAGCCGGACGTCCCCTCGGATGAATCCGGCGGAACCGTCGAAAGCGATGTCTCGGGTTCTGCGCTCTCCGGGATCCAGGCGAACGTGGACGGGATGTTCAAAAGCATCTCGATCCTGTTCCTCATCATCGGCGGACTCTACGTGATCAAGCGCGAATTCCTCTGATCCAGGACCGCGTGCGCAAAACTTCTTACTTTCCTTTTTATCATCATGATCTGTCCGATGGCTGATCCCGTCACGGCCGTCAAGCCCGTACGCGAACATTATTAAGAGGTCGGGCATACACTGTCACATGTCCGACGAAGAGCGCAGGACCTCGGATGAGATAGCCCGCGCGAAGGCACTCCTGGGCTCCGGTGATGAGCAGGGTATGAAGGCCGCTTTCTCCATCTTCACCATCGAAGCGCAGTCCGGGGACTCCGAGGCCGAGTACTTCCTGGGCCTCATGTTCGCCCGCGGACAGGGCGTCAAACAGAGCTACACCGCCGCCTCCGGATGGTTCTCCCGCTCGGCAGAGAAGGGCAACCTGGATTCCATGTATTTCCTCGGCAAGATGTACCGCGACGGCTTCGGCGTCGCCCAGGACCCTTCGAAAGCGGAAGAGCTCCTGTTGCTGCCCGCGACATCCGGAGACCCCAGGGCCCAGTACGCCCTCGGAACGCTGTTCTTCTCGCAGAATGCCAGAGCCGCAGATGCATACCGGTGGATGCTGGCATCCGCAGAGCAGGGATATGTCGAAGCGCAGTTCGTCCTCGGGCAGTTCCATCTGAAAGGCTACGGGATCCCGCAGGACACCGAAGAGGGCCTCAGATGGCTGAGGTTCGCCGCCCTTGCAGGGCATGACGGCGCCCAGCTCCTCCTCGGGAACATCTACCTCCATGGGGAGAACGGCGTGGAGGCAAACGCCATCGAGTCGGACAGATGGTTCGACATGGCCGGCAAGCGGAAGAGACCCACCTGATGCCGGATCGCACAATGCGGGGACGGAGACCTCGAGTCGCCGACTGAAGGAAAAGCGTATGACGGCCCCCGAAGGGACCGCCATGGTTCCTAAGACCTCACTTGAGGCCGATTATGGTCCCGTCGGGGAGCAGGTCCATCTTCATCGCCGCGGGCGATGAGGACAGTCCGGGCATCAGCGTCATGTTGCCGCAGACGGGGACTATGAACCCTGCGCCGCCCGATACGTACACCTCTTTCACGTTGAGGACCCATCCGCCCTTGGGCGCACCGCGCTTCACGGGATCGTCCGTTATCGACAGCTGCGTCTTCGCGATGCACACGGGCAGCTTTCCGTACCCGTTGGCCTCCAGGTCCTTCATGTTCTTGATGGCCTTGATGTTGAACACGGCCTTATCGGCACCGTAGATCCTGGTGGCGATGGTCTGTATCTTCTCCTCCAGGGACGAGTCCAGGTCGTAAAGCGGATGGAAATCCGCGGGCTTGGCCTCCAACGTATCGATCACCGTCTTGGCCAGCTCCTCCGCGCCGGCACCGCCGTCCATGAACACGGTGGACTCGGCGACGGATGCGCCGCGCGACTCGCAATGCTCCCTGACGATCGAGATCTCCTCGTCGGAATCGAAGGGGAAGCGGTTGATGGCCACAACGACGGGCACCCCGTACCCCTGCAGGTTCTCGAGATGCTTGTCCAGATTGCAGAACCCTTTCTCGAGGGCGGCGACGGTCATGGTGTCGTGATCGTTCAATGATGCGCCTCCGTGCATCATGAGCGCGCGCACCGATGCAACGATGACCACGCAATCGGGGGAGAATCCTCCCTGCCTGCACACGATGTCCATGAACTTCTCCGCTCCCAGGTCCGCTGCGAAACCCGCCTCCGTGACGACGTAGTCGCCCAGGGACATGGCCGCACGGGTGGCGATGATGCTGTTGGCGCCGTGGGCGATGTTGGCGAAGGGGAACCCGTGCACGAAGACGGGCTGTCCCTCCAGCGTCTGTACCAGATTGGGGTTGATGGCGTCCTTGAGTATCACCATCATCGCGCCCACGCAGCCGAGCTGTCCGGCCGTGACGGCCACTCCCGTGTAGCTGTAGGCCACCACGATGCTCTCGAGCCTGCGCCTGAGGTCCTCGATGCCCGAGGAGAGCGCCAGGATCGCCGATATCTCGGATGCCGACGTTATCAGGAACCCGGATTCGCGGCAGTACCCTCCCAACGTCCTGCCGCCCAGGCCTATGACGATGTTCCTGAGCTCGCGGCAGTTCATGTCCATGGTCTTCTTGAAGAGCACGTTGGTGGGGTCTATCTGCAGGGCGTTCCCCTTTAGGATGTGATTCTCGAGTATCGCCGACAGGAGGTTGTGCGCGGCGGAGACCGCGTGGATGTCACCGGTGAAATGGAGGTCGATGTCCCACATCGGGTACACCTGCGAGTACCCTCCGCCGGTCGCGCCGCCCTTGATGCCGAACGTCGGCCCGAGGGACGGCTCCCTGAGGGCACCGACGACGTTCTTGCCGATGCGGCTGAGGCCCTGGATGAGGCCGATCGTGGTCACGGTCTTCCCCTCGCCGGCAGGCGTGGCGGTGATGGCAGTGACCAGGATCAGCTTGCCCTTGGGGTTGCCCTCGTACTTCTTGAGGACATCCAGGGGCACCTTCGCCATGTACTTCCCGTAAGGATGGAGTTCGTCGCGCTCGATGCCGATCTTCTCTGAAATCTCCCAAATTGGTTTCACGTCGGCTTCAGCCGCTATCTCGAGGTCCGTCTTCATTGGCTCACTGCCTGAGTATCCCCTGTTGCATTCATAAGGTTGTCTGACAGGGGACTCGTCGGGGGAACGTGCGGGGACAGGCCGACGGCGCCGCCGTCCCGCGAACTGTGCCATCGTGTCCTCGCGGATGAGGCGGGCATCCGTCCGCGGAGCTCATTCGATCTCTATGAACTGTGTGTTCTCCTTCCGGCGCATGGATTCCATGATCTCCATGGCGAACTTGTTCCCGTTCTCGGCGGACCTCTGTATCCATTTGTAGCCCTCGTCCGCGTCCGCCGACGCCCCGGTGCCTTGGAACAGCATCCTGCCGAGGAGGAACTGCGCATCGGCATCGCCGTCCTCGGCGGCGGCGCTCATCAGCCTGAACGCACGGTCGTAATCCTGCGGTACGCCGTCCCCCTCGTAGTGCATCAGGCCCGCGTTGTACTGCGCCGACGGCATGCCCTGCGCCGCCGCGGCCTCGTACCATCTCAGGGCCTCGGCCTTGTCCTCGGGCACGCCGTCGCCCTTGTAGGATGACAGTGCCATCTTGAACTGGCCTTCCGGGACGCCGCTCTCGGCGGACATGCGGAACCAGCGCATCGCCTCTGCCTTGTCCTTCCCGACCCCGATGCCCTCCTCGCGCATGTACCCGCATTTGAACTGCGACGGCGCGTCGCCCGCCAATGCGGCCTTCTCGAACCATGCGTACGCCTTGGCAAAATCCTGCCCGGCGGCCGTCTGCCCGTAGAAGTATATCGACGCCACCTCGGGATACGCCTGCGGCATGCCCGCCTCGGCGGCCATGGTGTACCATTCGAGGGCCTTCTGATAATCGATGTCGGTGCCGAACCCGCCGCAGTAGATGAGGCCGAGGCGGTACATGGAGGCCGCGTGCCCGAGGACGGCGGCGTCGATGTAGAGGTCCCTGCCGCGGGCGGTGTCCTGGGGAACGCCGCGCCCGGCCATGAGGAGCTCCGCAAGGCTGAACATGCCGTTCGGGTATCCCGCATCCGCCGCCCTTCCGAACAGCTCGGCCGCATGCGCCGGGTCCACGGGGACGCCGTTGCCCATCAGCCATCTGAGCCCTTCTTCGCAGTCCGCCTGCGCCTGGGTGAAATCTCTCTGCATGGCGGGAAGAACAGGCACGGAGCTATTAACGATTACGGGCACAGGTCGACCGCGAAATATCCCGGGACCGTTACATCATCGGCCGGTCACAGCATCATAGGTGGCAACGGTCCGCCGTACGGGGTGCACAGCCTGATTATCTTCACCGTCCCCGCGTACCTCCCGGTGGCCGGGAGCACCTGGTATATGACGCGGTGCTCGCGGTTGATCCTCATGGACCACACGCCCTCCATCGGGCCCTTCAGCGCCCGGGCGCGGAACCTCTCCGAATAGGGATCGTCGCAGAGCATCTCTATGATGTCGCGGACCCTGTACTTGAGCCCCTCCTGCTTTATGGTCTCGTAATCGAAGACCGCCTGCGCCGTCAGTATGGTCCGGTACAACTCTCATGCCCCTTGCAGTGCCTGACATCCGTCCTCATGCCCTTGATCACCGAATCCCTCATGCCGTTGATCGAATCCAGGTACAGGGTCTCCAGTATCTCCTCCAGCTCCGTCTCGCTCATCAGCACCGCGTTACCGGCCTTCGAGGTTATCTTCACCGGACCGCCGTCCTGTACGGAAGCGATCAGATTGTATATCTCCGTCCTCGCCTGAGTGGCATTCACCGTCATCATGGCGTACGGATGGGCGTACGTGTATTTTTCATCAGCGTTCGCGGACGGCGGATGCCCATCCTTTTTATCATATGGCGGAAATCGCCCGCGCATGGCAATATACAAATGCAGGGTATGCGGAGAACTGTACGACGAATCCATCGAAGGCGTCCCCTTCGACCAGCTCCCGGATGATTGGACCTGCCCGCTGTGCGGCGTCGTCAAATCCAACTTCGTCAAGGTGTCCGACTGACGGCATACTGGAAAGGATTTTTTTTAAGTTGTTTGCGGCGCCCGTACCGGGCGCCGCTTAGGATACTCAGTTCGCGTTGGTGACCTTCTCCATCAGTCCCTGGGATTCCTTGATCTCGGCATCGGACATCTGGATCTTGTTCTTCAGCTGGTACTCCGTGTGGTAGCCCATGCAGTCGACCTCGGCCATGAGTATGCCCTCGTCGGTGGCCACGAACCTGACGTTGATCTCGGTGTCGCGGGTGACGCCCTCGGGCAGGTCCATCTGGAACTCTCCGACCATCGCGCCGTCCAGGAGCTCGGTGCGGTTGCCGCCGTCCCTGTTCTCGGCCGAATCCTCGTAGATCTCGACCATGATCGAGCGCTGGCCGTCCTCGACGGGGAAGTAGGTCTTTATGGCCTCGATGGGCAGGACCTCGTTCCTGAAGATGATGTTGGAGATCATCTCCTCGCCGGTGTCGTAGACGGCCTTGATGCCGAAGCTCTTGCTGAGGACGTTGTGGACGCTGAGCTCTGCTCCGGCGATCCTGCCGTCCTCTGCCGCCGCGACCGCGGCGGCGGAGACCGCTCCGCCCCAGCTGTAGGAGTATCCGAAGATGGAGGCTCCCTTGGCCACGGACTGGTCGGGGTCGAACAGCTTTATGTTCGCATCTGGGTACTTGGCGGTGATGCCGTTCTTCACCTGGGGCATCCTGGAGGAGCCTCCGACGAGGAGGACCTCGTCGATGTCGGACATCGCGAAACCCTTGGAGTCCAGCGCCCTCTGCATGAGGTCGAGGGTGGTCTGCATCAGGCCGGCCGTGGCGGCCTCGAACTCGTCGCGGGTCACGGTGTAGACGACCTTGCTGCCACCGGCGGTGAGCGTCCCCTTCGTGGACTCCGCGGTGGACAGCCTCTTCTTGATGGTCTCGGAATCGAGGATCAGGGACTGCCTGACGTCCTCGTCGTCGTCCAGGTCGTCCTGGTCGACGCCGGCCTCGGCGCACACCTTCTCCTTGATGAGCTTGGTGATGGCCAGGTCCCAGTCCTTGCCTCCGAGGAGCCTCTCCCCGTCGGTGGCGACGGCGGTGAACGCGGGGCCGTCGATCTCGAGGATGGTCACATCGAACGTCCCTCCTCCCAGGTCGTACACGAGGACGCGCTTCTTGTCCTCCATGCCGGTTCCGAAACCGAAGGAGATCGCGGCGGCCGTGGGCTCGTTGATGATGGTGACCTCCTCCAGGCCGGCGACCTTGCCGGCGGCCTTGGTGGCATCCCTCTCGTTCTGCCCGAAGTACGCGGGGCAGGTGATGACCGCGTTCCTCAGCGTGCAGCCGTGGTTGTCGTTGAAGTCGTTGATCATCTTCTTGAGGATCGCGGCGGATATCGTGATCGGGGTGTACCTATCGCCGTCGATGTCCACATCGTATTCCGTCCCCATGTGCCTTTTGATGGCGGTGACGACCCTGTCCGCAGGGTACATGACCGCCATGTCCTTGGCGGGAGATCCGACGATGATCTCGCCGTTCTCGTTGAACAGGACCACCGACGGGGTGGTGTCTTCTTGTTCGAAGTTCTTCTCCACGACGGGGTTGCCCTCGTCGTCGAGGTACGCGAGGCACGAATAAGTCGTGCCCAAATCGATTCCAACGCTGTATTCGGTCATTCTTGATCCTCCTTGCCGCTTTTCTTCTTCTTTTCGGTGAACTTGTAGACGTTCACCCTCTCCTTGTAGAGCACGCGCCCGTCGTACCTGTAGCCGTCGGAGACGCGCTCGGCGATCTTGCCGTCCTTCTCCGGGTCGTCCGTCGGCACAACGTCCACGATCCTCTGGTGAATGGTGTTTAGTTTATCGTAGGGGAACGGCCCGATCTCGACGCCGCAGTCCAGCAGTATGTTCTCCATGTCGACGTTGTACGCGTCGAAGGAGCTCAGAACCGTGTTGGCGTCCATGGTGTCTATCTTGGCCTTCATCCCCTTGGACAGTTTGAAGAAATCCTCCCTCATGTGGGCGAGCCCGTCGAGCATGGTCATCAGCTTCTTGCTGGCCATCTCCGCGTCGCGCTTCTCCACGGCGGCCATGAACGTCTTCATGGCCTCTTTCGACGTCACTGCCGCGTCCAGCTTCTTGGCCGAGGCATCGGCGGACGCCTTCGCCTCCCTGAGCATGGCCGTGAGGCCGGCGACCTCCGCGCGGAGCGCGGCGACATCGTCGGCCAGGGGGTCTGTCCATTCGTCCTCGGACGCTGCGGGCGGAACGTAGTCCACGGGCTCCCCCACCTCTTCGAAGACGCCTCCGGGCGCAGTCCGGGCGGCATCCTCCTGGCTGCCGTCCTCGATCTCCTCGTCAGATTCCCTTCTCTTGTTCAGTAGTCCCATCCTTCATCCTCCTCGCCTTTCCCCTTTGCAGTTCAGCAGCCAGAGGAACGGGTCCTCCACGCGCATCGGTGAAACCCCGCGGGACAGGCTCGTCCCGGTCGGGTTGTTCCCCAGCGCGGACACCGCGAAATAGCAGTGCCTGCTGTATCCTTTGACCTGCTGCGTGAACTCGCGGGAGACCACGCGGCGCATGTACTCCTCGAGTTCCGCGTCCACCTGGGCGAAGTTCTCGGGGTCGTACCTTCCGCGCTCCCTCTCGATCGTGATCGAGGAGCTGGGGCCCAGCAGGACCTTCTCCTCCTCCTCGTTCTCGGATTTCTTCATGAGCACGTCGCATTTGGTCAGGACCACCGCCAAAGGTATGTCGATGCGGTCCTTCAGTTTGAGCTTGTTGTTGCCGCGGATGATGCTGCTTATGTTGGCCAGCACATCGTTGGGATCGGGGCCCACAGCAGGCTTGTTGTCCACCTTGATCCTCTTGTTGATGTAGGGGATCTGCAGCGGGTCCACCAGGAACACCACGCCCGACGAGCGGGCGATGAAGCTGTTCAGGCCCAGGTCCAGGATCTTGCCGGACGTGACCAGGTCCTCGCCCGCGGTGTCGAAGAACGCCAGGGTGTAGACCTTGGGACGGTCCTCGTCGAAGAACCTCAGGTAGTAGATCATGGGCTCGCGGACGCCCCTGTCGTCCTCGGCGGATTTGGTCGCCGGGAGCTTCCTGTGCTCCTCGAACAGGCAGGTGTAGTACTCGTCGCGGTACTTGTTGGTGGTCTTGTCGGTGGCAGCGCTCATGCTCGCGTTGAATTCCGAGGCGAACGAGGAGCGCAGCTGGTTGATCAGCACCGCTATGTAATGGCTCTTGCCCACGCCCTTCGGGCCGAGGACCACGAATATCTCGCTGTCCTCGTCCTCGATCCCCTGGGGGATGATGTTGTGGCAGACCGGGCACAGCCTCTTGTAGGCCGGGCGGCCGCACATGTCGCAGATCCCGGTGTGGTCGCGGACCACGTGCTGCTTTATCTTGATGGCACCGGGGCCCGACGGGTCCTTGCCCAGGAAACGGGAGCTCTCGGTGTCGATCTCCGTGTCCTTCCTCCCGGATGGGTAGACGTCGTTCCCGTCCCTGCCCTTGACGGCGTTCTTCTCGTTGCAGTCTATGACGCACACCGGGTTGGTGCACATGTAGTGTATGCGCGTCAGGTCGACCGTCGTGAAGCAGTAGGGGCACACATAGGGCTTGGCGGCCTTCGCCTTCTCTTTCCTCATCACTTGTCCCTCCCGTACAGCGGATGTATGAACTTGAACAGGTTGTAATCGTCGTCCTTCTCGAAGAAGAGCCTGACCCTCTCGAGGTCGACGTGCCTCTTCACGGTCATGCTGACCGTGACCATGCCGTTGGACATGCGCACGGGCTCGACCGACCTCCAGATGCACTCCCCGTCCCACCTCTTGAGGGGTATCCCCTCCTGGACGGAGACTGCCATCACCGGCGGGATCGACGTGATCCCGGCCTCGGTTATGAAATCCACCGAGATCAGGGTCTCGCCCTTGGTCTCCCTCTCCTTGCTGATGCGGTACCTGACCTTGCTGGACCTTCCGGAGTAGACGTCGATGACGAGTCCGCGGGAGGGTATCTTGTCGCCCTCCACGTCGTACACCGCATAGATCCCCACCGTCCTCTTCTTGGAGTTCTTCATGGGGATCCTGACCTGCTTGTCGGCGTTGTACGCCTCGCGGGCCACGCGTATCTTCTCCGCGGCGGGGTCGTCGTGACCGGACGGCGTCCCGTCGTCCATGACCGCGATGACCGCGGATTCCGCGGCGGTGGGCCAGTTCATCGTGAGCACGCAGTAGTCGCCGCTCATGGCGACCTCCACGTCCCTGAACGGCTTCAGGTTGGCCACCATCATCTCCTTGCCGCGGACGGCCATCTTGCCGAAGGGCACCATGGGGTAGATGTACTGGACGGCGCCGTCCGGGAGGCTGAAGGTCATGCTCTTGTCGTCCGATGACAGCGAATGTATCTGGGTCATCCAGGAGTTGACGTCGGCCAGGGGGACCATCTTCCCGTACATCTTCACCCTCTTGGGCGACGAGAACAGCAGGACCTCGTCCTTGTTCTCCCATCTCGCGGTGTACGTCCCGTCCTTCTTGTTCCACCTGATGTCCATGTTCCTCACGGGGTCCGGGATCCTCACGGTGGTGCCGGAGAAAACGGTGCCCGGGGAGCGCTCGGTCCTCTTCTTGACCGTGTACTCCGCGACGAAGAGGTAGAAGTACTTCACATCCCCGCGGAGGCCGATGTCGTCGATGACCGTCTCGCCGTTGTGGATCACCTCCACCTCCTCGCCCACGCCGCTGGCCTTCGCACCCTCCTTGCGCCAGATGCGCACCTTGGTGCAGCCCCTGGGCTTCTCGTAGGACAGGCGCAGGCCGCCGTCGATGGCCTCGATCTGCACGGTTGTCACATCGGCGATCATGACCACCGGGCCGCAGGAGGCGGCCTCCCTGGAGAGGACGCCCCAGCGCTTGGAATGCACTGTGTAATAATACTCCACGCCCGGGTCCGCGCTGCGGTCCACGAACGTGCTGCCCGACACGATGTCGATGGGCACGGTGCTGTCGTCGACCTGCGGCATCGAGCCGCGGCCGCGATAGACGCTGAACATCATGCCCTTGTAATCCACAGGGATCGCCCATTTGACCAGGATCACGGAGTCCTTCGCGACCGCGGAAGCGTCCGCGGGACCCTCGGGGGGATGCTCCCTGAGCTTCGCCTTGGCGGCCGGATGGTCCGGGCACCTCTCGGCGGCGGAGACGTACAGCTGCATCTTCGCCTCGGGGTCGGCGGCCGCCTCGCCCTGGGCGCACAGCTCCTCCGCGTCCTTCACCCTGGCGACGGAATCGTCGCGCTTCTTCTTGAGTTCGTAGTCGGAATCAAACAGCCCCTGGAAATCCAGCTCCGCCGCTTCGCAGTGGTTCTTGACGTCGAAGTAGCGCTTCTGCTTGTACGCCTGGTCTATCTGGGAGGTGGCCTGGTTCATGCGGCCGGACGCTTCGCGGAAGGCCTGGTTCATGGCGGCGAGGCCCATGTAGGTGCCGTATGTCCTCTGGATGTCGTCAAGGGACGATTTGGCGTTCTTCATGTCCCCGTTGCGGAGGGCCAGCTTGAACTTGCGCTCGCTGTCCTTGGCGGCGTTCATGCTCTTGGCGAAATCGAAGCCGCACTTCTTGCAGACGTTGTTGCCCGCGGTCTGCTCCGTCCTGCAGTTGGGGCAGACGGTGCGCAGGTCGCATCCGCACTGCGTGCACTTGCGCAGGTCCTTGGAATCCTCCAGGTACGCGTAGCAGGAGGGGCACTGGACGATGACGCTCTCCTTCGTGGAGAAGTTAGCGATGTACTTCTTCCTGACGCAGTACTCCTCCAGGAGGGCGATGGCCATGGCGCTGTCCACGTTCTGCCCGCGGACGTCCATGAGCAGGCCGTCGATGTACTTCCTGGTGAACGGGAGGTGGTAGTCCTCGTCCATCCTCTGATAGATGGGGGCGAGGGCCTTCTGGCAGGCGCAGTACTTGATGAACGAGTTCATCTCCTTGTCCGGCGTGAAGACGAGCTTCACCGCCCTCATGGCCTGGATGTAGGTGTCCTGGGTGGACAGCAGGCCCACGCGGAGGTTGTTGACCCTCTTCTCGCAGATATCGAACGCCTCCTTGATCAGGGTGTTCGAGGTCGTCTCGGAGAGCATCTTCGCCTTGATGTCCAGGTCCTTGTTGCCGATCAGGGAGTTCAGCATCTCCGCGACCGTCTGGCTCTGGGTGCTGAGCACGCCCTTGTAGGCGGCGATGACCTTGGAGCTGACGATCTCCGGCAGCTTGTACTCCTTGAGGCCGGCGAAGAAGAGCATGTCGTCCTTCGATATGCCGTCCCATTTGAGCGTCTTGATGTACTTGTCGGCGGTGCCCGGGATGAGCACCTTGGTGCCGTTGTGGAGGATCAGCGCGTCCTTGGTCAGCCTGGTGGCCTTGGACTTCAGCAGCTCGGTCCCTTCCTTGAACTCCTTCTTGCGGAGAACCGGGTCGGCGAACACCCTGCGTATGTCGTCCTCGAGCTTGTAGTTGGCATCCGACGCGAAACGCATCTGCGGGTCGTTCTGCTTGTCGCTCGCTTCCTTCTTCCACCTGGCGACCTTCTTGTCGATAGCCTTGGTTATCTGATCCGGCTTGTACGTGCTCTCTTTCAGAGGATTGAGGCCGATAAGCCAACAGTAGTTCTCCCTGTCCTGCGCCATCTTACCATCCGTCATTCGCGGACGCTGAGGCCCATTGATCCGGAGCTTATGGCCGATGCGATCGTGCTGAACGTCGCGCCGAGCCTGTCGAGGCTGGTGAACAGTGCGCCCTCTTCGAGGGTGGCGATGCTCATGAGGAATCCGGTGTCGGCCTCGCCGAACCCGATGGCGATGGTGTTGATGCCGTCCGCCTTGACCGCCGCGAACTGGCTCAGCGCGCGGTCCCTCTTGCCCCAGATGCCGTCCGTGAGGACGACGATCAGGTTGATGCCCCTGCGTCCCTCGAGCATGCCCCTGGCAGTCTCGAACGGGCTGCCGTCGGTGCCGCGCCCCACCTCTTTGACCCTTAGGTCGTCGATGGCGTTGAGCAGCATGTACTTGTCGTCGGTCATGTCCTGCTTGATCTTCACCTTGTCCCCGAAGGCGACGAGGCCGAACTTGACATCGTCGGCCGCCAGGGACTCCACGAACGACTTCATGGACTCCTGGGCCTTCTCGATGGGCTCGCCGGTCATGCTGCGGGACAGGTCCACGCAGAGGACGATGTTCTTGTCCTTCACGGATGTCGTGTCCACGGCATCCTTCGGGGAGCTGCCCATCCAATCGATGTCCTCGGGCAGGGGGTCGGACTCCACGTTGAGTGCCTCCCCTTCCTGGTACGCACGGACGTTGACCACGCCGTTCTCGTCGTAGATGTACTCGATCTCGATGGTGGTCCCGTTGCCGGGGTTGTAGAATCCCGTTATCGTGAGCTTGGCGAGGACATAGCAGTCCAGGGGCACCTTTGATTCGCCCTGGAGGGTGTAGACCTCTATCTTGTCCGTCCTGTTGTTGGGCAGGATCTTGAAGTTCTTCTTGACGATGGCCGGGACGGACGAGTTCCTGTTGATCATCCATTCGTTGATGTACCTGGAACCGTCGGGGCTGACGGCCAGAGCTCCCAGCGTGTGGGCCGTGACGTCCTTTATGGACACTTCCCTGAGGCCGGTGGCGCATTTCTTGCCGTCCTCCGTCGACATGGCGGCGGTGATGGCCGCTCCCTTCGCGACCGCGAGGTCGGTGTCGGAGTGGACGATGACGTCCTTGTGGGTCAGGGTCTTGATGAACTCTCCCACCTGGGGCATCCTGGTGGACCCGCCGACGGGGAGGACCTCGTCGATGTCGTCCCATGACATGCCGAGGTCGTCCATGAGGTGCGTGCATACCTCCTCCGTCGCGCTGAGCAGGTGCCTGGTGCGGTCGTCGAACTCCTGCCTGGACATCATGTACTTGCCGGTGTTCCCGTCGTATTTGATCTGGATGGTGACGCTGTCCGCCTTGGACAGCACTTTCTTGTAGTTCTCGGCAGCGACCATGAGCTCGCTCTTCGTGGCGACGTCGTCGCGGGGGTCGGTCCCGAACTCCTCTTCGAACTGCTCGCACACGTACTTGACGATGACCGCGTCCCAGTCCTTGCCTCCGAGGATGTGGTCCCCCTCGGTGCCGATGACCTCTATGTTGCCGTCGGAGATCCTGACGATGGTCACATCGAAGGTTCCGCCGCCGAGGTCGTAGACCATCATGGTCTTGTCGCCGGACGTCCTGTTGTACCCGTAGGAAACGGCGGCGGCAGTGGGCTCGTTGACGATCTTCAGGACCTTCACGCCGCATGCCTCGCCCGCGCGGATGGTGGCGGTGCGCTGGAAATCGTTGAAGTATGCGGGCACGGTGATGACCGCGGAATCTATCTTCTCGCCGGCATCGGCCTCGGCCTCCTTCAGCAGGTGCTGCAGGAGCATCGTGGACAGCTCCTCGGCGGAGTACTCCTTGCCGAATGCGTCGAATGCGTAGGACGGGTCGCCCATCCCGCGCTTGAAGGCCGCGGCGACCATTCCCGCGCCGCCGGCCTGCATGTCCTTGGCGTCCTCGCCGATCATTATCTCGCCGTTGTCGAGGAAGCAGATGACCGACGGGGTCACCTCCTTGCCGAAGGCGTTCTTGAGGACCTCCGGCTTCTCCGTCGACGAGTTGTATTTGCAGACAGTTGAATATGTTGTTCCGAGATCTATACCGACCCTCATGTGCATCCCGACTGTATATGATGTTCGTTGCATTTAATGGTACGCGTGCACGGGTGCATCGCGCACGCGCGCACACGGGCATGTCGTGTACACGCGCGCTGGCGCGCGATATACGCGGGCGCACGCGCGCGTGTAGTATATTGAATATAGCGACCCGGGGAGGATCCATCGGCCGGCATGCGCCATAGAATAGTTCAAGTGCCCCGACGGCATACCCCGGTCCATGTTGGGCAGACAGAAGACGCAGGCGCCCGAAGAGGTGTTCGATCTCCTTTGCAGAGCCTGCGACGACAACAAGCTGAAGTACGAGGCCGACAAGGAGAAGTACATCATAGCTGCGAAACTCCAGGGCGATGACCTGCCGATCTCCCTCGCGGCATGCGTGTACCCGAACGAGGAGATCGTCGACATAACCTGCGGCCTGATGTTCGAGATCCCGCCCCACCGCCACGAGCACATCGTGTCCGCGCTGAACGACATAAACGTGTCCACCATCATGGGGGCATTCACCCTGAACCGGGAGAGGAACATGATATTCTATCAGCTGTACCAGACGTACACCGGGTGCAGGATAACCAAGGAGACCATGGCCAAGCTCATCGCGGTCGCCGTGGGCATCACGGACAAGCACGACGGCAAGCTGAAGGAACTGCTGCCGGACGACTGGAACACCATGTACAGGTGACCGCCGGCGTCAGAGATGCCTGGAGTACAGCACCGCCGAGCACCGGCAAGGCGCCCCGCACACCGGGCAGTCATGTCCCAGCGGGGAATCCACCATCAGGTTCCAGTACCCCGGTATCTCCAGCGATGGCTGGAATCCGTGCCTGAGGAGGAGCCCGGCTATGTTCGTCCGTCCCGTGACGGACTTCCAGGCCATGGCCGCCGCCTCGTCGGCGCGGCGCGCGGAGAACTCCGACAGGCAGGCCTCCACCATGGAGGTCCCCACGCCGCGGCCCTTGGCCGCGTCCGAAACGGACACCGAATCCAGCAGGCCGATGCGGCCGTAGGACATCATCCTGTCGCGTTCGGCGGAATCCGGGAGCTTCAGGTCCGCATCGACGTCCTCGGGTCCGAACACGCGGCAGACCGAGAATCCCAGCGCCTTCTCGCCTTCGAACGCGGTGATGCAGAACACATCGTCCGAATCCACCGCCTCGATGAAATCATCCTCCGACAGGTAATCCGATCCCAACTCGCGTAGCGAGATCTCAAGCACGCCCGGCACCTGCCGGCGCTCCAACATCGATATGCGCGGCATGTCACAGACCCAGCGATTCGAACAGCGCGGCGCGCTCGGCCTTCGTTATGCTCCGGTACTTCCCGGCGCGCATGTCGCCCAGCAGGATGTTGACCACGCGGACGCGGACCAGGCGGGTGACGTCGTATCCGAAGTACTCGCACATCCTGCGCACCTGGCGGTTGATGCCCTGCTGCAGTATTATCGTGAATTCCCTCTCCCCGGTCCTGCACACGGAGCATTCGCGGGTGAGCCCCTCTTCGAGAGGGACGCCGGCGCCCATCTTCCTGACGAAATCGTCGGTGACCGGGCGGTCCACGGTGACCACGTACTCCTTCTCGTGGTCGTAGCGTGCGCGCATGATGCGGTTCGCAAGGTCGCCGTTGTTCGTGAGCAGGAGCAGACCCTCCGAATCCTTGTCCAGACGCCCGACCGAGTAGATCCTCTTGGGGTATCCGATGTAGGATATCACGCTGTCCGGGTCCCCGGGGTCGGAGGTGCAGGTGAGCCCCCTCGGCTTGTGGAAGGCCAGGATTATGTCCTCTTCCTCGGGTTCAACGGTCTTCCCGTCGACCTTCACGGTCTGCCCGGGGAGGACACGGTCCCCTACCACTGCCCTGCGGCCGTCGATCTCCGCGCGGCCTTCCTCTATGAGCCTGTCCGCGGCACGCCTGGAGCATACCCCGGACTCCGCGATGTACTTGTTGAGCCTCTCGCCCTCGCGCGCACCCGATTCTTCCATGGCACCGGTTAAGCGATGGTCTTTTAAATCCTATCGCCGTGAACATCGCGGAGCGCGTAGGTATGGAGCACAGTCCGGGCGCGAAGGTCAGGATGCCGGGGAGGAACAGCGGCCGCAACCGCGGCGGCAGGTCCCAGACCCCGGTCCGCGGAGAAGTCTGGTGGGCGGAGGGCCTGAAATGCGGCGACGGGTGCAGGAAGAGCCGCCCCGTCATCGTCCTCGGATGCGACGGCGACGGCGTGACGTGCTTCATCTGCACCAGCCAGGGAACTTCCGGGAACAGGACCCACCGCATATTGGACCCTGACCGCGCCGGCCTCGACAGGGAGACGAACGCGGTCGTCGCGGCGGTGCGCGTGGACAGGAGCTCCCTGGCACGCAGGATCGGCACACTGTCCGAAGAGGACAGGGGATGCCTCGGGATATGAACGGTGGCGCGCGCGTCATCCTTTCTTCTATCTGCTACTATTTGCTTCTAATCTGCTTCTATCTTCTAAGAAGAATAGAAGGAGAGGATGCCCGTGGCATCTGTTCCCGCGTCAGGTTTTTCACTTCCGAACATATACGCCCCATCAT
>CAZLEI010000011.1:0-38432 GCA_964558505.1 uncultured Methanomassiliicoccales archaeon | reverse complement strand
GGATCCATCCTGTTCGTCCGCTTCCCGCCCGCTATATCCCGGAAATGAATATGTTCGGGTATCAACAGAAGCCCAAATTTTGATTTCTGAGGTAATTTTTAACCCTGAATCAAGGGTTTTTTCATATGCTGGACTATGTTATTACCAACATTAACTTTTATAAGCTAATAACATGGCCAGGAAAAGGGAAGGGGATGACCTGAAATGGCAGGTCGTCGAGAGAAACGGCGTGAAATACGTGTATACGAGCACTTCGACCATGAAGAACGGAAGGAAGGTCAGTGTCTCCGAGTATCTCGGACGTCTCGGCGACGACGGCGAACTCGTTCCCAAGAAGAAGGGCAAGACCAAGGCGGAACGCGAGAAGGCCGCTTCCGAGAAGCACATAGAGCTCCTCGGCGGATTGTGCAACAGGGAATACGGCGCGGTGCATTTCCTGGACCGCGTTCAACGCAGGATCTGCCTAGGAGACGACCTCTACAGATGCTTTGGCATCTCCGGAACGACCATCCTCGCCATGGCCGAGGCCATGGCCATCGCCCAATCCAATGTGTTCCTTGACATCGGTCCGCAGTTCTCCCGTACGAGCCTGCGCCAATACTAAGGTCTGGAATTGTCCATGGATTCCGGTTCCATCTCCGACTTCACCGACGCTATCGGCGGAGCTTCGGCGAACATGGACAGATTCTATTCGCAGCGCGTGAACAGATGCACCGGCGTCGTATCCTTCGATACGACCACGAACGGAACGTACTCGGACGTCCGGGGCCTGGCCGAGTGGCTTTCCAAGAACAAGGACAACGAACTTCTGAAGCAGATCAAGACGGGATTGGCGACTGATATGAGGGGCATCCCGTTGGCCATGCACCATTATCCCGCGACATTGTCCGACCTGGATACCGTCCGCGCATTGCTGGATGATGTGAGACGCTACGGAAGGGAGGATGATTGCATCTTCGCCATGGACCGCGGATTCGTCTCCGGCTCCAATGTGAGGTTCATGCTCGACATGGGTCTGAGCTTCGTAGCTCCCGCGGTGACGTCCTCGAAGGACATCAAGCGCCTGCTGACCGAGGTGAAGGCGTTCAGGAAGATGGCCGGCAAAGCAATGAGATACTTCGGTGTCAGGGCGGACGGACGCAAGGTATCGCTGACCGTGAAGAACGTCCTGTTCTCGAAGAGCCATTCTGAGTACCGGAATCCCCTGCTCGTTGAAGTGATGTTCAGGTTCGGATTCGTCGATTACATCGGATCGGGGATGAAGAGGATGTTCATGACACAGGTCGACCGTTACTTCCCTCTACCCGAATACGAGATCGATGACGACCACGTTCTTATGGAGATAACAGGGCATCCGATCAACGAAACGTACAGGTACATCCTGCACAACAATCCAGATTTACCGTTAGAAACGATCTTTATTCTCGATGAGGTGCAGAAGGGCAAGGAGATCACCGATGACGAGGCGAAGGTCCTGAGAGACCTGGGATTCCTTTCGGGGCGCGCTCCACAATATTCTTTGCAGAGAGACAAACCGATTTCTAAGAGGTCCGACGGCACAAAGTACGAGTCACTCAAGATGTCCATAGTTGATTATCTCAGTACAGGCAAGGAAACGCCCAGGCGCGACATCGAACTCGAGATGATACAGGAAGGACATATCGGCGAAGGTGAGGCCAAAGGGTGGGCGATGAAATATGTTCTCGGATATCTTGTTAAATCCGGCGTCATCGAGAATATCGGCAGCAACAAGTCACCAGTATACAGGCTTGTCGAGCATGACAAGGAATAATCTACCGATCTTAAAACATCCGTAAACATCCGTAAACATCCGTAAACATCCGTAAACATCCGTAAACATCCGTAAACATCCAGAATTCCATTCTGGCTACTCGTAGGCATGAGTTTGTGGACTTTGAGTAGTAAGTTAAAGCATTTGTATGTCTGACGAATCAAAATTACTCCGAACAACACGCTGGATGATAACGGGTGCCCTCGTATCTATGGACGGTGACAATACACAGAAGCCTCCGTATCTCACTTCACGCCATCGGGAACGGCTGTTTTCCAGCCGTCGGATTAGGTCCTATAACGAATTGTATGGAATTCATCAAGACAGCCGTGCATACCTGTTCATGGAAGAACTAGGCAGTTTCATGGATTGGGTCATCGGCACGAAGGAACCGTGGAAGGTGACGGGGGTCGAGCATTCCGGCTACGGACCGGACGCGGAGATACACATACGCGCGGAGGTGCCGATGGGCTCCTCGGTGAAGTGTCCGGTATGCGGTGTGAAGCAGATAGACATCCCCTGGGCCAGGGAATGGTCCGGTTTCACGCTGATGATGGAAGCGATGATCCTGTCGCTCGTCAGGCAGATGCCGGTATCCACGGTCGCCGCCTTGATGCATGAGACCCCTCCGAGGATCCGGAGGCTCGTGTCCCGTCACGCGAAGGAACTCGCGGACAGCCTGGACCTGTCGAAGGTCACAAAGGCAGGAGTGGATGAGCAATGCCGGATCCTCGAAGCTGTATCATTTCGTGAATCTGGCGGATACTGTCGAGGAGCACATCGCGCATATACTCCGATGGTCCGCACCCGGGCTCACTGATGCCCAATCGGAGGGGACGAACAGCCTCATCGGCGCGATCAAGAGCAGAGCAAGGGGATTCCGGAGGACCGAGAATCTGATCTCGATGTGCTATCTCGTCAGCGCTCAGGAGAAGACCGACATGTACGGAAGAGGTATGTGAGGTGTCTTCATGGTTCGGCGTATCCCGAACCTGTTTCCATACAATTCGTTATGTGGCCGTAAACTCTTTATAAACGTATATAAGATGTTTATATATGAGACATCCGGGGCCCCTTGTGCTCCTGGCGATCCTGCTGACAGCGGCGATCGTTTCCGCATCCCCTTCCGATGCCGCCACGGAATACCACAGCATCACCTGGGATGCTGAATACGAATACAAAGGGATCTACATAAGCACGAATGCTCCCGACCTAGGCCGGGTTCCCGACGGTTTCGACATGACGTTCACGATATCGTCGGATGAATACGATGTTGGTCAGATGGGGATATTCCTGTACGGTCCGGACGACCATGTCATCCCGATCGGCGAGTCAGGAGACGGGTACATCGTGCGCGTCAACAGCGACATCCGCATCATCCTCAACAATTTCGTTTCCCTGCCGCAGGCCGGAACCGAGCCCGATCCGGTCCCCGACGACCCCGTCGTGCCGTCGGACACCGTCTCCCCCGACGGTGAGACATACGTGCAGGATCGGCCGTCCGATACGTACGTGGGCATCCTCCTTGCGTTTTCCGTGATGGTTTCTTCCGCCGTTTTGATATACGGAATCTACACTGCATACGCATCCGGAGGGATCTCGAATTTCAAGCTTAGATGATTTCATGGTCGGTGACATATACGTCCTGGACACCGAGACGACCGGGCTCAAGGGAGCTCCCGATGACGTTGTCGTCGACATAGGCATCTGCAAGACGGACATCGTGTCCGGGAAGGTGGAGCAGGTCTACCAATCCATCGTGGGCTACGATGTTTCCAGATGGAACGGGTACCGCCGGAATGCATGGATATTCGAGAACACCGACATGACCCTCGAGATGGTCGCGTCCGCGCCCCGCGCGGACAGCGTCATCGAGGATGTGCGCCGGATCCTTTCGGGGAAGACCGTGACGTCGTTCAACACCGAGTACGACTTCGACAAGTTCCTCTACCTCCAGCCGTGGTCCATGCGCGGCGTGTTCACCGAGGCCACGGACATCATGAAGGCGGCCACACCCGTGTGCAAGCAGCCGAGCATGTACGAGGGCAGGCGCTACAGGTACCCGAAACTCGATTTTGCATACGGGAAGATCGTGGACGGAGATCCCGCCGGCATCGCCGGCACGCAGACCCACCGCGCCATGTCCGATGCGGTCATGGCCGCTTACGTCATGATCCAGCTCTACCGCGACGGGGATTACGTCCCTTTGCGCCCGTAAGCCTTGTTCAGCTTCCTGTCGAACCATCCCTCGACGGCGCCGTTGATCCTCGCGAACCTGGCGTTCCTGAGGATCGTGCGCGTGACCAGGAACCATACCGCGGTCAGCAGGGCGAGCCCGGCGAAGTACTGCCAGGGGAATATCGTCAGGAACAGTATGTTGTCGCACACCCACGGGACGCAGTACACGAGGGCCATCAGCCCGTACAGCAGCAGGACCAGGATCGTCGGCTTGATGTCGTCGTGCAGCCTGCCGTCCACCGAGAAGAACTTCCACTTGGGGGTTATCATCAGCAGCTGCGTTATGCCCGCCATCACAAGGAAGGCGATCATGCCGTTGCGGGCGTTTATCTCCGCTATCCGGGCGGGGTCGTACAGCATCGGGTCGGTCGGGTCCTTCAGCTGCGGCCAGCCGAAGTCCATGAGCTGCTGCGTGCTGTAGCTGATGTCTATCCAGCCCTCCATGGTGCCGGTCCAGAACAGGACGTACACGCAGAGCGCGAAGGCGGATATCAGGCAGGCGGTGGGCAGGGCGTACCTGAGCACGCCCGGGAGCACCGAGCCCTCGTTCTTGGATGGCATGGCCCATATGGCCATCAGGAACGCCGATATGGACACGGTGATCACTGCGTAGTATGCGTTCTGCGTGGGCAGGAGGGGCGTGATGTTGAGCCCGATGGCCATGCCGCCGATGAGCAGAACCAGCACGAGGACGGAGAGGACGAAGTTCCTGGTCAGGTACAGTTTGAGTATGTCCCTCATGCCCGACACGGTCTTCCTCCCCTCGATGAGGGCCTTGGGCAGCGCGGAGAACCTGTCGTCCACGAGCACCATGTCGGCCACTCCGCGGGTGGCGCCGCTGCCCGACTGCATGGCGATCCCGACCTGCGCCTCCTTGATCGATTTGACGTCGTTGACGCCGTCGCCCACCATGGCGACGTACCTTCCGTGATGCTTCAGGGTGGAGATGATCTCCTCCTTGTGGTCGGGCCTCATCCTGCCGAATATGTTGGTCTCCAGGATGGTGCGGTCCCTCTCCTCCCCGGAGAGGGCGTCCAGCTGCGGGCCGGATATTATCTTCCTGTCGCCTGGTATGTCGGCGAGGGTGAACAGGGCGTCCACGGTCTCGGGGTCGTCCCCGGATATGACCTTCAGGTCCATCCCGCTGTCGAGGAAGACCCCGATGGTCTCCCTGCAGTCGGGGCGCACCTCGTCCCTTATCTTCACGACGGCCACGAGCGAGAGCTCGGGTATGATGTAGTCCTTGCCGTCGTACAGCATGTCCGCACGGCCTTCGAACATGACGACGCCCCTGAGGCCGGCGCGGGATGCCTCCTCCAGAACCTTCTCGGCGTCCTTGGTGTCTCTGCAGTGCTCGGACAGGGACGACCATGCGCCCATGAACAGGGCGGTGCCGTCATTCAGGAGCACGGCGCTGTACTTCCTCTCGGAGGAGAACTGTATCTCCTCCTTCATGCCCATGTCCGAGGGGCCGAAGTGGTCCGCCATGGCCTTGACGGTGCGGTTCTTGCTGCCGGTGGCGGCGCAGAACCCTGCGATGAGGCGGTCGGCGCGCTCGCCGTCGATATAATGCACAACATCCTCGAAGACGAGCTTGTTGCTGGTGATCGTGCCGGTCTTGTCCATGCAGATGGTGTCGACATGGCTCAGCGACTCGACGGCGTTGGACCTCTGGAGCAGGACCCCGGCGTCGGACATGCGGATGGCGGCGATCATGTACGTTATGACTATCAGTAAGAACAGGGCGATCGGGACGATGTCTAGGACGATCACCGCAGAGTTGATTATGAGCCTGATCTCGGTGTCGATCGGAAGCCCCTTCAGGAGATTCAGCGCGGTGACGATGGCGAGGAACACGAAGGCCAGCAAGAGGAGCGCCTCGGTGATGGCGGTGGTCTCCATCTGCAGCGGGGTGTTCTTGGTGGTGTACTTCTTGGCGCTGGACAGCAACTTGTACGCGTACGAGTCCGGGCCGAAAGCGGTGACCTTGTAATAACCGTCGCCGGTGACGCAGAACGATCCTGAGTAGATCTCGTCCCCGGCCTTCTTCCTGACGGTGCTCGACTCTCCCGTGAGGAGGGATTCGTCGATCTCCAGCGACCTGACCTCGAGCAGCTCCCCGTCGACCAGGGCCTGGTCGCCGGACACCAGGTGTATGATGTCGTCCTTAACCACTTTGGATTGGTCGATCTCGGTCTCCGATCCGTCCCTCAGGACGGTGACCTTCGGCCTGAGCAGCAGGGCTATCTTGTCCAGCCTGCGCTTGGCCTTGACCTCCTGCACGGTGGCGACGAGGATGTTCACCAGGATGACACCGGTGGCGGAAAGGGCGTTGAGGGGCTCGTTGAGCGCCAGCAGGATGGCTCCGAGGGCGAACAGGATGATGTTGAAGGACGTGAACACGTTCTTCACGATTATGTCCCTGTAGCTGCGGCTGACCTGCTCCTCGGTGGAGTTGATCAGCCCTGCAGATGTCCTTTCGGCAACCTCTTCCGAGGTGAGTCCCGTTACCGCCATGCGGGGGTATCGAGAGGGGATTATATTGTTCCTTTGCCGACCTCGTCTGCCAGGCGCCTGCGGACGCGCTCCTCGACGACCCCTATCGGCACAGGTTCGAACGCGACCGTCCTCCCCATGCCGACGTAGTCGATGAAGCATCCGACCGGCTTCTTGAAGAAGGCCTCGGCCGCATGGGCGTAGACGCTCAGCTGCACCTTGTACTCCGCTTCGAACCTGTCCTCGGCATCGGTCTTCCAATCGTGGACCTCGACCCGGTCGGGATAGACGGCCAACAGGTCGATGATGCCGCGGAGGATGACCGGGGGTTCCCCGACGGGCAGGGTGCACGGGACCTCTGCGGAGACCTCCGCGCCCTTCAGGCCCGCGATGACCGTCCGGACGTATTCCAGCTCCGGGTACCCTTCGCCGGAGTCGTTCCCCTCCGCGATCCTCTGGGCGGCCTCGTGCACCTTCTCGCCGTATTCCATGCCCTTGCCGCAGACCTCGTCCGATTCCATCTTCGCGTTGTCGAAATCCAGGATGTCGTGGACGCCCATGTTCGGCTTGCGCGGCAGGATCTCCGGTATCGCCGGCGGATCGTTGAGCTCGGCATGCTCGAGGCCGATCGCATCCGGGCTGCGGATGTCCGCCATCGGTATGTCATCCGTCCCGGCAAGGTGCTTCATGAACTTGGACGGGGAGTTGCCGGATATCAGGGTGATGTACTGCTTCGCCCTCGAGAGGGCGACGAACATCAGCCTGCGCTGCTCGTCGTAATCCGTCTTCTCCTCGCCCTTCACCAGGCAGTACTTCCAGGACTGCACGATCTTGCTGTACCCGTTGATCACGGCCACCTCTTTCTTGGAGCGCACGCCCAGGGTCTCCGAGAACATGATGTCGCTGTTGTCGGCAATGGAGTACGGAAGGACCCTGCTGTCTATGCCGGCGATGATGACGATCGGGTACTCCAGCCCCTTGGACTTGTGCATGGTCTGTATGGTGAGCGCATCGCGGTCGAGCATGGCGTCCACGTTGTACGCGGTCCCGCTGCGGATGTCCTCCTCGATCAGGCGGATGAGGTCCGACAGCGTGAGCAGGGAATCCCGGTGGACGGACGACAGGGTGGTGATAATGCACTGCGTGACGTCGTTGTTCAGGCCGTACCATTCGAATATGGCGGTTATGAGCTCGGTTATGCGGCGCTGCTTGGATGCGAGCTTCCTGCGCTGGCCGGACAGCTCCATGGGAACGCGGTCCTTCACCGGTCTGCTCCTGAGCCCGTCCTTGACGTCCTTCATGTCCACCAGCGAGTATCCGGCATCCGCCATTATCGCGGCGATGCCGGTCATGTCATATTCGTTGTTGACGTACCTCAGCCAGGCCAGCACGAGTTTCCCCTCCCGGGTGGACATCACGTCCACATCCCCCTGGAGGAAGGCCGGAAGCCCGATCTCCTCGGCCCGGTCGCGTATCTCGCGGCACATGCGGTTGTTCTTGCAGAGGACGGCGATGTCGCTGTACACGGGCCGCCTGTCTTCCCCGTTCTCGCGCACGGTGTACCTCCCGCTGTTGACGTAATCGTCCGCTTTGCACAGGACCGCGTCGATCTCATCATTCCTGCTCCCGGCGCTGAAGTACTCGATGCCTGTGAAACCGTCTATGTCTCCCCTGTTCGCGGTCAGGAGGGTTATGTTGCGGTCAAGGTGCCCGTGGTCCAGCTTCTCGTCCTTGGTGGCCGGGCATCTCAGGATGTCGAACGCCTTGTCCACGATCGCCTGGGAGCTGCGGTAGTTGATGTCCAGGGGGAGCCTCTCGACCTCGGGGATTCTGAATGCGACGCGCTCGATGCCGTCGATGTCGTTGAGGAACCGGCGGAACCCCGTGCAGCGGCGCTCGAAATCCGTTATGTTCTCCACCGAAGCGTACCTGAACCCGTAGATCCCCTGCTTCCAGTCGCCGACGACGCACAGGTTCGGCTCCTTGAGCAGCATGAGGGATATCATCATCTGGTTGCTGTTGGTGTCCTGGAACTCGTCTATCATCAGGTACCTGTAGGACATCCTCTTGCGTGTCTCGGCGCTGCGTATGAGGATGGCCAATGCGAACGCGGCCGTGAGGTTGAACGTGAGCCGGTTGTCCGCCACCGACCTGCGGATGTACTCGAAGTACACATCGTGGACCAGGGACATGATCTCCGGGCGCAGGTCCATGACCGCCTCCTCCAGGAATCCGTCGGGTATCGATGGCTCGGAGGTATCGAAGGGGATGTCCATCGATTTGGGGTTCTTGTTGAAGATCTTCTTGAATCCGTTCATCAGCTCGGATTCCGGGATCCGGTTGCTCATGGGCGGGATGTTCTTGGAGCGCAGGGTGTCCAGCAGCGGTCTGCGAAGGCCGTAGAGGTCGTCCCCGTCGTTGCCGCCGAACCATCCCTTGCGCAGGGGGAGGACCCCCCGGGCCATGAGCTTCCCGATCATCCTGTAGATGTCGTCGTGGCCGCCCGCCGCCACCACGGCCGCCTGGCCGTAGTCCCCGTACCTGTCGGCGATGAACTGGTCGTACATCCTGCCGAAGTAATCCAGGTTCAGGGTCTCGTTGGTGTACATGCGGGAGTTGCGGGTGAGCCTGTCATCTATGCCGAAGAACTCGCTGACGTGCTCGGGAGCGTCCATGACCACCGCCAGGCAGAAGGCGTCGAAGGTGCTGGTCTCCACGGATTTCATCTTGGGTTTGAGTTCCTCGATGCCCGCCAGCCTGTTCTTGATGCGGTCCTCCATCTCCATGGCCGCGTTGTTCGTGAACGTGAGCAGGAGCACATCCCGGGGGTCCACGTCCGGGCGCCTGAGGATGTTGACGTACCTCTCGATGATGGTCTGCGTCTTCCCGGTGCCAGGTCCCGCATCGACCACGATCATGCCGTCCAGCTTCTCTGCGATGGCCTTCTGCGAGGCGTTCAGCTCATTCATCGGATCCCTCCTCCTCTTCTCCGAACACATCCCCGGTGCACAGACTGAAGTACTCGCATTTGGCGCACTCCCCTATCGGCCTGAACGGGAACGAGCTCCCGTAGTATCCCGCCGCCTCCGTGCGGCATCTGCGGACATCGTCGTCGAAACTGTCCAGCACATCCACGGGCACGATCGCTTTCCCGCCGGTGACGAAGAAGTCCTTGACCATGAGCTTGGATGCCTTCTTGACGGCGGCCAGGGCATCCTCGCGTTTCATGTTGAACCGGCCGGCCACGGCAGATACCAACTGGTCGTCGTCCGGCCATCTGCCCGCGTTCTCGACGCCGCTGTCCTTCAGCAGGTCGACGAACGTGTTCCATCCGCTGATCAGGGAACCGTACTTCCTCACGGTGTCGAAGTTCTCCAAGAGGTAGCCGCTCATCAGCGACGCCTTGTCTTCACCGGACAGGACGACAATCCTCTGGTTCATCCTGAGGTCCACGGGCCCGCGGGCCTCTTCCAGGTCGTTGTCGGTGGTGAAGAACAGGCGGAACTCGTTCTTGGATTCGGGCACGCAGTCCCTCAGAAGCGATAGGTACACCAGCGGCTGGGTCTCCAGGGTCCCGTAGCTGTTTGGCTCGACCATGTTCTTGGCGATGTCGCCGATGCTCTTCTCGGTCCCTGTCTTGTAATCGTATACCACGCCGTCGCAGAGCAGGTCGAATATCCCGTGCAGCGGGACGTTCTTGGAATGCCGTTCTATCTCGCTCATGCCGCAGACCTTGTCGTATCCGGCCTCGAGGACGAACACGTTCCTCTTCCATTCCTCCCTCCTGCCGATGTCGATGTCGAGCTCCACGTCGTCGAACGGATCGAGGCCGTCCAGGAACCTGACGATGTTCCTCAGCGACAGGTCGATCTTGGAGACCTCGACCTCCCTGGTCTCTTCGCGGACGAGTCCCGCGCTCTTCTCGGCGATCGCCTGGACGTAGTATCCGATCCCCTTCTCCTTCACGTGCTCCGGGTAGCAGAGGTAGAACTCCGCGAAATCGTGTATGAGGTTCCCGAGGACGGTGTGCTCCTTGTCCGCGGACGGCACTACCTCTCCGAACATGTACTGCCTCGGGCACTGCATGTACCTGTTGAGCGAGCTCTTCGAGAACTGCCCGTCCCATTCCGGGTCGGACATGGAAGACGTGCCGTGCCTGACCGGATCGGCGGGGGCAGGCTCGTACCACGGGCCGCGGACCACCTCGGCGAAGACCTCGCCGAACGATTCGATGTCCTTCCCGCATTCCATGTTCTCCTCGGCCTTCTTCCTGTCGAGCACGCGGTCGAAGGTGATGCAGGGGCGTACGTTCTTGCCGTCCTTCATCGAGTTGGCGATGTATATCCTGTGACTCCCCTGCTGCATCAGGATGCTGAACGTCTGCGCGTCCCTCTCCGCCTGGTCCTCCCTGTCGATGTAGTCCTTGCCGATTATGTCCCTCACCCATTCGGGGCCCATGCCCAGGTAGATGACCAGCGGCCTGTCGATGTAGGTGGCGTTGTTGCAGTCTGCGATGAGCACCCCGTGCTTCTCGCTCTCGGGTATCTGCTCGTTGTGCTTCAGGTCCTTGACGTTGTTGACAGCATATGTGATCTCGTTCACGAGCTTCGCCGTGACCTTCTCGTCGGCGATCCTCATGTCGTTGATGAGCATGCGCACCTGCGGCTGGTACTTCTTATTCACGACGGCCTCGCACACCTCGTCGAAGGTCATCTCGCGTATCCCGCGCATCGTGCTCAGGATCTTGCCGGTGACATTTTCGGGTTCCAGCGACTCGGCGTACCTGGAGACCAGGTACTCGCTGTACTTCGCCTTTATATCCCCGCCGTACGCCGACAGCAGCGGGCGGATGTGCTTGACGCGGATGGTGTCGTACTCCATGGCGCCGTTGAGCAGCTCCAAGTAGTCGCGTATCTGCGACAGGTCCTTGACGGTCATGTTGTTCTTGAAAGGCATGTTGCGGCGGTAGAGCGCGGCCCGGACGGCGTCCGTGATCGGCCCGTTGACGTCCAGCACGATGGCGGTGTCCGTCGCATGGACGGGGTCGATGAGGCTGACGGCGTTCTCCGCGACCTGCCTGTCGTTGCCCGCCTCGTACACGATGTCGAACCCGACCTCGTGCTTGTAATCGAACACGTCGATCTCCTCGGCGTCGTCGAGGTACATGTGCTTGTCCAGGTCGTCGAAGAGCTCCACGCCGATCATGGCGGTCCTCTTCCCCTTGTAGAAGGCCTCGAGGACGGGGCTGTCCTGGTCCAGCATCTCCATGACCTTCTCGAGGGTGGGCATGGCACGGAACGAGGCGTACACGGCGCGGGAGGACCGGGAGTACAGGTACTTCTCGACGCTGGCGGTGTGCTTCCTGATGCGGCGGATGTTCTCCAGCTCCCCGTGGACGTACTTTATGTCGTATCCCGTCTCGCGGGATATCTCGGATATGATGCGGAGGTCCCCCCATAGCGGGCCGTCCAGGACCTTGGCCGCGAACACGCGGGATGCCAGGTGGCGTGGCGTGACGGCGAACGTCCCCACCCTCGGGGTGGATATCCTGCTGTTGAGCGCGGTCTCCAGCGGGGCATCGTTGGTCAGCACGATGTCGTAGTCCTTCACTTCCTCGTAAAGCTCGTCGATGGTCTTCGCTCTGTACACATGGACTGCAGTGTGTTAGCTGTATTAAAACGGGACTTTGTTATTCCGCCCCGCCCGGATGACGCACGCGATGGAAAGAAACATACGCCCCGTACCGGTTGCACGTGCATGGAACATGATGTCTACGTGGTGCAGGTCATCTCGGACGGATGCAAAGGGTACCCCTCCGACGAGGTCGCGGAGATCGCTGTGTGCGCCCTCGACATGAAGGCGTCCGACTGCGACTGCGTGTACGACGAGCTGCTCTTCATGGAGCCCACGGAGATGGGCAAGTCCAAGCTCGACTATCTGGACGAGAACGCCGGGATCCACGCCGAGGACCTGTACAACGGGGTCCGCCTGGATGATGTTGTCAGGGAGGTGCGCGCGGTCCTCAAGGGGAAGGATGTGGCGTCCTTCGATGTCAGGAACGTGTTCTACGGGTACCTGCTCTGCATGCCCTGGGACATGACCGGGGAGTTCTCCATAATGCCCGCGGTGAGCGCCCGCATGGAGCGCACGTACAAGACCGCGGCCATCGGAGAGGAGAACGCCCAGATACGGAAGGCGTACGGCCACTACTGCCCCGACGACCCGATGGATGTCGGGGACGGCAGGCGCGCGCTGGACCTGGCGCAGATGACCGCCGCCCTGGCCTTCGAGATGCGGCGCAGGGGCCTGTACCGATCAGAATTTCAGCACGGTGAATATGGAGCCGAGTACGGACTCGATCGCCTGCGCTATGTAGGCGGACAGGTAGATCAGCCCGAGTATCAGCGATATTATGAGGGCGACCGCGGACCCGAACCATCCGCCCGCGAATATCATCCTGACCGAGAACATCAGGCCGGCGAATATCAGCAGCCCTGCGCCCAGGAAGATCCATCCCTTGGTGTTCCTGAAGTCCTGGTAGATCAGTCCGAGCCCCAGGATGCCGAACAGGCCGGGGACCAGCGAGAGTATCGTGATGAGCGTGCGGTTCTTGGCTCCGGGCTGCCTCGCCGGCTCCGGCTCCGGCTCGGCGACCTCTTCGCGCGGTATCTCCCTGTAGCACTTCGGGCACGACAGGCTGTAGGACGGCACGGCCTCTCCGCAGTACGGGCATTTTCTGGATCCCTTCATTGGATCACCTCTCCTTCTTGAATCCGGTGCAGACGGCGCTGGCGATCAGCTTCCCGCCGCAGAGCACGCGCACCTCGTACACGCACAGGGACTTGGATTCGTTTATCAGCTTCGACTCGCTGAACAGCGTGCCGCCGACGGCCGGGCGGTGGTAGATGACGTTGTTGCTCTGGCCGACGCTGTGGCATCCCATGTTGCTGGCGAAGGCGAAGGTGTGGTCGAGCAACGCGAACACCGATCCGCCGTGGCCCACGCCGTTGCTGTTCATGTGCTCCGGCCTGAGCTCCATCGAGAGACGGACGGTGTCCTCGGAGACCTCCTCGATCTCGATCCCGTTCCATCTGGCGAATGAAGCGCCGTAGAGCTCCATGATGATGTCCTTCTTGCATTGCATCCCGGGCGCAACGCGCTTCGATATCTCGTTCCAATCCATCGGCCGCCTCGCAGGACTGTATGCGTGCGAAGATAAAAAGCAAGACCATGTGCATCGCGCATCAACCGTTATATCGGTGTAACCGCATCGGCGGCCGATGGAAGGAACGATAACCGTCGAGCAGCTCAACGCGAGGGCGAAGGCCCTATTGGCAGGCTCCCCCGATCTGAACGACGTATGGGTCGTGGGTGAGATCTCCAACTGCAAGATGTACCCATCCGGCCACTACTATTTCACGCTCAAGGACCAGAAGAGCGAGATAAGGAGCGTGATGTTCAAGTTCTCACGCGCCAGGATCTCGTTCGAGCCCAAGGACAGCCTGAAGGTCGTCGCCTTCGGCAGCATGGATGTCTATGTGGAGCGCGGGTCCTATCAGTTCAAGGTGGAGACCATGAGGCTGTCCGGGGTCGGCGACCTGTATGCCGCATACGAGCGGCTGAAGGCCAAGCTGCAGGCGGAGGGCCTCTTCGATGCGGCCAGGAAACGGAAGCTCCCGGTGTACCCCAAGGTGATCGGCGTGGTCACGTCCGAGGCGGGCGCGGTCATACATGATATAATAACGACGTCCGCCCGGAGGTTCCCGGCGGACATACTGCTGTGCCCGGCGCAGGTACAGGGCGAGGGCGCCGCGAAGAGCATCGTGCGCGGCATCGAGGTGCTCAACCGCGAGGGGGCGGACGTGATCATCGTGGGTCGCGGAGGAGGTTCCATAGAGGACCTCTGGGCGTTCAACGAGGAGCCGGTCGCCCGCGCGATCGCCGCCTCCGCCGCGCCGGTGATATCGGCCGTCGGCCACGAGACGGATTTCACCATCGCCGATTTCGTCGCCGATGTCCGCGCGCCCACCCCCACCGGGGCGGCGGAGATCGCCCTCAGGGACAGGGCGGACGTCCTCAGGCAGATCGGGGAGATGGACCGTAGGGCGGCCAAATCCCTGAAGTCGGTCACGGAGTCCATGCGGAGCAGGTTCATGATCCTGGACTCCAAGCTATCGCCCAAGAGGGCGGAGGACAGGGTGGGGATGCTGCAGATGGCCGTGGACTCCGCGTCGTCGAGGCTCAACGCCGCGCTGACGTCATCCGTGTCCGCCATGAAGGGAAGGTTCGCCGTCCTGAATGCGAAGCTCTCGCCCAAGAGGGCTGCCGAGATGCATGCGCTCTGCGTCCAGAGGCTCGCATCGGCGTCCGATTCCCTGGATGCGGCATCTGTCCGTACGATCGAGTCCCTGTCCAGGAAGCTGGATGGCATCTCGGGCAAGCTATCGGGATTGGATCCCACGGGCGTCCTCGGTAGGGGGTACAGTTTCGTCCGCGATGCGGACGGCAGGACGCTCACGTCGGTCTCGCAGATGCGCGAGGGGTCGGACATAGAGGTGAGGATGAGGGACGGGGCCGTCAAGGCATCCGTCAGAGAAGTGAGGTATTCAGATGACACAGGAAGATCAGGTTAAGAAAGTAGAGGACATGTCCTTCGAGGAGAGCTTCGCCAAGCTCGATGAACTGGTGCAGAAGCTGGAGAACGGCGGGCTGGACCTGGACAAGAGTCTGGAGGTCTACGAGCAGGCCATCGCGCTCAGGGACCACTGCAGGAAGATCCTGGAGCAGAGCGAGCGCAGGGTGCAGAAGATAATGGAGATATCCTCCGAAGGCGTGGAGAAAGTGGACTTCAATCCTTGACCGACCACAATGGCGATCCGGAGGATGCGCTCCATTCCGAGGTGCGCCTGTAGAGCTCGGTGGCCTCGAACATCTCCCTGCTGAACGCCAGCCTCAGTGCCCCGCCGACCTCGCCGTCGCGGAGCGCATGGCAGTTGAACCCTCCGAAGTTGCGTTGCAAAGCGAACAGGAGGACGGAGACAGCGTCATGTCCCCTGCACACATCGTAAGGGTCGTATTCCCGCGAGAGCTCCTTCTGCAGACGCCGCGACAGCTCGGAGCGGGAGATGCGCTCCGTCCTGGAGCGTCCGAGCACCTCGTTCACGAGGTCGCCCACGTTCGCGGACAGCGTCCTCGGATTGACGAACGTTTCCGGGTCCAGGTCTTTGAACAGCAGTCCGAGGCCGTCGCGCCCGGATATGTACATCAGCAGTCCGGCAGGATAGGCGGCGGACAGCACGGAATCTTTTATGTTGCCGATCCTCTCCTCGAACGACTCCAGTTTCACGCTGTCCGAGTACTCGTAGACGACGGAATCGAATGCCTCGCTGCGGATGATCATCATCTCGGCATCCCTGCAGTCCGTGGAGAACACGGGCTCCGACCTCGTGATGCCGTTCAGGCGGTCGAGGTCCGTATCGATGATCCCGATTATCCGCCGGTCCTTCCTGTCGACGGAGGATATCCGGATGGCGTTGCGGACATTGTCCTTGGAATGGGTGATGACGACTTCCGTCAGCTCGTGGTCTGCGAACTTCCCGTACAGGCGGCTGTCGGTGACGCCCTCGACGAGGATCACGGTGCCTTTGAACACGGACCTCATCATCGAGACCTGGTTGGCGATGTCAGACGCCGTCAGACACTCGCGCACCTTCGTCCCCCAGTTCATGTGCGCAGTCCCATCTGTCGTGGATCACCTGCGGGGAGTGCGTGGCGACGATGACCTGGAGGTCCCTGAGCCTGGCGATGTCCGAGAATATGGTCCCGAGCTTCTGCTGCCACGACACGTGCATCGATATCTCGGGCTCGTCGATTATCACGAGCGACCCGGGCGCGGTGTGGAAGAGCATGCAGTAGAACATGACCAGCACCTGCTTCTCGCCGGACGAGAGCTTGTTCAGCGGGAGGGCCATGCCGTTCTCCATGCTGATCCCCATCTTCCCGTCCTCGATGGTGAGGTCCTTGTTCACGTACAGCCCGTTCACGACGTCCTTGAACACGACGATGGACTCGGCCAAGGTGTAGTTCCTGTCCACGTACTCCGCCAGGGAGAACGCGAGGTCCGTGTAGTCCTCCCTGTACTCCATGACCTCGTACCTGCTGGGCGGGAACCTGTACCCGGAGGGCATGTCAGGCTCGAATCCGGCATCTGCGATGAAATCGAGCTTGGCCTTCAGGTCCTTGCTCCAGAACACGAGCTCGTCGTCGGAGTACTTCCTGCGGGATTCCGCGGGGACCTTGACGAGCTCGGAATGGTCCATCGCGTACCTTATCTTGTCCGAGAGCTCGCTGTAGTACGCCTCGAGGGCGGGGACGAGGCGCCCATCCTTCTTGCGGATCGTGAGCCTCTCCGGAGGGATGTACGTGACGTTCATTATCTCCCTGAGCTCATCGGCGGCGATCTCCTGCTCGAGCTGGTTCTTCTGCATCTGGATGAGCATCCCGTCGGGGTAGTTCTCGATGATCAGGTTGGTGTCGTCCCCGAATCCCAGGTCCATCCTCTCGAAGGGGATGCACGAGAGGTCCTCCACGTCCCCGTGCAGGGCGCTGTAGACCATCTTTACCAACGTGCTCTTGCCGTAGCCGTTAGGCGAATGGATGAAGGACAGCGACTCGCTGCAGAGGTCCACCTGGTATTCGAATGTCCCGAACAGTCCGTACACAGCTATCGTCCTTAGTTTCATGAGCGGTGATGAATCGTCCAATGCCTATATCAATCTCATTATCGTCAGATGCTTTCCTAAACGTTTATCATCATGCAATGTCTGCGGAACCACGATGGATATAGAGAATTCCTTCCGTTTGATCAACATGCACATCCGCGACGGCACCATGGAGATGGTCCGTCCCGAGATAGACCGCATAGTGGAGGCGACGGACGACCCGTTCACGCTCATCAAATGCGCTTCGTTGCTGAAGGTCGTCGACGACGAGGAAGGCTGCCGGTCGATCACGGACAAGGTGCTGGAACACGTGCCGGAGGACGTCGGTCAGCGTTTCGGGGTAGCACAGGCCCTCAGGGGACTGGGACGCGTAGAGCAGGCGTACTCCATATTCAGGCAGATGGATGAGGATGATTCGGTCCTCCGCGAAGAGGCCCTCTGCCTTCAGGAGATGGGCGAGAGCGAAGAGGCCCTCGTCAAGATCCGCAGGATCCTCGTCAACGATTCCCACAACGCCGAGATCGAGATATCCGCGCTCTGCTCCGTGGGCGAGTTCAAAGAGGCCCTCGCCCAGGCCGAGGCCTATGTCGCGGGCGGGAAGAACTACGACAGCATGAGCGTCTTGTGCACGGTGCTCCTGCAGATGGGCAACGTCAAGGAGGCCGTCAAGGCGGCAAAGGCCTACATGAAGGAGGACAAGGGCGCAGATCCGTTCGCGCTTGCATCGTACGTCATGAGGATCTGCGGGAAATCCGCCGCCGCGGCCAACTATGCCAACCGGGCGCTCAACATCGACCACACGCACAAGGGCGCCTTGGAGAACATGGCGATGTGCCTGGTCGAGAAGGGGAAGATCAACGAGGCGAAGGTCCTCGCCGGCGCGATCAACCACGCCGATCCCGGATGCGAAGAGGTAATCCGCATCCTCGATGCCTGCCGCCAGGCATCCAGCTGACCGTTTCGTTTTCATGCCCTGCGGAAGATGCGCCTGAGCCTGGAATCGTTCTTGCGGATGTGGCTCCTGATCCCGTACTCCCTCCAGAAGGAGGGCGTGAGGATCACGATGCCCGCCATGATCTCCATACGTCCCAGCCACATCATGAACGACAGGAATATCTTCGTGGCGTCCGTCAGGCCGCCGAACGATCCGAACGGTCCGAATTCGCCGAATCCCGGTCCGACGTTGGTGACGATGGCCAATCCTCCCACGAATGCATTGGACGCGTCGGAGCCGTTTAGCATGATGGCTATCCCCGCGGCGGATATCGAGAGCAGGAACATCAGGAAGACCCCCACGGACATCAGGGTGTTCTCCCTGTCCAGAGCATCTCCGTCGATCTTCATGTCGTTCAGCGCACGGGGATGGGTTATCTTCCTGACCTCGTTCGTTATGAATTTGTAGAGAACCATCATCCTGCGGATCTTGACACCTCCCGCGGTGGACCCGGAGGATCCGCCGAAGAACGCCACGAACACCAGGAGCAGGAGGGCGATGGAGGGCCATGCCGTGTAGTCCACGGTGGCGAATCCCGTGCTGGTCCCGATGGAGACGACGGTGAAAAGGACGTCCTTGATGGATCCCGGCGTGAAGGCATCGATCACCAGGCAGATGACGGCCGTTATCGCCACGTACCATATCAGCATGCACACGGCCTCGGAGTTCTTCAGGTAAACCTTCAGGCTGCGGAGGTTGACCGCCTTGTAGTGGAGGTAGAAATTGGTGGCCCCCATGAACATGAAGATCACGATGACTATCTGGACGATGAAGCTGTAATCCATGATGCTCGAGTTGTTGCACATGAATCCGCCCGTCGAGATCGTGGACATCATGATGCACGCGGAATCCATGAGGTTCACGCCGAGCAGGAGCAGGATGACGATCAGGGCGACGCTGAGCCCCCCGTAGATGAACATGAACTCCCTGGCCGCATGGCCGAGCTTCGTGCTGTAGTTCCCTTCTCCGGACCCGGACAGCTCGTTGTTGAGCAGACGGCGGCTTCCGAAGCCCATCATCGGCAGTATGAGCATGAACATGATGATGACCGCTATACCGCCGATCCATTGGGTGAACGACCTCCACAGGAGCAGGCTCTGAGGCCAGGACGAGATGTCCATCATTATCGATGCGCCGGTCGTGGTCAGCCCGCTCGTGGACTCGAAAAGGGCATCGGCGAAGGACATCCCGAACATCATGTACGGGACCATGCTGATGATTATGCCCACGAACCATGCGCACGCGACCAGCAGCAATCCCTCCGTGGGGCGGATGGTGGCGGTGTTCTTGTACGAGAAAACGAGGATGAGCCCGATGACGAGGGACACCGCCATCGGCACCAGGAACGGCATCGTGTCGTCCCCCACGAGCTGCGCGGCGCCGGCCGGCACCAGGAGCAATGCACCCAAGGCCGCTATCAGGAGCCCCATCATGTGGATGATCGGGCTCTCGCGGGCGGTCTTGTTCTCCTGGTGCGCGTTCATGGGCGGATCACATCTTCTGCAGAACGTTCGTCCCGAACAGCTTCTCGAGTTTCGACAGTTTGACCATGTACGTGAACAGCATGACCTTGTCGCCGTTCCTGAACACCGTGTCCATGGCAGGGTAGATGATCTCGCTCTCGCGCACTATGGCCGCGATGCGCACGCCCTCGGGCAGGCGCAGGTCCCCGAGGTGCTCGTCGCACAGTGCGGATTTGGACGTGACGGTGGCACTGAAGAAAAGCTCGCCCTCGTGGTTCATCCTCATGATGGCCTGGTCGTCCGAGATGAGGGTCTTGGTTATCTCGTTGGCGATGACGCGGTGGTATCCGATGATCGTCTCGATCCCCGTGTAGCTGAAGATGTCCTCATACTCCCTCAGGGAGTACCTGGAGATGACCTTCCTGGTGCCCAGGTTCATGGCGACCATGCATGCGAGCAGGTTCTTCTCGTCCATGTTCGTCACGCAGATGAGCACGTCCGCCCTGCCGACGTTCTCGGCGTTGAGGATATGCGGGTCGACGGTGTTGGCGTTGACGACGATGACGTTGGTGAAATCCTTGGACAGCTGCCTGCAGAGCGCCTCGTCCTCCTCGATGAGCTTGACGTACCTGCGCTTGCCCACCAGGAGCCTGGCGGTGTGATAGCCCACGACCCCTCCTCCGAGGATCACGAATTCGTTCGCATCTTCCTCGATGCCCATCATCTCGTTGAAGGTCTCGACGGCCGACGGGCTGCCGAGCATGCAGATCTTGTCCCCCGCGTGGAGTTCCGTGGTCTCGTTGGCCAGGATGACCTCGTCGCCGCGGTACACTGCAACGATGGTGGAGTCCGGGGGTATGTCCAGGTTCAGTACGACCTTCCCCAGGATGTTCACGTGGTCCTTCGACACCTTGAACGTGGCCAGTGCCATGTTCATGTTCTCCAGGCTCTCGTAGTCCACGGCATTCTCCAGCAGGGCGAGCCTCGCTATCTTGGTGGCGGTGATGATCTCGGGCGAGATGATCTGGTCCACGCCCTCGACCCCCTCGGCGGAGGTCTTGATCACGTAATCCGGATTGCTGATCCTGGAGACGGTCTTGATGCGCGGGTCTATCCGCTTCGAGATCATGCAGATGAAAAGATTGGAATCGTCCCTGGCCGTGCAGGCCACGACGGCATCGGCGTGATGCCTGGAGATCGCGCTCTCGAGCACCTTGGGGTTGGTACCGTCGTCGAAGAGCACGGAGACGTTGAGCAGGCTCTTCACGAACTCCGCCCTTGCTCCGTCGTTCTCGATTATGAGGGTGTCGTGCACTTTGCAAAGTGCTTCCGCTGTGGTGAATCCGACGCTCCCGGCGCCGACTATGACGATGTTCATTATTGCACCTGTTATCCACACAAGGGCATGGCGATATTTTAACTTCCCCCGACAGCGCACGCGCGCATGTGCCGACCCAGCGCATATTATAAATGGGGCCTGGTCGATTGACGCACCATGTGGAAACAGGTCGAAGAGGGGTTCTGGAAACAGAACCGCGAATCCAAGGTGGACACCGTCACCGACACGGTGGCGGCGATCATCGAACGTGTAAGGAACGAAGGCGATGCCGCCCTCACTGACCTCACGAAGCAATTCGACAAGATCGAGCTGGCCTCCGTGGCCGTGTCCCGCAACGAGATCGATGCGGCTTACGAGAAGGTCGACCCGATACTCATAGAGCACCTCGAGGATGCGGCGGACAGGATCCAGCGCTTCCACGAGAAACAGGTGCCCCCCGGGCTTTGGCTCACCGAGATGGAGCCCGGCATAACCCTCGGCGTCAAGAGCACGCCGCTCGCGAGGGTGGGATGCTACATCCCCGGCGGAAGGGCATCGTATCCCAGCACAGCGCTCATGTGCGTGCTGCCGGCCAAGGTCGCAGGGGTGGAGGAGGTCGTGTGCTGCACGCCCGCCCCCGTGAATCCCCTGACCTTGGTGGCGCTGGACATCGCCGGATGCGACGAGATATTCCAGGTCGGAGGGGCGCAGGCCATCGCGGCCATGGCCCTCGGGACGGAATCCGTCGAGCCGGTGCAGAAGATCGTCGGTCCGGGCAACGTCTTCGTGACCGCGGCGAAGATGATGCTCCGCAACAAGGTGGAGATCGATTTCCCCGCCGGGCCGAGCGAGATCGGCGTGATAGCCGATTCGACCGCGGATGCGGAGTTCATCGCCGCGGACATCCTCGCGCAGTCCGAGCACGACCCGTCCTCCGCCAGCATCATGGTGACCGACGATCCCGGGCTCGCCGACAGGGTGGGCGCGGAGATAGAGAGGATGCTGAAGGACGCGCCCCGCAGGAAGATCATCGAGGCCGCCCTGGGGAACTCCGGTTACATGATAGCGGATTCCATGGACGAGGCCATAGAGATGATGAACAGGATGGCCCCGGAGCACCTGTCCATACAGACCGCGGACGCCCTGGACACCCTGTCCAAGGTCAAGAACGCCGGGTCCATATTCATCGGGCCGTACACGCCGGTCGCAGCCGGCGATTACGCTTCAGGCACAAACCACGTCCTCCCCACGGCCGGCAATGCAGCCGTCGCCTCGGGTCTGAACGTGGCCCACTTCTGCAAGACGTCGACCGTTCAGATCCTCAGCCCGGACGGGCTGTACGAGCTCGCTCCGGTCATCGAGGGACTCTCCTCCGCCGAGGGCCTTCACGCCCACTGCGCGTCCGTGAAGGTAAGGTGCGAGAGGCGCTGATCGCATGGGCGAGGAACCGGACCTCCGCAACAGCAACCTGTACATAAACAGGGAGCTGTCATGGCTCGAGTTCAACAGGCGTTGCCTTGACGAGGCCCGCAACGAGGACAACCCCCTGTTGGAGAGGGTCAAGTTCCTCGCCATCTGCGACGGGAACATGGACGAGTTCTTCATGATCCGCATCCCCGGTCTGGTGATACAGGGGAGCACAGGTGCAGTGGTGGATGCCCCCGACACCATGAACACCGACAAGCTGATCAAGAAGATATCCGTCGTCGTCCAGGAGCTGCTGAGCGGTTACGACGCATGCTGGAAGAAGCTGCAGAGCGCCCTGTACAAGGAGGGCATACGCATCCTGACGACCGATGCGCTGACCGCCGAGCAGAGGGCATGGATGTCCAATTTCTACAGGACGCGGGTGCATCCCATCCTCACGCCCTTGGCCCTGGACGTGTCCCATCCGTTCCCCTTCATATCCAACAACTCGCTGAACCTGGCCGTCCGCATGAGGCGCCACGGCGAGACGGTCTATGCCAGGCTGAAGATCCCGGTGGGACCGTTCCCGCGTTTCATCGAGGTCCCCGGATCGCAGAGCGGCAGGGACTACGTGCTGTTCGAAGACCTCGTGAAGCACTGCGTCTACCAGCTCTTCCCGGGATTGGAGGTCGAGGGGGCGTACACCTTCCGCGTGACCAGGAACGCCGACGTGAAGGTGACGATCGACGAGGCCTGCGACCTGATGTCCGCAGTCGAGGAGAGCATCGAGGGCCGCGACGCCGGTTTCCCGGTCAGGATGCTGGTCGAGCGGAAGATGCCCAAGGAGATGGTGAGCACCTTCGGGAAGAACCTGAACCTCACGTCCATGCAGATACACAGGGTCGACAGCATGATGATGCTGTCCGACCTCTGGCAGCTGGCAGGGCTGAACCGGCCGGACCTCAAGGAGCCGCCCATGCAGCCCTACATCCCGCCGGAGCTGGAGGAGGGCTCGCTGTTCGACGCGATAAGGGAGAGGGACAGGATCCTCTACCATCCGTACGAGTCGTTCTCGGTGATCGTGAGGCTCATCAAGGATGCGGCCGTGGATCCGAACGTCCAGAGCATCAAGATATGCCTGTACAGGGTGGGCAAGGACCCATCGATCATGAAGGCCCTCATGAGCGCCAGAGAGACGGGCAAGACGGTCTCGGTCCTGATGGAGCTGCGTGCCAAGTTCGACGAGTCCAACAACATCCTGCTTGCACGCGGCCTCGAGAAGATAGGCGTGCACGTGGTGTACGGGCCGGTGGACCTCAAGGTCCATTCCAAGCTTCTTCAGATAGTACGTCTCGAGAACGGGGAGCTCGTCAGGTACACCCATATGAGCTCGGGGAATTACAACGTGAGCACCGCCAAGCAGTACTCCGACATCTCGTTCCTGACGGCGAACCCGGAGATAGGGGAGGACGTCGGAGAGCTTTTCAACGCTCTCACAGGCTATTTCGGGCCGCGCACCTACAACCATCTTCTGGTCGCCCCCATCACGCTGAAGTCCAGGCTCATCGAGAAGATAGACAGGGAGGCGTGCATAGCGTCCGCGGGCGGCGAGGGGTACATAGCGTTCAAAGCGAACGGGCTCATCGACAGCGACATCATCGCCGCCCTGTTCCGCGCGTCCATCGCAGGAGTGAGGATCGACCTGAACATCAGGGGCCTCTGCTGCCTCCGTCCCGGGGTCAAGGGCATATCCGAGAACATAAGGGTCACCAGCATCGTGGACAGGTTCCTCGAGCATGCCCGCATATACTATTTCCAGAACGGCGGCGCCGAGGAGATGTACCTCGGTTCGTCGGACATGATGCCCAGGAACCTCATCGCCAGGGTGGAGGTCCTGTTCCCGATCCTGGACCGCACGATGATGAGGTCCATCAAAGAGTATATCCTCGATATCCACTTGGCGGACAACGTGAAAGCGAAGATGCTCCTGCCCGACGGGAGGTACGTTCCGGTGGAATCCGACGCCCCTCCCCTGCGTTCCCAGCAATGGATGATAGACAACAGGGGCATTTGGCATGGATGATTCCGAGGTCGTGGGGTTCCTGGACGTGGGGACGAATTCGATCCACCTGCTGGTGGTCGAGTTCGACAAGGATTCGCTGGGCACGCCTGTCTTCCAGGACAAGGAATCCGTGCGCCTGGGAGAGGGACTGTACCGCAACGGCGTCCTGGACCAGGAGGCCATAGACAAATGCGCGCTCGTGGTCGGCAAGTTCATGAAGCTGTCCAAGGACTTCGGGGCGCAGAAGGTCATAGCGTACGGCACATGCGCCTGCAGGGAGGCGACGAACCGCGCGGACCTGCTGGACCGGCTCAGGCTCGAGGATTCCCTCGACGTGAGGGTCATACCCGGCCCGGAGGAGGCGCGCCTGATCAAATTGGGAGTGTTCGGGCCGGCGGGTCCGAAGGAGCGCACGCTGCTCATAGACATCGGCGGCGGCAGCACCGAGGTCGTCGTGTGCCAGGGCGTCAACGACATCTTCCTGGACAGCCTCAACGTGGGCGCCGTCCGCTTCGCCGCCGGACTCGGCGCAGACGTATCGGAGCCGGTGTCCGACGAGGACTACGACATGCTGAAGAGGCATGTGGACATGGCCTCGTACCGTTCCGTCCGGGCCGTCCGCGACTCGGGGTTCAAGAAGGCCATGGGGTCGTCCGGCACCCTGATCAACCTGGCGGAGATGTGCGGCGCCAGGAGGGCCGACAAGGACACCTCCTATCTGCTGTACGACGAACTGGTCGTGCTCATGGCCGAGCTGCGCGCCATGTCAGCGAAGGAGCGTCTCGCCGTCCCCAAGATGAACCCCGGACGTTCCGATATAATCATCACCGGCGGAGCGATCGCCGAGGAGCTCATGCACCTGTTCGGCGTTTCCCGCATAGACATAAGCGAGAACGGTCTGAAGCAGGGCATGCAGGTCGAGTACCTCGTGAAGGCCGGTCACACGAACTTCGATGTCAGGGATGCCGCAGTGCGCTCGTTGGCATCCAGATGCCAGTACGACAAGGAGCATGCCGAGCAGGTACAGGTCCTGTCGCTGACGCTTTTCGACAGCATGAGGGTGCTGGGGCTGCATTCGATGGGAAGGGACATGCGCACCCTGCTGGGATACGCCGCGATCCTGCACGACATCGGGGAGTTCATCAGCTACATCAAGCACCACATCCACTCGTACAACCTGATACTCAACTCATACATGCTGGGGTTCGACTACAAGGAGCTCAGGCAGATGGCCCTCATGGTCAGATTCCACCACAAGAAGTTCCCGTGCGTCACGGACCGCTACTACAAGGACATGACCGAGAAGGAGGCCAGGGACCTCGTCCAATGCGCTATGATGCTGAAGGTGGCCGACGTCCTGGACCGCCACCGCAACCATGCCGTGGAAGACGTGATCCTGAGCATAGAAGGCGACGATGTCGTCTTGGAGCCGATCTCCGACGGAGAGGACATATCCATGGAGATTTGGAGGCTCCAGGCACTGAACGAAGAGTTCCGCACGGCTTTCGGCAAAGGCCTGAAGGTCGTCACCGGCGTTTCAACCTCCGCGCGCAAGGGGTGAGTGCGCGGATCTGAGCCTCTATCTTAGCTTTGGCAAACTATTGATATACAATCAGCGATATTCAGAGATGATGCGGGGGATGAAACCCCTTGCAACCGGTTCCTCGGAACCACTCATCCCCCCGCTCATAATCCTTTATAACTTTCGATGTCGGCATCGACCGTCATGCCCATTTCTCCGAAGATGGTCTCGAGCTCCTCCAAAGAGGCCTTCAGGGTCGCTGTCTCCTCTTCGGATGTCTGTATCGTCGCCGTGTCGCCGCGGATGCGGAAACGCACCTGTCCGATCCCGGAGACCTCTCTTACGATCGCCTCGCAGTTCTCCACCAGGCGCATGGATGCCTCGCTGATGCCCGTGCCGACCGGTATGCGCGTCGCCATGCACGTGTCCTTCATCATCGACGTCCCCAGGTCCATCGAGGATACGGCGGATATTATGTCCGGTTTCCGGATGCCGAGGTCTTCAAGAGGGGCGCATATGCCGTATTCCCCGCGCGCCCTGCGTCCCGGCCGGTCGGTCTCCGCATCGTCGGCATTGTCGCCGCAGAGGATGTTGTCAAAGTCCATGTCCTTCGCAACCTCGGAGACCGTGGAGTATATGGCGCGTTTGCACAGGTAGCACCTGTCAGGGCCGTTGGACTCCACTCCGGGCATGTCATCCCATCCGAGTTTGACGATGACCATGCGGGCGCCGACGGAATCGGCCGCGGCCACAGCTGCCCTGCGCTGCCTGTCGGATATAAGCGGGATGTCCGCGAACACCGCCGTGCAGCGGTCGCCGAGGGCCTCGCGGGCCGCCGCCAGGAGGAAGGTGCTGTCGAACCCTCCGGAGAAGCAGACCGCGGACGGTCCCAGCTCCGCTATGCGGGCGACGGTCTCGTGATACGGGTCCATGCACTGACCAGGTGTTGCCGTGATAAAAACATGACCCTGTGATAGCTTTTTCAATGTCGATATGCATCGGGGCGCATGAACGCCGAGGGGATCCTTGAGGCATACAAGAGGGGCGATATGACGCTGGAAGAGGCAGAGAAGGCCCTCCGCACGGATTATCTCGTCCGCATCGGGGACGACGTCCTCTTCGATGCCGGCCGCCAGGTCCGCAAGGACGTTCCGGAGGTCGTGTTCGCCGAGACCAAGCGGCCCGATGTCGTGGCCCGCATAGCATCCTCGTTCGACGGCTGCATGCTGGTCTCGCGGGCATCCCCGGAGCATTTCGAGGCCGTGAGGGCCGCCGTCCCCGGATGCACGTATCATCCGAGGTCCGGAGTGATCGTCGTCGGCAGGATGCCGGAGCCGTCCTTCGGCCCCATCGGCGTGATCACCGCAGGAACATCCGACATACCCGCCGCGGAGGAGGCAGAGCTGATGGCGACGGCCATGGGGTGCTCCTGCATGACATATTACGACATCGGCGTCGCCGGGATGCACAGGCTGCTGGACCCGATGAAAGAGCTCATAGGGGCGGATGCAGCAGCCATCGTCGTCGCCGCGGGGATGGAGGGCGCCCTGCCGACGTTGGTCTCATCGTTGTCCCCTGTTCCGGTCATCGGCCTGCCCGTGTCCACGGGGTACGGGATGGGCGGCAAGGGGAAGGCCGCCCTCTGCAGCATCCTCCAATCGTGCTCCCCCGGATTGTGCGCAGTCAACATCGACAACGGGATCGGGGCGGGGGCGTTCGCGGCCATGGTCGCGAGGCGCTCGCGCAAGGATTGAGTACCGAGACATCATATCCCGGGCCATGGGAGGCGCCGATTTCTTCAGCGATGTGATGGCCACTGGCCCCGTGGTCAAATCCGGGCTGTGCATCGTGTGCAAGGGCGCCCGCAACCTCTGCGGGAAGGACCGCTGCCCCCTGATGATAAAATTCTATTCGCATTCCAAGACGATGCCGCTGATCGACAGCAAGGACATCGAGGGATGCAGCCCTCCCGCCGTCTTCGTCGGCAGGTACGGGTATCCGAAGGTGGACATCGGACCCCTTGTCCCGCCGGAGTTCGGGGACACCTCCGCCATGGACCGCCCCGAGGAGTGGGTGGGCAAGAGCATCGACGAGATCGTGGACATGAGGTTCCGCCTGGTCCGCGGGAAATACCGCATCGATGCCACGGATTTCCGCAAGTCCGGACGGATCGTCGACAACGTCCAGGAGATGGCCCTGGCCGACCGTCCGGTCGAGGTGGAGGCCAGATTCTCGCAGAAACCCCGCGGGAGGCTGATACTCGACGACGAGGTCCAGCCGTTCGGCCCGTCCGCCCGCATGGAGGGGATGACGTCCGCCGGCAGCAGGTTCGAGAAGAACCTGGAGAAGAGCTTCTACGACACCGACCTCAGGGCGACGGATGCGGTGATATCAGCATACCGCAACGGTACCCTCGTATCCGAGATCCAGAAGGCGTTCTCCGTGGGGACCATGGGGGTCGGGAAGCGCAGGCGCTTCGTCCCCACGAGATGGAGCATCACGGCGGTGGACGACATCATCGGGAAGGACCTGCTGAAGACCACCAAGTACAATCAGACGATAGACGAGTTCCGCATCTACCAGTGGGAGCAGCTCGACAACAGGTGGTGCATACTCCTGATGCCCTGCACCTGGAGGTTCGAGCTGATAGAGGCCTGGTATCCGAACACCACCTGGAACCCGACCGGGCTCCAGATAGAGATGATCTCGGACTGCGAGTTCTTCGAGGGCAGGTCGGATTACGCGCATATCGGAGGATGCTATTACGCATCGAGGATGGCGGTGAACGAGCTGTTGACAGAAGAGCGCAGGACGGCAGGCGCGATCATATTCAGGGAGGCCCATCCCGGGTACGTCATGCCGGTGGGGGTGTGGAACGTACGCGAGAACGTGAGGGAGGCCCTGAGGCAGGCGCCTTTCAAGTTCGACACCCTGGAGAAGGCGATGCAGCACATAGACGGCGTGATGGACATCCCGCGGCCGACGTGGGTGGAGAACTCCGGGGTCCTGAGGGACTGGTACACGCAGAGGAGGATCGAGGACTATTACTGACATTTACGATTTCTCTGACGGTTCCAAGTGGGACGGCGTGTACACGGTGGTCCAATGCAGGCGCGCGCTCTCGCCGTCCGGGCTCCCGGATATGCATTACGCCCTGAACCCCTACGGCGGATGCGAGCACGGCTGCGTCTACTGCTATGCGCCGGAGGTGACGCATACCCCATGGGGGGATTGGCGGGTGGTCAAGGTCAAGGCGAACATAACGGACCGGCTCGCAAAGGAGCTGCCCGGCATATCCGGCATCGTGGGCATAGGCACCGTCACCGACCCGTACCAGTACGCCGAATCCAGGTTCTGCCTGACCCAGCAGTGCCTGGGGATCCTCTCGTCGAAGGGTGTCCGCATACACCTGCACACGAAATCCGACCTGGTCCTCCGCGACGTGGACCTGCTGGGTTCGATGAAGGGCATGGTCGCGGTCACGATAACGTCCTTGGACGACCGCATATCCAAGATCACCGAGCCCGGGGCCACCCTCCCGGCGGGGAGGCTGGCGGCGCTCAAGGGGCTCACGGACGCGGGCATAAGCACCTATGCCCTCGTGGGCCCGGTGCTCGACCATCTCGAGGGCAGGGAGGAGGCGTTCGTCGACGCGGTCGCGTCCACGGGCGTGCGCCTGATGTACCTGGATTCCCTGAACCCCCGCCCGGAGCTCTCGGCGCGCCTCGGGCGCATGGGATTCTCGGGATCCGACCTGTCCAGGCAGAGGATACGCAGGCTGGCATTGTCCGCGGGCATAGAGGTCCGCGATGTGTTCTCCAGAAGACGCTGAATGACGCGGATGTCATGTCCACATCGTGTGCATATAGAGATATGTTAATATAGAAGAACAAAATTACTGATAGTATCTAACATGGAGTGACTACTCATGTATGGTTCTGGAAATCAACCCATCATAGTGCTCAAAGAAGGCACAGAGAGAAGCAAAGACAAAGAGGCTCAGTTCAACAACATCAGCGCGGCAAAGGCCGTTGCTGACACCGTCAGGTCCACTCTCGGACCCAAGGGAATGGACAAGATGCTCGTCAACACCATCGGCGACGTCGTCATCACCAACGACGGTGTGACGATCCTCAAAGAGATCGACGTCCAGCACCCCGCGGCCAAGATGGTCGTGGAGGTCGCGAAGACCCAGGACACCGAGTGCGGCGACGGCACGACGACATCCGTCGTCCTCGCCGGCGAACTCCTCAAACAGTCCGAGGAGCTCATCGACTCCAACGTCCACCCCACGATCATCACCAGCGGATTCAAGATGGCCGCCGTCAAAGCCGTCAAGATCCTCAACGATATCGCCGTCCCCGCAACCGACGAGAAGATACTCAAGAAGGTCGCATCCACCGCACTCACCGGCAAATCCGTCGGCGAGCAGGAGGACTTCCTCGCAGACCTCGTGGTCAGCGCATGCAAATCCATCCAGACCGGCAAATCCGTCGACACCGCCAACATAAGGATCGAGAAGAAGATCGGCGGGGTCATCGCGGACACCTACATGGTCCAGGGAGTCGTCATCGACAAAGAGAGGATCCACTCCCGCATGCCCAAGGAGATCAAGGACGCCAAGATCGCCCTCTTCTCCTGCGCGCTCGAGGTCAAGAAGACCGAGGTCGACGCGCACATAAGCATAACCGACCCCACCACCATGTCCGCATTCCTCGCAGAGGAGGAGAAGGGCATGAAGGACATGGTCGAGAAGATCAAAGCCACCGGCGCGAACGTGGTCTTCAGCCAGAAGGGCATCGACGAGCTCGTCCAGCACTACCTGTCCAAGAACGGCATCATGGCCGCCAGGCGCCTCAAGCAGTCCGACCTCGAGGCGATCTCGAAGGCAACCGGCGCTAACATCGTCGGCAACCCCGCCGAGCTCACCAAAACGGACCTCGGCAACGCATCCCTCGCCGAGGAGAAGCAGATCGGAGATGACGGCATGATCTTCATCACCGGCTGCAAGAACCCCAAGGCGATCACCATCTTCTGCAGGGGCGGCACCGAGCACGTCCTGGAAGAGGTCGAGAGGTCCCTCCACGACGCCATCCGTGTCGTCGGTGTTGCCATGGAGGACGGAAAGGTCGTCGCAGGCGCAGGAGCACCCGAGATAGAACTCGAGCTCAGGCTTGCCGAGTACGCATCCTCCGTCGGCGGCAGAGAGCAGCTGGCCATCGAGAAGTTCGCGAAGGCCATGGAGATCATCCCCTGGACTCTCTCCGAGAATGCGGGAATCGACCCCATCGACGCCATCATCAAACTGAAGAACGCCCACGACAAGAAGAACAAGACCGGCATCTACTACGGTATCGACCTCGACACCGGAGAAGCAGTCGACATGCTCAAGAAGAACGTCGTGGAGCCCCTCAGGGTGAAGGTCCAGGCCATCAACTCCGCGAACGAGGTCGCCAACATGATCCTCAGGATCGACGACGTCATCGCATCCCGCCAGGCACCCCCGGCGCCCCCTCAGGGCGGCATGCCCGGCATGATGTGAGGCTCTAAACTTCCCGGGAGGGGGCAACACCCCTCCCTTCTACCTTTTCGTATACCATATGACGGGATCCTGCCGCTTCGCATACCGATGTCAGACGATCGTCATCTGATTGTCTGCCGTTTGTCTGCTGTTATTTTATACATCGAACATCATACTACATCCGGATGGATGGGATGCGGGCCGCACTCTACACGAGAGTGTCCACGGAGGATCAGGCCAAGGAAGGTTATTCCCTGGATGCTCAGACCAAACGCCTCGAGGCATATTGCCGTGCGAGGGGATGGACGATATCGGGACACTATCAGGACGAGGGCTGCTCAGGTCGCAATACGCATCGCCCGGAATACGCTCGGATGATGTCGGACAGCGAGCAATGGGATGTGCTGCTGGTCCTCAAGATGGACCGCATACACAGGAACAGCGTGAATTTCGCCCTGATGATGGACGATCTCCGGAAGAAGGGGAAGGAATTCACGTCCATGTTCGAGAAGTTCGACACCACTACGGCCATGGGCAGATTCGTCATGGATACCGTCCAGAGGATAGCTCAGCTCGAGAGCGAGCAGATCGGTGAAAGGGTGAGGATCGGTATGGAGAGGAAGGCAGAGTGCGGATCGGGGCACCTCGGATCGGGGCACCCCTACGGGTACGTGTACAACGACGGCCAACTGGAGGTCGAAGTGGACGAGGCGTACACCGTGAAGGCGATTTACAAACTGTACAAGAAAGGTCTCTCGATGCAGGACATCGCAGACCAGCTCAACGCGGCCGCCATCCCCGCGAAGAAAGGCGGCAGATGGAACAAGCAGTCCATATGCAACATCCTCCACAATCCGCTGTACATAGGCTACGTGAGATGGGACGACATCATCCGCCCCGGGGACCACGTCGCCATAGTCGACACCAGCGACTTCGAGTACATTAACGGAAGCGTGAGCAACACCCTCTGAGGCGCATATGCGCGCCGCTCTCTACATAAGGGTGTCCACGGACGAACAGGCCGCGGAGGGTTACTCACTGGATGCCCAGGAGCAGATCCTCATGGATTACTGCATTGCGGAGGAATGGGAGCCCGTTCGCGTCTTCCGGGACGACGGGTATTCCGGACGCAGCATCAACCGTCCCGCGTACCGCGAGATGATGGCATCCATGGACGATTGGGACCTTCTCCTCGTCCTGAAGATGGACCGTATCCACAGGAACAGCCGTAATTTCATGAACATGATGGACGAGCTGGACCGCAACGGCAAGATGTTCGTTTCGTCCACGGAATCCTTGGACACCACGAACGCCTTCGGCAGGTTCGTGGTGGACATGATACAGAGGATCGCCCAGCTCGAGAGCGAGCAGATCGGCGAGCGCACGTACATCGGGATGCGGGAGAAGGCCGAGACCCTGGCCCAGGAGGAGCAGTCCAAGGGGACGATGGGGTTCAACCCGCCCTTCGGTTTCTGCATCGAGCACGGGCAGCTGGCCTCCGTCCCGGACGAGCAGGAGGTCGTCGGTGCGATCTTCAGGCTCTGCATCGGCGGGGATCCCGTGGACACGATAGCGTACAAGCTGAACAGGGATGGGACGCTCACACGTCGCGGGAACCCTTGGAACAAGTACAATATCCGCAACATACTGCACAATCCGGTGTACGCGGGGTACATGAGGTGGGACGGCATCCTGCTCCCGCACATGGCGGATTCGCCGGTCTCCCCGGAGGATTACAATCATGTTCAGGATATGCTGCGTGCCCGCACGAGGGGGAAGGATGTGCCCCCGGCGGAACATGTCCCGACCACACGCGGGGACGATCGGCAGGCAACACAGCCCCGAGATCAGACAGTACCGTTCGTGAACAGCGACTTCAGCTTCAGCTTCCCGCCCTCGACCGTACCCTTGGTCGGATCGGGCTCGCAGTACACCTTCGCTATCAGCAGCGTCTTGCCTGTGAGATTGACGGATACCTTCTCGTAATCGCCGTCCTCTATCGCCAGGAGCATCTTCCCGGGCGCTCTGCTGCCCCATAGGTCCCTCTTCGTTGCCGAGTCAGGCAGTCTTTTGCCGAGGATAGTCTCGATCTCCCTGAACGACAGGAACAGCTGGTCCTTATCACAGTCTAGCAGATAACGCGTGAACCTGCCGAAACGGCCGATCCTTATCGCTTCGTCGCGCCTTTTCAGATCCTCTGCGCCGAACATGCGGTCCTGCCTCCTGAGGTATGCGCTCTCCGCCGGGGAACGGTCGTTCCTCCTCGGTGCCATATGTAAAAACGTCACCTTCTCATTATCGATATCTATTTCGCCAAGCGTCCATCCGGCACTTTCGACGGCGTTCCTGAGGCCATATCCCTTGCGCTGCCAATGGCCGGCTACCTTCCTGGCGCTTTCACACAGTTCGGCGCCCAGGATGGATTCCACCTCTTCCATGGTCATGGTCAGCGATTGCCCCCGATTCGATGCCAGATGATCGGTCAGCGATTGGAATTTGGATGACCTGCCGGAATCGAACTTCACCACCGGCAGAGCATTCGGATTCGCCTTGGGCATCGGATTGCTTGGCTGCTCTTTGCGAACCTTCTTCATCGGTTCGTTTCTGACCTCCCCTAACGGAACACCGAGGATGTTCCTGTCCGGCATCGAAGAGAAATGGCCTCTGATGCGCGTATACTCCGTATCTTCGGCGCAATCCGTGTGGATGTATCCTCTCTCGCCATCGATGTCCGTCATGATCGAGCGCTCCTGATCGTATTGTATGGGAAGGCCGCAGACTGCGCACATCCCGTTCCTGGAATCCCACAGTACCTTCTCCTTGACGATCTTGGTCTTCGCCAGCAACCTGCTCCTCTCCTCGAAGTAATCCCTGTCGAGATACGGATTTGCAGTCAGCCAGACCCTGGGGTGGGGAACCCTCTCTATCGATGATGCTGTCATCAGCCTAATGCCGTCCACTTCGATATCGTGACCGGAGGTCAGTCTCTTTTCGATGTCGCTCTTCGATACATGCGTTAGATCGAAGATGCATGATATCGCCGAATCCCTTACGAATGCGTCCAGATCGTCGGCGACGTGGGTCAGGTCGGCGATCCTGTACTTTGTGGCGAATCCGCGCATCTTGCTGTTGATGTCCTTGATCAGCTTCCTCTCGTCGCCGCCGAAATTCGAACACACGTACGCGATGCCGTTCCTGAAATCGTCCAACGACTGCTCTGTAGGGAATATCTCCACTGAGTTGTAGATGCGCTTGAACCTGAACTTGAGGAATTCGAATCCGTCCCGTGTGTTCGCGATGTAAGTCTTCTCGGTATTCAGTGACATGTTCCTCTCGGCGAGGAACGCGTTCACGTGGCCGAGGAACTGCTTCGCATCCTCTTCCGTCCTTGCCGTGATTATCATGTCGTCCACCCATCTGACGGTGACTCCGTTCAGCGGATCATCGGGATCCTGCAGGCCGTTGCCGATCCCGTTGAGTATCATGTTGGCGAACACAGGGGAGAGCCTGTCGCCCATGGGAACGCCCTGATGGTAATGCACTGTATCAGAATCGGGAGATGATTTGAATCCAGGGTCCAGGATCTGAGCGATGACATCCTCGGGCATGCCCGTGTTCTCCTTCAGCCAGCGATGGTCGATGGTGCTGTAGAACGCTTTGACGTCGCACCTGAGCACCCACATCGGAGCCTCGGGCCCGGACAGGAGATACACTGTTTCCATGCAGGCGTCTGACAGGCTCCTGCCCTCTCTCGACGAGAACAGACGCTTGTCCAGAAGAGGTTCTATGGCAGGTTCCATCGCCATGCGGTACATGTCGTGTATCGCACGGTCGAAGAAGGTTGCGAGGCTTATCATGCGTTCCTTGTTGCTCTTCTCCTCATGGATCCTGAACGTCAGGTACGGTTCGGAATGATAATCGTGAACGGTGAGTATCGATACCGCCCTTCCTTTGTCCTCGTCCGTGATCCATGCCTCCCCGAGGCCTGGGTTGCCTGTCGAACTGGAATCGGTGACGTGCCTCACGGCTAATGCCCTAGCTTCATATGACGACAGGAATGCGGCCTTCGCGAGTTCCAGTCTCGCAAGGTCGCCTTCCAACGATGCCCTCGATATGTCCCGTTGCATGGAATCCGCTTTGTCCTGGATCCTTTCCCAATCAATGGTCTTCCATCTCTGCCCGAAACTCTCGTCTTTTATACTGTGTTCTGTGAACATGTGATATTATCGACGAACGGCTGATTAAGCAAGGAGGTTCGCTGAGGCAACTCCGAATCCCTTATTCGTTCCGGATGACAAGATTCCTATCGAATGATATGGTTGCTACGGTCACGTTTCTTCATGAAGCAGCGTTACATAGTGATTGAGATCAGTTCATTTGGATAAGAAATTCCAGTTTGGGTAATACATCCTTTATTCCATCCCCTTGCAACAGTGATGGATAAAACGGTTTGAATCCGGGCCGAGGCCCGGACTCGTGAAAGACAATCCATCAAATTCTTTTCAACGATAAGTACAATCCGATATCACTAGTCGTCTTGAATCCGACTTCGGGAAGGCCGTTGTCATCGAGGTCGTAGATAAGACCGGAGACGCCGTCACCAGTGACTTTGATGGTCAGTGTGTAGTTCTTTCCGTCAATGACGCAGCTGAACACATTATCGTTGACTGTCCAACCGGTGCCGCCGGTCACCGTGATCATATTGACCGGACCGACCGGGGACAACATGCCCGGGGTATTGCCGTTGAGTGCTACATTCACGAGCGAGGTTATGTTGGTACTGTATGAGGTCACCCAGAATGCAGTCTTCTCCGACCACTGGGCGTACAATGTCATACCACGTGATACCGCATCGCCTACATTGTATGTGGTACCGGTCCCGTCGGCCTTGGTGTTGTAGTTCTTGAAGACGAGATCGCCGTTGGTGAACATGTTGATCATCGCGACATCGTTGTCATAGACGGCACGCGTTTCACCCGTCGATGTCTTTCCCCCGTTCCCATCGTATATCACGCCGACCTGCGTGTCGCCTTGGTTCATCATGACCGCTGCGACACCGATGCCCGCTATCGCTATGATAGCGACTGCAAGGATTGCGATAAGTTTATTATCCATGTTTATGGAACGCCATGGGCATTCTTAATATCTCCCATATGCCGGTTCCCCGACGATGCTGTGCAGGCATCATCGGTACTGACGCACATGCCCATCCATGGGAGGACAGGACACATCCGTGGGCCGTATCCCAGGGACGGAGGGTCTGCGGAGGACCCGGGGCATCCGTCGTGTCATTTCACAGGCAAGATTAGAAGTACCATGGGCGGGAGTATATCCGACATGGGAAACGATATGAGATCGGACAGACAGGGGACCGGGCATGATATCAAAGGTCCTTCCCGTTCCGCTCACGGCAGGGGATCGGAGAGTGCGCTCTTGGTCATCGCGGCCGTTGTCATCTTGGCGGCGGCAGGAACGGCCTGCGTGTCTGCGCTTTGCTCCGAAGGCGGTGCGGACGGCGACAGTCAGGATTACAATACAGTTACCACCTTCGAATCCATGAAGAGTGTTTTGAACGGCGAAGATGATGGCAGGAATGTCCTCATCGGAGGATCGTTCGCTATAACAGAGAATATCGAGCTGAGGTCCGGGCGGGTATTGATAGTTCCGGGAGTGCAGAGTCTGACCATCTCCAAAGGCGTCACCCTGACCAACAACGGGACGATAGTGAACGATGGCACCATAACGAACAACGGGACCTTTGCGAACAGCGGGGTGATCAAAGGGTCCGGTACGATCGACGGGAGCGCAGACCATATGATCGTGGTATACAAAGGGTCTATCGGAGGGAACACGATAGACATCACGAAAGCGAAGAAGGGAGGCGTGGAAGTGACCACGGCTGCCACAGAGGCCATGACGATCGCCGATTGCAGGTTCCTCATCAGGAACTCCACTTCTGAGGTCGATCATGCGGTGTACGTCAACCCGATAGGCCATTCCGTGAGTATATTGAATATTGTCTTCGACTTCAATGGCAACGATTGCTGCCCGGTCAACGTCGATGTCTTCAGCGATTCCAAGGTGACAGTGAAGGAGATCGAGTTCATCGAATGCACAAGGACGAACAAGGTGCTGTTCCTCGCGCTTTCGAATAAAATCACCATAGGGGGCAATGCCAATGTGGATGTCGACTGCGCGGATGCTCTTCTGTGGACGAATAAACAGGCAGATGCGCCAGAAGTCACATTCGAGATCAAAAATTAAAGCAGACTCAAGATCTCGTCCGGATCCTCAATCACGGTGTGGTCCGATGCGAAGCTGATCAACAACGGCACGATAATCAACCACGGTGCGATAGTCAACAAGGGGATCATCACAAATAACGGGACGATCGACAGCTACGACAAGTTCGAAATGAAGGAAGGTTCAGAGCTGATCATCAATCTGGATAAGAAATTCACGAACCACGGGGTCTTCGTGAACGATGGATCCATAGGAGGATCCGGCACTTTTCTCAACAGGAGCCTATTCTCGGGCGAGAGTCCACAGGATGGTGTGAAGTACATTGAACATGGGGAGCATATAGAAGCGAAGAATTACAATGTTCCAGACATCAAAATCGGTGATTCTGTCTTGATAGTGTCAGACGGCGGAGAGGCGGTCAAGTTCACACCGAATGCGAATAACGCTTCGAAGATCGACGTCACCATCGGAGGATCCATGGCCATTGAGATCCCTGGGAACGCAGTGACCGCCGGCGCACCGGTCACCGTCGTGATGAGCATATCCCCCAACACGCAATCCAACGTCGGAGGGACTGTCTTCTTCGTGAACGTCGCCGGTGTGGCCGCGACAACGCCGTTGGTCATCACCCTTCCTGCGGCCGGGACTAACAGCA